>NZ_JBEPNA010000001.1:0-599498 GCF_040546025.1 Marisediminicola sp. UYEF4 | reverse complement strand
ACTCCCCCGCGGACGCCCCGAGCGCGGCGACCGTGTCGGCGGTCTCGCGGAGCGTGTTCGGGAGCTGTTCCATGCCACAATTCTCCCACTTCGAATATACTTTCGAAAGGGGAAATGGCTGATGGGGATAAGTATTTGTCCACAGGGGGTGGGGAGGAGAGGTGCCTGTGGAGGAGAAGACGGCGACCCGCCCAACGGCAAACCGGCGAGAACACCACTGCCTTCTGGCGCAGCATCCACCGCACGGTCAGGGCCAACGTCGCCCCCAGGGCGATGAGAGCGAAGGTGCCGAGGTTGGGGCCGAAGCCGTAGATGAACAGGTACGAGACCGCACCGGCCGCCACACAGTAGTACAGCGTGACGATGATGGCCTTCCGCATCAGCCACCTTCACGACCGAGCAGCCCCACCTTGGCCTCAGCCGTGACGATGTTGCGGATTGAACTCGGCGCAGGAGAGGACGAGGCGGAGAGAGAGCGAGACCCCGCTAGGACGCGGTATGAAACTTCAGCTGCGCGGCGACGAGGCCGTCGGCGACGACCAGCTCCACAGCATCCGTCGCGTCCGCGAGCACATTCGGCAGTAGTGCCCGCTCGGCCGAACCGAAGTCCTTGAGAACGAAGTCGGCGGCAGGCTGGCGCCCCGGCGGGCGCCCGATCCCGATACGCACGCGGATGAAGTCCGGGGTGCCGATCGCCGCGATAATGTCCCGCAGGCCGTTGTGACCACCGTGGCCACCACCTAGCTTGAGGCGCACGCTGTCGAAAGGGATGTCGAGCTCGTCATGCAGCACAATGAGCCTGGACGGGTCGATCTTGTAAAACCGCAGCAGGCCCGCGACAGGCCCGCCTGAGGTATTCATGAAGCTATTCGGCTTGGCGAGAATCAGCCGCGGGGCGCCGGGAGCCGTACGCCCCTCGGCGACCGCCGCACCCGCCTTGTGGTTCTTGAACGTCGCGGATGCCCGGTGGGCGAGTTCCGCGAGCGCCATCTGTCCCACGTTGTGACGGTTGGCGGCGTAGTCGGGCCCGGGGTTACCGAGCCCGACTACGAGCCACTGGGCGTTGTCCAGTGGCTCAGACCGCCTGAAGAGGGCCGTGACTACTCCGCAGCCTCGGTGGGCTCGGCGCCCTCGGCAGCCTCAACGCCTTCGGCCTCTTCAACTTCCGCTTCCTCGCCGAGGTCGACCTCGGCCGGGATGACGATGTTGACGACGAGCGTCTCGGGGTCGGTGATGAGGGTCGAGCCGGTGGGCAGTTCGAGGTCCTTGGCGTGGATCTGGGTGCCGTCCTCGAAACCGTCGATGTTGACGGTGACGCGCTCAGGGATGTGGGTCGCCTCGGCCTCGACCGAGATCGTGGTCGACTCGAGGTTCGCGATCGTGCCCGGGTAGGACTCGCCCTCGACGTGCACGGGGATGTCGACAGTTACCTTCTCGCCCTTGCGGATGACGATGAGGTCGATGTGCTCGATGATCGCCTTGACCGGGTCCTTCTGCACATCCTTGACGAGTGCGAGCTGGGTCTTGCCGTTGATCTTGAGCTCGAGCACGGCGTTCTTCTTGCGCAGCAGCAGGGCGACCTGGTGGCCGGGAAGCGCGAGGTGCTGCGGCTCGGTGCCGTGTCCGTAGACGACGGCCGGGATCTTGCCCAGCACGCGCAACTTGCGGGCCGCGCCCTTGCCGAACGATTCGCGCACGTCGGCGACGATGGTGGTGTCGATTTGCTTCTCAGCCATTGTTTTCTCCTGTGCAGGCGTGGGCCCACGATCTGTGCCCCAGAGGGGGCGGTCAACTCGAACGCATGTCAGCGTGAGGAAAGACGTGTGCCTGCAAAGGCTGTGCCCAACCACCGCGTCGATTACGGATGCCGTGCGCGGCGGGTTTCCCGACACGCGACAGCGATCCCTCGCCGAAGTACAGCCTGAAGCTTACACGCCCCGCGGCCTCGGACCCAGCATGGGAGTCGACACCCACGTCACATCGCGCTACAGCTGCCCCTGCTCGGCCGTGCCCGCGGGAATCGGAGCCAGGCGGGTCACCGCGACGGGCCGCTCGAGCATTCCGGCGAGCGACGCGCTGAGGTGGGCGACGGCGTCACCGGTCCCGTGCGCATCGAGAAGCTCTGCCGACTCCCATTTTTCGACCATGACGATCGAGCCGTCCGGCGCGTCATGGATGGCATACAGCAGGCATCCGGGCTCCGCATGCACGGCGGCAATCGCCGGCGACAGCGCGGCGACGACAGCATCGTGCTGGCCGGCGGCGGGGACGAAAACGGCGGTGACGACGACAGGGTTGGTCATGGGTGACGATGCTAGCCGAGTTGCCGGATGCTGCGACCGCCCGCTGAGCAGGTCGCGCTGCTCAACCCGCGGCACTCACCAGTCGTGGACCGTGCCGTCGGCAAGACGGTTGTAGGGCAGGTACGCCGTCTCGTACGGGTACTTTCCGGCCTCGTCGAGATTGAGCTCGACGCCCAGACCCGGTTTGTCGCCCGGGTGGAGCATGCCGTCGTTCCAGGTGAACGACTGCTCGAAGACCTGGTTCGTCCTCTCTCCGTGCGCCATGTACTCCTGGATGCCGAAGTTGTGGATCGCCATCCCGAGGTGCATCGCCGCGGCCATGCCGACCGGCGAGATGTCCGTTGGTCCGTGCATGCCCGACTTGATCTGGTATTGCGCGGCATAGTCGAGCACCTTGCGCAGGTGGGTGATGCCGCCGGTGTGGGTGACGGCGCTGCGCACGTAGTCGATGAGCTGCTCGCGGATGATCTGCTGGTAGTCCCAGACCGTGTTGAAGATCTCGCCGATGGCGAGTGGCGTGGTGGTGTGCTGGCGCACAAGCCGCAGCGCCTCGGGGTTCTCCGCCGGGGTGCAGTCCTCGAGCCAGAACAGGTCGTACGGCTCCAGCGACTTGCCCAGCTGCGCCGCCTGGATCGGTGTCATCCGGTGGTGCCCGTCATGCAGCAATGGAACCTCGGGACCGAACTCGTTCCGTACCGCCTCGAAGACCGTGGGAACGTGCCGCAGGTAGCTTCGCGTGTCCCAGTCCTCCTCGGCCGGGAAGGCGCCCCGCTGGGCCGGCTCGTGGTCATAGCGCACACCGGTGTTGGCCTCGAACGTAGCATTCGACGCGATCCCGTAGATCGACTTCAGCCCTGGCACCCCCGTCTGCACACGGATCGCCTTGTAGCCCTTCTCCTGGTGCTCGCGCACGCTGTCGAACAGCTCATCGTTCGACTTGCCCGACGCGTGCCCATACGCCAGCAGGCCCGTCCGCGACGCCCCGCCGAGCAGCTGGTACAGCGGCATCCCGGCCGCCTTCGCCTTGATGTCCCACAGGGCAACGTCGACGGCGGCGATGGCCGCCATGGTCACCGGACCACGACGCCAATAGGCACTCCGGTACAAGAACTGCCAGGTGTCTTCGATGTTGTGGGCGTCGCGCCCGATCAGCAGCGGAGCGACATGCTCCTTGAGGTACGCCACGACGGCGAGTTCGCGGCCATTGAGAGTCGCATCGCCGAGGCCGGTGATCCCGTCTGCCGTCGTGATCTTCAGTGTCACGAAGTTGCGGTCCGGACTGGTGACGATTACTTCGGCCTTGACGATCTTCATGTCGTGTCCTTTTCGGTGCTAGTTCGGTCTAGCGGATGGTGGAACCGGCGGCCCCGTCGAGCAACGCGAGCTCATCCCGGGTGGGGAGCGACTCCCAATCGCCGGCGGCGCTCACGGCGAAGGCACCGAGCACCGCACCTCGTTCGAGACGTTGCTCGAGGCCGAGGCCGTCGAGCCGCGCGGAGAGATAGCCGGCTGTGAACGCATCGCCCGCACCGATCGTGTCGACAACCGGCACGACGTGCGCCGGAACGGATGCCTCGACGCCTGCCATCCACGCGGTTGCGCCGAGCGCTCCGCGCTTCACGACAACCTCGGCGACACCGGCATTGACGAGCTCGGCCACCGCAGCAGGTTCGCCCCTCGTCGCGACGAGCGACAGCTCATCGTCGGAGGCGAACACGAGCTGCGCCTTGCGTGCGATCGTCGCGAGGACGCCGGCGGCGGCGTCCCTTCCCCACAGCCTCGCGCGGTAATTGACGTCGAACGACACGGAAATCCCCCGGTCACGTGCCGCGTCGACGGCCCAGAGCGTCGCCGCCGCCGCGGTCGGTGACAGCGCGGGCGTGATTCCGGTCACGTGCATCACCGACGGGGTCTGGTCGAAGAGGTGTCTCAGATCACCGGCATCCAGAGCCGACCCGGCCGACCCGGCGCGGTAGTACGCGACACGCGAAATGTCCGCGATCCTCTTCTCGATCAGGAGGAGGCCGGTGGGCCGGTCGGAGTCGCGGGCGACGAGGCGTGTGTCCACCGCCTCGGCGCGGAGGGTCCGGAGGGCGAACTCGCCGACCTCATCCGCCCCGAGCCGCCCGGCCCAGCACACGCTATGCCCGAGGCGGGCAAGGCCGATCGCGACGTTGGACTCCGCGCCGCCAAGCGTCATCGACATCGCGCCGCCGAGGCGAATCAGCCCGGCAGAACGCAGCGACCCCATGGTCTCGCCGAAGGTGACGACATCGATGCCCGGCACGATCAGCCCTCGACCCAGGGCTCGGCCGCCTCGCGAAAGCGCCGCGCCCGGTCGCGGAGCTCGGTCAGTCTCCCGCCGGCCGCGGCATCGCCGAGAAGCGGACTCCCGAGTCCGACGGCGATGGCCCCGACCTCGAAGTACTCGACCATCTGCTTCACTCCGACCCCGCCGACGGCGACGAAGGGAATTCCCGGCAGCGGGTCCCGCAGAGCCTTGAGGTAAGGCGGACCGCCGATCGACGCGGGGAACAGCTTGATCGCCACCGCACCCTGCGCCATCGCGCTCACGCACTCGGTCGGGGTGAGCGCGCCAGCGATGACCGGGAGGCCGAGGCGCGCCGACTCGGCGACACTCGGCGCAACGGCGGGCGTGACCGCGAACGATCCCCCCGCGTCGCGGACCCGCTTCACATCGTCGATGGTCAGCACGGTTCCGGCGCCGATCCGTGCGCCCTCCGGCGCCTCATGCACGACCCGCGCGATGACCTCGAGGGCGTTCGCGGTGTTGAGCGAGATCTCGAGCAGGTGGAAGCCCTCGTCCAGGAGCGCGAGCGCCGCGGCGACCGAGGCATCGGCATCCTCTCCACGGATGATGGCCATCATCCGGGTTGCCGTGAGCCGGTCAACAAATTCAGTGGGCATGCTGCTCCCTACCATTCTGCGAATGAGCCGTCGGGGTGGCGCCAGACGGGCGTGCGCCAGCTGTTGCCCAGGCGGTCGGCCTCCCGCACCGCTCCCTCATCGACGGTGATGCCGAGCCCTGGCCCTGTAAGAAGCTCGAAGTTCCCGTCGACGAATTTGAGCGGCTCGGTGTCGACGACATAGTCGAGCACCTCTGCCCCCTTGTTGTAGTGGATGCCGATGCTCTGCTCCTGAATCAGGAAGTTGGGCGTCGCGAATCCCACCTGCAGGCAGGCGGCAAGGGCGATCGGGCCGAGCGGGCAGTGCGGGGCGAGCTGCACGTCGTACACCTCGGCCATCGCGGCGATGCGGCGCACCTCGGAGATGCCGCCCGCGTGTGAGAGGTCGGGCTGGGCCACCGCGATGCCGGCCTGCAGCACCGGGAGGAAGTCCTGCCGGTTGTAGAGGCGCTCGCCTGTGGCGACCGGGATGCTGGTGGCTCGGGCGAGGTCGCCGATGAGGTGCGAGTTCTCCGGCACCACGGGCTCTTCGAGAAAGAACGGGTGGAACTCCTCGAGCAGCGGCGCGACGCGGCGCGCATTCGCAAGGGTGAACCTCCCGTGGAAGTCGACCGCGACGTCGCGGTCGGGACCGAGAACCTCGCGCGCGGCGGCGACCCGCTGCACGACCCGGTCGAGCTCCCCTGCGCTGCCGAGCCGGCTCATCCGTCCGCTCGCGTTCATCTTCACTGCGGTGAGGCCGACCGCGAGTTGCTCGGCGATGTGGTCGCCGATCTCATTCGGGTCGTCACCGCCGACCCAGCCGTACGCCCGGATTCGGTCGCGCACGTGGCCGCCGAGCAGACGGTGCACGGGAACGCCGAGGCTCTTGCCCGCGATGTCCCAGAGGGCCTGGTCGATGCCGGAGACGGCGCTCGCGAACACCGGCCCGCCGCGGTAGAAGCCGCCCTTGGTGAGCACCTGCCAGTGGTCCTCGATGCGGGACGGATCGCGGCCAACGAGGTAGCCGGCGAACTGCTCGATCGCGGTTCGCACGATGTCGGAGTTGCCCTCGAGCGACCCCTCGCCCCAGCCGACGATTCCCGCGTCGGTCTCGATGCGCACGAACAGCCAACGGGGCGCGACGGCGAAGGTCTCGACAGTTCTAATGAGCAACGGATGCCCTTCCTGCGCCTGCCGGATGCGACAGCGCTTCCACGATGTTGTCGATGAGCACGGCCGGGGCGTGAGCGATGTCGACGATGACACCACGCTCGTCGGCCTCGAGCGGCTCGAGCGTGTCGTACTGGGACTGCAGCAGCGCTGGCGGCATGTACTCGTGCTGCCGGGCGGAGATGCGGGCGGCCACGAGCTCCATCGACCCTTCCGGGTCGACGACGAACAAAGCGGGCGCATGCTCGCGGAGCAGGTCGCGGTAGCCGCGTTTGAGCGCGGAACAGGCGACGACGATGCCGCCTTCCCCGTCGGCGAGCGCGCGGCCCACATCATGCAGCCACGGCATCCGCAGTTCGTCGGTCAGCGCCTTGCCGGCGGCCATCGACGCGACGTTGTCGTCGGAGTGCAGGGTGTCGCCGTCGAGGAAGGCGACCCCGAGCCGCTGCGCGAGCAGCGACCCGATGGTCGACTTGCCGGAGCCCTGCACGCCCATCACGACGATGGGCGGAATCGTGCTGCTCACGCCCTAGCCCTTCGTCGCTCCGGCGGTGAGGCCGGAGACGATGTACTTCTGCGTGAACAGCGCGATCACCATGATCGGCACCGTGATGACCACGGCGGCCGCCATCAATCCGCCCCAGTCGATGCTCGCATAGGCGACGAAGTCGAAGATCGCGACCGGGAGCGTCTTCGTGCTCGAGCCCGACAGCACCAGGGCGAACATGAAGTTGTTCCAGGAGAAAATGAACGACAGGATGCTCGCCGTCGCGACGCCTGGAACCGACAGCGGCAGGGCGATCCGCAGGAACGCGCCGATCGGGGTGAGCCCGTCGACCTGTCCCTGCTCCTCGAGCTCCAGCGGCAGCGAGTCGAAGAACGAGATCATGATGTAGACGAACAGCGGCAGCAGCACGAACATGTGCGACAGGATCAGTACCCCGTAGCCGCCGACGAGCCCGAGGTTCGAGAAGACGAAGTACCACGGCACGAGCAGGCTGACGCCGGGGATGATGCGGGCCATGAGCACGAGCGCCGCCGACTTCTTCATCACGAAGCGGCTCATCGAGTAGGCGGCGGGCACGCCCAGGATCATCGACAGCACAGTGGCCCAGACCCCGATCCAGAAGCTGTTGAAGATGTACTGCAGATAGGAGGCCTGGCCGAACACCGTCTCGTAGTTCTGGAGTGTCGGGGAGAAGACGAATGCGGCGGCAGGGTTGTAGATGTCGACGGTGGTCTTGAGCGAGGACAGCACCATCCAGACGAGCGGCGCGAGGAAGGTCAGCACGATCACCACCAGCGCGACCACGCGGAAGATGCCGTAGGTGCGGGTGGCCGGATGCTTCGGGCGCTTAGTGAACGACATGGGCAGCCGCGCGCCGGCGGGCACCGCGGCTTCCTTGTTTGCGACGGTACTCATCGGTTGCTCCTCTTCTTGCGAGCGGTCAGGAGCCAGATACAGCCGACGATCATCATGAAGAAGAGGATCAGCACGGCGGAGGACATCCCGTATTCGTTGTAGTCGAAGCTCAAGCCGTAGGCGTAGACGTTGAGGGTCTCGACCTCGTTGAATGACCCGCCCCCCTTGCCCTTCGTGGCGTAGAGGATGTCGAAGGTCTTCAGGGCGTCGATGCCGCGAAGCAGGATCGCTGTGATGAACACGGGCATGACGAGCGGGAATGTGACATACCAGAAGCGCTGCCAGGCGTTCGCGCCGTCGACGCGAGCCGCCTCATCCGGTTCGTCGGACAGCGAGGTCAGCCCGGCGAGCAGGATGAGCACGACCATCGGCGTCCACTGCCAGATGTCGACGAACATCAGGGTGGTGAGGGCGGTATCCCGTCCGGCGAGCCAGGGTTGCGCGGGGATGTTGAACCAGGAGAGCGCCTGGTTGGCGAAGCCGATATTGGGGTCGAGGATGAGGCTCCACATCATGCCCACCGCGACAGGAGTGGCGACCAGCGGCAGCAGGATCGCGACGCGCACCCACTTCTCGCCGCGAAACGGGCGCCACAGCAGCAGGGCAATGGCCATGCCGAGCGCCATCTCGAAAGCGAGGGCGCCGCCGGTGAAGTACACGGTGCGTCCGACCGCGGGCCAGAAGCGGTCGAAGTCGGTCAAGACCTCGCCGTAGTTCTCGAGGCCGATGAACTCGGAATCGGCGCGCACGGAGCCGGAGGAATCCGTGAGGCTCAGATATAGCGTCCAGCCGAGCGGGAACGCGATGAGCAGTGCGGTGAAGATCATCGCCGGGGCGGCGAGCACCCACTTGCGGTGCTTGTTCGCCCAGTGCGAGAAGGAATCCCACGCGCCCCGTTTCGGGCGGCCGTTCTCAGGAGCGCCCGTGCTCGCCGAGCTGCTCTTGCGGTTAGCGACAACGCTCACCAGTTACCTCTTTCCGCCGTGCCACCGGGAGTCGGGGCCGGGCGTCGTAGTTGCGGAATTGCTCACGGTGCGACGGGCCGCCGGCCAGAGACTGGCGGCCCGTCGCGGAGTGGTGTTACTCCTCCTCGTCCAGGAACTCCTGGAACTTGTCCTGCGCTTCCGAGATGGCCGCGTCGACGTCGCCGCCGGTGATGGACACGACGATCGGCAGTCCGACGATCTCACGCGCCTTGGCGACTGAGATCACGAGCGGTCGGTCGAAGCCGATGCCTCCGTCGAAGCTCGCATTGATCGCTTCGACGAGGTCGGCCGGGTAGTCCTCGGTGGCCGAGGGGTCCTCCCAGACCGACACGCGGGATCCGGGCACGCCGGCCTGCTGGATCTCGAGCATCTTCTCCTGGCTGGTCGCCCACTGGATGAACTCCCACGCGTTCTCGGAGTTCTCCGACTCTTCAGCGATTCCGAGCGCCCACGATGGCACGTTGTACGGGTTGGCGCCGTCGTCGCCTGCGGGGAACGGTGCGAAGCCGACCTTGTCGGACACGGTGGAGAGTGCCGGGTCGGTCGCGTTCTTGTAGAGGCTGTCCGCTTCCGTGTAGAACGCGGCGTTGCCCTGCGTGAAGATGGCCATCGCCTCGGGCCAGCTCATGTCGGTCGACACGTTCTCCGGTCCGTACTCGCGAATGAGCGTTCCGTACAGCTCGTAGGCCGACTTCGCCTCCGGGGTGTCGAGGTTCGCGTTGCCGTCCTCGTCGATCCAACGGCCGCCCTCGCTGTAAAGGAAGCTGCTGAACTGCGTGACGGCGGCCGAGGCGGCGGTTCGCGCGACGAAGCCGGCGATGCCGGGGTTCTCTTCGGAGATTTGCGCCGCTGCGGCTTCGAGCTCCTCGAGCGTCGTCGGCACCTCGAGACCGGCGGCCTCGAGCAGGTCGGTGCGGTAGTAGAGCACCTCACGCTCGGTGATGATCGGCACGCCGACTACGGCGTCGTCGACCGTCGTCGATTCGACGGGACCTTCCTGGAAGTCGTCCCAGTTCCAGTCCTCGGCGCCGGTGACACGGTCGGTGATGTCCGCGATCCACTTGTTCTGCGCGAACAGCTTGCCCTCCTGCAGCGGGCGGTACATCATCACGTCGATCTCGTTGGTGCCGGCGTTGAGCTTCACGTTGTATTGGTCTGAGAGCTGGTCTTCACCGAGTTGGGTGAGATTGACCTTGATGCCGGTCTGCTCCTCGAAGTCCGGAAGCGACTCCTTGATCGCGTCCGTCCACACGTGGTTTGCAAGGGTGACGTTGAGGACTTTGGAACCCGCCTCGCCGCCTGCCTCATCCGCGGTGCCTGTGCATGCCGCCAGAGTTCCCATAGCCAACACCGCTGCTGTGGTGATCCCGGCGACTCGCAAAACATTGTGTCGTCTCACGTTGTCCCCTCTTTTCCCGAGCCAGCGCATCGTCACGCGACCCCGACACATGCATCGTTACATCTGCCTTAGTGCGAGAGACTAAACCAATAAATCAGATTTGTGCAACTCGATCACTCTCATGGATATGATCAGTTTGTGAATTCCTCGTCCGACGACGCCCCACCCCCGGCACGACCGGGATTCGTGGCGGCTCGAACCCACGAGGCACCGGGCCTGCACAACCAGATTCTCGACGAATTGGGTCAGGCGATTTGCGAGGGGCGGATGCCGGCGGGAATGACCTTCACCGCCGAGGAGCTCGAGAACCGCTACCAGGTGTCGCGATCCGTGATCCGGGAGAGCCTGCGCGCGCTTGAGGCGATGGGAATGGTCACATCCAAGCGCAAGGTGGGAAACCGCATCCTGCCGATGAGCGAATGGAACGTCTACGACCTCAGCGTCATCCGGTGGCGGCTCGCCGGCCAGGGGCGGATCGACCAGCTCCGCTCACTCAACGAGCTGCGCACGGCGATCGAGCCGCAGGCGGCGAAACTCGCAGCGACGCGCGGGGAACTCAGTCAGGCCAGCGACCTCATGGGCCTCGCCGGGCGACTGTGGGCCGCCGGGCGCAGCGGAAACCAGGAACAGTTTCTCGAGATCGACATCGAGTTCCACGCGCTCGTCATGCAAATGAGCGGCAACGAGATGTTCTCGCGGCTCAACAGTCTCGTCTCCGAGGTACTCACCGGGCGCACCCACTACGGGCTCATGCCGAAGTTCCCGCACGACGAGGCACTGCAGTTGCACGTGGATGTCGCCAACGCCATCCAAAGCGGCAATCCGGACGCCGCGGGCACCGCCATGCTCGGCATCATGGCCCGCACTATCGACGAGCTCGGTGAATTGTGGGATCAGGCACGCGAAACATCGGCCGGTTGAGCGGGTCGCGCAGCGACCGCGTCAGACCCGCCGGATTCCCGCCAACGCGTTCGCCGTGACCTCGAGCGGCGGCGGCGCGATGTGGACGACGACGCCGGCCTCGTCACTCTCGAGCGTCTCGAGCGTGGCCAGCTGCGAGTCGAGCAGCGTCGCGGGCATGAACTCGTGCGCCCGCGGCCCGATGCGCGACTGCAGCAGCTCGCGCGATCCGTGCAGCAACACGAAAACCGTGCCCGGTGCTTTTGCCCGCAGTCGATCCCGGTGTACCCGCTTGAGTGCCGAGCACGCGACGACGGGAGGCACCCCATTCTCGTCACAACGCGCGAGGGCATCGCCGACCACGTCGAGCCAGGGCCACCTGTCCTCGTCATCAAGCGGATGCCCCGCGGCCATCTTCGCCTTGTTCGCGAGCGGATGCAGAGCGTCGGCATCGATGAACCCCCGTCGGAGCGCGAGCGCGATGTCCCGACCGACGGTGGACTTGCCACAGCCCGCCACTCCCATGACGACGACGGGCGGATCCTTCTCGCTCACGGCCCTGCCTTTCCCGAACACTGCGAGGAGCCGACAGCGCCCTGGGTCAGATTACCGAATCGACGCTCCCACGCCCTCTGACCCGGTGACCTCACAGACCGCGCGGCGTCACGTGACGCCCGCGACATGCCCGATTTGCTAGCGTGGACCTAGATGCAACTGGTCGGGCGCTCAGGGCGCCCGCACCGCAGCATCCCGCCGCCTTCGCCGCCACGGCACACAGCCTGAGCGATCATCAACCCAACCCCGCCCGCACCCCACTGAGGAGAAATTCATGGCCGAAACACAGCACGCCACGGCAAACATCGGAGTGGTCGGCCTGGCGGTGATGGGCTCCAACCTCGCCCGCAACCTCGCCAGCCGCGAGGGCAACACCGTTGCCGTCTACAACCGCTCCCCCGAGCGCACCGACCTGCTCACGAGCGAGCACCCCGAGGCCGGCTTCGTCGCCTCGAAGTCGATCGCCGACTTCGCCGCGTCGCTCCAGAAGCCGCGAACCGCGATCATCATGGTGCAGGCGGGCAAGGGAACGGATGCCGTGATCGAGCAGCTCACCGCGGCCTTCGAGCCCGGCGACATCATCGTCGACGGCGGCAACGCCCTGTTCACCGACACCATCCGCCGCGAGAAGGCCGTGCGTGAGACCGGCATCAACTTCGTCGGCGCCGGCATCTCCGGCGGCGAGGAGGGCGCGCTGCTCGGACCCTCGATCATGCCCGGCGGATCCGTCGAGGCGTACAAGACCCTCGGCCCCATCCTCTCCTCCATCGCCGCGGTCGTCGACGGCGAGCCGTGCGTGACCCACATCGGCACCGACGGCGCCGGCCACTTCGTCAAGATGATCCACAACGGCATCGAATACGCCGACATGCAGCTCATCGCCGAGGCCTACGACCTGCTGCGCACCGCTGCGGGCCTCTCCCCCGCCGAGATCGCCGCCGTCTTCACCGAGTGGAACACGGGCGAGCTCGAGTCGTACCTGATCGAGATCACCGCGGAGGTGCTTGCTCAGGTGGATGCCTCGACCGGCAAGCCGTTCGTCGACATCGTGCTCGATCAGGCCGGGTCGAAGGGCACCGGCGTCTGGACCGTGCAGACGGCCCTCGACCTCGGCGTTCCCGTCTCCGGCATCGCCGAGGCCGTCTTCGCCCGCGCCGTGTCGTCAAAGCCCGCCCAGCGCGCCGCGGCATCCGACCTCCCCGGCCCGACCACCCCGTGGGCCGTCGACGACAAGGACGCCTTCATCGAAGACGTGCGCCGCGCCCTGTACGCATCGAAGATCATCGCCTACAGCCAGGGCTTCGATGCGATCGTCGCGGGCGCCGAGCAGTACGGCTGGGACATCAAGAAGGGCGAGGTCGCGAAGATCTGGCGCGGCGGATGCATCATCCGCGCGGTATTCCTGAACCGCATCACCGAGGCCTACGCCGAGAACCCGGGCCTGGTCTCCCTCGTCACGGCACCGTACTTCACCGCGGCCGTCGCCGGAACGCAGGACTCCTGGCGCCGCGTCGTCGCGGGATCCGCGCTCGCCGGCATCCCGACCCCGGCGTTCTCCTCGTCGCTCGCCTACTACGACAGCCTGCGCGCGCCGCGCCTGCCCGCCGCCCTCGTGCAGGGCCAGCGCGACTTCTTCGGTGCGCACACCTACAAGCGCGTCGACAAGGAGGGCACCTTCCACACGCTGTGGAGTGGCGACCGTTCCGAGGTCGAGTCAGAGGGCAGCTCGCACTAGACGGCGACGGGCCGCCTCACGGCGGCCCGTCGATCGCACTGTTCGCGACGGGGTCTATCCGCCCGGCCGGCCCGCGGTCTGCCCGGCGCTGCAGGTGACCTCGTCGGCAGTCGTTCCCTGAACCGTGTCCGGCAGCTCTACCCGCGTCGGCGGTGCTTCCGGGGCGGGCGAACCGCTCGGCGCCGGCGCGTTCGGGTCCACGGGCTCTGCGGGGACCGGCGCGGGGCTGGACTCTGGGCTCGCCACGGGAGCATTCGGGTCGGCGACTGTGCCGCCGCCGGTGCCGCCAGTGAGCCCGATAGGCAGGTCGGCCGCGATTGCGGCGAACAGTGCATCGGCGGCATCCGCGATCGGCGCAACGCCGGACTGCCCGCCGATGGTGGCGTCGGCGATTGGATACCTTGCGAACACGACCTCCTCGAGCGGGATGTCCTTGAGCGCGCCCGCGATCGCAACCATGGTGTCGACATTGCGCAGGCTGTTGGAGAACTCCAGATTCCTCGACGCGGCACTCGCGATGCCGTAGAGCTTCACCGGGTTCGAGAGCGTCTCCGAACTCTTGAGCGTGCGCACGAGCGACGAGAGGAACTGCTGCTGGTTGCTGATCCTCGTCAGGTCGCTCCCGTCGCCGACTCCGTAGCGCGTGCGGAGGAACTGCAGGGCGTCGATCCCCGAGAGTGTGTGGGTGCCGGCATCCAGCTTGAAAGGGATGTTGCGGTCGTCGATCGGGCTCGCGACGCAGACCTCGACGCCTCCGACCGCGTTGGACATCTCGATGACGCCCCCGAACTCGATCTTCGCGGCGTACGGGATCTCCAGCCCAGTGAGGCTCTCTACGGTGAGCACCGGGCAGGCGAGGCCGCCGCGAGACAGCGACTGGTTGATCTTTTGTGAGGATGCTGCGGGGAAGCTGCCGCCGTCCGGGTTCGGGCACTCGGGGATGTCGACGAACAGGTCCCGCGGAAAGCTCACGACGGTGGCGCGTTCACGGTCTGCCGAAATGTGCAGAAGCATCGTCACATCGTTGAGGGTCGCGTCACGCTCCCCGTAGGCGAGGTTGCCCTCGCCGCTGTCGCTGCCGACGAGCAGGAGGTTCACCGGGCCGTCCACCGTGCCAATCGTCAGGGCGTCCTCCTCCTCCTCGCCGGGAAGCGCCACGCCGGGCGCGATCGCCGAGGCGATGTTGTGCACGGCCACCGCGGCGATGCTCGCGGTGCTGACGAGCACAACGGCGAGGGCGGCGGCCACAAACTTGAGCACCGTGGCCGCGGTGTTACCGGCCTTCAGCTGCCCGTGTCGGGCGAGTGGAGCCGGCGTGGCCGCCTGGGCGGGCTGCGGGGAGAGTGTGGACATTATTCTGATGGTAACGGACGGCCATCGATTCACTCTGGGAGCCCGTTCGTGGAAGACTTGGCTGCCATGACCGACGAGCATCCCGAACTGGCCGGCTACGAGCCCGGCGACGGACGCCCGCTGCGCAGTCCGCGTCTGCTGTTCGCGATGCGGGTGATCGTGATCATCGGCATTATCGCGCTCGTGCTGCCCGGCATCATCACGATCCTTTCCGTTGGCGGGAACACCGCCGACCGGTCCTGCGCCCAGTGGGTCGCGTTCGACCGCCCGGACGCGACGGGATCCTCCGCGCGCTTCGAGTTCTTCGGCCCGGGTGGAGTCGGCTGGCAGTGCTATTCGGTCGGCGGATTCGGCGGCGACCGGCTCGTGGCCTCCCTCGGCATCATCCCCAGCGGGGCGCGCCTGCCCATCCCGACGATCGGCTCCTAGGGCCTCAGGCCCAGCCGGTTCATTCCCAGCGGGCCTCGTCGGTGCCGAGCTCGCGCGGGGGCTGCTCGAAGGCGAACGGCACGCCGGCGATCTCGAGCGGCGATCGCAGCATCCGGGCCTCACCCCACGGGGTCTGGAGCGGCTCGGTCGGCTCGGGCCTTGCGACGAGCGGGCGGTCGCTCGGCAGGTCGCCACCGGCGACGAGGGCTGCACCGACTCGCGCGAGCGAGGTGCGCACGATGCGGCCGACGCCGTCGGCGCGGCGCAGGACAACGGCCCTGAGCGTCGCCGCGGCGAGCAGGTAGCCCGTGGCATGGTCGAGTGCCTGCACCGGGAGCGGGGTCGGGTCGTCGGCGGCCGCCCACGCCATGCCGCGATCCGCGATGCCGTTGCTCATCTGCACGAGGCTGTCGAAACCCCGCCTGGCCGCCCACGGACCGGTGAAGCCGTAGGCGTTCAGTGACACGTCGATGAGGCCGGGACGCACGGACTGGCGGGTCTGCTCATCCAGTCCGAGGCCCTCGAGGGCGCCGACGCGGTAGCCGTGCACGAGAACGTCAGCGGTGCTGAGGAGCTCGCGCAGGCGCTCGCGCCCCTGGGGCGTTCTCGCGTCGAGGCGTGCGGCACGCTTGCCGAGCGTCATGTTCGGCACGATGGCCGCTTCGTTCCAGCCGGGAGGGTCGACCCGCAGCACCTCTGCGCCGAGTCCGGCGAGAAACCGGGTGGCCACGGGGCCGGCGATCACGCGGGTGAGGTCGAGCACGCGGAGCCCCGCGAGCGGCCGCTCGGGCGTGATGTCCGGCCGGTCGCCCCTGATGCTCGCCGACCCGTCGCGCCAGTCGATCAGAGGCTCCCGCTGCACGGCCGCACCCTGCGGGTGCGCGAGCCACTCCCGCGGCGAGTGCATGACCGCGGCGCACCCGCCGGCGTCGACGATCGCGGTCTCGAGCTCGACGGCATCCCACCGCCTCACGGCGCGGCGCACATCGCTCGGGTCGGCCAGCGCGCCGAGCACAGTGAGGGCGGCGGCCCGGTGCGGGGGCGCGTTGGTATGGAGGCGGATCCAGCCGTTCTTCGCCCGGTAGTTGCGGGCGAGCGGGTCCCACACCGACGGCAGGGTCCAGCCGACGGGCGCGACAGCCGAGCCGAACCAGGCCGACGCGAGCGCGCGGTCGACGCTGACCTCTCGGGCCTCGCCGGTGACCGACTCGACGAGCTCGGCAGCCGCCAGCCCCGCGACGCCGATGCTCGCGACGGCGAGGTCGGTTACCCGGTAGGCGGAGAGCAGGTCGCCTGTCCCGGAGACGGAGAGGCGGTCGACCGCATCGGGCGGGCCACCGAGGGCCGCATGGAATTCTTTCGCGAAGGGCACTGGCATCCCCGCTCCCTCCGACCTATGCTGCACCGTCGAACATCGACGTGACGGACCCGTCGTTGAAGACGGCGCTGATCGCGCGGGCGATGAGCGGGGCGATCGGTAGCACGGTGAGGGTCGGGAACCGCTTCTCCTCGGGGATCGGCAGGGTGTCGGTCACGACGACCGAGTCGATGAACTCGCTCTGCAGCATGTCGATCGCGGGCGGCGAGAACACGGCGTGGGTCGCGGCGACGATCACACGTGTCGCGCCATGCGCCTTGAGCGCCTCAGCGGCCTTGGCGATCGTGCGGCCGGTGTCGATCATGTCGTCGACGATGAGGCAGGTGCGTCCCGCCACCTCGCCGACGATCTCGCGTACCTCGACCTGGTTGTGCACGCGCGGGTCGCGGCGCTTGTGGATGATCGCGAGGGGGGCGCCGAGCTTGTCGCTCCAGATGTCGGCGACGCGCACCCGTCCCATGT
Organism: Marisediminicola sp. UYEF4; assembly: GCF_040546025.1. Classification (NCBI taxonomy): domain Bacteria; kingdom Bacillati; phylum Actinomycetota; class Actinomycetes; order Micrococcales; family Microbacteriaceae; genus Marisediminicola; species Marisediminicola sp. UYEF4. The sequence continues at coordinate 582,496 of NZ_JBEPNA010000001.1, read as the reverse complement.
CGGGCGAGACAACCGTGAGGCTGGTCGGGTCGAGCATGGGCTTGAAGTGCTCGAGCAGCACCGGCATGGCGAAGAGGTGGTCGACGGGGCCGTCGAAGAAGCCCTGGATCTGGGCGGCGTGCAGGTCGACGCTCATGATGCGGTCGGCACCGGCGGCCTTGAACAGGTCCGCGATGAGTCGGGCACTGATCGGCTCGCGGCCGCGGCCCTTCTTGTCCTGGCGGGCGTAGGGGTAGAACGGTGCGACGACCGTGATGCGCTTGGCGGAAGCCCGCTTGAGCGCGTCGACCATGATGAGCTGCTCCATGAGCCACTCGTTGATGGGAGACGAGTGCGACTGGATCACGAAGGCGTCGCAGCCGCGCACGCTCTCGTCGTATCTGGCGTAGATCTCGCCGTTGGCGAAGGTGCGGGCATCCGTGTGGACGAGGGCGGAACCGAGGTTCGAGGCGATGTCCTCCGCGAGCTGCGGGTAGGCGCGACCGGAAACCAGAACGAGCCGTTTCTGTCCGTTGATGGTGATGTCGGACAAGAAATTCCCGCTCTCTGCCGGCAAGCCGACTGTGGTGACCTATTCGGAGATGCTCTCACCGGCCGCCGCCGCGGCATCCGCAGCAGCAGTGCCCGGACGATTCGTCCCGACCCAACCGGTCATGTTCCTCTGCGGAGCCACGGTGATCGCGAGCGCCCCGGCGGGAACGTCCTTTCGGACGACCGTGCCAGCGCCCGTGTAGGCTCCGTCACCGATTCTAACGGGCGCGACGAACACGTTGTGCGACCCGGTGCGCACCTGCGACCCCACGATGGTCTGGTGCTTGTTGACGCCGTCGTAGTTGGCGGTGATTGTTCCCGCGCCGACATTCGATCCGACTCCGACGGTCGTGTCGCCGATGTAGCTCAGGTGCGGCACCTTGCTCGAGGCGCCGATCGTGGAGTTCTTCGTTTCGACGAAGGTGCCGATCTTTCCGTCGGCGCCGAGGATCGTGCCGGGGCGGAGGTATGCGAACGGACCGACGGATGCGCCGGCACCGATCACCGCGAGCGTCGCGTCGGTGCGCTTCACCGTTGCCCCCTCCCCCACCTCACAGTCGAGGAGAGTGGTGTCGGGCCCGATTTTCGCGCCGCGGTCGATCTGGGTCGCGCCCTTGATCTGCGTGCCCGGCAGCAGCTCGACGTCCTCCGCGAGCGTCGCCGTGACGTCGATCCAGGTCGAGGCGGGGTCGATCACGGTGACTCCCGCGAGCTGCCAGCCGCGCACAATGCGGGCATTGAGCTCGAGGGCGGCGTTGGCCAACTGCACCCGGTCGTTGATCCCGGCGACGAGCCAGTGGTCGGTCACGGGAACCGCGGCGATCCGTCCGCCGGCGCGCTGGATGCCGGACGCGGCATCCGTGAGGTACTTCTCCTGCTGCGCATTGTCGGTGCCGATGCTCGCGAGCACCTTCCGCAGCGCCGGCACGTCGAAGACGTACACGCCGGCGTTGACCTCGCGAACGTCGAGCTCGGCCAGCGAGCCGTCCTTCTGCTCAACAATCGCGGTGAAGGTGCCGCCGGCGTCGCGAAGGATCCGGCCGCTGCCGGTCGGGTCGTCGAGGATGGCGCTGAGCAGGGTGAGGCTGTTGCCCGCAACCCGGTGCGCGGCGACGAGCGCGTGCAGGGTGTCGGCGTCGAGCAGCGGAACGTCGGCGCTCAGCACGACGACCTGGCCCGTGAAGTCCTCCGGAAGGTGGCCGAGCGCGACTTCGACGGCGCGGCCCGTGCCGGGCAGGTCGTCCTGGTCCGCGATGATCACGTGGGGCCACTGCGCGATGATCGCCGCGGCGACCGTGTCGCGCTCGTGGCGGACGACGGCAACGATGTGCGCGGCGCCGAGGCGGTCGGCCGTCGCGAGAACGTGGCCGACGAGCGGCATCCCGGCGAGGTCATGCAGAACCTTCGGCGTGGTCGACTTCATCCGCGTGCCCTGGCCTGCGGCGAGGATGACGACGGCGAGATTCTCTGAGGTCATGGCTGCGGCTCTTTCCGGAGGGATTCGATCGAACGTCAGGGGCTCCGCCTCCAGGATTCGAACCTGGACCGAACAGCTCCAAAGGCTGTCGTGCTGCCGTTACACTAAGGCGGATCGCGCCAGCGGGCGCGCGTCAAGTCTGCCAGATCGATCGGCCGTCGGCTCCCCGGTGCGGTCTCTCCGCCGGGATCGTCGCTGGACCGCCCGAGCGGGACGCATAATGGTCGGATGCCCGGAAGCGATGAAGTCGACCGTATTGTCGGCGCGTGGTCGCGCGAGCGTCCCGACCTCGACTTCGCCCCGATGCAGGTGCTCAGCCGGGTCGGCCGGCTCGCCAAGCACCTCGACCGGGCCCGTCGCGCCGCCTTCGAGGCATCCGGACTCGACTCCTGGGAGTTCGACGTGCTGTCGGCGCTGCGCCGGGCGGGCGAGCCGTACCAGCTGAGCCCGAAGGCGCTGCTGCTGCAGACACTCGTGTCGAGCGGCACCATGACCAACCGCATCGACCGGCTCGTCGACCGCGAGGTCGTCGAGCGACGCACCGACCCGCACGACGGCCGCGGGATCCTCGTTGTGCTGACCGTCGAGGGCCTGGCCCGGGTGGATGCCGCGATCAGCACACTGCTGACATCCGAGGCCGAAGTGCTCGACAACCTGTCGCCGACCGAGCAGGAGCGCCTCGCTGGCCTGCTGCGCAAGCTCAGCCTCGACTTCGACTGAGACGCCGCGCTCACCGTGCGCATCGGGTCGCTTTCGGCCTCCCCTCGGCACGATTACGCTCGTTTGTGACGTCGGCGCCCGCTCGAGCGGGCACCGACGTCACAAACGAGCACAATCACGGGCGGACCAGCATCCGACCGCGGCAACCCGATTCAGTCGCCGAGCAGCTCCGTGAGCTCGAGCCAGCGGAACTCGAGCTCCGCCTGGGCGTTCTCGACCGCCGCCAGCTCCGCCTGGAGCTTGCCGAGCCCGTCGTAGTCGCCCTGGTCGTGCGCCGCGAACGTGTTGTGCAGCGCGGTCACCTGGTGGGCGTACTTCTCAAGCTTTCGGCCGGCCGCCGCGAACTCCTTCTGCGCGTTGCGCAGTTCCGCCCCGCCCAGCGCGGGCTTGCCGGACGACTTGGTCGTCACGGCCTTGGAGGTGGCCTTCGCGGCCCCGCCTCCCCGCTCGACCGCGCGCAGCGCGAGGTACTCGTCCACGCCGCCGGGCAGGTGGCGCATGCGTCCCTTGAGGATCGCGTACTGGTTGTCGGTGACGCGCTCGAGCAGGTACCGGTCGTGGCTCACGACGATCAGCGTGCCGGGCCAGGAGTCGAGGAGGTCCTCGATTGCGGCGAGGATGTCGGTGTCGAGGTCGTTGGTGGGCTCGTCGAGGATGAGCACGTTGGGTTCGCCGAGCAGGATGAGCAGCAGCTGCAGGCGGCGACGCTGGCCTCCGCTGAGGTCCTTCACGGGGGTGGAGAGCTGCTCGCTCATGAACCCCATGCGCTCGAGGAGCTGCCCGGGGGTGAGCTCCTTGCCGCCGGAGACGTAGGAGCTCTTCTGGTTCGCGATGACGTCCATGACGCGGGTGTCGAGAATGTCGGCGAGCTCGTCGAGCTGCTGGCTGAGGATCGCGACCTTCACGGTCTTGCCGCGCTTGACGCGTCCGACGGTGGGCTGCTGGGTTCCCGCGATGAGCGAGAGCAGCGTGCTCTTGCCGGCGCCGTTGACGCCGAGGATGCCGGTGCGCTCGCCCGGCGCGATGCGCCACTCGATGTCGTGCAGCACCTCGCGAGGGGGCTGGTGCGGGTCGGTCGCCGGATAGGAGACGCCCACGTCGAGCAGGTCGACGACGTCCTTGCCGAGGCGCGCGGTGGCGAGCTGGCTGAGCGCCACGGTGTTGCGCGGCGGCGGCTCGTTCGCGATGAGCTCGTTCGCGGCGTCGATGCGGAACTTGGGCTTCGTGGTGCGAGCCGGCGCGCCGCGGCGCAGCCAGGCGAGCTCCTTGCGGGCGAGGTTCTGGCGCTTCGACTCCATGGTCGCGGCCATCATGTCGCGCTCGACGCGCTGCAGGATGTAGGCCGCGTAGCCGCCCTCGAAGGGTTCGATGATGCGGTCGTGCACCTCCCACGTGTCGGTGCAGACCTCGTCGAGGAACCACCGGTCGTGAGTGACGACGATGAGGCCGCCCGAGCTGGCGGGCCAGCGCTTCTTGAGATGCTGGGCGAGCCAGGCGATGCCCTCGACGTCGAGGTGGTTGGTGGGCTCGTCGAGAAAAATGACGTCCCAGTCGCCGATGAGCAGCTTGGCGAGTCCGACCCGGCGGCGCTGACCGCCGGAGAGCTCGCCCATCTTCGCCGACCAGGGCAGGTCGGAGAGCAGCCCGTCGATGACGTCGCGAACCTTCGCGTCGCCGGCCCACTCGTGCTCGTCGAGGTGCCCGACGATCGCCTCGGACACGACGAGGTCGTCCGGCAGCACGTCGGACTGGTCGAGCATGCCGAGTGTGACGCCGCGACGCACGGTGACGCGGCCGGAGTCGGGCTCGATTCGGCTCGCGAGGAGGTTCAGCAGGGTCGACTTGCCGTCGCCATTGCGACCGACCACGCCGATCCGATCACCCTCGTTGAGGCCGATCGTGACCTTGTCGAAGACGACCCTGGTTGGATATTCGAGATGCAGGGATTCCGCCCCGAGAAGATGTGCCACCGTACGAGACTACGCGGCGCGGGGACGGGGCGGATGCCGAGGGGCCGCAGCACGGCATCCGCGGCGCCCACCGAGCCTGACGCTTACGCGGCCGTGGGATGCTCGCGCGGATGCCTGACGACCGAGCCGCTGGCAATGCGCGCGTCGCTCGGCACGCGCATCCCCGGGGCGATCGTCACGTCGGAGCCGATCCGCGAGTGGCTGCCGAGCCGGGTGCCGGCGCCGATCCGGGCATCCACTCCGACCCTCACATTTGCCCCGATGAAGGCGCCGACGCCGACGGTCGCGCCGCTCTCGATCCAGCTCCCCGCGCCGATGAACGCGCGGGCGCCAACCTTTGCACCCTTCTCGACGTAGCTGCGCTCGTCGAGAAACGCGGCCTCGTGCACCTGTGCTCCGGGGGCCACGAACCCGCGACCGTTGCCGTGTCGGCGGTACCGTGACACCTCGCCGGAGTCGGCCTCGACCTCTTCCCAAATTCTGGCCATGCGCCACCTCCTTTATTCGGGGCGGGCCGTTAGTCCGTATCGAACAAGAGATTGGACCCTCCGCTGTTCATCCTCAACAATGACTGGGGTGGTGCCATTCCGCGAATTCCTGCGATTCCGGGTCTCACGGCGACCACTCAGCTTGCGCCGCGACCGCGGCGGCCGCCCCGCCCCATGCTCGATCGCGACCGCCCAAATTCACCGAGAGTGCCTGCTGCCGCCGAGGGAGCCCGTTTAACCGGGCACACTCGGCGCCGCGGGGCACACTCGGCGCCGCGGGGCACACTCGGCGCCGCAGGGCACACTCGGCGCCATCGCGGCGCTACCACCGTCGTAACCCTCAACCGAGCGAGGCCACCCACTCGGTGGTGCCATCGGTGAACGCCTGTTCCTTCCAGATCGGCACGGACTCCTTCACCGCGTCGACGAGTCGGGCGCAGGCCGCGAAGGCCTCGGCCCTGTGGGCGGATGCTGCGGCGCAGGCGATGGCGATGTCGCCGATCTGCAGGGCGCCGATCCGGTGCACGACCGCGAGGTTCACGCCCGGGAACTCGGCGGCAACGGCATCCGCGACCGAGGCGATCACGTCGCCGGCGGACGGATGCGCGGTGTAGTCGAGCGTGAGCACGCCGCGTCCCTCGTCGTGGTTGCGCACGACTCCGGCGAAGGCGACAACCCCACCCGCGGTCGCAGTCGCGACGGCAAGGTCGCACTCCTCGACGGTGATCGGCTCGTCGCTGATTCGCGCGAAAGCGACGCGGCCGACCCCACCGGAGTCCACCCGGCCACCGGCGTCCACCCGGCCAGCGGAGTCCACCCGCCCACCTGAATCTGCCCGCCCGGCGGAGGCAACCCGCCCGGCATCCAGAGAATCAGTCATCGTGGTGTCCTCCCGCGAGTTGGTCGAGTACATGATCGACGACTTCGCCGAGCAGTTCCAGCCCGTCGCGCACTCCCCCGGTCGACCCGGGCAGGTTCACGACGAAGGTGGTGCCGGCGATGCCCGCCAGGCCGCGGCTCATGAGCGCGAAGGGGGTGCTCGCCGACCCGCGCCGGCGCAGCTCCTCGTGGAAGCCCGGCAGGGTCACCGTCAGCAGCGGTGCCGTCGCCTCGGGGGTCCCATCCCGGGGCGAGATGCCGGTGCCGCCCGTCGTGACGAGTACGTCGACCCCGGAGTCGATCGCGGCGCGCAACGCGACGGCGACCTCCGGCCCATCGGGCACGATGACGGGGCCGTCGACCTCGAATCCTCGCGCGATCAGCCAGTCGCGGATGACGGGGCCGGTGCGGTCCTCGTAGATTCCCATAGCGGCACGCGTCGACGCGGCGACGACGCTGGCACGGCGCGTCACGCGTCGGCCCGCCAGTCGCCCGACTTGCCGCCCTGCTTCTCGAGCACGCGGATGTCGGTGATCACCGCGGTCTTGTCGACGGCCTTGATCATGTCGTAGAGCGTGAGGGCGGCGACGGATGCTGCCGTGAGCGCCTCCATCTCGACCCCGGTCACAGCTCGCGTCGCCACGGTCGCGGTCACGGTGAGCCGGTCGAGCGACCCGACGATGTCGACGGTGATCTTGGTGAGAGGCAGCGGGTGGCACAGCGGGATGAGCGACGCGGTCTGCTTGGCGGCCATGATTCCGGCGATACGGGCGGTACCGATCGCCTCGCCCTTGGGCAGGTCGCCGGTGAGCACCGCCGCGACGACGTCGGCGCGGGTCACGAGCACAGCGTGGGCGACGGCGCGGCGCTGGGTCTCGGACTTGCCGCCGACATCGACCATGTGGGCGGAGCCGTCGGCGCGCAGGTGGGTCAGCTCGGGGTCGGTCAATCGATGCTCCAGGTTTCGACGGGGGCTCCCGCGTCGAGGTGGGATACCCCGAGCGGAATATGAACAAGAAGAGTGGATGTCGCGTAGCCGTGCAGCAGGTGCGAGCTGGGCCCGCCGACCAGCTCGATGGCGCCGGCGGCGTCGAAGCGGCCTCGCCGCACCTGGTGTTTACCCCCGGGCGAGACGAGCGGCCCGGCGAGGTAGGCGAGCGACGACGCACGCTTCGGCGCGAGACCGTAGAGCTCCCGCAGCACCGGCCGCAGGAACATCTCGAACGACACGAGCGCGCTCACCGGGTTGCCGGGGAACGCGACGACGGGCCGCTCGAACGGAACGCCGGCGTCGTCGGTGAGGGTCGCGAGCCCGAGTCCCTGCGGTCCGCCCGGCTGCATCGCGACGGAGCTGAAGCTCACCCCGGCCGGCTCGAAGACATCTCGCACGACCTCGTAGGCGCCTTTGCTGACGCCGCCGGTCGTGAGGATCAGGTCGGCGGACCGGCCGTGCGCCGCGAGGTAGGCGCTCAGCGCCGCCGCGTCGTCGGTCACGGTGCGCACGTCGGCGACCGCGGCCCCGCACTCGGTCACGCCGATCGCCATCGTGGCGCTGTTCGCGTCGTAGATCTGGCCGGATTCGAGCTCGACGCCGGCCCCGCGCAGTTCGTCGCCGGTCGAGAGGACGAGCACGTTGAGGCGGCGGCGCACGCGCACCTCCCGGATCCCGGATGCTGCGAGCACGCCCCACTGGGCGGTTCCGAGCCGCGTGCCGGCCCGCAGCAGCATCCGCCCGCTCTCGAGGTCGCTGCCGCGGGGGCGCACGAACGCGCCGGGGATCGCGGGGGCGGAGAACTGCACCGTGTGCTCGCCCTCCTCGGGCGGGAACGAGTCGGGAATCGACGCTTCGATCGGCACGATCGCATCCGCCCCGATGGGCACGGCCGCACCCGTCATGATCGGCGCGACAGTACCGGGCGCAAGTGTGCGGACGGGGTCGCCGGCCGCGATTCGCGCGGCGACGGCGAACATCCGCCCGGGGACGGCCTCGACGGAGCGGACCGCGTAGCCGTCCATCTGGGAGTTGTCGAACGGCGGATGATCGATCGGCGAGGCCACGTCAGCGGCGAGCACCCGGTCGACGTCGCGGGACCGGGCGAGGCCGGCTGCATCCACGACCACGACATCGACGGCGCCGCGGTGCGCGAGCGGGGCGAGAAGCGCGCGAACCGCCTCCTGATGTTCGGCCACGGTACGCATCCGTCCATCATCACCCACCCGGCAGGAAATCCCCACGCGGGACTGGAAGACTGAGAGGCATGAAACCGATCACCGCCTCCGTCGCCGTCATCGGCGGCTCCGGCCTGTACCGCCTGTTCGACCCCGCGACCTCGACGGTGCAGCGCGTGGAGACGCCCTACGGACCCGCGGAGGTCACGATCGGCGAGCTCGGCGGACGAACCGTGGCATTCCTCACCCGGCACGGCACCGACCACTCGGTCGCCCCGCACCTGATCAACTACCGCGCCAACATCTGGGCGCTCGCCTCGCTCGGGGTCACCGCGATCCTCTCGAGCGCCGCCGTCGGCGGGGTGCACCCGGACTTCCCGCCGGGCACCCTCGTGCTCACCGACCAGTTCATCGACCGCACCTACGGGCGCGCCGACACCTTCTACGACCGCGGGTCGGTGCAGCACCTCGCCGCCGCGGACCCGTTCTGTCCGACCCTGCACGCGGTCGCCGCCGCCGCCCTCGATGCCGCAGGCGAGAGCGTCGCCCCGAGCGGCACCGTCGTGGTGATCCAGGGCCCGCGCTTCTCGACCAGGGCGGAGTCGCTCTGGTTCCGCGCGGCCGGGGCCCACACCGTAAACATGACGCTGTACCCCGAGGTTCCGCTGGCCGCCGAGCTCAACATCGGCACGGTCAACCTCTCATTCGTGACCGACAGTGACGCGGGGCTGGCGCCGGCGGCTCGGGTCGGTGGGGCCGCCGGTGGCGGCGCGGATGCTGGGACTGGCGGCGGAGCGGATGCCGGGCACCCGGCATCCGACGAGCCCGCCGAGGAACTCAGCGCCGAACTCGTCTTCGCCCGCCTCGCGGCCGCCCAGCCGCGCATCATCGCGGCGATCGAGACGATCATCCGGGCTCTCCCCGCCGACTATTCGCCGCGCGCGCTCATCGCGCCTGCCGAGGTCGCGGCGGTGCTGTCGCGGGATGTGGTCGCCGACGGCGACACCGTGGCGCCGGTCACGGCGGCCGGGGCCGCATCATGACCATGCTGATCACCGGCGGTGCCGGGTTCATCGGCGCGGCCATCGTCGACGCCGCGATCACCGCCGGGCACACGGTGCGGGTGCTCGACTCGCTGCGCGCCGACGTGCACGGGCCTGGCCCCGTCGTCGATCCGCGGGTGGAGTTCGTGCGCGGCGACGTGCGCGATGCCGACGCGGTGGCCCGCGCGCTCAACGGCGTCGAGGTCGTCTGCCACCAGGCCGCCAAGGTCGGCCTGGGCGTGGACTTCTCGGATGCCCCCGACTACGTCGGCTCGAATGACCTCGGCACCGCGGTGCTGCTGGCAGGGATGGCGGCGGCCGGCATCCGCAGTCTCGTCGTCGCCAGCTCGATGGTTGTCTACGGCGAGGGAAGCTACCGCGGGCCCGCGGGCATCACCCGTCCAGCGGCACGCCGCGTCGACGATCTTGAGGCGGGCCGCTTCGACCCGCGGGACGAGAACGGGGACCTGCTCTCCCCCGAACTCATCGCCGAAGACGCGCCCCTCGACCCGCGCAACGTCTACGCCGCGTCGAAGCTCGCGCAGGAGCACCTCGCGACCTCGTGGGCGCGCAGCACCGGCGGGGTCGCCGTGGCGCTGAGGTACCACAACGTCTACGGGCCGGGGATGCCGCAGAACACTCCGTACGCGGGTGTCGCGTCGCTGTTCCGGTCGGCGCTCGAGCGGGGCGAGGCACCGCGTGTATTCGAGGACGGCGCACAGCGGCGGGACTTCGTGCACGTGCGCGACGTCGCATCCGCCAACCTGGCCGCACTCGACTGGACGTCCAGCGCCGACCCCGGCACGTTCCGGCCGTTCAATGTCGGAAGCGGTGTCGTGCACACGATCGGCGAGATGGCGCAGCAACTCGCGCAGCACGCGGGCGGGCCGGAGCCGATCGTGACCGGGGAGTACCGTCTCGGCGATGTGCGGCACATCACCGCATCGTCGCAGCGGCTCGTGTCGGAGCTCGGCTGGGCTCCGTCGGTCAGCTTCGAGGAGGGAATGCGCGAGTTCGCGACTGCTCCGCTGCGGGCCGCGGTCGTCGACGCCGGTTGAGCCGGTCGCGCAGCGTGTTTAGCCCCGGCCGGGATGAGCGGGTGGGGCCAGGCCGTGCAGGTCGGCTCGCGTCGTCGTCGTGGGCGGTTTCGACACGACCGTGTTTCTACACGGCCGTGCCCGGCCTGCTCGCTCGGCTCGGTCGCTGCTGGTTGAGCAGGTCGCGTGGCGACCGTGTCGAAACCCGGCCCGGGTCGCCCCGGTCATGGAAGCACTGGTGTGGGCAGCTTTCCGCCGCGTCTCGGTGTGCGGGTCGGGTCGATCCGTGCGGGTGGGATGAACCAGGGCACGTTGTCGATGACCTGCACTGTCCAGCCGTTGTGGATCACATGGTGGTGGCCGGTGCAGAGAAGTATCCCGTTGTTCAGGTTCGTTGGCCCGCCGTTTGACCACCACCGAATATGGTGCGCCTCCGTGTAGGAGGGTGGCCTTCCGCAGTCGGTGATGGCGCAGCCGCCGTCGCGGTCGGCGAACGCGATCCGCTGGGCCTTGGAGAACAGCCTCCGCCCGACACCCAGGTCGAGGACCTGGCTGTTGCCGCCGAGGACCGCGGGGATCATTTCCGCGTCCGCGGCGAGGATCCGTGCGGCACCAGCGGTGATGGGTTCCTCGACCCCGTCCAGCCGCGCGACTCCGAGTCCGGACTGAAGCTGCTCCAACGTCATCCGGATGACGAGGGTGGTGTGCGGGAGGGTACCAGGTGTGGTGGTGCAGCCCATCATGTGCCGCGCCACATCGATCAGGGCGTCGGCCGCGATCCGGGGGATGGTGCGCGGGTCGGCAAGCTCAACATGATCGGCCGAGCAGCTGTCGCGGCCCAAGTCCTCGCCGTCGTCGTAACCGGCGGTGCCGCTGCCTGTCGCACCATTCGCGGCCGGCTCGGCCTCGAACCGCACCTTGCGCAGGGCGTCACCGACCATCGCGTCGATCATCGTGCGCACGTACCCCGCACCGAGCGGGTCCAGATCGATGGTGCACCGCTCGAGACCGTTGCCCTGCTTGGACCAGCGCAGCGACCTCAGCGCGATCAGCGCTTCCTCCCGCGGTGCGACCCCGTCGGTATCCAGAGCGTCACGCCAGGCGATCGACAGTTTCCGCACGGTGTCGGCGGGATGGGATGCCGCGAAGGACACCAGCTCCGCCTCCGCCGCCACGAGGTGCTCGGGTAGTGCGCGCGGGGCGGCTTGGGTGAGGTTGGTGATGATCGCCTGCGCCGCATCCACTTGCACCACGCCGGTGTTGACCGCGTCGGCGACGAGAGGGAACAGGGCGGGCAAGCGTTCGCCGAGCAGCGAGACGGGTGCGGTGGTGGCTTCGCCGAGCCGGACAGTCTTCCCCGCCTCGGCGAGCGTGATCCGCCCGAGTTCGGTGATCAGCGCCGCGGGGGAGGTATGCCCCGACGACTTCGCCAGCCCGCCCTGCCCGAGCGAGGGGCGGGACCGGACGCTGAGCTCCCCTGCCGTACGGACCAGGAGCGCGTCGACCTGGCGTTTCAGGTCGTAGCCGGACCTGATCGCCCGGAGCAGTCCCGCATCGGACATGGTCTCCACATCGAGCTGAGCGGGGGCAACTGCGATCGCGCTGGCACGTCCGAACGATGCGCCAGGTGCGGCGTGCTCGCCCACGTAATCACCGAACCCGGTCAGCGCGCCGGCCCACGCCGACGCGAATGCGTCGGCGCTTGCGGTGAGGGGATCGGTTGCTTTGGACATACCCACATAGTGACAGGCACCACTGACATTGCTGCCAACCTGAAACCAGCCGCTGATCTGGGGTAATACCTGTGGATAACGCTCTCCGGGAGGGCCTGTGGAGGAGTAGTTGCGAGGCGCGGCAGTCGCTGGCTCAGCTGACGCTGACCGTCACGCTGTGCAGCCCGGTCGCGCCGTTCGGTGCGACGGGCGCCTCCTCCGCCGTCTGCACGAGGCCGTCGCTGTCGGTCGCCCGCACCTCGATCTGGTGGTCGCCCGCACCGGCATCCCACTCGTACGACCACTGCAGCCAGGTGTCGGCGGTCACCGCGCGGGCCAGCCGCGCCTCGCGCCACTCGCCGCCGTCGATGCGTACCTCGACGCGGTCGACGCCGGTGTGCTGCGCCCACGCCACGCCCGCCACGGCGACCGTGCCGGCGGGCACATTCGACCGCGCGGTCGGAGTGTCGATGCGCGAGGACAGCTTGATGGGACCTCGCTCCGACCAACCGCGCGGCGTCCAGTAGGCGACGCGGTCGGCGAACCGCGTGACCTCGAGCGAGACCACCCATTTCGTCGCCGAGACATAGCCGTAGAGTCCGGGAACGACCATCCGTGCCGGGAACCCGTGCTGCAGCGGCAGGGGCTGCCCGTTCATGCCCACCGCGAGCAGGGCATCCGTGTTCGGATCGAGCAGCACCTCGAGCGGAGTCGAGGCGGTGAACCCGTCGATGCTCGTCGAGAGCACCATGTCCGCTCCGGGCATCGGGCGGGCGCGGGCGATCAGGTCGCGAATCGGATGCCCGAGCCACAGTGCATTGCCGATGAGGCCGCCGCCGACCTCGTTCGAGACACACGCGAGGGTGATCAGGCTCTCCTGCATCGGCAGCGCGAGCAGCTCCTCGAAGTCGATCGTCACGTCCTGCTCGACCATGCCCGTGATCCGCAGCGTCCAGTCGCGGGGGTCGACCGACGGAACCTGCAGCGCCGTGTCGATGCGATAGAACGCGGTGTTCGAAGTCACGAACGGGCTGATGCCCTCGACATCCAGCGTCGCGTCGGCGGGGATCGCGGGTGCCGGGGTCGCGGCCCGGGGCAGGCGGATGGCGGCGCGCAAGTCGCCGACGGCGGTGGCGGCCGCGGTCGCGATCCGCGCACCCGCGCCGACCAGGGCGCTCACGGCTCCGATCGTGATCGTGAGCCGAAGGAAGCGGCGGCGCTCGACGCCGGGGCGCACCGACGACGGGAAGGGCGCGAGAGCGTCGGATGGGCCTGACGCGAATGGCTGCGCGGCCGCCTGTCGCGCGCCGCGCCACAACTCGAGTCTTCCGATGAGGGCCCGCAGCGTCAGGATGCCGAGGGCAGCGCCCGCGAGCGTGGGGATGGCGTGCACCGGGGTCGCCCCCGACCGCGTGACGGCCGCGGCGATCGCGATGACGGCGACGAGGCCGATCACTGCCTCGCCCCAGCGTCCCTTCCTCGACTGCAGTAGTCCGGCCGCGACGGCGAACACGAGCACGACGAGTCCGAGGGAGATGAACAGGACGAGCTTGTCGGCGGTGTCGAACAGCTCGATGACGAGGGTCTTGAAACCGGGCGGCACGAGATCGACGATTGCCGAGCCGACGGCGAGGATCGGATTGCCGATCCCGCCGAGGAACAGCGACACGACCTCCGCCGTCGCGAGCGTCGTGGTCGCGGTGACCGCGCCGACGAGCGCGGCCCAGAGCGTGCGTTCGCGCTCGGTCATCCCCGCGGTGCCGGATGCTGCGAGCGTACGATCCCCGATGCGCGGGTCAGGGGCGGAGGGCGCAGTCACCCGATCAGACTAGGAGGATTGCCTGAGTTTCCCCCCGAATGCCACCGCGACGAGTCGTCCGCCGTCCACTGTGCCCGTTGGCGCCCAGAGTGCTCCTACCTGCAGTCACCTTCGGCGCGAGCAGGCACCCTCGACGTGAGTAGGCACTCGCGGCGCACGGGAGCCTCGCGGCGCACGCAGCACTCGCGGCGCGTGCGCCGATGCCGGCACTCAGCCCCGACCCCATAGGGTCGATAGGTGCCAGAATCCCGCGTCGACGTCGTCTTCCCCTGCCTCAATGAGGAGGGCGCCCTGCCCTGGCTGCTCTCGCGGCTGCCCGAGGGCTACCGCGCGATCGTCGTCGACAACGGTTCGACCGACCGCTCCGCCGAGGTCGCCCGCGAGCTCGGCGCGACCGTCGTCCACGAACCCCGCCGGGGCTTCGGGTCCGCCGCCCACGCCGGCCTGCTCGCCGCGACCGCCCCGATCGTGGCCTTCTGCGATGCGGATGCCTCGATGGATCCCGCCGACCTCCCCCTCGTCGTCGATCCCGTTGCCGCGGGTGCGGTCGAGCTCGCGCTCGGGCGTCGGCGTCCGACGACGAGATCCGCGTGGCCGGCGCACGCGCGCGTCGCGAACTGGGCCCTCGCACAGATGATGCGCGACGCCACGGGCGTCGACCTGCACGACCTCGGACCGATGCGTGCTGCCGGCCGCCCCGCCCTCCTCGCCCTCGAGCTGGCCGACCGGCGTAGCGGCTACCCGCTCGAGATGGTGCTGCGCGCGTCGGCGACCGGATGGCGCATCCGCGAGGTCGACACCCCCTACTCGCCGCGCGTCGGCAGGTCGAAGGTCACCGGCACCGTGCGCGGCACGTTCACGGCGATCAAGGACATGTCGCGGCTGCTCGCCGCGGAGCGCCGCCGACCAAGCCATTCGGTGCGCGGCTCCGAACGACAGCGGTGACCTCCATCGTTCTCATCGCCAAGGAGGCCTTGCCCGGCAAGGTCAAGACCCGGCTGCATCCGCCGCTGAGCCTCGAGGCCGCCGCCGAGCTCGCCGCCGCCGCGATCGCAGACACGCTTGCCGCGATCGCAGCCGTGCCCGCGACGCGACGCGTTCTGCTGTTCGATGGCGTCGAAGTGCCGCCCGGATCCGAGGGGTACGACGTGATGAACCAAGTGGCCGGCGATCTCGACCTGCGCCTCGGCGCGATGTTCGACGAGTGCGAGGGCCCGACGGTACTCATCGGCATGGACACCCCCCAGGTCACGGCCGAGATGATCGCCCCCATGTTCGAACCATGGCCGCCCGGCGTCGACGCCTGGTTCGGCCCCGCGAACGATGGCGGATTCTGGGCGCTCGCCCTCGCGAATCCTGACGGCGACCTCGTGCGGGGCGTTCCGATGTCGCGCGACGACACCGGCAGCATCCAGCTCGAACGCCTGCGGGATGCCGGACTCACAGTTCGCCACCTCCCCGAACTCACCGACGTCGACACGATCGACGACGCGATCGCGGTCGCGCGCACCGCCCCGCTCACCCGGTTCGCGACGGTTCTCGCCGGCCACCTCCCACTCGACGGGCGCCCAGCAGCAGCCGAGACGGCCCACTCGTGACCAGCGCCCGCAACACTGAGACCGAGACCGAGACCGAGACCTACGACCTCAGCGAGGGCGCGACGTTCGGGGCCGGAGGCACGGAACCCTACGCCGCGGCCCTCCGCCGCTCCCACTCCAACGTGCTCTACCTGCACGAGACCGACGACGGCGCGACCGACGACCGCCAAATCGGCGGCAGCGAGCGCCGCGGCGCCGCACCGATGGATGTGTCGCGCTGGCACGCCGACGCGGATGTCGCCGACCTGAGCCTGCTGCGCAGCGTGACCGGCCCCGTACTCGACATCGGCTGCGGCCCCGGCCGGATGGTGCGCGCGGCGATGGACCTCGGCATCGAGGCCCTCGGCATCGACGTCTCCCCCACCGCGATCGAGGTCGCGACCGAGTCCGGCCTCAGCGTGTTGCTCGGTTCGGTCTTCGAAGCGCTGCCCCTCGAGGGCAAGTGGCAGACCACCCTGCTCGTCGACGGCAACATCGGCATCGGCGGCGACGTCACCGCCATGCTCGCCCGCTGCGACGAGCTGATCGCCGCCGACGGGGAGATCGTGGTGGAGACGCATCCGGATGCCGCGCGCGACCGCACCTACACCGGACGCCTCGTCGATACCCATGGCCGGCAGAGCGACCCGTTTCCCTGGGCCGAGATCGGCGTCGACGCTCTCATCGCCTGCGCGGCGGCCATTGGGTTGGCGTCGCGGCAGGTCTGGCAGCTCGACGGCCGCACATTCTGCCGCCTCGCGCGGCAGCGGCATCCGAAATCCCCCAACGCCTCGTAGGCTCGGGTGAGGAAGTCGTCCGACCGGACGGCCTCCCACGAACGCTGAACGGGGCACCCATGTCGACGAAGTCCGCACCTGACATCACTGAGATCGAGCCCATCGCGAGCGGCAGCATCGTCGTCGGTCACGACGGCTCTGTCGACGCCCAACGCTCGCTCGAGCAGGCGTTCGAGCTGGCGGACAAGCTCGGCGCGCCGCTCTGCGTCGTGCGCACGTGGAGCATCGACACGGCGCCCCACGGCACGCTCGTCGACTTCGGCATCGTGTCGTCGTTCGCCCAGGTCTCCGAGAAGGTGTGTGCGCGGCTCGAGGCGGAGTCGAAGGGTGCCGCGGCGAAGCATCCGTCGGTCGAGGTCGCCTACCGGTCCGCGTTCGGCCACCCCGCCGAGATCCTCCTGGCACTGTCGGGTGAGGCGCGGATGCTCGTGGTCGGCTCCCGCGGGCTCGGCGGCTTCCGCAGCCTCCTGCTCGGCTCGGTGAGCGAGCAGTGCGTGCGGCACGCCGAGTGCCCGGTGTTGGTGGTGCGTCCGACGAAGGCGCGCAGCTAGGCGGTCGCGCTCTGGCGCCGCCTGTGCGGCCTGACCCGCAGGTAGACCGCGATCGTGACCGCGGTGACGGCCACGAGCACGCCGTAGAACAGCACGAGGTTGGCCACGTAGTCGAGGGGCAGGATCGTCGGGTTGAGCGTGCCGATGCCCTGCTTCACGATCTGCGGGAACACGATAAGCGACACGATCGCGCCGATCACTATCGCGCCCTGGACGATCGCGAGCACACCCAGCGGTATTCTCCGCCCCGCCTTCCTCAGGGTCAGGTTCACCCCGATCACGAGCCCGGCGATGATCCCGTCGTGGATGAGGATCGCGCCGGCGAGCCAGAGCAGAATGCCGCCGTAGCGCTTCGGCGCGACATCCTCGAGCAGCACCAGGCCGCCGACGACGAGGAGCGCAATGCCGACGACGACGAGGGCGATCCGCCAGATTTTCATCAGATTACCTCGATCATGCTCAGCCACTTGGTCTGTCTCACGCCGGGCCTGGCGGGGGCGATCATCCGCGCGGGGTAGCCGTGGTCGATGTCGAGCACCTGCCCGTTGACCTCGAGCGCGACGAGGGTGAGGTCGTCGCGCACGAACTCCGGACCCATGTCCATCAGGCGGAATCCGCCCTTCGGCTCGAGGCTTGTCGCCCGGATCGCTACGCCGGCATCCGCATCGACGGTGTCGAGAAGGTCGCGTAGCCGCGGTCCGCGCCACGACGCGCTCTGGCTCCAGCCTTCGACGCATGCGATGGGCAGCTCAACGTCGTATTGCGGAAGCGTGGCGAGCTCGGCGAGGGTGAAGCTGCGCGAGGAGTCGCCGTTGACCACGGTGAGCGCCCAGTCGGGGGCGACCGCGCTCTCGAGCACTCCGGCGGCACGCGCGGTGCGGTTGACGGGCAGCGCGTTCGGGCCGATGCCTGCCTTGCGCGGCGCGAACAGGTTGACGCCGTCGAGCGGGCGGAGCGACTGCCCCGCAGTGAACGCCACGACGGCCGCGGTCGCCACGGCGATGGTGGCGACGAATCCGCGGCGACTCGTGGTCGGTGACGGTGCCGGGGTCGCGTCGATCCAGGCGAAGATGCGGCCGGTGACCCCGGTGGCGGATGCCGGCTGTCCCGCGGATGTCGCGGATGTGGTCGCCGAGAGTACGCGTTCTGGCTCCTCAGCATCGGCCGGAGCAGCCGAAAGACGTACTTTCGGCGATTCGGGAAGCGAGAAGTCGACCACATTGCCGTCGGCGTCGTAGCTGTCTTTCTTGCGCCAGTACTTTGCGATCACGTCGAGCTTCACAGCGATGTGGATGGCGAGCGAGCCGATGATGACGAACGACAGCGCGAAGTGCGTCTGCTTGAACGGGAATGGGAACAGCGAATAGAACTGGAACGTATTGAGCAGCCCGATCGTGATCTCGACGAGCGACGCGGCGACGAACAGCGCGATCGAGGCGCGCTCGAGGAAGTGCGAGATCGATCGAACCGGCGGGGTCTGGAACAGCTCGGGGAAGACGACATAGAGCTTGCCGAGAATCAGCGGTACACACGCGATTCCGGCGGTGATGTGGATGCCCTGGCTCAGCTGGTAGAGGAAGGTCGGCCGGGTGGGGAACACCATCCACGGCAGCGGGTCCTGCAGAAAGTGGCTGTACAGCCCGGTGCCGAAGGTCACGATGAACGCGATGCCGAGCAGACGGCCGAGCACCGTCGCCATCCGCAGGTTGCGCGAGGGCGAGGCGAGGGAACGACGCAGGCCGTTGAGCATTCGGTGCACGCCGTCATTCCACCACGCGAGGCGGGCTTCCGGCGGATGCGGAGTCGTGTTCACACCGTGTGTTCGGAGCCGACCGCGAATCGGACAGGCGGGAATCGGACAGGATGGGATCGTGCGCATTCTTCTCACCTCGCTGCTGCTCGCCGCCAGCACGGTCACCACGGCCGTGTCGGTGATCGCGCTGCCCTTCTACGACGAGAAGAGCTGGCGGTCGCCGCTCGTGCTGCTCACCGCCGTGCTCTGGGCCCTGTTCGCCCTCTCGGTGCTCGCCCTGCGCCGGGTGCCGCTGCGCGCCGCGGTCGTGCTCGTGATCGCCGGGTCGGTCGCAATCGGCGGCGCGGCACTGGCCGGGCCGCCCAACACCAGTACCGACAGCGCCCGGTACGCGTGGGATGGGATCGTGCAGAACGCCGGCATCTCCCCCTACGACTATGTGCCGGCCGACCCGGCGCTGCGCGACCTGCGCACCGATTGGCTGTTCCCGGCGCCGGTGATCGGCGAGACCGGCGAGCCCGAGTGCGTCGGCGAACGCATCCTCACGAGCAACGAGCCCGGCAGTGACGAGATCGTCTGTACCGCGATCAACCGGGCGAAGGTGCCGACGATCTACCCGCCGACGAGCGAGCTGTTCTTCGCCGGCGTGCGATTTCTGACCGGACCCGAGCCGCAGTACTGGCCAATGCAGTTCGCCGGGCTGCTCATGAGCCTCGGCATCACCGGCATCCTGCTCCGCGCGCTGCACACCCGCGGGAGGGACCCGCGCTGGGCTGCGCTCTGGGGCTGGAGCCCGCTCGCGGCGACCGAGGGCGTCACCAACTCGCACATCGACATCCTCGCAGGGCTGCTCGTGCTCGTGGCCACCCTGCTCGTCGCGAACGGCCGGCGCTGGGGCGGCGGCATCGCGCTGGGCGCGGCGATCGCCGTCAAGCTCATCCCCGTGATCGCGGCACCCGCCCTGCTGCGCCGCCAGCCATGGAAGGTCATCGTGGGCTCCCTCGCGACCTTCGCGGTGCTCTACGTGCCCTACATCCTCGCGAGCGGCATCGGCGTGCTCGGCTACCTGCCCGGCTACCTGACCGAGGAGGGCTACTCGAGCGGCGAACGGTTCGTGCTGCTCTCGCTCCTGTTCCCCGGGGCGTCCGCGCTCGTGGTCGCGGCCGTGCTCCTCGCGGTCACGGCCGCCCTGGTGTGGTGGAAGACGAATCCGGATGACCCGTGGCTCGGCCAACTCGTGATGATCGGCGCGACCCTGCTGATCGTCTCGCCGCGCTACCCCTGGTACGCGCTTCTGCTCGTGCCGATCATCGCCATGACGGGGCGGTGGGAGTGGCTCGCGGTGCCGGTCGCCCTCACCGCCCGGTTGCTGGTGCCCTCGACCGATCTCGCGCGGGTGGCGATCGCGCTGGCGATCGGGCTCATCGCCTGGATGTCGTTCCGTCGCGCCGGTCCCGGGTCGGGGCGCGCCCTGCTGGTCTGGCTTCGGCATCCGTTCGCCGCGAAAACGGAACCAAACGCGACTTAGCGCCGCATTTACGGCATAAACTGGGGTGCATGACCGTGACTCCCCTGCGGGTAAGTGAAGCCGCCGCCCTCGTCGGCGTGAGCGACGACACCATCCGCCGCTGGGCCGACGCCGGCCGTCTGCAGCTCACCAAGGCCGACAACGGGCGTCTCGTCGTCGACGGCGCCGAGCTCGCCGTGCTCGTCCGCGAACTCGCGACCGAGTCGCCGCTTGCGCCGACATCGAAAGCATCGACGCGCAACCGGCTCACCGGAATCGTCACCCGGATCACCAAGGACACCGTCATGGCTCAGGTCGAGCTGCAGGCCGGTCCGTTCCGCATCGTCTCGCTGATCAGCCGCGAGGCACTCGATGAGCTCGGCCTCGAGGTCGGCACGATTGCCGCGGCGAGTGTCAAAGCGACCTCGGTCGGGATCTCCCTCCCGTGATGGGCTGCTCGTGACGGGGCGGCGCTCGCGTCGGCGACTCGTCGCGTCGCTCATCGCCGTCCCGCTCGGGGCGGCCCTTCTCGTCGGCTGCGTACCCGCGGCATCCGCACCAGCCAATTCCGACGACGCGATCACCGGTCCCATCGTCGTATTCGCGGCCGCCTCACTCACCGAGTCGTTCGCGCAGGTCGCGGATGCCTTCGAGGCCGAGAACCCCGGCACAACGGTGACGCTCAGCCACGGCGGCAGCTCCGCACTCGCCGCCGGCATCGAATCCGGCGCCCCCGTCGACGTGTTCGCCTCGGCCAACGCCGAGACGATGGCGACGATCACCGACGCGGGGCTTGCGAGCGGACCGCGAGTCTTCGCGCGCACCGAACTGCAGATTGCCGTGCCAGCCGGAAATCCGGGAAATGTGACGGGGCTCGCCGACTTCGCCGACCGCGACCGCACAATCGCGCTGTGCGCGCCGGAGGTGCCGTGCGGGTCGGCATCCGCGCGCGTCTTCGACATCGCCGGCATCACCCCGGCGCCGGACACGCTCGAGCAGGACGTGCGGGCGGCGCTCACCAAGGTCGAGCTCGGGGCTGTGGATGCCGCCATCGTCTACCGCACCGATGTGCTCGTCGCCGGCGACGCGGTGCAGGGCATCGACTTCGCCGAGGCGTCAGAGGCGCCCGCCGAGTACTCGGTGGTGGCGCTGTCCGGAGCCCCCAACTCCACCGCGGCGAGCGCCTTCACCGCGTTCGTGTTGGGTGACTCCGCGCAGCGCATCCTCGCCTCAGCCGGATTCACGGTCGACTGACATGGGTCTGCTGACGGGCGGGCGGCGGGATGCGGCGACCGACCCGGATCGCACCGAGGGTCGCGACTGGCGGAGCGACGCGACGCCGAGGAGGCCGGCGGACCGCGATACCCGCCCCACCGGCGTGCCCTGGGTGCTGTGGGCGCCCGCCGCGATCGCGGTCGCGTTCCTCGCCCTGCCACTGGTGGCGCTCGTCTCCCGCGTGCCGTGGGCCGACCTGCTGGAGATCCTCGCCGCGCCGGAGATCGGCACCTCACTCGGCGTCTCCCTCGTGAGCGCGTCGCTCGCGACCGCCGCAAGCCTCGTGCTCGGCATCCCGCTCGCCTGGGTGCTCGCCCGCTCCGGCGCGTGGCCGGTCGTGCCGCGTCGCCTCCTGCGCGCGATCGTCACGGTGCCGCTTGTGCTGCCGCCCGTCGTCGGCGGGATTGCCCTGCTGCTGCTGCTCGGCCGCCGCGGGGCGCTCGGGCAGTACCTCGATGCGTGGTTCGGCATCCAGTTGCCGTTCACGCTTCCGGCGGTCGTCATCGCGCAGACCTTCGTCGCGATGCCGTTCCTCGTGCTCGCGGTCGAGGGGGCGTTGCGCGGCGCGGACCGCCGGTTCGAGGATGCTGCGTCGACGCTCGGCGCCTCGCCGTGGCTGATCTTCCGGCGCATCACGCTGCCGCTCATCGCGCCCGGCGTCGCGGCCGGTGCTGTGCTGTGCTTCGCCCGCGCCCTCGGCGAGTTCGGGGCGACGATCACCTTTGCCGGCAACTTCCCCGGCGTGACCCAGACGATGCCCATCTCGGCCTACCTCGCCCTGCAGACCAATCCCGAGGCGGCCTATGTCATCTCGCTCGTGCTGCTCGTCGTGTCGATCGGCGTGCTCGTGAGCCTGCGAGACCGCTGGGCGAGCGGGGTCAGCGCATGAGCGGCGCCGGCCTCGACGCCCGGGTGGTCGTCGACCGTGGCGAGTTCCGGCTCGACGTCGAGCTCGTCGTTCCCCCCGGAACGGTCACGGCCCTCGTCGGGCCCAACGGCGCCGGTAAGACCACGGTGCTGCGCGCGATCGCTGGCCTCCTGCGCCCGACCGGGGGACGAATTGTGCTCGACGGACGGATGCTCGACGACGCGGCATCCGGCCGGCGCGTGCCCCCCGCGGGCCGCGGCATCGGCGTCGTCTTCCAGGACTACCTGCTCTTTCCACACCTGAGCGCGCTCGACAACGTCGCCTTCGGGCTGCTCGCGCGCGGCGTTCCGAGACGGAATGCCGCTGCCAGCGCCGGCGAGTGGCTCGACCGGCTCGGGATCGGTGCGCTCGGCGGCATCCGGCCCGCCTCTCTGTCGGGCGGCCAGGCTCAGCGCGTCGCCCTCGCCCGCGCCCTCGTGCTCGAGCCTGCCCTGCTGCTGCTCGACGAGCCGCTCGCGGCACTGGATGCCGCCACCCGGCTCGAGGTGCGGGCGGAGCTCGCCGACCAGCTGCGGGCGTTCGGCGGCTCGGCCGTCGTCGTCACCCACGACCCTGTCGACGCGATCGTGCTCGCCGACGAGATCGTCGTGGTCGAGCATGGCGTCGTCGTGCAGCGCGGCACCCCCGTCGACGTCTCGCGCAATCCCGCGAATGAGTATGTCGCGACGCTCGTCGGTCTCGACCTTGTGCGCCTGTCGCCGGGCCGCAGCGTCGTACTGGCGCCCACCGAGGTGCTGGTGTCGGTCGAGCGGCCGGCGGATGCTGTCTCCAGCACGATCTGGCAGTGCCGCGTGCGCGGCGTCGAGGAACTCGGCGGGCGGTCGAGGGTGCTGCTCGAGAGTGTCGTGGACGGGCACCGATTCTCTGCGGATCTCGCCCCGCGCGACCTGCCGCGCACGGCGATCCGCATCGGCGACTCACTCTGGGCGACGCTCCCGTTCGTCGCGTGAGCTGCGGTCCGAACTCTGCCGAATCGTGAAAACCCCGGGATTCCGGGCTTTTCGTCTCCGGAAGTCTGGACGTTTGCTGAGTTTGATAACGGAAAGGTCACGGAAGAGGCCGATTCCAAACCGATTCCCGATCAGGGCCGAACTCCTGTCAACACCAACCGCAAACACTTTCACAAAGGACATCTCATGCGTAAGTTCTACAAGAGCACGATCGGCATCGCAGCAGCAGCACTCCTCGTCGGCAGCCTCGCAGCATGCACCACCACCGAGGCCGAGGCCCCGGTCGCCGAAGACACCACCTCCGAAGAAGAGGTCATGGCCGACCCCGAGCCCCTCGCCTCGATCCCCGCCCTTGACGGCGTCGACACGCAGGTCACCCTCGACCAGGGCTTCGTTGACGCCCTCGGCTCGCTCGGCCTCACCCCCGGAGTGCTCGGCGGCGCCACGCTGACCGACGGCGTCCTCGCCTTCCCGATCACCGGCGGCAACGTGGACTACTACGACCCCGAGGAGGACTACCGTCCCTACGTCCAGGGCTCGGTTGAGCACGACGGATCCGGTATCTCGCTGACCGCCGGCGACATCGTCGTCGAGCTCACCGACTTCCGCATCGACCCGGGAACGTCGCAGCTGTTCGGAACCGTCACCGCCAACGGTGAAGAGGTCGGACAGGACATCTACATCTTCAACCTCGACGGCACCACGCTGAACCCGCTCGAGACCGACGCCGACGGCAACGCCGTGCTTGAGGGCACGACCGTTCTCATCAGCCCGGACGCCGCTGGCCTCCTGAACGACACCTTCGGAACCGACGCCGTCACCGACGAGCTCGTCGTGGGTATCGCCAAGATCACCGCCAAGGCTGCCGCGTAACTCACAAAATCACAGCACGAAGGCCCGCCACGCGAAAGCGCGGCGGGCCTTTTCGCGGTCCTCAACCTTTTTCGTATCATCCCGGAAGGGTTCCCCCGATGTCGAACAGAGCAGGTGCGGACGCAAGCCCCGCCGGTCGATTAGCCTTGAATGATGAGCTCCTCCCCCGGCACGCAGGTCAGCCAGCACGTGACCGTGCGCTTTTTTGCCTCGGCCAGGGCCGCCACCGGGGTGGACGACGTACGACTGGCACTTCCCTCGGGGGCATCCATCGCCGACGCCCTGCGGGAGCTGACCGCGGCCCCCGGCCAGCCCCTCGAGCAGGTGCTCTCGCGCTGCTCCTTCCTCGTCAATGCCGTCTCGACGACGGATCGCGCGACGAAGCTCTCCGACGGCGACGTCATCGACGTCATGCCGCCGTTCGCCGGCGGCTGAGGATGCCCGCGGGCGCCGCGGCCCACACCGCAACCTCACGCCGACTGTGCCCCTCCACAGCGTCAACCTCACGCCGACTGTGCCCCTCCACAGCGTCAGCCTCACGCCGACTGTGCCCCTCCACAGCGTCAGCCTCACGCCGACTGTGCCCCTCCACACCGACCGTGCCCGTTGCACCAAGCACACTCGGCGGCAACGCGCACACTCGGCGAACCCAGCGCACCCAGCGCACCCAGCGCACCCCCGACACCGGCCGCACTCGGCGCACTTGCGCCAGCACCACCCGGCTAGTAGCGCATCCCGCCCGGGTCGGTGAGGTCGAGCCAGGCCTGGATGCCGCCGCGCAACGACACCGCATCCGCACCGGCGGCACGCAGAGCCTCGGCGGCCCGCTGCGAACGGATGCCCGTCTTGCAGTAGACGACGAACGGACCCTCCCCGAGGGCGGCGGGGTCGTCGAGCAGCTGGGCGAGCGGCACAAACCGGGCACCGTCGATGTGCACGAGCTCGTGCTCGAACGGCTCCCGTACGTCGATGAGACTCGGCTTGCCCCCGGCGCTGAGCTCCGCGACACTGATCTCCCCCGCACAGAGCTCCTCGGCGCTGATCTCCAGATCGCCGTGCCCGCCGCCGCCCAGCGCACCGACGCTCGCCGCAGCCTCGCCCGACACCGGCCGTACGCCGCAGAACAGCTCGTAGTCGATGAGCTCGGTCACCGGCATCCGTCCGGCCCTGCGGGAGAGGCGCACCTCGCGCCAGCCGCCGGCGAGCGCATCGAGAACCTGGATTCGGCCGAGCAGCGGTTCGCCGATTCCGGTGATGAGCTTGATCGCCTCGGTTGCCATCATCGAGCCGATGCTCGCGCAGACCGCCCCGAGCACGCCGGCCTCATCGCACGACAGCACCTCGCCGGGCGCGGGAGGCACCGGGTGAAGGTCGCGGTAGTCGAGCGAGCGGCCGTCGGGGGCCGACTCCCAGAAGACCGTGACCTGGCCGTCGAAGCGGAAGACCGACCCCCACACGTAGGGCATGCCGAGGATGGCGGCCGCGTCGTTCGCGAGGTAGCGGGTGGCGAAGTTGTCGCTGCCGTCGACGACGAGGTCGTAGCCGGAGAAGATCTGAACGGCGTTGCCGGTGTCGAGCCGCACGGCGTGCTCCACCACCGCAACGAGCGGGTTCAGCTCGGCGATCGCGCGAGCCGCGCTCGCGGTCTTCAGCTCGCCGATGCTCGCGGTGCGGTGGATGACCTGCCGCTGCAGATTCGAGAAGTCCACGGTGTCGAAATCGACGATGCCGATCGTTCCGACCCCCGCCGCGGCAAGGTACTGCAGCACGGGCGATCCGAGCCCGCCGGCGCCGATCACGAGCACCTTCGCGGCGGCCAGACGGCGTTGACCCGACAGCCCGAAGCCCGGCAGCATCAGGTGACGCGATCCGCGCGCGACCTGCTCGGGCGTCAGCTCGGCCCCGAGGTCGACGAGGGGAGGCAGAGTCGACATGGCTGACCTCCTCACTGCCCAGAGCCGCACGCGCGGCGGGTCTCCAAGTCTATCGACGCGCATCCGCAGCCATCCCGCGCTCGCGCCCGCCCTCGTCGGCCTGCTCGGCCTCGCGATCTCGCTCATCGGCATCGGCATCCCGTCCCTCTGGTACGACGAGGCGGCCACCGTCACCGCGGTCACGCGCGACTGGCCCGAGCTGTGGCGCATGCTGGGCAACGTCGACGCCGTCCACGGCGCCTACTACCTGCTGATGCACGCCCTCGTCGACCTGTTCGGGTACTCCCCTGTGCTGTTGCGGATGCCGAGCGCGATCGCGGTGGGTGCCGCGGCGTCCCTCACCGTGGTGCTCGGCCGGCAGCTCGGCTTGGGCGGCGGCGCGGTTGTCGGCGGGCTGGTCTTCTGCCTGCTCCCCCGCGCGACCTGGATGGGCACCGAGGCCCGGTCGTACGCGTTGAGCGCCGCGCTCGCGGTGCTGCTCACGATCGTGTTGCTGCACGCTCAGCGGAGCAATCGGCGGCGCTGGTGGCTCGCCTACGCCGCGCTCACCGTGGTGTCGTGCTACTTCTTCATCTACCTCGCGCTCGTCATCGTCGCCCACGGCTTCTCCATGGCGTGGTGGCTCGCGAGCGCGCGTCGAACCGCCGTGGCGACGGCGCGCCGGTGGTTCGTGGCGAGTGCCGCCGCCGCCGTCGCCCTGCTGCCGTTCGCGCTCGCCGTAATCGGGCAGAACGCGCAGGTGTCGTGGATTCTCGACCTCGGTCCCGACACGCCCCGGCAGGTGCTGCGCACGCAGTGGTTCCTGTTCGACGGGCGGTTCGCGATCGCCGGATGGATCCTCATCGCGTTCGGCGTGATCGCGCTGCTCCGCACGGTGAGGGGTTTCTCGGCGGGCGCCGTGCTGCTGCCCGCGCTCGTGGTGCCGACTGCGGCGCTTCTGCTCGCCACCGAGCTGTACTCGCCGCTCTACACCCCGCGGTACCTCACGATGTGCCTGCCGTTCGTGGCCCTCGTCATCGGTGCCGCGATCGCCGCCGTGCCGACGAGGCCCCTCGCGGCCCTCACCCTCGCGAGCCTCGTGCTGCTCGCCATCCCGTCGATCGTGGAACAGCGCCAGCCGGATGCGAAGCAGGCGTCCACCTGGAAGGAGGTTGCCGCGCTCATCTCGGAGCAGCGCACCGAGGATGGCCCGGGAACGACGGCGATCATCTACGGGCCGGTGCGCTACCACGCGACCGCGACATCCCGGGTCATCGCGTACACCTACCCGGACGCCTTCGAGGGCAGCGTCGACGTCACGATCGACACGCCGGCCGGCCAGACTGGCCAGCTGTGGGAGACGCGCAACCGGCTCGACGAGTCGCTCGACCGGCTGGCCGGCTCAGATGTGGCCTATCTCATCACGAGCGTCAAGCGGGACCGGCGCGAGTCGACGACCCAGACCCTCGCCGGCGTCGGGTGGAGTCCGACCGACGAGTGGAACCTCAGCGACACCAACGTGGTTCGCTTCGAGCGCGACTGAGTCGCGGAGCACGAGCGGGAGCAGACTCGCCGCGGCTACGTGCTGAGGACTCGGGCCCCGTGCACCGGCCCTGTGGCCCGTACGACGTTCAGCCGCGCGGCGCTCAGCGCGATCTGCAGCTCGAGCGCGTTGTCGAGGTCGGCGGCGAGGAACGCGACGGTGGGGCCCGAGCCGGAGATCATGCCGGCGAGAGCGCCGTTCTCCTCGCCCAGCTCGATCACCTTCGCGAGCTTCGGCTCCATCTGCAGCGCCGGCGCCTGAAGGTCGTTGTGCAGCACCTCAGCGAGCATGTGCGGGTCGCCGGCGCGCAGCGCCTGCAGCACGTTCGCGTCGACGTGGGGGGCGACCTCGGCGGGGAAGATGTCCTGCGCGTGGCGGTCGCGGTGCCGGTCGAGTTCGCGGTACACCTCTGGCGTCGACATTCCGAAGTCGGCGAGGGCGAAGACCCACTGGAAGTGCCCCTTGGCCAGCGCGGGGCTCAGCTGGTCGCCGCGGCCGGTGCCGATCGCGGTGCCGCCGATGAAGGCGAACGGAACGTCGGCGCCGAGCTCGCCGGCGAGCTCGACGAGCTCCTCCCGGCCGAGGTCGGTTCCCCAGAGCGTGTCGCAGGCGAGAAGCGTCGCGGCAGCATCCGCCGACCCGCCGCCCATCCCGCCCGCGATCGGAACGTGCTTCTCGATCTCGAGGCGCACGCCGCCGCGGTAGCCGGCCCGTCGGGCCAGCAGCGTCGCGGCCTTGATCGCGAGGTTCGAGCCGTCGAGCGGCAGTCCGGAGGTGTCGACGCTGCTCGAGTTGGTGAATGTGACGGAGAAGTCGTCTGCGGGGTACGCTCGCACGTCTTCTGACAGCGAGACGGCCTGATACGCCGAGGCGACGTCATGGTAGCCATCGTCGAGCAGGGCGCCAACTTTGAGGAAGACGTTGATCTTGCCCGGGGCCCGGGCGTGCACCACGGTGGTGGGCGCCGATAAGGTCATTGCTCCAACCTAGTCGAGCGAGGGAGCGAGCCCGTTCACCACCGAGGCGAGCTCGCCCTTCGCGGTGCCGGCCCGGTCGGCGTCGCTGATCCTCGAGTGCGCCGCGGAGATGCTCGTTCTGGCGTTCTTCGTCGGGCTCGCGGTCACGAGCATCGACTCGCCGTCGGCGAGCTTCCACCGCGCCGTCGGATACTTCGCGGTGCGGTTGACCGATGCCGGCTCGATGCCGAGATGAGCGGAAAACACCGCGATCGCGCGGTCGAGGGCCTGCTGCTGGTCGCCGGGGATGCTCTTGCTCGCGCCGACCGTGTAGGTGCCGTCCGCCATCTGCCCAGGCGCCCGCATCCCCCTCGCCTGCTCGAACCTCACCGTGATCGACTGCGCCCACCACCCGTCGACGCGTTCGTGCTGCGAGAGCCAGCGGGCGATCTCGGCGTGGGACCAGGCCGCGGCGTGCTGCGCGTCGAGCAGCTCGAACCAGTCCAGCGGATGCCTGCCCGTCGCGGCCGACATCGCCGCATCACTCAGGGTCGATTGGTGGTCGGCTACCGGCATGGTTTCATCCTCGCCCACTGCTCCGCCAGCCGCTAGTACTCCTTGAGCACGCTCACCGAGCGGCTCGTCATCACGAACCCGATCCGCTCATAGAGCTCGACGGCTCCGGTCGGGCTGTCGGCATCGACGTCGAGCACCGCCTTCACCAGCCCGGCCTCGCGGTAGGCCTTGAGCAGGTGCGACAGCACGGCCGGCGCGAGCTTCATCCCGCGCCAGTCGCGCCGCACGCCCACGTAGGGGATATAGCCGAACCTGAAGCCGAGCTGGTCCCAGTCGTGCTCGTTGATGTCGGTCATCGCGAAGGCCGCGACCTGCTCCTCGCCCGTCTCGTCGGGCATGATCACGACGTAGGAGAGGTCGGCCCGGGCGATGGGCAGGCTGTCGTGCGAAAACCACTCCTGAATCGTGAGCGGCTGCGAGGCGAAGTGGTCGCGGAAGGCGTCATTGCGCGCGATGCGCGTCTTCTCGGCCCACTGCGGGCCGTATGTCTCGACGCGGGCGCCGTCGGGCAGCGGGATGTCGGGGATCGGCTCGGTCACGTCGCGCACAAGCTCGAACCAGTTGCGGCGGAAGTCGAACCCGCGGCCGCGCAGCAGTTCGAGCATCTCCTCGGCCTGCCGCGGAACGGCCGTCATGAACCAACCCGGGAGCGTCTTGTCGGAGGAGGCGAGCTGCTGCAGCCCGCGGTCCTCGAGCCAGTCGAGCAGCACCTCGTCGAGGCCCTCGCCGCGGCGGTCGGGATGCACGTGTCCCTCGAATGCCGAGCGCACGAGTGTGGCCTGGCTCGGCTGCAGCACGACGATTCCGTAGGCGACGGCGCGCCCGTTGACGTCGATGCCGATCACAGTGTCGTGGGCGCGATCGAGCTCGTCCGCGGTGATCTCGTGCTCGATCTCCTCGAGGGTGAGGGAGTAGCTCGGATGGTCGACGCGGCCGACGAGCTTGCGGAGCTCGAAGACGGGTTTGACGTCCTCGACGGTCATGGGCCGCCAGGTGACGCCGGCGAGCGGCTGCGGAAAGCGCACCTCGGCGGGAGCGGTGATGCGTTCGGACAGGGGCTGCGTTGTACTGGTCACTCCACCTAGTCTGTCACGGCCGCCCACCGGGCCGCCCAATCGGCCGCCGCGCCCGAGCACCGCCGAGTACCCGGTAGTGGTCGCTCCGCGGCCGCATCCAGCAGCTAGGCGACCGGCCGATTGCGGTAGCGCCCCACCAGTTCGGGTTCGGCGGCCTGCAG
The DNA here is from genome assembly GCF_040546025.1 of Marisediminicola sp. UYEF4. NCBI lineage: Bacteria > Bacillati > Actinomycetota > Actinomycetes > Micrococcales > Microbacteriaceae > Marisediminicola > Marisediminicola sp. UYEF4. Next base: position 552,215 of record NZ_JBEPNA010000001.1, on the reverse strand, counting down.
CCGCACGGGCGGCAAGCCCTTTTTCATCAGCTCGAGGTCGTCGCAGACCATGTCCCCTATTGACTGGAAGGCCTCCGGTATTCCCCCCGCTCGGTGCCCGGAAATGATCACGTTACCGAGAGCACGGAACGGGCTGTCAAGCGGAATCGGCTCGGTCGGCCACACATCGATGGCAGCGAGGAAGCGGCCTGCGGCGAGACGGTCGTAGAGCGCGTCGTAATCCACGACGGCCGCGCGGCTCACCAGCACCAACCGGGCACCGGGACGCAGCAGGTCGAGCTCCGCGGCCCCGAGCAGGTGCGCGCTCTCGGCAGTCGCCGTGGCCAGCATGAACACAAACGTGCTCGCCCTGAGGGTGTCCTCGAGCGAGGCTGCCTTCACCCCGTACTCGTCGAGGATCGCGACCGGCAGCCACGGATCGACGACGCGCACTGTCGGCGCGAACGGTTCGAGCAGTCGGTGAAGGCTCCGCCCGAGGTTGCCGAAGCCGATGAGCCCGACATCGGCGTGGCGCAGCAGGATCGAATCGGCGGTGCTCGCCGAGAGGTAACCCTCCTCTCCCGATCTGGCGGCGCGATCCTCACGTGAGATGCCGCGGGCGAGGTCGAGTGCGAGTCCCAAGGCAAACTCGGCGACGGCCTGCGCGTAGGCGGGGCCGCAGCCGAGAACGCGGACGCCTCGGCGAAACGCGGCCTGGTAGTCGACGTTCGGGAGGAAGTTGCCTTCCACGTTGATGATGGCCCGGAGGTTGTCCGCTCGGTCTATCGCGGCGGTGTCGAGGTCCGGCTGCCCTACCACGGCGAAGGCCGCAGGGAGCCGTCGGGCGAAGTCGAGCATATCCGGGCGCTCCTCGTAGTCGACGACGTCGAAATGCGAACGGAGCCGCGCCAGCGCGGCAGGCGTGAAGATGCGGTCCCGGCGCTGAGGTGCGGGGCTGAGCAGCACAAGCGGTTTTGCCATCGTGCGCTATCCCCGCCGTGCCAGAGTGGCACTCACTGGGCCGCCTCCGCGCCGGTCAGCAGGGCGACCAGTTCCTGGCCGCTGGTCTCGCTCGCCGTTCGCGAGGTCAGCGCCCGGCCCTGCCGCATCACCCAGATGAGGTCTGCGAGGCCCATGACCTCCTCGAAGTTGTGGCTGATGAGGATGACCGTGATGCCCTGGTCGCGGAGCGACGCGATGAGGGTGTGCACCTCGGCGCTCTCCTTCACTCCGAGGGCAGCGGTGGGTTCATCGAAGATAACGACTTTCGCCCCCCAGGCGACCGCCCGGCAGATCGCGACGGCCTGCCGCTGCCCGCCCGACATCCCGCCGATCTCCTGCGTGAGGGACAGCGTCGTGTTGCCGATCCGCTTGAGCATCTCGGCGGAGCCGCGCTTCATCTTCTTTCGGTTGAGCAGCTGGAACGGCCAGACGCCGATCCGCAGCTCGCGCGATAGGTAGAGATTCTCGACGACGGTGAGCGTGTCGATGACGGCGAGGTCCTGGTAGACGGTCTCGATGCCGAGGGCACGGGAGTCGCGGGGCGAGGCGATCTTGACCGGTGCGCCGTCGACGAGCAGCTCGCCCGAGGTCGGCTCGTGGATGCCGGAAAGACACTTGATCAACGTGCTCTTGCCTGCACCGTTGTCGCCGATGATCGCCGTGACCTTGCCCGCGGGCACGTTCATGGTGACCCCGCGCAGTGCCTGAACACCCCCGAAATGCTTCTCGACGTTTCTCAGTTCGATCATGTTCTCAGCCATGGGTGGCCTCCGCTGTGGTGTGTGGTGAGATTTCGCCGGAGAGGGGCACGCCGACGGCGTGCTCGATTATCGGAATGTCTTCCGGGGTGAGGAACGATTGAGAGCGGCCGCAGACGAGCGCGCCCGCGGCGTTCGCCACATCCAGGCATCGCTCGAGGGCGAGGCCGGCCGCGAGGCCGAGTACCAGGGCGGCAAGGAAGCTGTCGCCGGCGCCGACGGAGTTGACGACCTGCGTGCTCTGTCCGGCAACGCGCAGGACGACGCCATCCTGTCCGATCGCCGCCGCACCGGCGGCACCGAGAGTCAGTACGACCGTGCCGCCTCCCACTGCCTGAAGTGCGTGGAGGAGGGTGACGGGGTCGCCCTCCTCCGGCATCTCGAGGATGTGCCGCGCCTCGTCGGCGTTGAGGACGACGGTGTCGGCCAAAGGAAGGAACTCTCTGGCACGCTCGTGCACCGGTGAGAGGTTGAGCACGATGGTGCTGCCCCGCTCGCGGAACCGCTCGACAGCGTGCCTGACGGTGTCGAGCGGCACCTCAAGGTTCATGATCACGAACGCGGGCGTGCGGGCGGCCTCGAGATAGGAGTCGATATCGGATGCCGAGAGGTGGTCGTTAGCTCCCGCGATGACCACTGTGTCGTAGTCCCCCTGCGGGTTGACCCGCACGTGCCCCACTCCGGTATGTGCCGCGGGGTCACGGGTGATTGCGGCCGTGGACACGCCGCGCGCTTCGAGGGTGCTGGTGAGGAACCTGCCGAGGTCGTCGCTGCCGACGCGGCCGACGAGCGTCACCGACGGGTCAAGTGAGGCGACGCTCAATGCGGCATTGAGACTCTTCCCACCAGCGCACATCTCGAAGTTCGCTCCGATGGCATAGCTGGCTCCGCCACTGGTCGAATCGACGTAGGCGATCAGGTCAGCGTTGAGCGAGCCGACCACGCAGATGGCTCCGGCACTCATCTACGCGCCCAGCATCTTCGTCCACAGCACCGATGCCGAGTGCAGGGCGTCGCCGGTTGGCAGCGCGGGATCGTCGCGCACCATGTCCGTCGCCACCTCGATGATTCGCCCCATCCGCTCGATGTTCAACTCGCACTCGCGCACCGGATTCTCGCGCACCGGATCGGTGTCGAAATAGTACGTGCCGGCGTAGCCCTCCCGCACGAGGTAGTAGGCGAGCTCGAGGGTTTCGGAGAAGTGTATCGACCCGACCAGGAGCCCGTCGTCGGCGACTCCGTGCGAGTCGTTGAGCTGGAGCCCGAAGAGTTTCTGCTCGCGCAGGCACATCGCGGCCGACTGTGCCGGGTTCTCTCTCGCCATCAGCAGGTGCCCGAAGTCAAGCGTGACCCCCAAGTTCGGCCGGTCGCAGTCGCGGATCAGCTTGATGACGGCTCCGGTGGTGTTGAGCAGGGTGCGCCCGCGCGGTTCAGCCGGCTTGTATTCGATCGAGACGCGGATGCCGGGGTCGACGTCGGCGACCTCGCGAAGACATTCGACCATCCAGTCCCAGGACTTCATGTAGTCCATCTGCAGCGGGTACTCGTACCCGTCGTGCGCCGGCCAGAGCAGCACGTGGTCGGCGCCGAGCTCGCGGCAGATCCCGATCGCCTCTTTCACCATGGTGACGGCCGCACGGCGGATCTCGGGGTCGGGGTTGCTGAACGCTCCGTCGGCGAACATCGGGGCCGGCCAGCGCAGCTGCACTCCCTGCACGTCGAGTCCGACGTTGTCGAGCGCCGCGGAGATGTCGGCCACCGAGTCGGTGCCGAAATGCTCCGGATAGTTCAGTTCGAGGGAGGTGAGCCCGGTCACCTGGCCAGCGAGCGCAATGAGGTCGAGCGTCGATTCCTCCCCGGTGGGGTACTTGCGTCCCTTGCCGAGACCAAACGAGTTGAGCCGGGTGGAGTATTTGATGTCGGACATTATCGCTTCGCTTTCGATCGGGATGCTGCTCGGTCCACCAGCACGGCAAGAAGGATGATCACACCGGTGACCACCAGCTGGAGGAATGGATTGACGTTGAGGAGGGTGAGGCCGGTCCGGATGGAACCAAGCAGTAGTGCGCCGAGAACGGTGCCGACGATCGATGCGCGCCCGCCCATCAGGCTGGTTCCGCCGACGACGACGGCGGCGATGACGAGCAGTTCGTAGCCGGTGCCGGAAATGGGTTCAGCGGCGCCGATCCGACTCATCAGCAGGAGCGCGGCGAGTCCCGAGAGGGTTCCGGCGAGGACGAAGGCCATCACCTTGGTGCGGTTGACCGCGACGCCGCTCTTCCTGGCTGCATCCGAGTTGGTGCCCACAGCCTTGAGGTGCACGCCGAGACGGGACCGGTTGAGTATCAGATAGCAGATCAGCGTGACGGCTGCGACAAGGATGATCGGATTCGGGATGGGCCCGAGCCTGCCGCTGAGCAGGTCACGAAAGCCCTGGTCGAGCCCGAAGACGGGCCTGCCTCCCGTGTAGAGGAAGGCGAGCCCTCGGTACACGTTCAGGGTGGCGAGCGTGACGACGAAGGACTCGAGTGCGAACAAGGCGGAGAACGCGCCGTTGATGAACCCGAGCACGGCGCCGAGCGCGAGGCCGACGAGGATGGTCGGGAGCGTTCCCCAGGCAGCAAGGTTGGTCGCGCAGACGACGCTGACCAGGCCGACAATCGACCCGACCGAGAGGTCGATGCCCCCGGTCACGATGACCAGGGTCATGCCGAGGGCGATCACGGCGATGATCGACGATTGCACCCCCATCTCGAGCAGGTTGTTGACGGTCAGGAATGAGGGCACCATGATGCTGAAGAATGTGAAGGTCACCGCGAGGGCGATGAGAACTCCCAGAACGCGGTTGTTGGAGAAATCGAGCATGGATCGCAGGCCGGCTGCTCCCGCATATCGGGGTGCACGACTACTTGGCGGTTCGGTGGTGGGAGGTTTCCGACGGGAAAGAGTCACGTCCAAACCTTTCTCTAGTGGGTCGATTGGAGGGTCGGCGCGATGCCCGGTCGGGTGCCCGTGTCTCGGGGCACCCGACCGGCCTGCGCGCTAGTCGAGGGTGGGGGGCGCGTCGTCCACGTTCTCCTCGGTGATGAGTGCCTGCGGCGTGTACACCGCCCGCGGCACATCCTGACCGCCCAGCACGCGCAGTGCGACGTTCACCGAGACCTGGCCCGTGAGGTAGGGGAAGGAGTCGATGGTCGCCGTGAGATCGCCAGCGCGGATCGCGTTGTAGGCGTCCTCTACACCGTCGGTGCCGATGACCATGACCTTGCCCTTGAGGCCGGCGGAGTTGACGGCCTCTGCCACCCCGAGGGCCATTCCGTCATTGTTGGCGTAGATCGCCGCGATGTCTGGGTACTGCTGGATGATCGTCGCGGCCGCGTCCCTGGCCTTCGCGATGTCCCAGTCACCCGGCACACTGGCGACGACCTCGAGGCCACCGGCCTCGGCGGTCTCGGTGAAGCCGGCCGTGCGCTGCACGGCGGCGTAGACACCGGCCTGTCCTTCGATGATCGCGACCTGGGCGCCCTCGTCGGCGTTCGCGAGAACGAATTCGGCGGCGCTGATCCCGTTCTGGATCTGGTTCGGGCCGACCCACTGCTTCGCTCCGGGAAGCACGGCGTCGTTGACGTTCACGACGAGCACATCATCTCCCTCGCCCTGCTCGACGGCCGGGCAGAGATTGGTGTCAGTCTGCGGTGAGACGAGCAGTGCCGCGTAGTCGTTCTGCAGCATGGTTTCGGCGGAGTTGAGCTGGCCGACCTGGTCGGATTCGCTCGCGGCGGCCTGCACATCCACACTGACGCCGTAGAGCTCGGCCGCGGCCGACTGTCCCTCGGACAGTGCCAACCAGTACTGGTTGCCGAGGAACTTCATGATGGAGCCGATGGTGGTTCCGTCGGCCGGGTCCGGAACGGCGCCAAGCTCGCCTTCGAGGTCCGTGTAGTCGATGCTGTCTTCGGCGTCATCGGTGCTGAAGGGGGCATCACCGACCGTGCATGACGTCACCGCCGCGGCGTCGTCGCCGCTCGAGGTGTCATCGCCGGGAGGAGATGCTGCGCCGGAGCATCCGGCGAGGATGATCGCGAGGCTCGCGAAGGTCGCGGCTGCGCCGAACGGCGCCGCTCGTCTCGAGTTCGTGGTGGTGAGTGATTTCATTTCTCTCCCTGAGGGCGGTAGGTCAGCGGAGGAAGTCTGGAACTGACTTCAACGCTGAAGTGATGGTGATTGGGGAGTCTATGCACGCTCCACGCGCCAAAGTCCGCCGCGATTCAATCGTGGGTAACGATTCAGAACGACTGAGAAAATATTCAAAGCGGGAATGAAAACCGCTCACGTGATCCCGTCGTGCGGTCGCCGGGTTGCCGGGCGCGCCGAGGGCTGACAAGCTAAATACGGGCCTCAATCAGTCCTGCATGTATATTCATACCACCTGACGAAAGTGATTGAATGACGCGTTCTAGCGACCAGTCGAGCCTTCTCTCGACGAGCATCGACCAGCTTCGGTTGTTCACGAAGATCGCCGTCCTCTATCACGAGGAGCACCTCGCGCAGTCGGAGATTTCCTCTCGCCTGAACCTCTCCCAAGCGCGCGTGTCGCGCTACCTCGCGCGGGCGGTCGAGCTCGGAATCGTGCGTACGTCCGTGGTGCAGCCGTCCGGAATCTACGTCGGTCTCGAAAAGGCGCTGGAGGAGAAATATTCGCTGCGCGAAGTGGTCGTCGTCGAGGATGTCGAGGGGTCATCACTCGGAATGCGGCTCGGCTCTTCCGCCGCGACCTACCTCGAGACCACCCTCGACATCAACGATTTCGTCGGCATCTCCTCGTGGAGCACGACTCTTCTGGCGACCGTGGAAGCCATGCGCTCCCGCCCGAGGAAAAACGTCAAGGAGGTCATCCAACTCATCGGCGGGGTGGGCAGTCCGCAGGCGCAGGTGCAGGCGACCCGACTCGTCTCCCACCTGGCCGAGCTCACCTCGGCCAAGCCGTTCTATATGCCCGCTCCCGGCCTCGTCGCGAACCATGAGATTCGTCAGGCGTTCCTCGCCGAGCCAGCCGTCGGCGTCACGGCAGATGCGTGGACCCGCTTGACGACGCTTCTCGTCGGCATCGGGACGTTCCCGGCATCCGCTCTGTGGCGCGCCAGCGGCAACGCGCTCACGAGCGAGGAGGAGAACGGGCTCTCCCAATCGGGAGCCGTCGGCGAGATCTGCCTGCGCTACTTCGACGTTGACGGGGAGCCGATGAACCCGGCGATCGAGGAACGGATGATCTCAATCGATGCCGAGACGATGATGCGGGTGCCGCGGCGAATCGGTGTAGCCGGCGGGATGCGCAAGCTCGACGCGATCCGCGGGGCCGTGACGGGCGGCTGGGTGAACGTGCTGATCACGGATTCGCACGTGGCGCGGCAACTGCTGGAGCCGCCGCGGTTGGCGCCGTAGCCGATCACACGGCACTCGCCGAGCGCGCGGCTCAGGCCTTGGCGCGCGCGATCGCCAGGAAGTCGTCGACGGTGAGCTGCTCGCCGCGCGTTGTGGGGTCGACACCGGCCCGTTCCATCGTGGCGGATGCCGCGACGGAGGATCCGAACAGCTCGGCGAGCGCCTGCCGCAGCATCTTCCGGCGCTGTTGGAACGCGGCATCCACGAGGGCGAAGGTCGCGAGCCGCTCCTCCTCGGTGCCGATCGGCGTCTCGCGGAGAGCGAACGACACGAGGATCGAGTCGACGTTCGGCACGGGCCAGAACACCTGCCGGCTCACTGAGCCGGAGGTTTTCCAGTGCCCGAACCAGGCAGCCTTGACGCTCGGGCTGCCGTAGATCTTCGACCCGGGCGCGGCGGCGAGCCGCTGGCCGACCTCGGCCTGCACCATGACGAGCCCGGACCGGATGCCGCGGAACGTCTCGAGGAAGTGCAGCAGCACGGGAACCGAGATGTTGTACGGCAGGTTCGCGACGAGGATGCCGGGGGCGCCGGGCAGCTCGGTCACGCGCATGGCGTCTTGCGTGACCACGGTGAGCTGCGCGGTGGAGCTGGGGCGATCGCGCCAGCGATCGTGCGACCCCAGCGCCGAGGGAGCCTGCGACCGAGGGAAATACTGTTCGACCGTGAGCGGAAGCTGCGCGGCGAGGCGCTTGTCGATCTCGACGGCGACGACGGACGCGCCGGTCTCGAGCAGCCCGAGGGTGAGGGAGCCGAGTCCGGGGCCGATCTCGACGACGGTGTCGGCGCTCGTCACGCCGGCGGCCTTGACGATGCGGCGGACCGTGTTGGCGTCGATGACGAAGTTCTGCCCGAGCTTCTTCGTGGGCTGGATGCCGAGCAGCTCGGCGAGGTCGCGGATCTCGGCCGGACCCAGGAGCGCCATCAGGCGAGTTCGGACGGGTCGATGGCCTCGTCCCACGGCGAGGCGCCGCCGTTCGCCACGGGCTCCGCGTCCCAGCTCCCGTAGACGAGCTCGGTGTTCGAGGAGACCTGCGCGGCGAGCATCGCGACGTCGGTGCCGAGGTGCTCGGCCATGAACCGCAGCGTCACCGGGATCAGGTACGGGGAGTTCGGGCGGCCGCGGTGCGGGAGCGGGGTGAGGAACGGGGCATCCGTCTCGACCAGGATGCGGTCGCGCGGGATCACCTCGAGCGCCTCGCGCAGGTTCGACGCGTTCTTGAAGGTGATGTTGCCGGCGAAGGAGAGGTACCAGCCGTTGTCGGCGCAGATCCTCGCCATTGCGGCGTCGCCGGAGAAGCAGTGGAAGACGGTGCGCTCGGGGGCGCCGACCCGCAGCAGCGTCTCGATGACGTCGTCGTGCGCCTCGCGGTCGTGGATCTGCATCGCGAGATCGTGCTTGTTCGCGATGGCGATGTGCGCCTCGAACGAGTGGTGCTGGGCGGGGCGGCCCTCCTCGCCGGTGCGGAAGTAGTCGAGTCCGGTCTCGCCGATCGCGCGCACTCGCGGGCGGGCGGCGAGTTCGTCGATCTCGGCGATCGCGGCGTCGAGCGTGCCGGCTGCCGCGTAGGCCGGTGCCTCGTTCGGATGGATGGCGACGGCCGCCAGCATCCGCGGTTCACGGGCCGCCATCTCGGCCGACCAGCGGGATGTTTCGAGGTCTCCGCCGACCTGCACGACGCCGCGGATGCCGACGCTCGAGGCCATGTCGAGCTGCTGCAGGTAGTCGAGCGGGTCGTTGCCGTCGGCGATCTCGAGGTGGGTGTGGTTGTCGTAGCAGGGCACGACGAGCGATGGCGGCAGGGGAGGGTAGCTCAGGTCGCGCGTCTGGCCGTGCTCGGCGCGGGACTCGCGCTTGCGAATGTAGTTCGACGGATCGCCCGCGTGCTCGCTCATACTCCCGCCGGCTCCGGAGATTCGATGCGCGGGAACAGCGCGTCGATCGAGTGCACCCGGCTCGCGGGCGGCAGCTGGCCCCAGTGCCCGGCATCCACGATCACCTGGTCGGTGACGTGGCCGAGCTCGTGGGCGGCGCCGATCGCGCTCCACAGCTTGTGGGTCGAGTCGGGAATGACGGGCGATAGCAGCACGGCGAGCGCGCGGAGCCCCTCGGCGGCGGTGTACAGCACGGTGCCGAGGCGGGCGCGGTTGGCCTCGTCCTTGGCGAGCGCCCACGGCTCCTGGAGCGTGATGTAGCCGTTGAGTTCGTCGACGATCGTCCACACGCTGGCGATGGCCTCGTGGATGGCGAGGCGCTGGATGGCGGCATCCGCCTTCTCCGCGGCCTGCTTCACGACCGACTGGATGCCCAGGTCGGCCTCGGTGTACTCGGCCGGGCTCGGGATGGCGCCGTCGAAGTACTTGTTGACCATCGCGATGACGCGGGAGGCGAGGTTGCCGAAGCCGTTGGCGAGCTCGGACTGGTATCTCGCGGCGAGGTCCTCCCAGCTGAACGAGCCGTCCTGGCCGAAGTTGATCGCACTCATGAAGTAGTAGCGGAACGCGTCGACGCCGAAGGTCTCCGTGATCTGGCTCGGCGCGATGCCGGTCAGCTTCGACTTGGACATCTTCTCGCCGCCGACGAGCAGCCAGCCGTGGCCGAAGACGCGTGTGGGCACCTCGAGGCCGGCGGCCATGAGCATTGCGGGCCAGATGACGGCGTGGAAGCGGGCGATGTCCTTGCCGACGAGTTGCGTTGCGGGCCAGCGGCGACGGAAGTTGTCGTCGTCGGTGCCATAGCCGATCGCGGTGATGTAGTTGAGCAGCGCGTCGAACCAGACGTAGAGCACGTGGCTGTCGTCCCACGGGATCTTGATTCCCCAGTCGAAGCTCGAGCGGGAGATCGAGAGATCCTGCAGCCCCGACTTCACGAACTGGATGATCTCGTTGCGCACGCTGTCGGGCTGGATGAAGTCCGGGCGGGACTCGTAGAGGTCAAGCAGCTTCTGCTGGAAGTCGCTCATCCGGAAGAAGTAGTTGCGTTCTTTGAGAATCTCCACCGGGCGGGTGTGGATCTTGCAGACCAGCTGGCCGGCGTAGTCGCCGGACTCGGCCTCGAGGAGGTCGTCGAGCTGCTTGTACTCCTCGCAGCCGACACAGTAGTAGCCCTCGTATTCGCCCGAGTAGATGAAGCCGTCGTCGTAGAGCTTCTGCAGGAAGATCTTGACCGCGGACTCGTGCCGCTCGTCGGTCGTGCGGATGAAGTCGTCGTTGTCGATGTTGATCGTCTGCAGCAGCGGCAGCCACGACTCGTTGACGAGCTTGTCGGCCCAGGCCTGCGGGGTCGAGTCGTTCGCGACGGCGGTGCGCAGGATCTTCTGCCCGTGCTCGTCGGTGCCCGTGAGCAGCCAGGTGTCGTCGCCGCTCTGCCGGTGCCACCTGGCCAGAACGTCCGCCGCCACCTCGGTGTACGCGTGCCCGATGTGCGGAACGTCGTTGACGTAGAAGATGGGGGTCGCGATATAGAAAGAGTCTCCAGCGGCCATGCGCTCCATCCTATTCGGCGCACACCCGGTGTTATTGCCGGGCGCCGCGGGGCGAGACGCGGATCATAGTGTGTGCGCCTCGAAACTTGGTGTACTGTCCGACTAACAGGGGCAGGCGCGATGTTGGCGACCGGCAGTGGCTCACAACCGCGCTAAAGCATTTCGGGAGATCCACCGTGAAGAACTTCTCGTCCACGATTTCGGCACGTCGCCTGACGGCACTGACCCTCGCGGTCGCGGTCGCGGTCGGCCTGTCCACCGCGCCGTCCGCGCTACCCGCGTTCGCGGCCGAGGCGCCGGTCGGCCTCGGCACCGCCGAGAGTTTCGCCGTTCTCGCCGGCACGACCGTCACGAACACCGGCACCCCGACCGTCATCAGCGGCGACGTCGGCGTCAGCCCGGACGCCGCCGTGACCGGCTTCCCGCCGGGACTCGTGAACAACGGCGAGATCCACGCCGCGGATGCCGTCGCCGCCAGCGCGCAGGCCGACCTCACGATCGCGTTTGACGACGCGGCCGGCCGCCTGCCGGTCGAGAGTGGAATCATCGACCTCACCGGACGCGAGCTCGTGTCGGGCGTCTACTCGGGCGGAGACCTCGGGCTCACCGGCACCGTCACTCTCGTCGGCGACTCCAGCTCTGTGTTCATCTTCCAGGCCGCGAGCACCCTCATCACCGGGTCGGGCAGCCGGGTCGCCCTGCAGGGCGACATCAACCCCTGCAACGTGTTCTGGCAGGTCGGCAGCTCCACGACTCTGGGCAGCGGCTCGCAGTTCGTCGGAACGGTCCTCGCGCTGACCTCCATCACGGCCGAGTCCGCCGCTACGGTCGAGGGCCGACTCCTTGCCCGCAATGGTGCCGTGACGCTCGACGCCAACGTCATCACCGTTCCTACCGACTGCGCCGGGGACACCACCGCGGTCGACGACACACCCGTGGCGCCTCCGGCCGTGCCGGTCCAGGGCCGCGCGACGTTCACCGGATGATCCGAGGGGCGCGGCCCGCTCGGATGATTGCGGCGGCGGGGGTCTCTGCCCTGCTCGGCGCCGCGCTCCTCGCGGGCTGCGCGACGGAAGCGCCGGCCCGGCCCGCAGCATCCGCCCCTGCATCCGCGCCCGCATCGCCCGCCCCATCGCCCTCGCCGACCCCCGCTCCCGTCGGGATCGCGGCCACCGCCGGCGGCGCGAGCGTCGCCGTGCACTCGGCCCCGGAGGGCGAGCTCGTCGACACTCTCGCGAGCCCCATCTCCTCGGGTGCCCCGCTGACCTTCCTGCTGGTGGAGGACCGCGGTGACTGGCTGCGGGTCGCCCTGGCGCAGCGTCCGAATGGCAGCATGGGTTGGATCCGCGCGAGCGAGGTGAGCCTGGCTCGACTCGAGTACAGCCTCGTCGTATCGACCGCGGAGAACACGCTGTCGGTGTATCGCAACGACGAGCTCGTGGAGGCCTACCCGGCGGCGACCGGAACGGGTGGCACGCCGACGCCGCTCGGATCGTTCTACCTGACGGAGCTTCTCGAGCCGACCAACGCCGGCTACGGGCCGTTCGCCTTCGGGCTGTCGGCGTTCTCCGACGTGCTCACGAGCTTCGGGGGCGGTCCGGGCCAGATCGGGCTGCACGGCACCGAGGACACCGCGAGCATCGGCACCGCCGTGAGCCACGGATGCATCCGGCTCTCGAACGAGGTGATCACCGCCCTCGCGCAGGTTCTGCCGCTCGGCACGCCGATCACGATCGAGTGAGCGGGCGGCCTCCCCTCGCCGCCGCGCCTAGGCTCGCACAATGAGATATCGCCGCATCGGAGACGTCAAGGTCAGCGCCATCGGGCTCGGAGCGATGCCCCTGTCGGTTCCCGGGCGCCCGGATCGTGATGCCGCGATCGCCACGATCCACGCCGCGCTCGACGCCGGCGTCACACTGATCGACACCGCGGATGCGTACACCTCGGATGCGCAGGGACACAACGAGGAGCTCCTCGCGTCGGCGCTGGCCGGCCGGGGCGAGGAGGTGCTCGTCGCGACGAAGGGCGGACTCGTCTACCGTGCCGGCGGCCCCTGGGACCGCGACGGCACCCCGGAGCACCTCAAGGCGGCAGCGCGCGCCTCCGCGAAGCGGCTCGGCGTCGACTCGATCGGGCTCTACCAGCTGCACCGCCCCGACCCCGGGGTGCCGTGGGAGGAGTCGGTCGGCGCCCTGCGCGAGCTGCTCGAGGAGGGTGTCATCCGCCTCGCCGGCATCTCGAACGCGACAATCGCGCAGATCCGGTCCGCCGACCACGTGCTCGGCGGACGGCTCGCCTCGGTGCAGAACCAGTTCTCACCCTCCTACCGCTCGAGCGAGGACGAGCTCGACTACTGCGCCGAGCACGAAATCGCGTTCCTCGCCTGGGGCCCGCTCGGCGGCGCGTCCCGCGCGGGCGAGATCGCCGACGCGTTTCCGGTCGCGGCCGAGGTCGCGGCGGCGCTCGGCGTGAGCCCGCAGCGGGTCATCCTGGCCTGGGAGCTCGCGCTGCAGCACACGATGATCGCGATTCCGGGGGCGCGCCGCCCGGCCAGCATCCGCGATTCGGCCCTCGCCGCCGACCTCGTGCTGACCGCCGACCAGATCGCCCGCCTCAGCGCCTGACCCGCCGGCCGCTTCACTTTCATTATTCAGGAGTGATGAGGCAAGGGCGGCCCCGGGCGCGTCTTGGCTGCTCTCACGATTCAGGAGAGTTGACGGGGCGGCGTCGGAAACTGCGGGACGGATGCTGCAAGTGGCACGTCAACCGGCATCCAGCGCACGATTCTCGCGCGACCAGGAGTTTTCGTGCGCGCCGCCCGCCGCCGACTCCTATCCCCTCCTGAATTATGAAAGGGCCGCCGAGTCGACCGGCCGCCCCAACTCCTGAATGATGAAAGCAGAGCCACAATCTGTTTGTTGTTTTTTGTGTGAATGTGTTGCTTTGGTTGGTTTCAATCGCTAATGTCACATAAACACAGAAAGCGCACCGCACGCGCTTCCTGAAGTCGAAGGGGACAACAGGTGTACGCAGAAGAGCGACAGGACCGTGTCGAACGGCTCGTGACCGCGACGGGACGCGTCGCCGTCGTCGATCTGGCCCGCGAGTTCGACGTGACGAGCGAGACCGTGCGCCGCGACCTCGCCCAGCTCGAGACGCGCGGAGTGCTCCGCCGCGTCCACGGCGGCGCCGTCGCCGCCTCCCTGACCAGCCGACTCGAGGAGAGCGTCCCGTCGCGACTGAGCCGCAATGCCGACGCCAAGGAGCGCATCGCCGTAGCGGCCATGACCCTCATCCCGGCATCCTTCAGCGGCGCGATCGCGATCGACGCCGGCACCACGACGGGCCGGCTCGCCGAGCACATCGCGCGCTGGTCTCCGGAGGCCCCGCACCAGTCGCTCGTCGTCATCACCAACTCGGTGCGCATCGCCCTCACCGTCGCCGAGAACCCCGACATCGAGGTCAACCTGCTCGGCGGACGCCTCCGCGGCATCACCAGTGCCGCCGTCGGATCGACGACCATCGCGCAGCTCGCCCGCCTGCGCCCGGACATCGCCTTCATCGGCGCCAACGGGGTGCACGCCGAATTCGGGCTGAGCACCCCCGACGAAGAGGAGTCAGCCGTGAAGACCGCTTTCACCCTGGGCGCCCGGCGAGCGGTCGCGCTCGTCGACGCCACGAAGCTCGGCGAGGAGACGCTCGTCCGGTTCGCCGGCCTCGCCGACCTCGACATGCTCATCACGAACGACTCCCCCGCACCCGACCTGTCCGCCGCGCTCGACGACGCCGGAGTGGAGGTGATGGTCGCATGATCGTCACCCTCACCGCCAACCCGAGCCTCGACCGCACGATCGAGCTGACCGGCAGGCTCGCCCGCGGCGACGTGCAGCGCGCCTCGGCCACCCGCGAGCAGCCCGGCGGCAAGGGCGTGAACGTCTCGCGGGCGCTCATCGCCTCGGGCATCGACACGATCGCCGTGCTTCCGGGAGACGCCTCCGACCCCATGCTCGTCGCGCTGCGTGGCGAGCGGATCCCCGCCGTGAGCTTCGGCATCGCGGAGCGCATCCGCTCGAACATCACGCTGACCGAGCCTGACGGCACGACGACGAAGATCAACGAGCCCGGCCCGACGCTCACGGCGGCGGACGAGGCGGCCCTCATCGACGTCGTGGTGTCCCAGTCGCGCAAGGCCGAGTGGCTCGTCCTCGCCGGATCCCTGCCGCCCGGGCTCCCGGTCGACTTCTACGCGCGGGTTGTCCGCGCGGTGCGTGCCGCCGGCAACGGAAGCACCCCCCGCATCGCGATCGACTCCTCCGGCGCCCCGTTCGCCGCCCTCCTCGACTCCGGGGTGGGCGTCGACCTCGTGAAACCCAACGCCGAGGAGCTCGCCGAGCTCACCGGCTACGGCGATGAGGACAGCCTCGAGGCAGACCCGCTGCAGGCATTCGCCGCCGCACGGCTGCTCCTCGCCCGCGGATGCCGCGCCGTTCTCGCCACCCTCGGCGGCAGGGGAGCCGTGCTCGCGACCGAGGACGGCGGGTGGTTCGCGCGGATGCCTCCGATCGAGGTGCGCAGCACCGTCGGCGCCGGCGACTCCTCGCTCGCGGGATACCTGCTCGCCGACCGTCGCGGCGATTCGCCGCGGCTTCGCCTCGCCCAGGCGGTCGCCCACGGCACCGCCGCCGCCTCACTTTCGGGAAGCACCATGCCATCCGTCGACCAGACCCACCCCGAGACAGCGCTGGTCGAAGTCCTCACCCCGATCACCGCAGATCACTGAACCCCAGAGAAATTAGTCAGGAGAACACATTGTCGTCACTCATCACACCCGGGCTCGTGAGCCTGGATGCCGACCTCGGCACCGACCGCGCCGGCGTCATCCGGTACCTCGCCAGCCGCGTCGTCGAATCGGGCCGCGCGACCGACGTCGAGGCGCTGTTCGCCGACGCGTGGAAACGCGAGTCCCAGACCGACACCGGAATCCCCGGCGGCATCGCCATCCCTCACTGCCGCTCGTCGGCCGTGACCGAGCCGACCCTCGCGATGGCACGCCCCGCGCCCGGGGTCGACTTCGGCGCCCCTGACGGCCCGGCCGACCTGATCTTCTTAATCGCCGCACCGGATGGCGCTGACCAGGCCCACCTCACGCTGCTGTCGAAGCTCGCGCGCTCGCTCATCAAGCCCGAGTTCGTCGCCGCCCTCCGCTCGGCGAAGGCGCCGGAAGACATCGTGCGCCTCGTCGACGAGGCAGTCGCCGACGGGCCCGCCACCCCGGCCGCTGCCCCGGCGGCCGCCTCCGCAGCCCCGTCCGCACGCGCGGACCGCCCGGTGCTCGTCGCCGTGACGGCCTGCCCGACCGGGATCGCACACACGTATATGGCCGCCGACGCCCTCGTCGCCGCAGCCGACCGCGCCGACGTCACCCTGCACGTGGAGACGCAGGGCTCGTCCGGCGCCAAGCAGCTCGACCCCGCGCTCAT
This sequence comes from Marisediminicola sp. UYEF4, assembly GCF_040546025.1. Lineage (NCBI taxonomy): Bacteria > Bacillati > Actinomycetota > Actinomycetes > Micrococcales > Microbacteriaceae > Marisediminicola > Marisediminicola sp. UYEF4. The sequence continues at coordinate 536,069 of NZ_JBEPNA010000001.1, read as the reverse complement.
CGCCGCGGCATCCGCCGTCATCTTCGCGGTCGACGTCGATGTGCGCGACAAGGGACGGTTCGCGGGCAAGCCCGTCGTCCAGTCGCCGGTCAAGCGCGGCATCGACGCCCCCGACACGATGATCGCCGAGGCGATCGCCGCAGCATCGAACCCCAACGCGGCACGCGTGGCCGACACCGGCCAGGCGGCCACGAGCGCAGGCGGAGGCGCGGACGAGCACGTCGGCCTGAAGCTCAAGCGCTGGCTGCTCACGGGCGTCAGCTACATGATCCCGTTCGTCGCCGGCGGCGGACTGCTCATTGCGCTGGGCTTCCTGCTCGGTGGCTATGACATCACCGTCAACGCCGCCGACATCATCGTCAACAACACTCTCTGGAACCTGCCCGATGGCGGAGTCGCCGCCTACTTCGGCGCCGTGTTCTTCATGATCGGTGCAGCGTCGATGGGCTTCCTCGTTCCCGCCCTCGCCGGCTACATCGCCTACGCCATCGCCGACAGGCCCGGGATCGCACCCGGGTTCGTCGCCGGCGCCGTGGCGCTGCTCATGAACGCCGGCTTCATCGGCGGCCTCGTCGGCGGCCTGCTCGCCGGTGCCATCGCCTACTGGATCGGACGCATCGACGTTCCGCGCTGGCTGCGCAGCCTCATGCCCGTTGTGATCATCCCGCTGTTCGCTTCGATTGGCGCATCCGGCCTGATGATCGTTCTGCTCGGCGGACCGATCGCGACGCTCATGGGCGGCCTCAACGACTGGCTGTCGAGCCTCACCGGCGTCTCGGCGATCCTCCTCGGCGTGATTCTCGGCACCATGATGTGCCTCGACCTCGGCGGTCCGGTCAACAAGGTCGCCTACGCCTTCGCCGTCGCCGGCCTCGCCGCAGGGTCGATCGACAACCAGGCACCCTGGAACATCATGGCCGCGGTCATGGCCGCGGGAATGGTGCCGCCGCTCGCGATGGCCCTGGCCACCGTGCTCGACCGCAAGCTGTTCAGCCCGATCGAACGCGAGAACGGCAAGGCCGCCTGGCTGCTCGGTGCCGCGTTCATCTCCGAGGGCGCCATCCCGTTCGCCGCGGCGGACCCGCTGCGCGTCATCCCTGCCGGCATCCTCGGCGGAGCAACCACGGGAGCGATCATCATGGCCGCCGACGTCACCTCGCAGGCGCCGCACGGAGGCCTGTTCGTCTTCTTCGCGATCGGCAACCTGGCGATGTTCGTGGTCGCCATCCTCGTGGGCATGGTCATCTCGGCCCTCACCGTGATCGCCCTGAAGCGCTGGACGACGAAGACCCCGGTCGCCGCCGTCGAGCCCGCCCGGGTTCCCGTCGCCGTCTGACCCTCCCGAGAACCCCCAACCAGAAGGAGACCACCATGGTCGAACGCAACGCCACCATCGCCAGCAGCGTCGGGCTGCACGCCCGTCCCGCCGGACTGTTCATCGCCGCAGTCAACACGCAGTCGGTGACCGTCACGATCAGCAAGGACGGCAGCGCGCCGATGAACGCCGCGAGCATCCTCTCGATCATGAGCCTCGGCGCCGCCCACGGCGACGTCGTGACCCTCGCGGCCGAGGGCGACGGTGCCGAGGCGGCACTCGCCGAGCTCGTCGCTCTGCTCGAGACGGACCTCGACGCGGTCGAGTAGCCCGCTTTCATTATTCAGGAGTTGGGCGGGGCCGGAGCGGCACGGTGACAGACACATCACCGGAACTCCGGCCCCGTCACTGCGTTCCCGGCCAGAAACCCCTGCTTTCTGGCCGTCAACTCCTGAATAATGAAAGCCCGGCGGCTCAGGCCGGCGGGGCGGCCTTCGCGGCGAGAGCGCCCTCGTACAGGTCGCGACGGCCGAGTCCCGTGGCCTCGGCCACCTCGGTCGAGGCGTCTTTGAGGCGGGATCCGGATGCGACGAGCGCGAGCACCTGCGTGACGCCCGACCCCAGGTCGGCCTCGCGCGGCGGCGCCCCCTGCACCACGATGCAGATCTCGCCCTTGACCCCGGATGACGCCCAGGCCGCCAGCTCCGCCGCGGTGCCACGCTTGACCTCCTCGAACAGCTTCGTCAGCTCCCGGCAGACGGCCAGCCGCCGATCGTCGCCGAACGCGCGGGCCATGTCGGCGAGGGCCTCCGCCAGCCGGTGCGGCGACTCGAAGAACACCATCGTGCGCTCCTCGCGGGCGAGCAGGTGCAGCGCGCCGAGCCGGCCCTTGCGCGGCACGAAACCCTCGAAGCTGAACCGGTCGGTCGGCAGCCCCGACAGCGCCAGCGCAGTGATCACGGCTGACGGCCCCGGCAGCGCGGTAACCGTGACCCCTGCGGCGGCGGCCGCCGCGACGAGGGGAAAGCCGGGGTCGGAGATCGCGGGCATCCCGGCATCCGTCAGCACGAGCACATCCGCCTCGCGCGCCAGCTCGACGATCTCGGCGGCCTTCGCCTGCTCGTTGTGCTCGTGCAGTGCGATCAGCCGCGGCCGGTTCTCGATGCCCAGCGCGCGCATGAGGTGGATCGTCACGCGCGTGTCCTCGGACGCGATCACGTCGGTGTTCGTGAGCGCCTCGATGAGCCGACGGGAGGCATCCCCGAGATTGCCGATGGGCGTCGCCGCGAGGATGATCACCCGCCCATTCTCGCACCGGGCGCGGATGCTGGACGTTGCGCGCCGGGCGCCGCGCTGCTCGGGCCGCCCCGGTGGCAATCCGCTCACGATTAGCATTGCCCTGTGACGCGCCCCTCCGACCTCGACGCCGTGGCGAGCGGCACCGGTCGGGCCGCCGCGCGCGTCACTGACTGGTTCGGCGCCCGGCGGCGCTTCTGGATGTGGGCCGGCCCGATCGGGGTGACGCTGCTCGCGGCGGTGCTCCGGCTCGTGAACCTGGGGAGCCCGCGGGAGCTCGTCTTCGACGAGACCTACTACGTCAAGGACGCCTATACGATGCTGACCCTCGGCTACGAGGGCCAGTGGCCCGAGGACGCCGACGCACTCTTCACCGCCGGCAGCGTCGATGTCTTCACGTCCGAGGCCGCGTACATCGCGCATCCGCCGCTCGGCAAATGGATCATCGCGCTCGGCCTCCAGGCCTTCGGTGCGGAGGACCCGGTCGGTTGGCGCATCAGCACCGCGATCGTCGGCGTGCTCGCCGTCGCGCTGCTCTGCGCGGTGGCCTTCGCACTTTTCAGGTCGTCGGCCCTCGCGACCCTCGCCGGTGGGCTCCTCGCGATTGACGGACTCGCGATCGTGATGTCGCGCACGGCGCTCCTCGACAACTCACTGATGCTCTTCACGCTGCTCGGCTTCGGCGCGGTGCTGCTCGACCGCCGGCAGAGCGCCGAGCGCCTTGCGAGGTGGGTCGCCGCGCGGACGGATGCCGCCAGGTCCACCGACTGGGGCCCGAGCCTCTGGTGGCGGCCGTGGCTGGTGACCGCCGGCCTGATGTTCGGACTCGCCTCGGCGGTGAAGTGGAGCGGCATCTACTTCCTCGCCGTCTTCGCCGTGTACACCCTCGTCGTCGACGCACTCGCCCGCCGGCGCGCCGGAATCGCGTTCTGGGCCAGCTCCACCGTGTTCCGCCAGGCTCCGGCGAGCTTCCTCCTGACGGTGCCGGTCGCCGCCCTCGCCTACCTCGCGACCTGGACCGGCTGGTTCGCCACGACCGGCGGCTACTACCGCGACTGGGCGAGCCAGAACGACACCGTCTCGTGGCTGCCGCAGGCGCTGCAGAGCTTCTGGCACTACCAGGTGTCGATCTACTCGACGAACCTCGGCCAAGACACCCCGCATGCCTACCAGGCCAACCCGCTCGGCTGGCTGCTCATGCTGCGGCCGACCGCGTTCTACTACCGCGGCAGCGCAGCGGGCGAGAACGGGTGCGACCACACCACCTGCGCCGAGTTCATCTCCTCGATCGCGAACCCGATTCTCTGGTGGCTCGGCGTCGCCGCGATCGTCTACCTCGTCTACCGCCAGATCCGCTGGCCGGACTGGCGGGTCGGGCTGATCCTCACCGGTGTCGCCGCCGGCTACCTGCCCTGGCTGCTCTACACCGAGCGCACCGTGTTCCAGTTCTACACAATCGTGTTCCTCCCATACCTGATCCTCGCGCTGGTGTACGTCATCGGACTCCTGCTCGGCGGGCGAGCGGATGCCGCGGGTCCGGCGCCCGCGGACTCCAGGCACACCCAGGCGCAGGTCGCCGTCACCGTCGCGCTCGGCCTGGTCGTGGCGACGAGCGCGTTCTTCCTCTCGGCCTGGGTGGGCGTCCAGGTCTCCGGCGTGTACCAGCAACTGCACTACTGGCTGCCGGGCTGGCGCTGAACCCGGCCCGGCCGGGCCCTCGCGCACGCTGACGCTGTCGTTGTTCAGTCCCGCGGTCGATATCGCACTAGCGCGAGTGAACAACGACCGCGCGAACGACAGCCACGTCCGCGACGCGCGCCGCAGGCTACCTTGCGTTACGCCCGACGGCCGGGCGCTCCGCCCCGCTCCGGTAGCGTTGCCGCATGGCAGATAGCGGCAGCAGCACGACAGACAGCACGATCGACGGCGCGGCGGTCAGCGCGACCGACACCGACACCGAGCGCGGTACGGCCGACCGCGAGTGGGGCTTCAGAACCCGCGCGATCCACGCCGGCAACATCCCCGACGCCGTCACCGGCAGCCGCGCCCTGCCGATCTACCAGACCTCCGCGTTCGTGTTCGACGACACCGCGGATGCCGCCGCCCGCTTCGCCCTGCAGAAGTACGGCAACATCTACTCGCGGGTGAGCAACCCCACGGTCGCAGCGTTCGAAGAGCGCGTCGCGAGCCTCGAGGGGGGCCTCGGTGCCGTCGCCACGGCATCCGGCCTCTCGGCACAGTTCATCACCTTCGCCGCCCTCGCCGGCGCTGGCGACCACATCGTCGCCTCGGCGAACCTCTACGGCGGCTCGATCACCCAGCTCGACGTCACCCTGCGCCGCTTCGGCGTCGAGACGACCTTCGTGCACGGGGCCGACCCTGAGGACTACGCCGCCGCGATCACCGACAGGACCAAGCTCGTCTTCGCCGAGACCGTCGCGAATCCCTCCGGCGACATCGCCGACATCGAGGGCCTCGCCGACGTCGCTCACGCCCGCAACATCCCGCTCATCATCGACTCGACGATCGCGACGCCGTACCTCAACCGTCCGATCGAGTGGGGCGCCGACGTGGTCGTGCACTCCGCCACCAAGTTCCTCGGCGGGCACGGCACGACCCTCGGCGGCGTCGTCGTCGAGAGCGGCCGATTCAACTGGGCCAACGAGCACTTCCCCCTCTTCGACCAGCCGGTGCCGAGCTACGGCGGGCTCAACTGGCAGGGCAACTTCGGCGAGTACGCGTTCCTCACGAGGCTCCGCGCGGAGCAGCTGCGCGACATCGGGCCGTCGCTCGCCCCGCACTCCGCATTCCTGCTCGCGCAGGGTGTCGAGACCCTGCCGTTCCGGATCCAGGCGCACGTCGACAACGCGAGAATCGTCGCCGAGTGGCTCGACGCCGACCCGCGCATCGAGTTCGTGAACTGGGCGGGCCTCCCGGCGCATCCGCACCACGCCCGCGCGAACAAGTACCTGCCCAAGGGCGCCGGGAGCGTCTTCAGCTTCGGGGTCCACGGCGGCCGCGAGGTCGGCCAGAGATTCATCGAGTCGGTCAACCTCGCAAGCCACCTCGCGAATATCGGCGACGCGAAGACCCTCGTCATCCATCCCGCGTCGACGACCCACGCTCAGCTCACGGAGCAGCAGCTCATCGACGGCGGCGTCGCCCCGGGGCTCGTGCGCATCAGCGTGGGAATAGAAGATCCCGACGACATTGTTTACGACCTTGACCAGGCGCTCACGATCGCCACGAAGGGCAAGTGATGGTTTCGACAGACTCGGTTTCGACAGGCGGGGCCGGCGAGGACGTCGTCACGACGCAGCTCGTCAACGGCCTCACCTGCTCGATGCCGGCGAACAGCCCGCTCGCGAAGCTGCTGAAGTCCCAGCGCAGCTGGGTCGGCCCGAACGCGAAGGAGCGCCTGGCGATCCTGCGGCGTGCCAAGTCGATCGCGATCGTCGGCGCCTCGCCGAACCCGGCGCGCTCGAGCTACTTCGTCGGCACCTACCTGCTGCAGTCGAGCGACTATCGGGTCTACTTCGTGAACCCCAACGCCGACACCATCCTCGGCCACACGGCCTACCCCGACCTCGCCTCGCTGCCAGAGGTGCCCGATATCGTCGACGTGTTCCGCAAGGCGAGCGACATTCCGTCGGTGATCGACGACGCTCTCGCGATCGGCGCGAAGACCGTCTGGGTGCAGCTGGGCATCTGGAACGAGGATGCCGCGGTCTACGGCGAGAGCCAGGGTCTCACAGTCGTGATGGACCGCTGCATCAAGGTCGAGCACGCGCGCTTCCACGGCGGGCTGCACCTGCTCGGGTTCGACACCGGCGTGATCACCTCGCGCAAGACGGTCCGCTGACCCGGGCGGGCTTCGTCCGAAACCCCAGCGAAGCGCGGATAGCATCGGTGGATGCCCCGATCCCGCCTGCTCCTGCTCCTCGGCGTGACCGCGCCCGCGCTCGCCTGCGCGCTCGTCGGTCTCACTCACCCGATGCGCCTCACCGTCGATACCGCGCTGTACTGGCGGAACGTGCACATCGCGCTCATATTCGTGTTCCCGCTCATCGGCCTCGCACCGTGGCTGATTGCCCGGCGCGTCAATCGCCGGCTCGGCTGGATCGCGGCGCTCGGCGGCTACGGCTTCGCGACCCTCTACACCGCTCTCGACATCCTCGCCGGGGTGGCCGCCGGCGCCCTCGCGCTCGGCGGAGAGGCGGATGCGACCGGTCCCGTCTACGCGATCGCCCGCGTTCTCGCGAGAATCGGCGTCTGGGCGCTCATCGCCGGCGTCGTCGTCGCGGGCATCGCGGCGTTCCTGCAGGCGCGCCTGGCGGCCGTTCCCGGCCTCGTGCTCGCCGCCGTCGGCGCGTACCTGGTCTACCCGGGACACATCTACTTCCCGGTCGGAACCGCGGCGATGGGGCTTCTCGCCGCGGGGTTCGCCCTGCTCGCCCTCGCGGTGACTCGGGCTCCCGCCCGGGTGGACGCGCGCGAGGCGACCGCCGCACCGTGACCTGCCCGGATCGCTAGTTTTCCGCGTCGAGCTCCTGGAACAGGGTGATCTGGAGCCCCGCCGGCGCGTTGAGCCGGGAGTTGAGTGAGCGCCAGGGGGTCACCGTCGGCTCGGCGACGAGTTCGGCCCCCGCCTCGACGAGCTCGGCGGTGCGGGTGGCCGTGTCATCCACCTCGAACGCGATGCGGATGCGCGGGGCGACCTGACGGCCGACCTCCACCTCGTCGATGAGGCGTTTCTGGGCCGGGTTCGCGATCTCGAGGGTGGCGCGGCCGGCCTCGAGGATCGTCACGAGGGCTCCCCCTGCGCCGGCGATCGCCGCCTCCTCGTCGAGCCCGAGCACGTCGCGGTAGAAGGCGACAGCCTCGTCGTAGTCTTCGGCCTCCACGACGATGCGCAGCTGCCTGATTCTCGGCGGTGTTCCCATGGGAGAAGGCTACGCGTCGGCCAGCTGGCGTTCGAGCTCGGCCGCCTCGACCACCGGGAGGCGGCAGACGAAGTCCCGGCACAGGTACGCGGTGGCCTGCCCGTCGCGAGCGACCCGTCCGTCGAACAGCTCGAATCCGGCCGCGGCGAAGGCGCCGGCTTGCTCGGTCGTCACGATCGCGACGATTCCGCCGGCCCGGTCCCAGCTCCTGGCGATGGACTCGATCGGTGCGGCATCCGTCCCCCGCACGACGACCAACTGCGTGCCGGGCGCCTGCAGGCGCGTCATGACGCCCAGCGACGCCCCGAACGAGATCGGGCGCGGCACGGCGAGGGGCGCGAACAGCTCCATCGCCGCGTTCGCCGCGCGCAGATACCGCTCGTCGGCGGTCAGCAGGTGCAGCGTGTGCGCGGCGGAGGCCATCGCGCTGAGGCCGGAGGGGTAGGCGCCCTCGGACGGGTCGACCGCGAGGGTGAGCCCCTGCGCCTCGAGCACCGGGTCGGCGCCGCCGGGCACGTGAAAGACGATCGCGAGATCGGCGGCGGCCCGGTCGTGCGCGCCGAGGTCGTCCACACCGAGCCCCGCCGCGGCATCCGAGCTCATCGACGCGTCAACGAGGTCGCGCGCCACAATCGCATAGGACACCTCGCCCGTCGCGACCGCGAGCCGCAGGAGGGCGGAGGCGAACATGCCGTAGTCCTCGAGGGTTGCTTTGGCTTGAGAGATCCGATCGCCGATCGAGGCCCGCACGAGGGTTCCGTCGTCGCGGATGTGGCGCTCGATCAGGTAGTCCGCGGCGCTGCGGGCGAGCGCGACCCAGTCGGCGCGGTTGTGCCGGGTGCCGGCGTCGGCGAGCGCCTCGATCGCGAGCCCGTTCCAGCCCGTGAGCACCTTGGCGTCGAGCGCCGGCGGCGTCTGCCCGGCGCGCCCGGCGGCGTCCAGCCGGTAGTAGCCGCCCTCGACACGCTCGCCGTCGACGGTGCTCTCGCTGTCCTGGGCCGAAGCGAACCCGCCGCCCTCGATCCGCATCACCGAGCCGAGGAACCCCGCGATGCCCTCGGCAATCGGCAGGCCGCCCGGCATCCGGGAGTAGGTGCCGAGCAGCACGGCGTTGTCGTAGAGCATGCGCTCGTAGTGCGGGTCGGTCCAGTCGCGCATGGTCGAGTAGCGGAAGAAGCCGCCCTCGACGCGGTCGCGCAGTGCCGATGCGGCCATGGCTGTGAGGGCTCGGAAGGCGAGCGCGGCGGCATCCGCACTCTCCGGGGCGTCGGCCGAATCGCGGTCGAGGAGGAACGCGAGAACGGGCGCGACGGGGAACTTGGGCGCGCCGCCGAAGCCGCCGAACTGGGTGTCCTCGTACTCGACGAGCTCGCGGACGACGCCCGCCCACGCGTCGGGCGTCGGCAGGTTGCCGGCCAGCGGAACGGACTGCTCGGCGAGGGTCGCGGCGATCATCGACGCGTTCGATTCGACCTCGTCGCGGCGGTTCCGCCACGCATCGATCACGGCGTCGAGAACCTGGCGGAATGCCGGATGCCCGTGGGCCGGCCGCGGCGGCCAGTACGTTCCGGCGTAGAAGGCCTTGCCCGTCGGGGTCACGAAGACGTTGAGCGGCCAGCCGAGCTGGCCGGTGAACGCGCCGGCCGCAGCGAGGTAGCTGGAGTCGACGTCGGGATACTCCTCTCGGTCCACCTTGATCGCGACGAGGTTCTCGTTGAGGTGGCTCGCGATCTCGGGGTCGCTGAAGCTCTCGCGCGCCATCACGTGGCACCAGTGGCAGGTGGAGTACCCGATCGACACCATCACGGGAACGTCGCGCCTGGCGGCCTCGGCGAACGCCTCCGGCCCCCACTCGCGCCAGTCCACCGGGTTGTCGGCGTGCGATCGGAGGTACGGACTCACGGCGTTGACCAGAGAATTGACCATGACTCCAGCGTAGGCTCGGGCTGTGTCTACGACAGCCATCACATTCATCGGCGGACCGACCGTGCTCCTCGAATACGCGGGGCTGCGGTTCGTGACCGACCCCACCTTCGATGAGCCGCAACGCTACTCCGAACCGGGGTCGACGACGCTCGTGAAGACTCGGGGGCCGGCCGTGTCCCGCGCTGCCGTCTGGCCCGTCGACGTCGTGCTGCTCTCCCATCACGGGCACAAGGACAACCTCGACTGGGAGGGACTCGAGCTCATCGCCCAGGGCCCGGTGACGCTGAGCACCATGAGGGCGGGCGGCGACCTGTGGGGCGGCAGCGTCATCGGCTTCGACGATTGGGAGTCGTACGAGGCCGGGCCGGTGACGGTCACGGTGGTGCCGGCCCTGCACGGCCCGCCCGGCTCCGAGGCGCGGGTCGGCCCGGTCGTGGGATTCGTGCTCGAGGCGCCGGGCGAACCGACCGTCTACGTGAGCGGCGATAACGCCTCGCTGCCCCTTGTGCAGCAGATCGCCGAACGCTTCCCCCATATCGACATCGCACTGCTGTCGGCCGGGGCCGCGAGGGTACCCGGCATCGCTGCTCCCCTGACCCTCACCTCCACGGAGGCCGTCGCCGCGGCACGCCTGCTCGGCGCCTCCCGCATCGTCGGCCTTCACACCGACGACTGGGAGCACTTCACCGAGAACCGCGACGACCTGGAGTCCGCCTTCGAAGGCACCGGACTGCTCGTCGGCACCCCGCGCGGAGAGCGCGTCGAGCTCTGAGCTCGCCTCGCACGCAGCATCCGGCCCCCGCACCACCCAGCCGCGTCGCTCAGCCCCTCGCCCCCGGGGTGACCTTGTCGTCAAAGTCGGAGTCCGTCGCGGGTCGCCCGGACATGCCGCCTCCAACGTCCGACAACCCGGCACCGGCGGGCGGGTCGCGGATGCCGGGGCGGACGGTTCCGACTTTGGCGACAGGCTCGAACGCCAGCGAGCTCCGCTCGGCGGGGACCGTACCCCGCCGAGCAGCACACCCCATCGCCGGTCGGTTGTCGGCGGATCGCACCGGGCGCTCCCCGCAGGAGCGGCTGCCGCCCGGGGGCTAGTTCACCTCGTTGGGGTCGCCGCCGACACGGCCGCCGCGCTCGAGGCCACCGATCGCGGACTGCTCCTCGGGCGTGAGCTCGAAGTCGAACAGGTCGAAGTTCTCGGCGATCCGCTCGCGGCTGTTCGACTTGGGGAAGATCACGTGGCGCTGCTGGATGTGCCAGCGCAGCACGATCTGGGCGGGCGTGCGATCGTGAGCCGCTGCCGCCGAGGTGATCTCGGGCAGCTCGAACAGCGGGTACTTGCCCTGGCCGAGGGGGGCCCATGCTTCAGTGACGATGCCGTGATCATGGCCGTACGAGGTCTCGGCGAGACGCTGGTGGTACGGGTGAAGCTCGATCTGGTTGACCGCGGGGATGGTGTCGCTCGCCGCCTCCACCCTCTCGAGGTGCTCGACGAGGAAGTTGCTCACGCCGATCGACTTGGTCTTGCCCGCGGCCTTGATCTGCTCGAGCGCCTTCCAGCTCTCGACGTACAGGTCCCGCTTCGGTGTGGGCCAGTGGATGAGATAGAGATCGACCTGCTCGAGGCCGAGCTTGTCGAGGCTCACGTCGATGGCTTTGTGCGCCGACCCCGTGCCCTGGTCGGCGTTCCACAGCTTGGTCGTGATGAAGAGCTCGTCACGCGGGATGCCGGATGCCGCGATCGCGCGCCCGACGCCCTCCTCGTTGCGGTAGATCGCGGCGGTGTCGATGTGGCGGTAGCCGATCTCGAGCGCGTCGAGGACGATCCGCTCGGTGTCGGCTGGTTCGACGAGGAAGACGCCGAAGCCGAGCTGGGGGATTTCATTGCCGTCGTTGAGCGTGAGCGTGGGAACTGTCATGACCCAATGCTTTCACGCCGCGGGCACCTCGTCAGCCGATGTGGCGTTCCTCCGGCCCGTTGTAGAGGCTCAGCGGGCGAATCAGGGCGTTGGATGCCGCCTGCTCCATGATGTGGGCGGTCCACCCGGTGACGCGGCTCGCCACGAACAGGGGCGTGAACATTGCGGTGTCGAAACCCATCAGGTGATACGCGGGCCCGCTCGGGTAGTCGAGGTTCGGCTTGATCGCCTTGCGCGCACCCATCGCGGCCTCGAGCCGGTCATAGAGCTCGGCGAGATCGGGCCGGTCGTAGGCCTCGATGAGGGTGGCGAGCGCGGCCTTCATCGTGGGCACTCGGGAATCGCCGTTCTTGTAGACCCGGTGCCCGAATCCCATGATCTTGCGCTTCTCGGCGAGCGCGGTGTCCAGCCACCCCTCGGCCCGGTCTGCCGAGCCGATCTCGTCGAAGACGTGCATCACGGCCTCGTTCGCGCCGCCGTGCAGCGCCCCCTTGAGTGCTCCGATCGCACCGGTCACCGCCGAGTACAGGTCGGACAGTGTCGAGGTGATCACGCGCGCGGCGAAGGTCGAGGCGTTGAAGGAGTGCTCCGCGTAGAGGATCATCGACACGTCGAAGGCGCTGACCACGGCGAGCTCCGGCACCTCCCCGAAGGTCATGTGCAGGAAATTCGCCGAGTAGGCGAGGTCATCACGCGGCTCGACGAGGTGCAGGTCGCGGCGGCGGCGCTGGTCGTACGCGATGATCGCGGGAAGCGCCGCCATAAGGCGGATCGACTTGGCCAGGTTCTCCTCCGGCGAGGAGTCCTCGGCACGCGGGTCGCGCGCGCCGATCACGCTGACGGCGGTGCGCACGACATCCATCGGGTGGCAGGTGAGCGGCAGCTCGTCGATCACGCGCTTGACGGCGTGGTCGAGGTGCCGCATCGACCGCTCCAGGGTCTCGAACTCGAGCAGCTGGTCCGGCGTCGGGAGCTCGCCATGCCAGAGCAGGTAGGCGACCTCCTCGAAGATGCAGGATGCCGCGAGCTCCTGCACGGGGTAGCCCCGATAGAGAAGGGAGTTGGTGTCGGGATTGACCTTGGAGACGGCGGTGTAGTCGACGACCACACCGTTCAGGCCCTTGCGGATTTCGGGGTCAGGCATCGTTTCGCTCCTTTGCGGCGCAGCTGCGGTCGGCGAGGTCATCGCGCGACCGTGAAATTGAACACGCTCGAGTCGAACGCGTTGTAGCCCTCGTAGTCAAGCAGTTCGTAGAGCCTCGCGCGGTGTTGCATTTCGGCGACGACCGGCTCGAGGGTGCCCTCGCTGCGGAGAACGTCGAGTCCGCGCTCCGCGGCACCCATCGCGATCCTCAGCAGCGAGACGGGGTAGATCACGATGTTGACCCCGATATCGGCGAGCTGGCGGGTGGTGAACAGCTCGCTTTTGCCGAACTCGGTCATGTTGGCGAGGATCGGCACGTCCACAGCGGCCCGCATCGCCTCGAACTCGGCAAGGTCGGCCATCGCCTCGGGGAAGATCGCGTCGGCACCGGCATCCACCAGGGCCTTCGCCCGGTCGGTCGCGGCGGCGAGACCGTCGATCGCGCGAATGTCGGTGCGCGCCATGATGAGCAGGTTCGGGTCGCGACGCCCGGAGACGGCGGCGCGGATGCGCTTGATCGCGGTTGCCTCGTCGACGACGGCCTTGCCGTCGAGGTGGCCGCACCGCTTCGGGTTGATCTGGTCCTCGATGTGCAGGCCGGCGACGCCGGCATCCTCCAGCTCCTGCACCGTGCGGGCGACGTTCATCGGTTCGCCGAATCCGGTGTCGGCATCGACGATTGCCGGCAGGTCGGTCATGCGGGCGATCTGGCTCGCGCGGGTGGCAACCTCGGTGAGGGTGGTGAGGCCGATGTCGGGCAGGCCGAGATCGGCGCTGATCACCGCGCCGGAGATGTAGACGCCGTCGAAGCCCTTGTCCTGAATGAGTCGGGCGCTCAGCGGGTTGAACGCGCCGGGAAGGCTCAGCAGCTCCCCCGTCGCGAGGCGCTCGCGGAAGGCGGCGCGCTTGGCGGCGGCGGTCGTGGTGGCGTAGAGCATCAGAAGAGTCCCTTCGGGGTGGCGATGTGGTCGAACAGGCCGGCGCGCGGCATCAGGCTGAGCCCGCCGAGTTCGGCCGGGGTCAGCTGCGGCAGCCGCTGCACGAGCTCGAGGAACCGCTCGGTCTCGGCCTGCTCGAGCACGCCGTCGGCGAGGGTGCGGAACTTGGTCAGGTACTGCTCCCGGCCGAACGGGCGGGCGCCGAGCGGATGCGCGTCGGCGACGGCGATCTCGTCGACGATGCGGGTGCCGTCGTCGAGGGTGATCTCGACCCGCCCGCCGAAGGCCTTCTCGGCCGGGTCGGTGGAGTGGTAGCGGCGCGTCCACTCGGCATCCTCCGCGGTCGTCACCCGCTGCCAGAGCGCCACGGTGTCCGGGCGTCCCGCGCGCTCGGGGGCGTAGGAGCGCTCGTGGTGCCACTCGCCGTCCTGCAGTGCGACGGTGAAGATGTACGGGATCGAGTGGTCGAGGGTCTCGCGGCTTGCGGTCGGGTCGTACTTCTGAGGATCGTTCGCGCCGGAGCCGATGACGTTGTGGGTGTGGTGCGAGGTGTGGATCACGACGGCGTCGACGCGGCGCCCGTCGCGCAGCTCCGGGTGGTTCTCGTGGAAGCGGCGGGCCAGGTCGATGAGCGCCTGGGCCTGATACTCGGCCGAGTGCTCCTTGGTGTACGTGTCGAGAATGCCGGCCTTGGACTCCCCGCGCGCCGGCAGTGGCACCTCGTAGGCGGCATCCGGACCGTCGAGGAGCCAGGCGATCACGCCGTCCTCGCCCTCGTAGATCGGGGTCGGGCTCGTCTGGCCGCGCATCGCCCGGTCGACGGCCTCGACGGCCATCTTTCCGGCGAAGGCCGGGGCGTGCGCCTTCCAACTGGAGATCTCGCCCTTGCGCGACTGGCGCGTGGCGGTCGTCGTGTGCAGCGCCTGGCCGATGGCCTGGAAGATCGTCTCGGTGGGCAGGCCGAGCATGGTGCCGATTCCCGCCGCGGCGCTCGGGCCGAGGTGCGCGACGTGGTCGATCTTGTGCTTGTGCAGGCTGATCGCCCTGACGAGGTCGACCTGGATCTCGTAGCCGGTGACGACGCCCCGCACGAGCGCCTGTCCGTCGCAGCCGAGGTGCTGGGCGACCGCGAGGATCGGCGGGATGTTGTCTCCGGGGTGCGAGTACTCGGCCGCGAGGAAGGTGTCGTGATAGTCGAGCTCGCGCACGGCGACACCGTTGGCCCAGGCCGCCCACTCGGGGCTGTGGCGTTCGGCGAGTCCGAAGACGCTCGATCCCGCTCCTCCGGTCGACACCGGGTGCGCCGCAGCCTGGCTGCGTGCGGCCACCACGGGGCCGCGTGCGAGCGAGGCCGTCGCGACGGCAGCGTTGTCGATGAAACGGTTGATGACCATCTCGGTCACCTCCTGCGTGACCTCGACCGGGTCGACGGCGACCTCGGCGATCTTCCAGGCGAGCTGGCCCTCCCGGGCGAGATTCTCATCGCTGCGGTGGACTCGAAGGTGGTGGAGCTGCACGGTGGTTCCTTTCGGTGGAGACGCGGGGCGGGTCGTGCGTGTGTCAGGGAGCCGGCTCGGTCGACGCGAGTGCGCTCGCGAGGGCGTGGTGAAGGTGCACGTGGGTGGCGTTGGCGGCGAGGTCGGCGTCGCCGGCGACCACCGCCCGCACGATGAGGAGGTGCTCGGCGGCCGCGGTCGAGAGCCGCGCCGGGTTGTCCTTCGCGAGCCGGCGCACGCGCACGAGATGGGTGCGCAGGCTGCGCAGCGCGGCGACGAGATAGGTGTTGGCGACGGCGTCATCCATCGCCTCATCGAAACGCTGCACGAGGCCGTAATAGGCGTGACGGGCGGGATCGTCGCGCTCGAGCAGGTCGGGCACCGCGACAAACTCGGCCTCGAGGGCCGCGAACGCGGCGGTGTCACCGCGTCGGGCGGCCAGTCGGGCCGCCTGCATCTCGAGCGCCTCGCGCACCTCGAAGAGTTCGCGGATGTTGTCGATCGAGATGTCCGTGACGACGAGCCCTCTGCCCGCCTGGGCCGCGACGAGTCCGTCGGCGGTGAGCCGGGCGAGGGCCTCGCGCACCGGGGTGCGGGACACCCCGAGCCGCGCCGCCTGCTCGACCTCACCCAGAATGCTGCCCGGCGGGAGCTCCCAGTCGATGATCTCGCCGCGAAGGGCAAGGTAGGCCCGATCACTGGCTCGTGCCGGCACCGCCATGCTTACCTCCAACCGCGACAAATGTATACAGTCCTTCGACCATATCGGCAGAATCACCAGAATGTGCCATACTTTAGCAACTTTCTGTATACACAGGGAAATTCGACGAGTCTCGACGGGGAGAATTTCGATGAACAGCAGCAGCAGTGGCCCGGCACCGTCCGGCGCCTACCGGCAGAGTGTGGCCCGAAGCGAGCGCGAGCCGGAGAGCTTCTGGCTCGACGCGGCGAGCGGAATCGACTGGGACACCCCGCCGACGGTCGCACTCGACGATACGGGCGCCCCGCTCTACCGGTGGTTCCCCGACGGCGTCATGAACACGTGCTTCAACGCGCTCGACCGGCACGTTCTCGCCGGCCGCGGCGAGAACTCGGCTCTCATCTACGACTCCCCGGTCGTCGGCAAGAAGAAGAGCTACAGCTACGCGACCCTGCTCGACAAGGTCGCGCGGTTCGCCGGGGTGCTCGCCGATGCCGGAGTCGTCAAGGGCGACCGCGTCGTCATCTATATGCCGATGATGCCGCAGGCCGTCACCGCAATGCTCGCCTGCGCGAGGCTCGGCGCCGTGCACTCCGTCGTCTTCGGCGGCTTCGCCGCGAAGGAGCTCGCGGCCCGGCTCGACGACGCCCAGCCGAAGGTCATCGTCACGGCATCCGGCGGCATCGAGCCGAGCCGCGTCGTCGAGTACCTCCCGACGATCGTCGACGCTCTCGCCCTCAGCAGCCACTCGGTCACCACGGTCATCGTCAAGAACCGCACCGAGGTGCCCGGCTCGGCCGCGGAGTTCAGCTACCCCGGAACGCAGTGGTGGGACTGGGACGAGCGGTCCCCCTTCGCCACCCCGCATCCGCCCGTCGGGGTCGCGGCGACGGACCCGCTGTACATCCTCTACACCTCCGGCACGACCGGAGCACCGAAGGGCGTCGTCCGCGACAACGGCGGGCACGCGGTCGCGATGGCCTGGTCGATGGCGAACATCTACGACATCCACCCGGGCGACGTGATGTGGACGGCGAGCGACGTCGGCTGGGTCGTCGGCCACTCCTACATCGTCTACGGGCCGCTCATCGCGGGCGCCACGACCGTGCTGTACGAGGGCAAGCCCGTGGGCACCCCGGATGCCGGCGCATTCTGGCGCGTCGTCTCTGAGCACCGGGTCAAGGTGCTGTTCACCGCGCCGACCGCGCTGCGCGCGATCCGCAAGGCCGACCCGCACGCCACGCTCGCCGAGCAGTACGACCTCGGCTGCCTCGACGCGCTGTTCCTGGCCGGCGAGCGCCTCGACCCGGACACCTGGACCTGGGCGACGGCGCTGCTCGAGAAGCCCGTCGTCGACCACTGGTGGCAGACCGAGACCGGGTGGGCGATCTGCGCGAGCCCGCGCGGACTGGAGAATCTGCCGCTGCGGGCGGGCTCCCCGTCGTTCCCGGTGCCCGGGTTCCAGGTCGGGATCGTCGACGAACACGGCGCCCCCGTGCCGCACCTGGCCGAGGGCAACATCGTGATCAAGCTGCCGTTGCCGCCCGGCACCCTCGCGACCCTGTGGAACGGCGACGACCGGTACGTCGCTACCTACCTGTCGGCGTTTCCCGGCTACTACCTCACCGGTGACTCGGGCTACTTCGACCGCGAGGGCTACCTCTACGTGATGGGCCGCACCGACGACATCATCAATGTGGCCGGCCACCGGCTGTCGACCGGATCGATGGAGCAGGTGCTCTCGCAGCATCCGGCCGTCGCGGAGTGCGCCGTCATCGGGGTGCATGACGAGATCAAGGGGCAGAAGCCGGTCGGCTATGTCGTGCTCAAGCACGGGGTGACGATCGCCGACGACCAGCTCGCCGCCGAGCTCGTCGCGATGATGCGCGAGCAGATCGGCGCCGTCGCCGCCTTCAGAGACGCCGTGGTCGTGCAGGCACTGCCGAAGACGCGGTCGGGCAAGATCCTCCGCAAGACCATGCGGCAGATCGTGAACGGCGAGGACTACGTCGTTCCTCCGACGATCGACGACCCCGCGGCCATCGACGTCATCGCGGCGACGGTGGCGGCGGCGGTCTGACCGCACTTCGCGGCCACCCCGCGACGACGGCGCGTCTCCTGAACGGGGAGCGACTGTGTCAAGCTGGCGTCATGAGAACCGGATCCGCAAGGCTCCTGGTGTATGCGAGCGTCGTGACCGTGGGATCGCTCCTCGGCGGGTGGGGCGTGAACATCGTGCAGCTGCTCGTCGCCGGTGAAGGCTTCTCGCTGGCCGAAGCGGTGATCGCCGCGCCCCGTTCACTGCTCACGGGTTTCTACTTCCTCGTGCCCCTCGCCGCGCTCTACGGCATGCTCATCGCGGCCGTGCTCGCCCTCCTCCCCCGCATCCCTGTGACCGGCTTCGTCTGCGGCGTTCTCGTCTCGGGGCTGTTCGTGCTGCTCGGCGCCCTTCCCGGCTCCGCGATGAGCTTCATCGGAGGGCGGGAGCAGGTGCAGTCGTTGACGGTCATCGATGCGGTCGGCTCCATCGCCTGGATGCTGTGGAGCGGGCTGGTCGCCGCCGCGAGCATCGGCATCGCCTGGCCCAGAACTCGCGCGGCCGAGGCCCGCGACCTGCCCCTGGACTCGTCAGCCTGACCCGCACGTCTCGCTCGATCCAGCACGGCTTCACCTAAGCTGGAACCCGAATGGTGGGGGCCGCTGTGATTGATGACGCGTATCGGGTGCTGGTCATCGACGACGACCCGGACGTGGCCGAGTACACGCGGATCGTCCTCGAGAAGCGGGGCGGATGCCGCGTGCTGGTGGTGAACAATCCGCAGCAGGTGGCGGGCGTTGCCGCCGACTTCCTCCCGGATGTTGTCGTCACCGACATAGAGATGCCCGGCATGACCGGCTTCGAGGTCATCACGCAGCTCCGCGGCGCGCATCCGGGACTCCCTGTCGTCGTCATGACGGCCCACGTGTCGCTCGAGTACGCGATGCAGTCGTTCCGCAGCGAGGCCGACGAGTTCTTGACGAAGCCGGTCAAGTCCGCCCAGCTCGTCGCGACGGTGCTGAAGCTCGCGGACCGCTGGCGCACGAGCCAGGCGGCGAACAACGAGCTCGGCCGGGCGGCGGAGGTGCAGCGGGGGCTGCTCCCGGCGCAGCTCGTCAGTCTCCCCGGCTACCACCTCGTCGGCGGCTGCGCTCCGGCACGGGCAGTCGGCGGCGACTTCTTCGACTGGTACGCCGTCGACGGCGGGGCCGTCTTCTCTCTCGCCGATGTAATGGGCAAGGGCATCGGAGCGGCGATCATCGCCGCGACCGTGCGCGCCGTGCTGCGTTCCGCGGCCGGCGAGAGTGACATGAGCCGCGCCGTGGTCGCCGCGGCCACGGCGCTCGCATCCGACCTGGACCAGGCCGAAGCCTTCGTGACCCTGTTCCACGCGCGGTTGGATGCCGACTCCGGCAGCATCCGGTACGTCGACGCCGGCCACGGTCTCTCGCTCGTGGTGCGCGCGACCGGCGGCGCGAAGCGGCTGCGGACGACGAGCCTGCCGCTGGGCATGGGTCTCGAGGTCGGCTGGCGCGAGCACACGGTCGAGCTCGAGCCCGGCGACACCCTGGTCTCGGTGAGCGACGGAGTGCTCGACCTCTGGGGCGGCGACCTCGGCAGCCTCGACGAGGTCGAGCGGATCGTGCGCTCCGCACCGCACGCCCAGGACATCGTCGACTCGCTCCTCGCGATGGCGATCTCCGGTGCCGACGACGACGTCACCGTCGTCGTGCTCCGGCGCGACTGACCCGCGCTCAGCTGTCGTACTTCGCCACCAGCTCGCGCTTGAGCACCTTCCCACTCGGTCCGAGCGGCAGCGCGTCGACGATCTGGATGTGCCTGGGGTACTTGTACGACGCGATGTGCTCCATGGTGAAGTCGATGAGATCCTGGCCGGTCGCGACGGCTCCCGGACGGAGCATGACCGCGGCCATGATCTCCTGTCCGTGGGTCTCGTGCGAGATCCCGAAGACGGCGCTGCCCGCGACTTCCGGATGCCGCGCGAGCACCTCCTCGACCTCCCGCGGGTACACGTTGTAGCCGTTGCGCAGGATCATGTCCTTCGTGCGGTCGACGATCGTGAGGTAGCCGTCCTCGTCAAGCGTTCCGAGGTCGCCGGTGCGGAACCAGCCGTCGACGATCGCCTTCGCTGTCTCCTCCGGCCGGTTGAGGTAGCCCTTCATGAGGTTGTGCCCGCGGATGAGCACCTCCCCGAGCTCGCCCGTCGCCAAAAGCTCGACCGACTCCTGCAGCTCAGGGTTGCCGATGCCGATCTCGACCCCCCACAGCGCCTGGCCGACGGTTCCGGGGCGCGGCACCCGGCCGACGTGGTTGAACGTCGCGACGGGCGAGGTCTCGGTGAGGCCGTACCCCTCGAAGATCTCGGCGCCGAACGCGTCACGGAACTTCTCGATCATCGCGACCGGGATCGCCGCGCCGCCCGAGACGGCGTAGCGCAGCGGGGGGCGTTCGAGGTTGCGGGATGCCGCGTCGAGCAGGCCGATGTACATCGTCGGCACGCCCATGAAGATCGTGCACTTCTGCTCGATCATCACGCCCAGCGCGGTGTCGCCGTCGAATCGCGGCACCATCACGATCGTGGCACCGGCCCGGAACGTGGCGTTCATCGCGCAGGTCTGGCCGAACGTGTGGAACAGGGGCAGGCATCCGAGCACCCGGTCCTCCGGCCGCAGGTCGAAGGTGCTGAGCAGCAGCACGTTCACCTGCTCGACCAGGGCGAGGTGGCACCCCTCGGCGCCCTTGGGCCGGCCGGTCGTGCCGCTCGTGTAGAGGATCGTCGCGGTGTCGAATGGATGCCGTGGTTCGTACGTCTCGACGGCGGTGGCCCCGCGCGCCTCGTCCTCGAGCCGCGCGAACGGGAGGGCGGCGACCTTGTCATCCGGGATCAGCACCGACACAAGCTCGACGGCCGCGAGCGCGGCGCCCTTGGCCCCCTCGCCGAGGAGGGGCGCGGCGCACACGATGAGCTTCGCGCCGCTGTCGCGCAGGACGTACTCGATCTCCTCTGACTTGAGGAGGGCGTGGATCGGCACGACGATGCCGCCGAGCGCGAGCACGGCGTAGTAGACCCGCGGGAAGTCGGCGACGTTGGGGATGAGCACCGCGACCCGGTCGCCGGGACCGATGCCGCGTGCCTTCAGAGCCCCCGCGTACTCGCGCGCCTCGCGCCAGAGTTCACGGTAGGTCGTCTCCTGCTGCCCGACCACGACGGCGACGGATTCCGGAAACCGGCTGGCGCTCTCGGCGAGAATTGCGGCGACGGACATCGTGGCGAATCCAGTGCTCATGCGTGTTGACCCCTTCGGTCATCGTTGACGTCAGTGCCCGCTGACGGGCCCATCGCATCCTAGGCTCGCGCCGTGGGAGAACCGCGGTCGGTGTCAGGTTTCCTCCAATGCATCGCCGCCCTGGTAGGCGTATTTGTCAGGTTGCCGAGCGCGGCGGGATTCCGTTATTCAGGAGTTCAGGCTTCTGTCGGGCTGCATTATTCAGGAGATCGGCGGGCCGAGAGCCGCACTCGCCCCCGAGCAACCGGGTATCGCCCCACGAAAGCAGGGGTCAACCCCGGCGACCAGCCTCCAGCCGGGCTGTAACTCCTGAATGATGACAGCCGGCCGGGCCGTCCACTCCTGAATAATGACAGCGCTCACCGGAACGGGATGGTGAGCCGGTACGCGAGGTCGGCGGCGTGCTCGCGCGCGATGGTGCCTTCGCGGTTCTGCCGCGACAGCTGCGCGGCCTCCGAGTCGACCGGCCGGGCGCGGACGACGCGCGGGCGCCGCCCCCACCGGATGAGGGCGAGACCGACGTGCAGCGCGAGCCGGTCGATCGGTGCCACATCCCGTGGGCGATGGGCCGACCGTTCGTGCTCCGCCGCAGGGGGCGGGTGTTGGTGACGACCGGGTGCGGTCGACAGAGTGCTGTTCATCAGGTGTTCCTCACGTGCTTGCGCGGCAGGCAGGCGGATGCGCGGGCATCCACGGTCGCTGAACCGACGGGCCGCTCTCGGCGGCGGAATACTGGCGACGTTGCCCGATCGGGCAGGTCAAACGGGGTGGATGCCCGGGCAGACGGATGCTGCGGCCGGGTCGGGCTTCGAGGCCGTCACCACCGCTTTACCGGTGGCAGAAGAAACCAGCCGACTAAGCGGTGAGGACGCCGACGAAGCCGGCGGTGGTGCGGGTCATTCCTGCAATAATCACGCTCGGCTCCTTTCGACTGATGGCGCACAAACTGGCGCGAACGCAACCGTAGTACCGGCGACACCCCTCGCGCAAGGAAAAGTTGAGCCTTTCGTCCCACCCGGCACAGGCGAACCATTGATTGATGGCAACGAAGGCGCCGCGAGCACCGCAGTCGCGAAGGCAACTCACCCGCACGAAACGGGCACGCGCAGATGCGGCCGGTCCGCGGACGGCTTTGTCACCGTCGGGGCCATCATCGCCGTCGGGTTCGCCAGCCAGCTGCGCCGGCCGCCGCGGATCGCCGGTGTGCAGCAGGCGGCAGTCGGCGCCCTCATGCTTGGCGCGGCGGGCCTGATCGGAAGCGGATCGAGCCACTGGTCGGGGCGCTCGCGCAGCTCGGGGCGGTCGCGGTGCTCGCCGGTCTGCATCCGCACCGCGACGACCTCGTCGCACCGGTGCGGTCGATGAGCCTCCCGCTCGCCGGGCTCGCGACCCTCGCCGCGCTCGTCGGGGCGGGGCACGCCGTGCGGATGCTGGGCATGGCGACGGATGCCGGCCCGTCGTGCTTTCTCGGGCGTTGCGCCGGCGGTGATCGTCTCGCCGAGATGGCGGCCGCGACCGTCGCCGTCGTGCTCGTCGGCTTCCTCGCCTCCGCGCAGACCCGCGGATGGCGCATCCCGCTGTGGAGCGCCGGCACCGGCTCCCGTTGTCATCGGGCTCGCGTCGGTGGCGTTGCCGGACGGGGTGGGATCCCCGGTCCTGCAGGGCGGCCTCTTCGCCGTCCTGTGGGGCATCGTCTTGGTGGCCTATGGGGAGCTGCGCGACACGGTGACGGGCATCGTGAGCATCAGCCCATGACGCCATCGGGCATCGGGACATCCGGGTCTTGCTGGAACAGCCCGACCATGTTGCCGTCCGGGTCGCGGAAGTGGGCCGACCACCGGAACGTCGGGATTTGCATCTTCTCGGTGAGCAGTGTGCCGCCGGCATCCGCGACCTTGGTCATCGCCGCGTCGATGTCGGCGACGCCGATGTAGATCACCACGCCCTCCGGCGCATCCGACCGAGGGGCGAGCGCCCCCTCCGCGCCCGGTCCGAGAGCCGCCCCTGTCGTCATCGTCCAGTAGTCGACCGGGCCCCACTTCGTGACCTCCCAGCCGAACACGTCGCGATAGAACGCGCCCGCCCGCTCGGGATCGTCGATGGGGATTTCGAAGTGCACCACGCGACTGGTCATGGTGGAACGCTACGAAGCGGCAGTGCGCGGCAGTAGGGCCGAAAGCCCGTGCGACGCGGGTCGGCGACGCGGTCAGCCGCCGGGCCCGTCCGGCAACACGATGCCGAGCACGACCAGCCACGCGAACAGTGAGGTCGCGACGACGCTGAGGATGACGTGCATCCGCTCACCGTCGAGCCGGTGCGCCCCGAGCACCACCGCGCGCTGCTCGCGCCACTGGGTGACGGCGAACGCGAACGCCGCCGCGAGCATGACCAGCGTCACCACCCGCACGATGACGCTCGGTCCGTCGCCGACAACTCCAGCACCCACCTGGTGGAACGCGATCACCCCCCAAGGGACGATGCCGACCGCCGCGCCGAATGCGAGCGGGAGCAGCGGATGCCCGGAACGCACGGTGCTCCGCTCCTGCAGCAGGCTGAACAGGGTCATGCCGCTCGTGATCGCGTAGATCACCACGAGCGCGCCGATGTCCGAGATCCCGTTGAGTTGAGCGACAAGGAAGACCGTGATGGAGGAGCTGAACGCGAACTCGGTCCACCGGGCGGCATGGTCGTTGGATCGAAGCCGGCCGGCGAGTCGCGTGCCGACGGCCGGGATGACCACCACCAGCCGGGCAGCAGCCACGAGCACGCAGAGCACCACGACGCCGACGCCGACATCGAGCTGGAACAGGTCCACCCGCTCGCCGGTGTCACCCGGGAAGTCGACGGTGATCGGCAGTGTCACGCGTTCGGCCCTGGTCGACAGGAGGCCAGCGAGGAGCATCGCCTGGAGCACCATCAGGAGTCCGGCGACGAAGGAGAGCCGCCGCAGGCCGCGCACACCCACCTCGAACTCGGCGTTGGGAACGCTCACCCGGCTCCCCGGGTCCGAACCCTCTGCGAGCGTTGCCGTTGCGCCATCCGCATCGTCCCGTCGTTTCGTGAAGACTCGTCCGATTCTATCCGCGGCGGCAAATAGCATGGACGGATGCCGTCGAGCCTGCGCGACTCCCCCGGGGCCAGGGTCGGGCTCTCGATCGCCATCGCGACCGGGCTCTACGGGACCTCGTTCGGCGCCCTGTCGGTGGCGTCCGGGCTCGACATCTGGCAGACCGCGGCGCTGAGCCTGCTGCTGTTCTCCGGCGGATCGCAATTCGCCTTCATCGGGGTGATCGCGGGCGGCGGAACCCCGGTCGCCGCGGCGAGCGCGGCCGCCCTGCTCGGCATCCGCAACGCCGTCTACGGGATGCAGCTGAACGCGCTGCTCCACCCGCGGGGCTGGCGACGCTTCGCCGCCGCACACGTGACGATCGACGAATCGCTCGCCACGAGCACCGGCCAGCCCGATCCGCTCGAGCAGCGGCGCGGGTTCTGGGTCGCCGGGGTCGGGATTCTCGTGCTGTGGAACGCGTTCACCCTCGTCGGTGCGTTCGCCGGCGACGCGCTGGGCGACCCGAAGCGCTGGGGCCTCGACGGGGCCGCGGTCGCCGCGTTCCTCGGGCTGCTCTGGCCCCGGCTGCGCTCACGGGAGGCCGGGGCGATCGCCGTCGTCTGCGCGCTCGCGACCGTTGTGGCCGTTCCATTCGTGCCGCCCGGCATTCCGATTCTCGTGGCGGCCGTGGTCGCGGCCACGATCGGCTGGTTCGGCTCGGCGCGAGCCCCGGAGGGCGAGGGGCTGGAGCCCGACATCGACCCCTATCGCGGCGCGGACTCCCCCGGCCACAGCACCGGCACGGCGGGCGACACATGAGCCTCTGGTTCTGGGTGATCGTGGCCTGCGTTATCGGGTTCCTGACCAAGCTGCTCGGCTATCTCCTGCCGCGCAAGTGGCTCACCAATCCGCGCGTGGCTCGCGTCGCCGGAATCCTGACGATCGGGCTCCTCGCCTCGCTGACGATCGCGAACACGGTCGCGACCGGCCAGCAACTGGCGCTCGACGCCCGGCTCGGGGCGCTCGTCGCGGCCGCGATCGCGCTCTGGCTGCGGGCGCCGTTCCTCGTCGTGGTCATCGTCGGGGCGGCCGCCGCGGCCGGGCTGCGACTGCTCGGCTGGCCGTAGCGCACACTTCCTCGTCCGAGCGGGCCGCGCGTTACCGAGGAGTTTCGGCGACACGCCGCTGTTCTGGGCGCCGCGACCCGGCGCGGTGCCGATTCCCCTGCGTTAGCTCGCGCACGTCGCGACCTCGCGGGTCGCGACCTCGCGCGGGCCCGGCACCCCTCCGAAGTGTGGTGGACTCGACCGGTGCGGATCACCTACCCGAGCTACGTCGCCATCGGCGACAGCTTCACCGAGGGCGTCGGCGATGAGCGGCCCGACGGCAGCGTGCGGGGCTGGGCCGACCTCGTCGCCCTCGGCCTCGCGCTCGCCTCGCCCGAGCCGGTCCGCTACGCGAACCTCGCCATCCGCGGTCGCCTGCTCGCCCCGATCGTGACCAACCAGCTGGATGCCGCGATCGCGCTCTCCCCCGCCCTCCTGAGTATCAACGGGGGAGGAAATGACATCCTGCGTCCGCGCGTCGCGGTCGGCCAGGTTGCCGACGCGCTCGAGGCCGCCGTCGACCGGGCGGTCGCGAGCGGCATCCATGTCATCCTGACGAGCGGGGCGAATCCGACCCGGCACATCCCGCTCGGCGCCCTCATCGGCCGCCGCGGCGAGCAGCTCGCCCAGGCCATGCGCGACCGGCTCCCGAAGCACGGTGTGACCTTCGTCGACAACTGGGCCGACGCCGAGCTCACCGAGAGCCGCTACTGGTCGCGTGACAAGCTGCACCTCAACTCCCGCGGCCACGAGCGCGTCGCGAGCAACGTGCTCGCCGCCCTCGAGGTGCCGATTCCGGATGCCGCGGGCGAGCACTTCGACGGCGACCCGGCACAGCGCACGGCCGCGTACTGGCGCGAGCACGTGCTGCCGTGGATCGGACGCCGTCTCACCGGCCGCTCCTCCGGCGACAACCGGGCGCCGAAGATCGCCACCCTCACCCGGGTGGAACCCCCGCGCAGCTAGCGCCAAATCTCGAACCCGGTGACCACCTAGCGCTCCCGCCGGAGTCGGGGAACAATGGCGCGATGGAGAAGCTGCATTTCGTGACCGAGATCCACGCACCCGCCCACACCGTCTGGACCACGCTGCTCGACGACGCGACCTACCGCGAGTGGACGAGCCTGTTCAACGACGGCTCCTACTTCGAGGGAGGGTGGGAGGAGGGCCAGACGATCCGCTTCCTCGGGCCGGACGACGACGGAACCGTGAGCGGCATGATCGGCCGGATCATCGCCAACATTCCGGACGAGTTCGTCGCCATCGAATACCTCGGCCGGGTGGTGCGCGGCGTCGACGACACCTCGAGCGAGGCGATCGAGCAGCTCGTCGGATCCCATGAGAGCTACACGTTGAGCGAGTCCGGCAGTGTCACCACCCTCGAGGTGGAGGTCGACCTCGCGGACGAGTACGTCGACATGTTCCGGGGCATGTGGCCGAAGGCGCTCGCCTCGGTGAAGGAGATCGCCGAGCGCTGACGGCAGGCCGGCTGACGGCAGGCGGGCGGAATGGGTGCGACCACCCCGACCCCGTACGATTGATCCCCCATGCCCGAAGCTCCCCTCCTTGCGATCACCTACCCGCCCGAGCTGCCCGTCAGCCAGCGCCGGGAGGAGATCTCCCGCGCAATCCGCGACAACCAGGTCGTTATCATCGCCGGCGAGACCGGGTCGGGCAAGACGACGCAGCTGCCGAAGATCCTGCTGGAGCTTGGGCGGGAGAAGATCGGGCACACGCAGCCCCGGCGCATCGCCGCGCGCACCATCGCGGAGCGGATCGCCGAGGAGCTGGGCCAGGAGCTCGGCGGGGTCGTCGGCTACCAGGTGCGGTTCACCGACCGGGTGGGCAAGGACACCAAGGTCAAGCTGATGACCGACGGCATCCTGCTCGCCGAGATCCACCGCGACCGCGACCTCAACAAATACGACACGATCATCATCGACGAGGCGCACGAGCGCAGCCTCACGGTCGACTTCCTGCTCGGCTACCTCAAACAGCTGCTGCCGCGCCGGCCCGACCTCAAGGTCATCATCACGAGCGCGACGATCGACCCGGTGAGCTTCTCGAAGCATTTCGACGATGCCCCCATCATCGAGGTCTCCGGACGCACCTTCCCGGTGGAGATCCGCTACCGGCCGCTGGTCCCGGATGCGACCGACCCCGCGGCCGGCGGGCCGGGCGCAGGCGACGACGAGTTCGGCGACGAGTTCGTGCCGGCGGATGCCGGCGGCGGCAGGAACGCCCGGAAGGGCACCACGGCGTCGGAGGACCTCGACCCGATCGACGGAATCAACGCCGCGATCGACGAACTCGCCCGCGAGTCGATGGGCGACGTGCTCGTCTTCCTCAGCGGGGAGGCCGAGATCCGCGACGCCGAGGACGCCATCCGCGGCCGCAACCTGCCGCACACCGAGGTGCTCCCGCTGTACGGCCGGCTGAGCGCCGCCGACCAGCACAAGGTGTTCCGCCCGTCGGGAACCCCCGGAACGCGGCGCCGCATCATCCTCGCCACCAACGTCGCCGAGACGAGCCTCACGGTTCCCGGCATCCGCTACGTCGTCGATGCCGGAATGGCGCGCATCTCCAGGTACAGCGTGCGCGCCAAGGTGCAGCGGCTGCCGATCGAGGCCATCTCGCAGGCGTCGGCGAACCAGCGCTCCGGCCGCTCGGGCCGCACGAGCGACGGCATCGCGATCCGGCTCTACTCGGAGCAGGACTTCGCCCGCCGCCCCGAGTACACCGAGCCGGAGATCCTGCGCACGAACCTCGCCGCGGTGATCCTGCAGATGATCTCGCTCGGCCTCGGCGACATCGCCGCGTTCCCGTTCCTGCAGCCGCCGGACTCCCGCGGCATCAAGGACGGCCTCGACCTGCTGCGCGAGCTCGGCGCGGTCACCGGCGACAACAGCATCACCAAAATCGGGCGCCAGCTCGCCCAGCTGCCGATCGATCCGCGCCTGGGCCGCATGGTGGTCGAGTCGAAGCAGCACGGCACGACCCGCGAGGTCATGGCGATTGTCGCGGCCCTCAGCATCCAGGACCCGCGGGAGCGCCCGCTCGAGCGCCGCGCGCAGGCCGACCAGCAGCACGCGCGGTTCACCGACCCGACGAGCGACTTTTTGACGCTGCTCAACATCTGGAACTACGTGAAGGAGAAGGAGAGCGAGCTCTCGTCGAGCGCGTTCCGCCGGCTCTGCAAGGCGGAATACCTCAACTTCCTGCGCATCCGGGAGTGGGGCGACGTCTACCGTCAGCTGCAGCGTATGGCGAAGCCCCTGCAGCTCAGCATCAACGATCAGGCCGTGAACCCGGTCGGTATCCACAAGTCGCTGCTGGCCGGGCTGCTCAGCCAGATCGGCATCAAGGACCGGCAGAAGAAGGACTACGTCGGCGCGCGCCAGGTGCGGTTCCTCATCTTCCCCGGGTCGGCCCTGGCGAAGAAGCAGCCGGATGCCGTGATGAGCGCGGAACTGGTCGAGACGAGCCGGCTGTTCGCCCGGGTCAGCGCCGCGATCGATCCGGCCTGGGCGGAGCCGCTTGCGGGAGATCTCGCCAAGCGCAGCTACGGCGAGCCGCACTGGGAGAAGAAGCAGGGCCAGGTCGTCGCCTACGAGCGGGTCACCCTCTACGGGGTGCCGATCGTCGAGCGGCGGCGGGTGCAGTTCTCGCGCATCGACCCCGCCTACGCACGCGAGCTGTTCATCCGGCACGCGCTCGTCGAGGGCGACTGGGAGACCGACCGGCTCGACAAGCGCGTGACCGCCTTCGAGCGGGACAACCGTGCTTTGCGGAAGGAGCTCGCCGAGCTCGAGGAGCGCACCCGCCGCCGCGACATCCTCGTCGACGACGAGACGGTGTTCGAGTTCTACCACCGGCGCATCCCGTCCGACGTCTTCTCGACCCGCTCGTTCGAGTCGTGGTGGAAGAAGGCGCGACTCGAGACACCCGACCTGCTCACGATGACCGCCGAGAACCTCGTCGACGAGGCCGAGGCCGGCATCGACGAGAACGAGTTCCCGACCTGGTGGGACCAGGGCGACCAGCGCCTGAGGCTGAGCTACCGGTTCGAGCCTGGCGCCGAGGACGACGGCGTCACCGTGCAGATACCCCTCGCGCTCGTCGCCAGGCTCTCCCCCGCTGGCTTCGACTGGCAGGTGCCCGGGCTGCGGGAGGAGCTCGTCACCGCGCTCATCAAGAGCCTGCCGAAGGCGATCCGCCGCAACGTCGTGCCCGCCGCCGAGTGGGCAAGGCGACTTCTCGAGAACGCCCGCGGCCTGCCGATCGAGGAGCTCGAGGGCACCCCGATCACCGCCTACCTCGCCGACATGATCCAGCGCAAGACGCACACCCCCGTCGATCCGGACGACTTCGACCAGGAGCGCGTCGCCGCGCACCTGCGGATCACCTTCGCCGTCGTCGACGACCGCGGAAAGCAGGTCGCGCGGGCCAAGGATCTGCCCGCCCTGCAGCACAAGCTCAAGTCGCGGGTGCGCGAGTCGGTCGCCAAGGTCACCGAGGCCACCCCGCACGCCCTGGAACGCTCTGGCCTTGTGACGTGGGACTTCGACGAGCTGCCGAAGGTCGTCGATACGAGGCGCGGCGGAACCGTCATCCGCGGCTATCCGACGCTCGTCGACGAGGGGTCGAGCGTCGCGGTGCGTGTCATGGCGACCACCGAGGATCAGGCGGCGGCGCTGCCCGGCGGCATCCGGCGCCTGCTGCTGCTCGCGATCCCGTCGCCGCTGTCGTGGGTGCGCGACCACCTCAGCCAGACCGAGAAGCTCACCCTGGCCTCGAGCCCGTACCAGAACGTGCAGGCGATGTTCGACGACTGCCTCGTCGCGGTGATGGACGACGCGCTGCGCGAGATGGTGCCCGGAGGCCTGCTCTGGACCCGCACCGAGTTCGAGTCCGCCCGGGCGAACATCTCGGCCGGCCTGATCGACTCGCTCTATGGAGTGGTCTCCGTCGTCAGCTCGAGCCTCGCCGCCGCGCGCGACGCCGAGCGGGCGATCACGACGACGACGAGCATGACCCTGCTGCCGGCCCTGACCGACGTGCGCGGGCAGATCGCGGCGCTCATCTACCCCGGGTTCATCGCGCGCACCGGCGTGACCCAGCTGAAGCACCTGCCCCGGTACCTGCGCGCCGTGACGGCGCGGCTCGAGAAACTGCCCACGGCGGTGGCCCAGGACCGGGTGAGCCAGAACGAGGTCGCCAGGGCGATGGAGCGGTTCGTCGCCGCCGGCGGCCGCATCCCGCTCCCCCCGGATGCGCCAGAGCGCCTCGTGCGGGTGCGCTGGCTGCTCGAGGAGCTGCGCGTGAGCCTGTTCGCGCAGCAGCTGCGCACGGCCGAGCCGGTGAGCCTCCAGCGCATCGTCAAGGCGCTCGCGGGCTAGCCTCGCCCGTCGAAACCGAGCCGGCCTCGGCGTAGAGTCGACGGATGACTACTGCCGTCATCGTCGACGCCATCCGCACGCCTTCCGGCCGGGGAAAGCCCGGTGGTGCGCTCGCGGGCCACCACCCGGTCGACCTGCTCGCCGCAACCCTCTCCGCACTCGTCGGGCGCAGCGGGCTCGATCCGGCGCTCGTCGACGACGTGATCGGCGGATGCGTGTCGCAGGTCGGCGCCCAGTCCTTCAACGTCACCCGCAACGCCGTGCTCGCGGCCGGGTTCCCCGAATCCGTTCCCGGTACCACCATCGACCGGCAGTGCGGCTCGAGCCAGCAGGCGGCCGCGTTCGCCGCGCAGGGCGTCATCGCGGGGGCCTACGACGTCGTGATCGCCTGCGGCGTCGAGCTCATGAGCCAGAACCCGATCGGCAGCTCGACCGTCGGCGCCGAACCCTACGGCGAACGGATCGGCGCACGCTACCCGGGCGGGCTGATCGGCCAGGGTGTCTCGGCCGAGCTCATCGCCGCGCGATTCGGCCTCACCCGGCAGAGTCTCGACGCCTTCGCCGCCCGGTCGCACGCGCTCGCGGCCGCCGCCGACTTCTCGTCCGAGGTGCTGCCGATCGACGGGCGCACCACCGATGAGACCGTTCGGCCAGCCACAACCGCTGAAGGGCTCGCCGGGCTGCCGCCCGCGTTCCGCAATGAGGCCATGGCGCAGAGGTTCCCCGAGATCGACTGGCGCATCACCGCCGGCAACTCGTCGCCGCTCACCGACGGCGCCTCCGCGGTGCTCATCATGAGCGAGGAGAAGGCCGCGCAGCTCGGCCTCACCCCACGGGCGAGGTTCCGCAGCTTCGCCGTGGTCGGCTCCGACCCGATCGAGATGCTCACCGGCATCATCCCCGCCACCAAGCGCATCCTCGCCCGCTCCGGCCTCGGCATCGACGACATCGACCTGTTCGAGGTCAACGAGGCATTCGCGTCGGTGCCGCTCGCCTGGCAGCAGGAGCTGCACGCCGACCCCGCGAGGGTCAACCCGCGCGGCGGGGCGATCGCGCTCGGACATCCGCTCGGCTCCTCCGGCACCCGGCTGCTCACGACCCTGCTCAACGGGCTCGAGCACAGCGGCGGGCGGTTTGGCCTTCAGACCATGTGCGAGGGCGGCGGCATGGCCAACGCCACGATCATCGAGAGGATTTAGCCGTGGAGATCCGCGGAGCCGTCGCCCTCATCACCGGCGGTGCCTCCGGGCTCGGCCTTGCCACCGCATGGCTGCTGCGCGACGCCGGCGCGATAGTCGTGATCGTCGACCTGCCCCACTCCGCCGGCGAGGCCGTCGCCGCAGAGCACGGGCTCGTCTTCCTCGCCGCGGACGTGGCGGATGCCGATCAGGTGCAGCTCGCGGTGGAGACGGCCGCCGGACTCGGGCCGTTGCGGATCGTCGTGGCGTGTGCCGGCATTGCCACCGGCGGGCGGGTCGTCGGGCGGGGCGGTCCGCTGCCGCTCGAGGACTTCGAGCGCGTCATCCGGGTGAACCTCACCGGCACCTTCAACGTCATCCGCCTCGCCGCGGCGGCGATGGCGGAGACCCCGCCGCTCGCCGATCCGCCCGGTGCTCCGGGAGATGCGACCGGCGGTGCGACCGGCAGCGAGCGCGGCGTCATCGTCACCACTGCATCCGTCGCGGCGTTCGACGGCCAGGTCGGCCAGGCCGCCTACTCTGCATCGAAGGCGGGGGTAGCCGGGATGACCCTGCCGATCGCGCGCGAGCTCGCGCAGCACCTCATCCGGGTCGTCACGATCGCCCCGGGAATCTTCGAGACGCCGATGATGGCGGCGCTGCCCCAGGCGGCGCGCGACTCCCTCGGCGCCCAGGTGCCGCACCCCGCCCGGCTCGGCAGGCCGGACGAGTACGCCGCGCTCGTCGAGCACATCGTGCGCAATCCGATGCTCAACGGCGAGACCATCCGCCTCGACGGCGCGATCCGCATGGCCCCGCGCTGAGCGTCGCGAATCGTCCGGTGACGGGCTGCGGCCTACAGGGACTTCAGCCCGTCGACAATCGCCGCAACGCCGCCCGCGTAGGAGATGACGATCACGGTGAGCCGAGCCACTCGCACGCTCACCTTCTTCGCGACGAGCTCCCCCATCAACAGCCCGGCGACGGTGCAGGCGACCACGAGCACCCAGAGCCACCACTCGTAATCCGGAAGCGCACCATCCGACGCGATGATCTTGCCGAAGAAGGCAGAGGCGCCGAGAGTGAAGAAGTAGGGCTGGAGAGTCGCGGCGAATGTGCGGTGCTCCCAGCGGGTGAGCACGGCGAACACCCCGACAGCGGGTCCGCTGATGCCCGCCGTCGCGCTCATGAGCCCGGATGCCGTGCCCGCGATGATCCCGGTCGGCGTCGTCGGCGTCCTGTGCGCGCCGCGGGTCACGAGCAGCGACACCGTGAGCGCGACCGTGAGGATCACCCCGACGGTGATCTGCAGAGTTGGGCCGTCCACTGCGACGGCGATCATCGATCCGGGCACCACGGCGAGCACCGCGGGGATCGCGAGCAGGAAGTAGTGCCGCCAGCTGATCTGCCGCCACACCCGCGTGAAGACCATGAGCGCCGACGCCGCCCCGCAGATGTTGACCATGAGCACGCCGTCGAAGGGGCCGATGAGCAGCACCAGCACCGGCGCGACGACGAGGGCGAAGCCCATCCCCGAGACGCGCTGGGCGACGGCCCCGGCCATGACGGCGAGGGCGATGAGGATGACCACCTCCGAGAGCGCCTCTACTGGCCGGGACGGCGCGTGAGCAACTCGCGGGGATTGCCGACCAGGGCCTTCTCGATGACATCGGGGCGGTCGACGAGAGCAGCACGCACCGACCCGACGGGGTCAGGGTCGGCCATGTCGAACGGGTAGTCGCTGCCCAGGCACAGCCGGTCTTCACCGACTCGCTCGAGCAGAAACCTCAGCGACATCGGGTCATGAGTGAGCGTGTCGAACCAGAACCGATGCAGCAGCTCCGACGGCGGCACGTCGAGATGGGTGCGTGCCTCCGGCCGCACCTTCCACCCGTGGTCGAAGCGGCCGATCTGGTAGGGCAGGAAGCCTCCGCCGTGCAGCAGGGCCACCCGCAGCGCCGCGTTGCGGGAGAGCACTCCCCCGAACAGCAAGGAGCCCGCGGCGAGCGTGGAGTCGGTGGGGTTGCCGACGAAGTTGTGCAGGTAGTGGTCGTGCATGCGGTCGGCCCCGGCGACATCGCCCGGGTGCAGCACGACGGCGAGGCCCGCGGCGTCCAGTGCGTTCCAGACGGATTCGTGGCGCTCGTTCCCCAGGTTGACGCCCGCGACGTTAGTGCTCAGCTCGACCCCGACGATCTCGGGGATCGCCACGAGGCGTTCGAGTTCGGCGAGCGCGTGCTCCTCGCTCTGCATCGGGAGGTGCCCGAGCACGGTGAAGCGCGTGGGGTGGGCGCGCGCCATCTCGAGCATCGCGTCGTTGTGCATCCGTGCCGCGTCGGCAGCGGCACCCACAGGAAGCCGATAGCCGAAATGAGTCGGGGGCACGCTCAGCGCCTGGACGTCGACTCCGCACGCATCCATGTCCTCCAGTCGCGCGCCGAGGTCGAACATCCCCGCCGGGACCGGACCGCTGCGGCGCCCGCCGGGGTAGTCGAACCACCATTCGCCGTCCTGCTTGGTCACCTGAGGGGTGGCGTCGGGGACGACGCCCGCCAAGTCCTTGATGAAGCCCTCGGGGACGGTGTGGGCGTGGATGTCGATGGTCATGCCTTCTCCAGGTCGGGTCGTGTGATCGCCGTATGCCGCCAGAAGACGACTCGTTTTTCCACGTACCAGATGATCAGATACGTGGCCAGTCCAATGACGAGGAAGAAGAAGATGATCACCCAGTAGGCGGCCGTGTCGAAGCTTCCTCGATAGCGGATCATCAGGTAGCCGAGGCCGCCGGTCGATCCGATGAATTCGGAGACGATCGCACCGATGATGGCGGTCGTCGCGCCGAGTTGAAGGCCGCCGAAGATCACCGGGAGGGCGGTGGGCACTCGAAGCTTCCACATCGTCTGCCACCGCGATGCCTTGAGCGATCGCATCAGGTTCACGGCGTTCGGCTCGGCGAGCCCGAGCCCGGAGAGCGTCGTGATGAACACGGCGTAGAAGCAGGCGAGCGCCGCCTGCATGACCTTGCCCTCGATGCCGAATCCGACCCACGCGATGATGATGGGGGCGAGAATGACCGTCGGGATCGCCTCGAGCGCCGACAGCGCCGGCAGGTAGGCGGCGCGCAGCCGACTGGACGAGCTCAGCAGCATGCCGAGCAGGAACCCGATGCTCGCACCCAGCACGAACCCTCCGGCGATCTCGATGAGGGTGCGGGACACCTGGGCCCCGAACCCGTCGGCGAAGACGACCCGGGGGAAGGCCCGCGCCACCGACTCCGGGGTCGGCAGGAGGATTGCCGACGCCATCCGACCTTCCGTGACCACCCACCACACGGCGAGGATGATCGGGGCGAAGGCCACCGTGAGGATGTACGGCGAGAACTTGCGCCGCCGCGGCTTTGACTGCTCGACCGCGAGGCTTGCCATCTGTTCGGTTCTCATCATCGTTTCCTTGCTCGTGACTCTTCGGACCAGAACACGACCCGGCGCTCGACCACATCCGCGATCGACACGAGGGACACCGCCAGGATCACGACGATTCCGACGACGGAGTAGGTGAGCGGCATGTTCAGCTGCGAGGCGAATTCCTTGGCGAGCTTGCCGAGCCCGCCCTCCGATGCCGAGAGGATCTCGGCCACGAGCACGCCGGTGAAAGCCAGCAGGAGGGAGTGCTTCACTCCGACCATGATCATTGGAATGGCCGACGGCAACTGAAGCTTGAGGAAGATCTGCCGGCGGGTGGCCTTGAGCGACTGCATGAGCTTAAACTCATTCGCGGCCGGGAGCGCGAGCCCGACCATTGTGTCGATCCACACCGGGAAGAAGCAGATGATGACGGCGAGGGCGATCTTGCTCTCGGAACCGAAGCCCAGCCAGCCAATGAGCAGAGGTGCCAGCACCACCTTCGGCAGCGCCTGGACGGCGATCGCATAGGGAGTGATCGCCTGCCGGATGAACGGCGAGGTTCCGAGGACGACCCCCATGACGAAACCGAAGGAGACTCCAATGAGCCAGGCGATCGCGACCGCGATCATCGTCTTGCCGAGGTCGTCCCACCAGTAGCCGCTCGTGACGAGCTGGACGAATCCGGCCAGAGTCTCGGTGAAGGTCGGGAAGAGCACCCGGTTGATGAGGCCGGTCTGGGGGATGAACTGCCAGAGCAGCAGGAAGATGATGATCGTGGTGATCGAAATCCACGCCGAGCCCTCGCGCGCCTTGTCGACCGTGAATCGCCGGTCCCGCACGGGAGGGGGTTCGAGGGGGGCTGTCGCGGTCACTGCAACTCCAGCATCTTGCGCGCCTCGGCGACGAGTCGAACGAATTCGGTGGTGGTCTGCAGATCCGGGGTTCGCGGCCGGTCGAACGGGATCTCGAGGATTCCGACGAGGCGACCCGGTCGGGCGCTCATCACGGCCACCCGGTCGGACATGAAGACGGCCTCGGCGATGTTGTGCGTGACGAGAACCGCGGTGCTCTTGGAGTAGGCCTGCAGCCGGAGCAGCTCCTGGTTCATGGTCTCCCGCGTGAACTCGTCGAGCGCACCGAACGGCTCGTCGAGGAGCAGAAGCTTGGGGTCGTGGAGCAGCACACGGCAGAGGGCGGCGCGCTGCTGCATGCCGCCGGACAGCTCCCACGGGTAGGACCCAGCGAATTCGCTGATCCCGACCATGCCGAGCAGTTCCTCCGCCTTGGCCTTGTACTTCTTCTTCGACTCCCCGAAGATTTCGACGGGGAGCAGCACGTTGTCGAGCGTGGTCCGCCACGGGAACATGACGGCCTGTTGGAACATCATGCCGATTTTCCTGCTGGGCTCGGTGAGCTTCTCGCCGCCAAAAGTGATCGAGCCCTCGGTGGCCGAGAGAAGTCCGCCCATGATGTTCAGGGCGGTGGACTTCCCGCAGCCGCTCGGGCCCAGGAGGGAGAGGAACTCTCCCTCCTGGACTTCGAGGTTCAACCCACTCAGGGCGACCATCTCCTTGTCACCAGATCCGAACTTCTTGGTGACA
Source organism: Marisediminicola sp. UYEF4 (assembly GCF_040546025.1). Taxonomy (NCBI): domain Bacteria; kingdom Bacillati; phylum Actinomycetota; class Actinomycetes; order Micrococcales; family Microbacteriaceae; genus Marisediminicola; species Marisediminicola sp. UYEF4. The sequence goes on along the minus strand of NZ_JBEPNA010000001.1, from coordinate 499,309 downwards.
CCTTCCGCTCGAACGAGCGGTGCGGTCTGGGTCGTGGTCGTCATGTGTGTCATTCCACTTCGTTGTTGGTGATTGCCGCTGAACGGGCTATTCGTTTTCCGGCACGTACGCCTCGGCGTCCGCTTCGACGTCGGCGCGATCGAAGTCGTTCGCGTAGTCGATGAAGTCGTCGTTGAGTACGGACTCCGCGTCAACCTCCTGGTAATCATCCGACGTCGATGCGATCAGGTCGAGGAACTCCTGGGTGCCCTCCACATCGTGAGCGCCGTAGCGGTCCGGATCGGCCGGGGGAACCTGCTTGAGCGAGAGCTCGAACCTCAGCTTGCCCTGCGAGACGCCGTCGGCGTTCTCCTCGAATGCCGCCGGGATCGCGCCCTTAAGCATGTCGACGCAGGCGTCGTTGTTCGTGAGACAGAAGTGCATCCCCATCGCGGTGCCTCGGGCGAGCCGCTGGAGCGCCTCGGGCTTCTCGCTGAGCGTGTCCTGCGTCGTGATGATGCCACGGGCGGGGAAGGTGTTGTAGATTTCCGGCGTCAGGTCGAGCAGGTCAACCCCGGCCGTCTGCAGCGCGAAAATATCGTTGTAGGCCGTCGAGTAGGCGTCCACAGAGCCGGACTCGAGCGCGGCCAGCGTCTCCGGTCCGCCATCGCCGATCGGGATCAGCTGGACGTCGGTGATCGGGTCGATGCCCTCGGCCCGCAGCGCGGCCTCGAGGAACGCGACCTCGCCTCCGCCGGCCTCCGAGATTCCGATGTTCATCCCATTCAACCCGGCGATGTCGGTGATGCCCTCGCTCTCCGGCACGAAGATACCGAAGATGGCGCCGCTCGAGTAGGTGAAGACGTTCACCACCGGGAGACCGACAAGGGCCGCTTCTCCGAAGGCGGGCGCCGAGGGGTTACCAGCGTCCGCGTTGCCGGCGATGACCTGCTCCATCGCCGAACCGCTTCCGCCGGCGCCGACGAACTCCATGGTGAGACCTTGGTCTTCGTAGTAGCCCAGGGTGTCGGCGGCGAGCCACCCCCACCATTCCGCGGTGTATTTGTCCTCGGCTGCCATCGCCATGGTGAGTTCGTACTGTTCACCTTCGCCTCCGCCTCCGTCTCCACCCTCGGGCGTGTCGGCGGAGCATCCGGCGAGCGCCAGCGCCCCTACCGCGACAATAGCTGTGAGTGTTAGCTGCTTCTTCATGCTCGAATCTCCTTTGGTTCGGTGCATTGATCTGTTTCTGGATTGCTGGCACTGGTGCGACGAGAGTCGGGAGGCCGTCGTGCCGGTGGGCCTGAAGACAATGTGACAGCCCCGAGTCGCATTGTCAAGACACTGTCTTACTTTTTACCATTTTGGAACGTTAGCTGTGTAAATGCCTGATGAAATGGGGTTTTGGCAAGGCACGCCGGAGGTGCGGCGGTGCACATGTCGATCAAACGGGTAGGGAGGCAGGTGAGTCTCGACGTAGCCTGCCTAGCTCGCATCGTCGCGTGGGGCGGCGATGACCAGCTCGGCCCCCGCCGTCATAAGGGCAAACGCATCCGGCATCGCTTCGGCCAGGGCTCGCTGAGCACGAAACCCGCTGCAGTGCATGGGCGAGACGAGCGAGAGCCCACGCTCGACGAGCCCGTCCACGGTCTGGTCGATCTTCTGTTGGGTGACGCCGGCGTGGGCCAGGTGGAAGCCACCGAGCACGCCGTGCATGCGGCGCACCCCGGTGAGGCTCGCGGCATGGTCGAGCGAACTGAGCACCCCGGAGTGGCCGCATGGGTCGAGCACGACGAGCCCGACGCCCTCGACATTGATGATGAGGGTGAGGTAGTCGTCGATGGGGTCGGGATGCACGTGGCCGTTCCGGATCGACATCCGTCCCGCCGGCACCTCCTTCTCGAACTCGACGGTGATGGGAATCTCGCCACTGGTTGTGATTCCCGGAGCGATCTCCAGCGGCTCGCGCACCGCGACGACGCCGGCGCCCGCCTCCGTCAACTCGCGCTCGGTGAGGCCGCGGTTGAAGTACTGGATCATCAGGTCCGGGCGCCGAATGGAGCGCGGGTGGAACGCGGAGGGGTGCACGATCAGCGGAACCCGTCTGCCGATCGCCTCGAGAGCCGCGTAGATGCCGCCGAAGTGGTCCGGATGCCCGTGGCTGAGCACGACCTGGTCGACTTCGGACAGGTCGATCCCGAGTACCCGGGCATTGTGGATGATCGGAATGCCGCTCATCCCCGCATCGAACAGGATCGTCGTCGTACGCCCGGCCGTTGTCGCTTTGATCAGAAAGGAAATGCCATTTTCAGCGAGCGGGGTGCCTCGCCGCGGCAAGAAGTGCTCGGCCATTCCCTGCCGGCGGATGCCGGGCGAGTCCTGCATGAGCATGTCGATGTAGTTGTCGACGAGCACGGTAATGGACAGGTGCTCACAGGTTTGCACGAGGGGTTCTCCTTCGGTCGTTTCATGCGCTGGGTTCGTTGGACAGGATTGCGCTCGCGTGCGCCGCGAGGGTCATCCCCATACCGTGCACGAGCGAGAGCTGTGCGCCCGGAATCTGTCGGCGTCCCGCAGTGCCGCGCAATTGCTGCACCGCCTCAATCACGAGGAACATGCCGAGCATCCCGGGGTGGGTGTAGGAGAGCCCGGCGCCGTTGGTGTTGAGCGCAAGCGAGCCGCCGGGCGCGACCCGTCCGTTCTCGACGAACGCGCCCCCCTCCCCCTTCTCGCAGAACCCGAGATCCTCGAGCAGCACAAGCAGGCTGATCGTGAAGGCGTCATAGACGTGGGCGGTGTCGATGTCGTTTCTCGTGACGCCCGCCATGTCGAACGCGCGGTTGGCGCTGTGCACGGCGTGGGTGGTCGTGAGGTCGGCCATCTGCGAGATGTTGCGGTGGTTCTGCGCTTCGCCGGCGCCGAGCAGGTACACGGGGTCGCCCCGCAGGTCCCTCGCCCGCGCGGCCGACGTCACCACGACGGCTCCCCCGCCGTCGGTCACGAGGCAACAGTCGAGCTTGTGCAGGGGGCTCGCGATGACGGGCGAGGAGAGCACCTCGTCGACGGTGAGCGGAGTCGGGTAGGGCGCGTCGTCGGTGAGCATCGACCACTGCCTGGCCGACACGGCGAGCTCGGCCAATTGTGCGCTCGTCGTTCCGTACTGGGCCATGTGCCGGTGGGCGACCATACCGAATGCGCCGATCGGGTGAATGAGCCCGTAGGGCAGTTCGTAGGCGGACTGCTCGGCGATGCTGACGAGCCTGCCAGCGTCGCTGCGTTGGGTGCTGCCGTAGGCGATCAGGGCCACCTCACAGAGTCCCGCCTCGATGGCAGCCGCGGCGTGGGCGAGCTGGGCCACGAAAGCGCAGCCGCCGATCGAGGTCGAGTCGACGTAGCGCGGATGGATCCCGAGGTATTCGCCGAGTGTGAGGGTGGGCATCGCGTAGTACGACGACGACGTGAAGAGGCCGTCGACGTCGGAGAGTCGCAGCCCGGCATCCTCGAGCGCCCGCTTGGCGGCGACCGCCATCAGACCGGCGGGAGACTTGCCCGCGGTGCGGAACACGTCGACCTGCGCGGCGCCGACGATGGCCACCTTGCCGCTGATGCTCATGCTGTCGTCTCCCCGAGTCTGCTTCGCGGGCGGAAGCGGGGCAGGGTCAGCTCGTCCGTGACATCGTCGAAGACGGTTTCGACGGCGAGGCCCACGTGCACCTGCTCCGGATCGCAGTCGACGATATTGGCGAACAGGCGGAATCCCTCCTCCATGTCCGCGAGCACGAGGGTGTAGGGGACGTCGTGCTGGAAAAAGGGGTGCGCCGCCCGGTGCTGGGTCGTGAAGGAATACACCCGTCCGAGCCCGGACGATCGCTCGATGGACAGGTTCTCCGATCCGCACTCCGGACAGATCGTGCGCAGGTAGAACACTGCGCGAGCGCAGTCGCCACAGCGTTGAAAGACGACTTCGCGCTGTCGGGCGTGCGCGTAGAAGACCTGCTCCTCGCCGCGGAGGATGGCGGTGGGCCTGGCAGGGGCCGTGTCGGTCATGCTCCCGGTGTCCTCTCCTGTGCGGCGAGCGCCTGCTGCACGGCGGCGGCGACCTCGGCCGTGGTCGCGGACCCGCCGAGATCCGGGGTACGAATGTCGGACTCGCCGAGAACCGCGTGGATCGCGTCGAGGATCGCAGCGGCCGACTCCGCCTCACCCAAATGGTCGAGCATCATCGCCGCGGACCAGATTTGACCGATGGGGTTGGCGACCCCCGCGCCCGCAATATCGGGGGCGGATCCGTGGACGGGCTCGAACATCGACGGATGCACACCCTCCGGGTTGAGATTCGCCGAGGGTGCCATTCCCATACTTCCGACGATGACGGCGCCGATGTCGGTCAGGATGTCGCCGAAGAGGTTGGAACCGACGACGACATCGAGCTCATGCGGGTGGCTCACGAAGCGCGCGGCGAGCGCGTCGACGTGCATGAGCCTGCCCTCGACGTCCGGGTACTCCGCCATGACCTGCCCGAACACCTCGTCCCAGAAGGTCATGCTGTGAATGATCCCGTTCGACTTCGTCGCCGAGATGAGGCGCCTCTCACGCGTCCGGGCGAGATCGGCGGCGAATTTCACCACCCGCTCGATGCCCCGGCGCGTGAAGATCGCCTCTTGCACCGCGAACTCCTGCGGTGTTCCGGGGAACACGCGCCCGCCGACCTCGGAGTACTCCCCCTCGCTGTTCTCCCGGACGACGAGGATGTCGATCCCCCGGTCGCTGTGTCGCAGCGGGCTCTCCACCCCGGGCAGGAGTTTGGCGGGGCGCAGATTGATGTACTGGTCGAATGCGCGGCGGATGGGGATCAGCAGCCCCCAGAGGGACACGTGGTCGGGCAGGCTCGGATCTCCGACCGCACCGAGCAGGATCGCATCCTGCTCCGCGAGGCGGTCGATCCCGTCGCTCGGCATCATCGCGCCGGTCTTGGTGTAGTAGTCGCAGCTCCACGGGTATTCGACCCAGTCGACGTCGAATCCAAACCGCGTCCCGACCGTCTCGACCACCTCGAGCGCCGGCGGCATGACCTCGCGCCCGATGCCGTCGCCCGCGAGCACGGCGACCGGGATGCGCCGCCGAGAGCCCCCGTCCGCCGCCATTACTTAATGGCCATCGGGTTCACCGGCGACCCGACGGCGCGTGTGAACGGGAGCGGAGGGGCACAGAAGAAGAAGTCATACTGGCCGTCTTCGGCGCAGTCTGCCGCGAGGTCCTCGAGGTCGAAGATCTCGCCGACGAACAGCCCCATCGCGACGAGGAAGATGCAGTGCAGGGGCTGGAAGACATCCGGGCTCTCGTTCGGCAGCACCTCCATCCCCCAGGTGTCGGTGGCAAGTGCAGCGATCTCCCGCTCCGCCACCCATGGCACGCTCGCGAACCCGAGACCAGGAGCCGACCCGGCAGAATAGTCCTTCCAGTTCCCTTTGCGGTCGCCCATCTGGCCGGTGCGCACCATGACGAAGTCGCCTCGACCGACCGTGACCCCCTGCGCCGCCTCGCACGCCTCGAGGTCCTCGGCGGTGATCGCGTACCCCGGTTCGAGGAAGTCCACGCCCTTCAGCCTCGCCACGTCGAGCAGCACCCCGCGCCCGGCGATCTGGTTCTTGGCCTGGGCGATGTCGCCGTGGGTGGCACCCTTGCTGGTGACCGCCTTGGGGGTGAATCCGTTGTACATGTGCCCATCGAAGAAGATGTGGGCGAGGGCGTCCCATTGGGTCCCCGACTGGAGCGGCATAATGATCATGTCATCGGTGCCGCGGATGTGCCGGTCGTTGCCGCCGTAGAAGTCATCGATGACCGTGCCGTTGGCGATGTCTCCCCCATCGCGAAACATGAGGTGGATGGGGTTGAAGCGACCGCCGAACCCGCCGCCGCTCTGTGGCCCGTTCTGGTCGAAGTTGAGCCCGAGCGAGATGCGCTTGCCGGACCGGATGCTGGCCGCGGCCTTCGCGACGATCTCCGGGGTGACGTGGTTGAGGGTACCCCGCTGGTCGTCGGCACCCCAGCGGCCCCAGTTTGAGTATTTCCTGCTGAGTTCTCGCACGGTCTCGACGTCGGGCGTTGACGTCTGCGTGGTGGGCATCTCGGTTGTCATGGGGTCTCCTTCTGATCGGTGTGGGGAAGCTACGAAGTGACGGTGCTGGGCGTAACGGTGCTGGGTCTGGTCGAGCGAATGCCGGCGTCGAACCGGGTCCCCGCGGCGTAGTCTCCCGAGCGGAGGCGATGCTTCTCGACCTTCGAAGTCGGTGTCTTCGGCAGGGCGCCGACGACCTCGATGTAACGCGGAACCTTGAACGCGGCGAGCTGGTCGGCGCACCAGCCGACGATCGCCGCCGGGTCGACCACGTGGTCGGGGCGAGCCACCACGAAGGCGCACAGTTCCTCGTCCGTGAGGTCGGAGGGAACGCCGATCACCGCGGACTCCATCACATCGGCGTGCTGGCTGATGACGTTCTCGACCTCGAGTGACGACACGTTCTCGCCGCGCCTGCGCACGATGTCCTTCTTGCGGTCGACGAAGAAGAACCAGCCGTCCTCGTCCTGCCAGGCGCTGTCGCCCGTGTGCAGCCAGCCGTCGACGAGGGCCTCGGCTGTCTTCTCCGGCTCCTTGAAGTAGCCGAGCATCATCGCCGCGTTGCGAACGACAAGCTCGCCGATGGTCCCGGCGGGCACCTCGGCGCCATCCGCATCCACGACCTTGACCTCGGTGGGCGGCACGGAGGGGTCCGGATGGGATCGGGGCACGCCCATCGACCCGGGTTTCCGTTCGGCGTCGACGGGCTCGAGCAGTCCGTAGGTGGTCTCGCTCATCCCGAATCCGGAGATGCACGCGATGCCGAAGCGCTCCTCGATTTCCTGGCGCACCTCGGACGGCAGTGCCGGAACCCCGTAGGCGACGCGCACCTTGTGGTTCCGGTCCTCGGCGCTGGGTGCGCTTTTGGAGAGAATCACCGTCATCGCCCCGATGAAGTTGAAGACGGTGACTCCGTGGCGGCGCACGTCCGGCCAGAACCTGCTGGCGCTGAAGCGCGGCGCAAGCACGATCGCGCCCTCCGCGCCGATCGCGCCCATCGTCGAGTACGCCTGCGAGTTGATATGGAACAGGGGCAGGCAGGCGTAGATGCGATCGCCCTTCTCCATCTTCATCCAGTACGGGTAGGCCTGCCCGGTGAGCACGTAGTTGCGGTGCGTCTGCATCACGCCCTTCGGCTTGCCGGTCGTACCGGAGGTGTAGATGAGGCTGATGATGTCGTCGCCGGAGATGTGCACCGCCGGCACATGCCCGTTCAGCTGCGCTGCCGACGACACGAAGTCGTCGTAGTCGTCGGCGGGGCCGAGCGAGAAGGTGCTCGAGAGCGACGGCACGCTCTGCTCGATCCGGCGGAAAACGGCGGCGTGCGCCGGGTCGATCAGAGCAAACCTGGCCTCGGAGTGCTCAACGAGATAGCTCGCCTCGGCGAACTTGAATCCGGTGTTGATCGCCACCAGCACCGCGCCGAGTTTCGCGAGGCCGAGCCAGGCATGGAGGAATCCCGGGCTGTTGTCGGCCATGAATGCCACCCGGTCGCCCTTGCGGACCCCGATGTGGTGCCAGTACGCGGCCGCGGTGTCCACGTGGGCATTGAACTGCTCGTAGGTCTCCTCCTCGTCGCCCCAGATCAGGAAGGTCGATGTCGGGTTGCGGCGGACGGCATCTTCGAGAAAGCTGCGGACGTTGAGGTCGTTGAGGTTCATGCGGTGTCCTTGCATTGGAGAGTCAGACGGTTGCCCGTTGGGCGGAACCTTTGGGGGCGAGAGCGTCGATGTCGGTGACGACGTCGATCAGGACCGGGCCGTTCATTGCCACGGCGCGCGCGATGGCCGGCTCGAGGTCCTGGGGCCGGGTCACGCGGATGCCGGTCACGCCGAGCGACTCGGCGACGCGCGACAGGTCGAGGTCCTCGAAGTGCCACAGCTCGTGGTGGCGACCCCCGAGCGATCCCCCATAGGCCACGGTGTACGGGTTGATCTCCTGGTTGAGCGATCGGTTGTCATTGACCACGACGACGAGCGGCACCTTCCAGCGCGCGGCCGTCTCGAGTTCGGCGAGGTGATAGAACAGCCCCCCGTCGCCGGTGAAGACCACGACTTGGGCATCCGGACGCGCGATCTGGGCCCCGATCCCGGCGGGAAGGCCCCAGCCGAGCGAGCCAGCCGCTCGGAGGAACCCCTGGCCGGGCTTCGCGAGGTCAAGGTACCCACCGGTCCACATACCCGCGTGCCCGGTGTCGGCCACGATGATCGCGTTGTCGGGGACGAGGCGGCCGAGTTCGCTCGCGAGGCGCTCAGGTCTGATCGGCTCGGCCTCCGAGTCGAGACGATCGGCGAGGCGGTCCCGCCAGCGGCACCCGAGCTCTCTGGTTCGCGCAACCCAGTCGGCCGTGCGGGAGGGGTCGGCATCCGACAGCGCATCGAGGAGGGCAGCAAGGCCGAGCCGGGCATCCGCGGCGACGGGGATCGTGTTCGGGTAGTGGCGGCCGAGCTCCGTGGGCTCGATGTCGAGGTGCACGATCTGAGTGCTCGTCGGCGGAACCTGCCAGGTGAGGGTGACCTGGCTGCCTGTTTGGCTGCCCACATAGAAGACCACGTCCGCTTCGAGGATGATCTCGTTGGCGCTGGCCCGCGCGTAGAGACCGGGAACACCGATCGCCAGCGGGTGATCGCCGGGCACGGTGTCCTTGCCGTTGAGCGAGGTGGCGATCGGCGCACCGAGCCGCTCGGCGAGCGCGACGACCTCGCTTGACGCACCGGATGCGCGAACGCCACCGCCCGAGACGATGACCGGTCTCCGCGCCTCACGCAGAACTCGGGCGGCGCGGGCAACGGCGGCGGGATCCGGCGCGACTCGCATGCCGGGGACGCTGCGGGGCTGCGGGGCGGGCAGCTCCGCCGAGATGGTCTGGTTCTCGACGGTGTCGCCGGTGTGGCCGGCGAGCTCGAGGTGCGCGGGACCGGGCTTGCCGACGGTGGCATCCCGGAAGGCCTGGTCGAGCTGGTCTGGCAGTCGCTGCGCATCGAGAACCTGCCGGCTCGACTTCGTGACGGGCTTGAAGAGCGGGAAGTCCTCGATCTCCTGGTAGTAGTTGCGGCCGCGGCTGTACTCGTACGGCCCGCCGGTCAGCGCAATGACGGGTGAGCAGCCGAGATAGGCGTCGCGCAGCCCGGCGGCAAGGTTCGCACCGCCGATGTTCTGCGCCATGCAGACACCCGGGCGACCGGTGGCGCGCGCGTAGCCGTCGGCCATATAGGCGGCGGCCTTCTCACCGTGGGTGACGATCCTCTTGATCTCGGTCTCCCGTTCCATCGTGACGAGGGTCGCGCTGAGCGACGTCGGCACCAGAAACACGGCGGACACCCCATACGCGTCGAGGGCTCGGGAGAGGTATTCCGCCCCGGTCATTTCTGTCACGTAGACCACCTTGTCTCAATGTATGTCTTGTTGAGCAAGACAACGTCTTGTTATTCTGGCGTGAGATTATGGAGGTGTCAAGATCGCAATTCGCCCGTGTCGTAACATGTGCAGTGTGCCGAACGGGCGATGCCCGTGCGGCCTGGGCGGGCCGGATGGCACGGATGAGACGGATGCGAATGTCCGCAACGAACAGGTGGAATGCCGTGGAAGCTGACAAGGACGAGCCGCACGGCGTCGGCCCGAAGTCCGGGATCCTTGCCAGGGCGATCGCCCTCCTTGAGCTCGTCTCAACGCACGCCGACGGCATCGGCGTGCGCGAGGCCGCCCGACAGACCGGCATCGACCGCAGCGCAGTGAGCCGCATCCTCACCCAGTTCGAGGAGATGGGGTACGTGGAGCAAGAGCGCGATCGCGGACTCTATTCAGCCGGTCCCCGTCTGTTCGCTATCGTGGCCGCGCTCGGCGAGCGCGACACGCTCGTCAAGGCGGCTGAGCCGTTCCTCAAGGACCTCGTCGCCAAGTACAACGAGACCTGCTACGTCGCCTCCAGGGTCGACGATTCGCTTGTGTTCCGCGGAAAGGTCGATTGCGAGCACACGATTCGTTACGTGATCGAGCTCGGCAAGCCGTTCCCCCTCGTCAGCGGGGCCTCGGGGATGGCCATCCTCGCCGGAATGCCACCAGAGGAGAGCGACAGGATAATCGCTAGCGGTCTGGTCGCCCACACACCACAGAGCATCACCGATGCGGACGAGTTCCGTCGGCAGCTGCAGGTCGACCGTGACCTCGGCTACACGTACAGCCCCGGCCGCTGGGTGCGCAACGGCGCCGGTATCGCCGCCCCGTTCTTCGATGCGACCGGCCGCTGTGCGGGCGCGATCACGCTCAGCTGTCCCGCCGACCGCCTCGAGTCGCTGTCGATCGACGAAGTCGGCGCGTCCATCCGCGCCGCGGCAGCCGAGCTCTCCCGCCGGCTCGGCTACTTCCCAGCCGCCGTTCCGCTCGCCTAGCCGGCTCCCTGCATCATTCCGAGTCGATGAAGCGGTCGGCGATGTCACCCCTGGTTCCGATCCACATTCCGAGCCTGCGCGCGGTCGAGACGATCTGCGCCAGAGCGGCCAATCCGGCGGGCCGGCCACCGACGTGGGCGTGCACGGTGACATCGATGTAACCAACACGGCGGTCACGGAGCAGACCGTTGGCCGCGAATTCGAAACTCTTCGCGAGTTCTCTCGTCGGCTGGCCATAGCGCACCGTCATCGGGAGGTCGTTGACTTCCAAGCCGAACGGCAGGGCGACGATACCCCCGCCCGGTGTGTCCATCCGGTACGGCAGGTCGGCGTCGAACACGTCCCCGAACCATTCGAATCCAGCGTGAGCGAGCAGTTCCGCCGTGTTCCCACTCGGAGTGCAGCGCGGACTGATCCAGCCGCGTGGACGCTGCCCCCCGACGCGCTCGAGCTCGTCGGCGCAGCGCTGGATCTCGTCCCGCTCATCCCCTATCGCGAGGGCGGCGGGGATGCGGTCCTGCGACCACGAGTGGGCGCACAGCTCGTGCCCGCCGTCGACGATTGCCCGCACCGAATCGGGTGCCGTCTCGGTCAGGATGCCGCTGGCGTAGAACGACGCCGCGAGCGACTCCCGTTCGAGGAAGTCGAGCAGCGCCCAGATGCCAGTCCGCGGTCCATAGCGCGCCCAGGAAACCGCTTGGTGGTCGACGACACCGGGCGGCAGCGGGTTGCCCATCGGCCCGAGGCCGGGCGACGCATCCGGGGCCCACTGCTCGTACATCACGTTGAGCACGAGGGCGGCGGTCACGCCTCCCGGCCACGGGGTGGCAGCGGTGTCGGTCATGAGTGGTGGCCTTCCTGAGCGCGGTTGGGGTCGTTCGGTGGGTTCACATGGGGAGCGAGGATGCCGTGGAGCACGCGATCCGACGAGAAACCCGGCGCCGCGAGATCGCGGACCATCGCCACGGGCCGGGCAAGGTCTGTCGGGTCGACAAAGGGAAAGTCGGTGCCGAACACCAGCGACCCGGCCGGCAGGGTGTCAATCGCGAGACGCAATGTCGCGGGGGTCGAGTTGGCTGTGTCGAAGAGCAACCGTTCAAGGCGGACTCCGCCGCGCGACGAGGTTCCAAGCAGGTCGGCTTCCAGTTGCCAGCGCCAGAGCAGCCGGTGCAACAGGAACGGGAGCGTTCCGCCGAGGTGGGGCACCACCCAGTTCAGGCGACTGTACCGGTCGAGGATTCCGGAGCACAGCAGCCGCACGGCAGCGATCGTGTCGTCGAACGGCGCACCGAGCGCCCACTCCATCGAGTAGTCGTCGAGAACGCCGGGGGCGCAGAAGCCGTCGGGGTGCACGAGCACGAGTGCCGGCGCCTCGTTCATCGCCGCGTAGACCTCGTCCCAGCGCGGATCGTCGATGCCGGCCCCGTCAATGTGGGTGGGGATGGTGTAGCCGACGAATCCGGGCAGGGTGCGCGCGCGGCGCACCTCGGCGACCGCCTCCGGCACGTGCGGGAAGGGAAGGGTCGCAAGGAACCTCAGCCGATCGGGATACTCCGCGGAAGCGGCAGCGCACCCGTCGTTGTGCGCGGCCGTGAGTCGGGCGCGCTGCCGGGGGTCCGGATGCCAGATGTTGAGCGACGCGAAGCTCAGCACCTGAACGCCGATCCCGGCGGAGTCGAGCAGCCGGATTCGCTCTCGCAGGTCGCCCGTGAAGGTCGGCACCTTCTGGATGATGCCGTGTCGGAGGAAGGCCCGAGCAACCTCGGAATGACGGCCGGACTCGCCGGCCACCTCGGCCACGACTAGCGTGTACTCGGGCGGGTAGTAGTGCGCGTGCACGTCATGGGCGATCATCTGACGGCCTCCCTCTGCCGGTCTCGAACGGCCTCCGCTCATTGCTGCTCCTCAGTTGGGTGTGGCCCGGTTGCAACGGGCTCAGTGGGCGGAAACAGCCGTGGCGGCGCGCTCGACGTCGCCGGCGATAATCGCCTCGACGAGCTCGCGGTGCACGGCGATGCGATGCCCGACGTACGCATCCGGATCCTCACTCAGGTCGTTGACGGCGAGGTCGGACTGGTCGTTGATGATGTGCATCATCGTGAGGTAGATCGCGGTGAGCATGGTGTTCGGGGTGATCGAGGCGATCGCGAGGTGAAGCTCCCAGTTGGCGCGGATGAACCGATCGCGGTCGCTGCTCGCGGCGGCGAGGGCCGCGAGCAGGCGATTCAGCCGCTTCGAATCCGCCGCAGTGCGATGGCGGGTGGCGTTCTCGACGACGAGCGGCTCGAGGGACTCGCGGATGGCAAGCGCATCGGCGACCGTCGACGCCTCGCCGTGCACAGCGAGGAGGGTGTGGCGCAACCGAACGACCGGGCCGGTCTGGGCGACAAAAATTCCGCCGCCCCGACCCGGCCTGATCTCGACGAGGCCGCGGTCGATCAGGATCCGCACGGCCTCGCTCACCGTCGCCCGCGCGAACCCGGATTCCGCACGCCAGCTGTCGAGCGTTCCGAGCGAGTCGCCCTGGACCAGTCCCCGCTCGATAATCGACGCCTCGATTCGCTCGAGCAACGTCTGGGCGCGGGTCAGTGGCGCGGCGGGTGACATGGCACGAAACCTAACACGCACCGGACATGCACGACCAGCAAATACTTAAAAGGTTCGTATGTTTAGCTTTCCCCGGCTAGCCTGTCACGTGACGGTCTGCCCGCACCTCGACCGCAGGCACAAGGAGCGAACGTGAGACTCATCGGCATCCAGCATCCGCACGGCGGCATCGACATCGCGCGCCGAGGAGGCGACGGCACGGCGACGCCGCTCGCTCCCCTCGCCATCTTCTGGGAAGACCCGGCCGGCTGGATCCGGCGCGCCGACGAGGCGACCGCGAGCGTGCCGCTCGAATCGGTGACGATCGTGCCGCCGGTGCTGCCCTCTGCCCGCGTGCTCTGCCTCGGCCTCAACTACCGGGCCCATGCGGCCGAGGGGTCGTTCGAGGTGCCCGAGTTCCCGATGATCTTCGGGCGCTGGACGGTCTCGCTCACGGTGGACGGCACGCCTGCGCCGGTGCCGGTCGACGAGCTGGGGCTCGACTGGGAAGCAGAGGTGGCCGCGTTCGTCGGCGCACCGCTGCGGAACGCCGATGCGGACACCGCCGGGGCGTCCGTCGTTGGCTACGCCGCGTTCAACGACCTCAGCGCTCGACGGGCGCAGAAGCTGACGGCGCAGTGGACCCTCGGGAAGAACGCGGATGCCTCCGGCCCTGTCGGCGATCTCGTCACCGCCGATGAGGTGGGAGACCTGCGCGACGGGCTGCGGGTCCGCACCCGGGTGAACGGCGAGACGATGCAGGACGGCAACACCCGCGACATGATCTTCGAGCTCGGAGACGTGCTCGCACTCGTCAGCCGCACGATGACCCTCAACCCTGGTGACATCATCGTGACGGGCACGCCGGAGGGCGTCGGCTACGCACGGAACCCGCCGATCTACCTCACCGACGGGGACGTCGTGGAGGTCGAGGTCGAGAGGATGGGCATCGTCCGCACACCGATCGTCGGCCCCATGCGTTGAAGTTCCCTGTCACTCCTGAAAGAACGGTGGGCTACTCGGCGGAGATCGAGTCGAGGGTGAGTTCCGGATGCTCGCGCCGCAGCGTCCGCAGCTTCCACTCGTTGGCGAACAGCGCGATCAGCCGGCCGTCGGAGGCCATCGTCACCTCGGTCGAGGAGTGCTTCGCGAGCACCTTCGCCGTCTCGGCGTCGATCAGGCAGGCGACCGTGTACGGCAGCGCGTCGAAAGCGATCGGCGCACGGTACTCGTTCGCCATCCGCTCGGTCGCGACCTCGAACTGCATCGGGCCGACGGCGGCGAGGATCGGGGTCTGGTCGCCGCGCCGGTCGGAGTGCAGCACCTGGATGACGCCCTCGTGGTCGAGCTGCTCGATTCCCTTGCGGAACTGCTTGTGCTTGCTGCTGTCGGTGGAACGCGCCGCGCGGAAGTGCTCGGGCTGGAACCTCGGCATCGGAGGGTAGACGACCGGGCCGCCCATGAACAGGGTGTCGCCTGGGCGCAGCGCCGAGGCGTTGATCAGGCCGACGATGTCGCCGGGCCACGCGGTGTCGACGGTTTCGCGGTCCTTGCCGAACATCTGTTGGGCGTACTTGGTGGCGAACGGGCGTCCGCTCGGCTCGTGGGTCACGGTCATCCCGCGCTCGAACACGCCGGAGCAGACCCGCACGAAGGCGACCCGGTCGCGGTGGTTGGAGTCCATCCCGGACTGCACCTTGAACACGAACCCGGAGAACGCGGAGTTCACAGCCCGGCGCACGCCGGAGGTGTCGGCGCGGGCCTCGGCGGACGGCGCGAGGTCGACGAGGGTGTCGAGCAGCTGGCGCACGCCGATGTTGAGCGCCGCGGCGCCGAACAGCACCGGGGTCGAGGCGGCGGAGAGGAAAAGCGACTCGTCGTGACGGTGCCCCTCCTCGCGCAGCAGGCCGGTCTCCTCGACCGCCGTCTGCCACGCTGGCCCGGCGATCGCGGTCGCGTCCTCCGCCGGAACGGTCTCCTCGCTGGCGATCGTCGCCCCGCCGGCGGTGCGGTGGAAGCGCACGAACTGCCCGCTGTCGCAGTCGACGAGCCCGCGGAAGTCGCCCGACTCGCCCACAGGCCAGGTGAGCGGCGTCGGGAAGAGGCCGGTGCGCTTCTCGATCTCGTCCATCAGGGCGAGGGCGTCGCCACCGGGACGGTCCCACTTGTTGATCATCGTGATGAGCGGGATGCCGCGGCGTTTACACACCTCGAAGAGCTTCATGGTCTGCGCCTCGAGGCCCTTGGCCGCGTCGACGAGCATGATGGCGGCATCCACCGCGGCGAGCACCCGGTAGGTGTCCTCCGAGAAGTCGGCGTGGCCGGGGGTGTCGACGAGGTTGATGATCGTGTCGCGGTGGGTGAACTGGATCGCCGCGGAGCTGATCGAGATGCCGCGTTCCTTCTCCATCGTCATCCAGTCCGACACGGTCGCCCGCCGGCCGGCCTTGCCGTGGGTCGCCCCCGCCTCACCGATGGCGTGCGCGTGCAGCAGCAGCGCCTCGGTGAGTGTGGACTTTCCGGCATCCGGATGGGAGATCACGGCGATGGTTCGCCGCTTGAGGGCCTCGTCGAGAACCCGCAGGTTGTCGACGCCGTCCCTCGTTTCCACAGCGCTCATGTGTGCTCTCCCGTTGTACCCTCTCGGATCAGGCGTCGACGACGATCGACGTGATCACGGGCGTGCGGCGGTACTTGCGCTGCATCCAGCGGTTCATTGTGCGGGTCAGCAGCAGCTCGAGCGCCGCACCGTCGACGCGCTTGCTCTGGTTCGCCGCCACCATCGCGTCGTCGATCGCCTTCGTCGCGCCGCGGATCCACTCGTCGTCGTGCGCGAATCCGCGCGCGAAGAACTCGATCGGCTCGGCGAGCAGGCCCGTCTTGGTGTCGAGGATGCCGAGGATCGTGATCGCGCCGTCTTCGGCGAGCATCCGGCGGTCGCTCAGCGCCTCCTCCGAGGCCACGCCGATCGACATGCCATCGACGAACACGAGGTCCGCCTTGACCTTGCCGACGATCGACGCTCGGCCGTTCACGAGGTCGACGACGACGCCGTCCTCCGCGATGATCACACGGTCCTCCGGAACGCCGGTGCGCACGGCGAGCTCGGCGTTCGCGGTGAGGTGGCGCCACTCGCCATGAACGGGCATCACGTTCTTGGGCTTGACGATGTTGTAGCAGTAGACGAGCTCGCCGGCACTCGCGTGGCCCGAGACGTGCACCTTCGCGTTGCCCTTGTGCACGACGTTCGCACCCCAGCGGATGAGCCCGTTGATGACGCGGTAGATCGCGTTCTCGTTGCCGGGGATGAGCGAGCTCGCGAGCAGCACGGTGTCGCCGTCGCCGATCTCGATGATGTGCTCGCGGTTGGCCATGCGAGACAGGGCCGCCATCGGCTCGCCCTGCGAGCCGGTGCAGACGAGCACCATCTTGTCGTCGGGGAGCTTCTCGAGGGTCTTGAGGTCGACGACGAGGCCCTTGGGCACGTTGAGGTAGCCGAGGTCGGAGGCGATCCCCATGTTGCGCACCATCGACCGGCCGACGAACGCGACCTTGCGGTCGTTCTTGACGGCGGCATCCAGCACCTGCTGGATCCGGTGCACGTGGCTCGCGAAGCTCGACACGACGATGCGTCGCGGCGAGGTGCGGAACACCGCGTCGATGGCCGGCCGGATGTCCTCTTCCGAGGTCGTGAATCCGGGCACCTCGGCGTTGGTCGAGTCGGTGAGGAAGAGGTCGACACCCTCCTCGGCGAGACGGGCGAAGGCACCGAGGTCGGTGATGCGCTTGTCGAGCGGGAACTGGTCCATCTTGAAGTCGCCCGTGTGCAGCACGAGGCCGGCCTCGGTGCGGATCGCGATCGCGAGACCGTCGGGGATGGAGTGGTTCACGGCGACGAACTCGAGGTCGAACGGTCCGAACGAGCGCTTCTCGCCCGCGACGACCTCGACGACGGGGGGCGACAGCCGCTCCTCCTGGAACTTCGCGCCGACGAACGCCAGGGTGAGCTTGGAGCCCACCACGGGGATGTTCTTGCGTTCCTTGATGAGGTGCGGCACGCCGCCGATGTGGTCCTCGTGCCCGTGGGTGAGCACGATCGCGACGATGTCGTTGAGGCGGTGCCTGATCGAGCTGAAGTCGGGCAGGATCACGTTGATGCCGGGCTGGTTGTCCTCGGGGAACAGCACCCCACAGTCGACGATGAGGAGCTTGCCCTGGTGCTCGAACACGGTCATGTTGCGGCCGATCTCGCCGAGCCCGCCGAGCGGGGTGACCCGGAGGCCCCCCTTGGGCAGCTTCGGCGGTGACGGCAGGTCGAGGTGGTGGTGGTTGATCATGGTGCTCGTTTCTTGGATTGTCTGCCCGACGCCTCATGGCTTGTCGCGGGCCTTATTGCACTGCGGGGTTTGTGGGGGCGGCGTCGAACCGCCCGGGGCCGATCTGGGCCAATGCGCGCGTCGCGATCGGATCGCGCGCTGCCTGTTGGCGGCGGAGAAGTGCCAGGAACTCGTCGGCCATCTCGAGCTGTCTCTCGAGCGTCTGCCTGCGTTCGGCGGCCTGATCGATGAAGCGATCCAACCGGGAACGTACCTCTAGGCTACCGGAACCCGGTGCGCCTGCCTGCAGCGTGTCAATGACGCCGAGCAGATCGGTCATTTCCTCGAGCGAGAACCCGAGCGGCTTCATGCGCCGGATGAGCATGAGCCGGGTCAGGTCGTCCTGGTTGTAGAGCCGGAATCCGCCCTCCGTTCGACCGGATGCCTTGAGCAGGCCCACGTCGTCGTAGTGGCGAATTGTGCGCAGCGACAGGCCGGTCTTCTCGGCGAGCTCGCCGATGTGCATCGTTTCGGGGCGGACATCCGCGCTCATGTTGTCCTTTCGGCCGCTTCGCTTCCAACCCTAACGTTAGGGTAGAGTTCGGAATGACGACCGGCCGCGCGCCCGTCGTCCCCCCATTCTCCGCGTAACGCTGCGCGCGACGCCCATCCCACCCGGCATCCCCTCTCGTTACTGGAGACTCCCATGGCCATTGCCCAGAAGACCGACGCGCCCGACCGCTACCGGGCCGACCCGTCGGTGATGACCGCGCTGCGCACGCCGCGCCTGCTCACCCGCGAGGTGCTCGCCGGCCTCGTGGTCGCCATGGCACTCATCCCTGAGGCGATCTCGTTCTCGATCATCGCCGGAGTGGACCCCCGGGTGGGACTGTTCTCCTCGTTCGTCATGGCCGTGTCGATCGCCTTCCTCGGCGGCAGGCCCGCGATGATCACCGCGGCGACCGGCGCGATCGCCCTCGTCATCGCGCCCGTGGCCCGCGAGTACGGTATGGAGTACTTCATCGCCACGGTGATCCTCGCTGGCATCTTCCAGGTGGTGCTCGGCGTCATCGGCGTCGCGAAGCTCATGCGCTTCATCCCCCGCAGTGTCATGGTCGGGTTCGTCAATGCGCTCGCGATCCTTATCTTCACAGCCCAGCTCCCCCACCTCATCGGGGTTCCGTGGCTCGTCTACCCGCTCGTCGCGGTCGGCATCCTCATCATGGTCGTCATGCCGCGACTGACCAAGGTCGTGCCCGCCCCGCTCGTCGCAATCGTGCTCATCACGGTCGCCGTCGTCACGATGGCGATCGCCGTTCCCACCGTTGGCGACCAGGGCGAGCTGCCGCGGAGCCTGCCCGAGCTGTTCATCCCCGACGTGCCGCTCAACTGGGAGACGTTCCAGATCATCGCGCCCTACGCCCTCGCGATGGCGCTCGTCGGGCTTCTCGAGTCGCTCATGACCGCGAAGCTCGTCGACGAGATCACCGATACGCATTCCCGCAAGACCCGCGAGGCGTGGGGCCAGGGTGTCGCGAACATGCTCTCCGGCCTGTTCGGCGGCATGGGCGGATGCGCGATTATCGGCCAGACCATGATCAACGTGAAGGCGTCGGGTGCGCGCACCCGCATCTCGACCTTCCTCGCCGGGGTGTTCCTGCTGATCCTCGTGGTCGGACTTGGCGACGTCGTGTCGATCATCCCGATGGCGGCGCTCGTCGCGGTGATGATCATGGTTTCCGTCGCAACGCTCGACTGGCACAGCATCCGCCCCTCGACCCTGAAGCGGATGCCGAAGAGCGAGACCGGCGTCATGGTTGCCACCGTCGTCATCGTCGTGATCACCCACAACCTCGCAATCGGCGTGATCGCCGGGGTCATCCTCGCGATGGTGCTCTTCGCCCGGCGCGTCGCGCACTTCGTCTCGGTGGAGCGCACGGTACCCGAGGGCGAAACCGTGCCGACCGCGTACTACGTTGTGACGGGCGAGCTGTTCTTCGCCTCGAGCAACGACCTGACGACGCAGTTCGAGTACGCCGACGACCAGGAACGGGTTGTCATAGACATGTCGAACTCGCACATCTGGGACGCCTCGACCGTCGCCGCGCTCGACGCCATCACCACCAAGTACGAGCAGCACGGCAAACGTGCCGTCATCATGGGCCTGAACGAGGCAAGCACCTCGATTCATGCGCGTCTCGGCGGCCAGCTGGGCGCCGGGCACTGAGTCGGAGCCGGCTCAGCCCTGCTCCCAGGGCAGCTCGCGGTCGATCGGCACCGGATCGAGCGGGATCACGACGACGGGCCGGTGCTGCCGGTGCGCCAGGTGCGCCGCGACCGACCCGGTGAGCAGCTCCTGGATGCTGCCGCGCAGGCCGGCCTCGCGTGTTCCGACGACGATCATGGCCGCGTCGAGCCGGTCGGCGAGTCGGCCGAGCGCGTGCGCGGGATCGCCCGCGAGCATCCGGGTCGACCAGCGCACGCCGCGGTTCTGGAGCAGCGTTGCGAGGTGGCGCTCGAGCTCCTCGGGGAACTCCTCCACCGCGAGGTCGGGCAGGTCGGGGTCGATCGGCAGCGAGGCGACCGAGCCGTCCTCGCGCTCCTGCACGGTGTACCGCCCGCGGTCGACGCTCGCGCAGACGAGCTCTGCGCCGAAGCGCCGCGCGAACTCGACGGCGCTGAGCACCACGGCATCCGGCTGGTCGTGGACCACACCGACGATCACCGGCGCTGATTCCCTCGCGTCCATCTGGCTCCCCTCGTCGATTCAGGGTGTCAGAGTCGGGCGCGTTCCGGTAGCGGTGGCGCCGGGCGCACCAACGCCCCCGGGATGCCGAAGCCACCCGGGGGCGTCGTGATTGGGCGTTCTCAGCGTGCGGCGACCGTGGCCGACGCGTTCGACTCGTACGACGTGTTGGTCGACTCGAAGAAGTTGACGAGCTGCAGCGTGTCGTTCGCTGCGGCCATCCACTTCGCCGGGTTGGTCACGTTGTACTCCGGCTCGAAGCCGAGCTCCTCGAGCCGGCGGTCCGCCAGGTACTTCACGTACTGGTTGATGTAGTTCGAGTTGAGTCCGAGGATGCCGCCGGGCAGCAGGTCCCGGTTGTACTCCTCTTCGAGCGCGACGGCGTCGAGGATCATCTGCTTGATCTCGGCGGCGAATTCCTCGGTCTGGAGGTCTTCGTTCTCTTCGAGAACCGTGAGGATCAAGTTGATGCCGAACTTGAGGTGAAGCGACTCGTCCCGCACCACCCAGTCCATGAGCGAACCGAAGTTGCGCAGCAGGTTGCGCTGGCGGAAGCTCAGCGCCACCATGAAGCCCGAATAGAACCAGATGCCCTCGAGGATGACGTTGTACGCGACGAGGTTGCGGACGAAGTCCTTCTTGCCCTCGGTGGTGGTGATGTCGAGCGTGTTCTCGGTCATCCGACGGATGTACTTGACCTCGAACTCCTCCTTCTTCGCCATCGACGGGATCTCGACGTGCGAGGCATAGGCGGCCTCACGGTCGATCGGGAAGGTCTCGAGCACGTACTCGAACGACATGCAGTGGTTGGCCTCTTCCCACATCTGCTTCGCGAGGTACAGGCTGCACTCGGCGGCGTTGACGTAGGGGTACACGCCGAAGGCGAGCGCCTTGTTGACGAGGAGCTCGTTCGGGTTGAAGTAGCTCATCAGGAAGGTGACGGCGTGGCGCTCCTCGTCGGTCATCTTCTTGAAGTCGGCGATGTCCTCGCCGAGCTGGATCTCGTTCGGGAACCAGGTGTTCGCGACGGCCTGGTCGTACAGGTCCATGGCCCACTGGTAGCGGATTGGTTTGAGGAGCAGCCCCTCCTGGAGGCCGGTGCCGAGAATGCCCATTGCTCTAGTCTTCCTTCTGGATCTGTGATTCGACGGTAAGTGGTGCGATGCGGACCGCTGCGGTGAGTACTACTGGCAGCTGTCGCACTGGAGGTCGTCCATCGGGTCGACCGGAACTTCGTACTGGAATTGCTCGTTCATCAGTTGCCCGACTTTCCGAAGCCGAAGCCCTTGCGGGGCGCCGACGGGGCGGGCTCCGCCACGACCGGGGCTGCTGCCGCCTCGATCGGCACGCCGGCCGGGGTCGACGAGGCGCCGAAGCCCTTGCGGGGCCCCGTGCCGATCGACTCCGACTTGTTGACCTTGACCGTCGACTGCTCCGCCGTGTGGCGCGGCTTCATGTGCAGGTAGTAGGTGGTCTTCACGCCGCGTTCCCACGCTGCGAAGTAGATGTCCATCATGTCGCCGAGGTCGCGCGTCTCGAGGTACATGTTGCGGCTGATGGCCTGGTCGATCCACTTCTGCGCACGGGCCGCAACCTCGATGAACGCGTACGGGGAGAGCTGGAAACTCGTCTTGTACGTCGCCTTGACGTTGTCGGGGATCGCGTCGATGTTCTGGATGTCGCCCTGGCTGCGCAGGATCGTCTCGCGCGTCGAGTCCCAGATACCCAGCTCCTGCAGGTCGGCCACGAGGTTGCGGTTGACCTCGAGGAACTTGCCGTTCGAGGTCGCGCGGCTGAAGATCTGCGAGAACTGCGGGTCGAGGCCCGGCGTGGTGCCGGCGACGAGGCCGATGGATGCGGTCGGTGCGATGGCCATGAGGGTCGCGTTGCGCATGCCGCCCTTGACCTTCTCGCGCAGGGCGTCCCAGTCGAGGCGGGTCGTGCGGTTGACCTTGATCGCCATGCCGCGGTCGGCCTCGGTCGACGCGATGCTGTCGATCGGCACCATTCCCTTCGACCAGCCGGAGCCCTCGAAGTTCGGGTACGAACCGCGCTCGCGGGCGAGGTTGGCGCTCTCGTCGATCGCCGCGTACGACACGTGCTCCATGATCTCGTCGACCAGGTCGTAGGAGGCTTCGCTCTCGTAGCTGAAGCCGAGCTTCTCGACGATGTCGGTGAAGCCCATGACGCCAAGGCCGACAGCGCGGTTCTGCTCGTTGGAGAAGTCCGCCTCCTTGACCGAGGAACGGGTGATGTCGATGAGGTTGTCGAGCTGGCGAATCGCGAGACGGGCGCTCTCCTCGATCTTCTTGAAGTCGACGGCCAATCCGCCCGCCTCAAGATCGCGCATGTGCCGCGACAGGTTGATCGAGGCCAGGTTGCAGACCGAGACGTTGTCCTCGTCCTGGGGCAGGGTGATCTCGGTGCACAGGTTGGACAGGTGGATCGTGCCGGTGTTGTTGTTGAGGGCACGGTTGTTGATCGTGTCCTTCCAGGTGAGCCACGGGTGCGAGGTCGTCTGGAGCGAGATGAGGATCGACTTGAACTGCTCACGTGCGGTGATGCGCTTGTACATGCGCATCTGCCCGGCGTCGGCGAGGGCGACGTATTCGTTGTAGCGCGTCGAGAATTCCTTGCCGTACAGCTCGTTGAGGTCGCTGACCTCGAGCGGGTCGAAGAGGTACCAGTCGTCGTCGTTCTGCACACGCTTCATGAACTCGTCGCTGATCCAGACCGCGGTGTTCGCGGTGCGGGTGCGGCGGTACGGGTCTCCGGAGTTCTGGCGCAGGTCGAGGAACTCGGGGAAGTCGAGGTGCCAGTTCTCGATGTAGAAGCACAGCGCACCGAACTTCTTGCCGCCGCGGCTGACCGCGCGCAGGATCGAGTCGATCGTGTGCATGAACGGGATAGGGCCCGTCGAGGTGGTGTTATTCGAACGGATCGGGGATCCCTGCGCGCGCAGCTTGGTGACCGAGAGGCCGATGCCGCCGGTGCCCTTGGTGAGCCACATCACGTCGCGAGTGGTCTTGGCGATGTGCTCCATGTCGTCTTGCATTTCCATGACGAAGCAGTTCGCGAGCTGCGGGTAGATCGTGCCCGCGTTGACGAGGGTGGATCCGGCCGCGAGGTACTCGAGGGTCGACATCTTCTCGTAGAACGCGATGGCGTGCTCGGTGGGGTTCGCCTCGTTGAGCGAGAGGCCCATCGCGATGCGCATCCAGAAGTACTGCGGCACCTCGAGGGCGTCGCCGTTGCGACCCTTGATGCCGTAGCGGTTGTTGAGGGTGACGACGCCGATGTACTTGAGCAGCTCGTCGTGCGCGGGCTCGAGAGCCTGGCTGAGCTTCTCGAGGTCGAACATCTCGACGAGGCGGGAGTCGAGGAGCTTCTCCTCGACGCCGCGGCTGATGTTCGCGGCGAAGTGCGAGGCGTGCAGGAACTTGAGCTGCTCGGCCGACTCGTAGTCGCCGAGAACGCGCTTGTAGATGGTCTTCAGCAGCAGGCGGGCGGCGACCGTGTCGAACGCCGGGTCGTCCTTGACGTTCTGCAGCGCGACCTGGATGACGGCCTCGTCGAGCTGCTGCGTCGTGATGCCGTCGAACAGGGTGATTTCCAGCTCGGACGCGATCTGCGTGACCCACGCGATGTTGTCGTCGAGTCCGGTTGTCGCGTGCTCGATTGCGAGGTTGATCTTGTTCGCGTCATACGGCTCACGCTGTCCGTTGCGCTTGACTACGGTGATTTCCACAAAAACTCCCTTACGACCCCGACGAACGCCTGCATTCAGGCCCATCCCTGCCTGTAACCGATATGCCGGCCAGACGTTGTTACCACTATATATCGGGGGTCGGACAATGAGCCAACCCTAGATGTAGTGGGCGTGTCCTCCACAGGTGTGTATAACTTCGCCGACTTATGCACAGCCAGATCGTGCCACCAGCCACCGACATTCCGGCCGTTTCTGCCCGATAGGCTGACTGCTTGTGAGCAGTTACGCGAGCCTGTTGAAGTCCCCCGGGGTCGCCCGCATCATCGCCGCACAACTCACGGCCCGCTTCCCGTTCGGGATGCTCTCCCTCGCCCTCCTGCTGCACGTCGAGCACGTGCACGATTCGTACGCTGCGGCGGGCCTCGTCCTCGCCGCGACGAGCATCGGCCAGGCGATCGCCGGGCCGCTCACGAGCCGGTGGATGGGGCGTTGGGCGATGCGCCCGGTGCTCATCCTCACGACCGTTCTCTGCACGGCATCCATCGGCACGATCGCCCTCGTCGAGATGCCCGTTCCCCTGTACATGGCGATCGGCCTGATCGCCGGACTGAGCATGCCGCCGGTGCAGCCGGCCGTGCGCACGATCTACCCGAAGATGGTCAACTCCCGCCAGCTCACCCCCCTGTTCTCGCTCGACGCCTCGGCGCAGGAGATCATCTGGGTGCTCGGCCCGGTCATCACGGTCTTCCTCGCGGTGCAGATCAGCACCGTCACGGCGATTCTTGCCGCCGTGGGAATCCTCGTCATCGGCTCGACCTGGTTTATCTCCTCCCCCGAGGTCGGCCGGGTGCGCATCCCCCTCAGCCGCCGCAGGCTCGGAGCCGTGCTCGGCCGGCCGCCCGTGCTGCTCGCCACCGTCACCGGGTTCCTGCTCATCGGCGCGTGCGCAGCGGTCGAGGTCGGCGTGGTGGCGGCTTTCGGCGAGGGCGGCTCAGAATCGGGCATCATTCTCGCGATCTTCGCGATCGGGTCGCTCATCGGCGGACTCTCGTTCGGCCACCGGCCGATCGGGCCGGCCGCGCTCGCGATGCGGATGCTCGGGGTGGCGATCGGCCTGTCCCTCGCGATCGTGAGCCTCAATTTCTGGTGGCTTGCACTCACCATGCTGATCGCGGGAGTCGGCATCGCCCCCGCCCTCGCTGTCATGTTCGCGATCGTGTCGGCGAGTGTGAAGTTCAGCGAGACCGCTGAGGCCTACGGATGGGTGGGCACCGGCCAGCTCATCGGCGCCGCGATCGGATCTGCGATCGCCGGCTTCGTGATCGACGCCTCGGGCGCGTCGGGCGCGTTCGTCGTCGCGGCGGCCTTCGCGATCGGCGGCGTCATCGTGGCGACGATGTTCCGCCGCTGGCACCCCGACCTGCGGGACCGGGACGCGAGCCCGATCCCCGACACCGAACCGATCGCGGTGCAGCCGAGCTGAGCGGCGAGTTCGACGCGCTGGGCCGGTGGCCGAACTAATCTGGGCTGATGACCGACGAAGTAGAGAGCGCCGCCCGCAGCGCCAGCCGAAGCCGTCCGTTCCAGATCGTTGCCCGGCTCGGGTACGCCGTCAACGGACTGCTGCACATGCTGATTGGCGGCATCGCGATCGGCGTCGCGCGCGGAACAGGCGGCGAAGCCGACGCCTCCGGGGCCCTCAGCGGTCTTGCCGCGACCCCCGGCGGCATCGTCGTGCTCTGGACGATCGTCATCGGGCTCGCCGCCCTCGGGTTGTGGCAGGTCGCGGAGGCCGTCCTCGTGCCATCGCCCGACCCGAAGCGCAAGTGGGGGCACCGCGCGATCGAGCTCGGCAAGGCGGTGGCGTACCTCGCGATCGCCGGGACCGCGCTGAGCTTCGCGATGGGCCGCTCGTCCGACTCGGGCGGCGACGCCCGGGGATTCACCGCCGCCCTGCTCGCGACGCCGGGCGGCATCATCGTGCTCGGTGTCGTCGGCCTGGGGGTCTGCGTGATCGGCGGGTTCTTCGTGGTGAAGGGCATCACACAGAAGTTCACCGAGGATCTGACCGTTCCCTCGGGAACCGTCGGCCGGGTGGTGGTCGGGCTCGGCATCTTCGGCTATGTCGCCAAGGGAATCGCGCTCGGTGTCGTCGGCATCCTGTTCCTGGTCGCGGCATTCACCGTGGACGCGAGCGAGTCCACCGGACTCGACGGTGCCCTGAAGGCTCTCGTCGAGCTGCCATTCGGTCCGGCGATTTTGATCGTTGTCGCCATCGGCCTGATCGCCTACGGGCTCTACAGCTTCGTTCGGGCGCGGCGAGCGCGGCTGTAGCCAGCGGCGCCCCGCAGGGGACAAGCCCGCGAGTCGCCCACTTATGCGGCCCCAGCGGCCCAGAACACGACGCAAATGGGCGGCTCACGAGACACTGTCGGTCGACCTCGTGCACTCTGGCCACAGCAACCCGGCCAATAATGGACGGATGACAACCACGCCTGTATCCCCCGTCCTGACGATGAACGATGGCCAGGTCATCCCCCAGCTCGGGCTCGGCGTGTACAAGATCGCCGACGAGCAGGCGGCGGATGTGGTCCAGACGGCGATCGACGCCGGCTACCGGCACGTCGACACGGCGACCCTGTACGGCAATGAGGTCGGCGTGGGCGAGGGGATGCGCCGCTCGGGCGTTCCCCGCGAGGAGCTGTTCGTGACGACGAAACTCTGGCAGGACGACCACGGCTACGAGAACACGTTGCGCGCGTTCGAGGGAAGCCGCCAGAAGCTCGGCCTCGACTATGTCGATCTCTATCTGATCCACTGGCCGGCCCCGAAGCGCGGCCTCTATATCGAGACGTGGCGCGCGCTCGAGAAGCTGCGAGCCGACGGGGTCGTCCGCTCGATCGGCGTCTCCAACTTCCACACCCACCACCTCGACGCCCTGCTGGCCGAGACCGAGGTCGTTCCCGTCATCAACCAGGTCGAGCTGCACCCGTGGCTGCCCCAGCGGGAGGTGCGCGCCTACGACGACGCGAACGGGATCCTGACCGAGGCCTGGTCGCCTCTCGCTCGCGGGCGGGTTCTCGGCAACCCCGTGCTCGACACCCTCGCGGCGAAGTACTCCGTCTCGCCCGCCCAGGTCGTCATCCGATGGCACCTGCAGCAGGGAATCGTCGTCATCCCGAAGTCGGTGACGCCGGACCGCATCCGCCAGAACGCCGATGTGTTCGGCTTCGAGCTGGATGCCGACGACCTCGCGGCCATCGACGGACTCGAGTCGGGCGAGCGCACGGGCCTCGACCCGGACGACAACAACTGACCGCAGGAGCACGAGCACCCGCGGTCAGGTCAGTGGCGTGATCCCCGGGGGCTCGATCGGTCCGACGGGAATGTCGCCGTTGTCGACGTCCTAGGCGTTGGGGAGCGTCATGAGGAACCGGAAGAACACGACGCTCGCGGCGAGCGACACCCCGCCGCCGACGAGGAACGGCACGGTGAGGTCGATGCGGCCGAGCAGCCCGCCGAGGAGCGCCCCGACGGGCATCGCACCCCACAGCAGGGTGCGCCCGGTGCCGTGAACCCGGCCGAGCAGCCGCCCGGGGATCACGCTCTGCCGGAGCGACATGATGTGGATGTTCCACACGGTGATCGCCCCGGAGGTGAGGGCGGTGCCCACCGCCGCCACCGCAATCGTCGGCACCGCGCCGATCGCGACCGTCGCGGCGCCGGTGATGGTCGTCATGATGGCGACCGTCAGCCCGGTGCCCCAGCGCTCCTTGAGCGGGCCGGCGACGACCGACCCGACGATGCCGCCGACGGCGCCCGACAGCATGAAGAATCCGAACCACGCCTCGGGAACGCGGAGGGTGTCGAGCACGAAGAGCACGTAGCTCGCCGTGGCCGCCGTGAAGGCGATGCCGGTGAAGGTGCTGAAGAACCAGAGGGTGCGCAGCATGCGGTTGCGGATGATGAAGTGGTAGCCGTCGGTGAACTGCCGGTGCCACGGCGTGCCCTCCTCGGCGACGGGGCGGGCGAACTGGCCCCCGGAGGCCGCCTTCGGCAGGAAGAACGCGAGCGCGAGGGCACCACCGAACACGGCGGCGTTGACCCCGAGCGGGATCAGCGCCGACACCGCGAAGAGCACAGAGGTGAACGGGCCGGACAGGAAGTTCTGCACCACGAGCTCCCCGCCCTCGATGCGGGCGTTCGCGCGCGACAGGTTGGACCTCTCGACGATGCTGGGCACAATGGCGCGGATCGCCCCGTCGTAGACCGTCTCGAAGGCGCCGTAGACGAAGATCACTAGATACAGCCACCAGATGGTGAGCCCGTCCGTCGCCACGAGCACGAACAGCGCGATCGCGAGCGCGACGCGCACCCCGTTCGCGAGTGCGAGCGCGTGCCGCCGGTCGATGCGATCCACGAGGATGCCCGCGGGGATCGCGAAGAACAGCCAGGGCAGCAGCGCGAGCGCGGCGATCCCCGAGATGAGCAGTGGGTCGTCGGTGAGCCTCGCGGCCAGCAGTGGCGCCGCGACCCGCGCGATCCCGTCGCCGAGACTCGACGCGAGATTCGCGGTGAAGAGGTTAGCGAATGCGGGGCCGAGGCCCCTCTTCGCTACCACCGCGGGTGGATCGCCGCCCGGAAGTAGGTGTCGTAGAGGCGTGCGACGCCGGCGTTGAACTCGGCCGACAGCGGCTCTGCGGATCCGGCGACCGCGTTCGAGCGGGCCTGGTCGACCGACCGGGCGCCGGGGATGACGCTGCTGACCCCGTCGAGCTGCGCGACCCAGGCGAGCGCCGCCTGCGCGGTGGTGAGCCCGGTGGATGCCGCGAGCGCCGCGAATTCCTGCGCCGCCGCCACGCCCTGCTCGAAGTCGACACCGGAGAAGGTCTCGCCGACGTCGAACGCGGAGCCGTCCCTGTTGTAGTTGCGGTGGTCGTTCGCCGCGAAGGTCGTCTCGGTCGTGTACTTGCCGCTCAGCAGGCCCGAGGCGAGCGGGACCCGCGCGATGATGCCGACGCCGGCGGCGATCGCGGCGGGGAGCACCTCGTCGAGCGGCTTGTGCCGGAAGGCGTTGAGGATGATCTGCACGCTCGCGGTTCCGGGGTGGGCGATCGCGGCGAGGGCCTCGGCGGCCGTCTCGACGCTCACGCCGTAGGCCGCGATGGCGCCGTCGGCGACGAGGGTGTCGAGCGCGTCGTAGACGGAGTCGGTGGAGAGCACCTCCGTGGGCGGGCAGTGCAGCTGCACGAGGTCGAGGGTGTCGACGCGCAGGTTCGTGCGGGAGCGGTCGGTCCACTCGCGGAACTTGGGGAGCGTGAAGTTCGCGGCGTCCTGCGCCTCGCGGCGCCCCATCTTGGTCGCGACGGTGATGCCGTGGCCCGGCTTGCCAGCCAGGTACTCGCCGATGAACTTCTCGCTGCGCCCGTCTCCGTAGACGTCGGCGGTGTCGAAGAAGGTGATTCCCGAGTCGACCGCGGAGTCGAGGATCGCGCGCGCCGCGTCGGCGTCGACGTCGCCCCAGTCGGCGCCGAGCTGCCAGGTGCCGAGGCCGATGACAGAAACCGTGCGGCCGGTGCGGCCGAGAGTACGTGTGTGCATGAATCGAGCGTACCCGGCGGAGGCGGGTTGCCCACGCGGTTCCACGACCCGTCTTTCCGGCGCCAGCAGCCGCAAACCGACGCTCGACGAGCCGCAAACGTTGGGTGGTGGCCCACGAGGGCGCAGGCATACAGTGAGCCCATGAGGCGATGGCGGAGTGCAGCGGCGGTCATAGTGGCGGTGGTGCTTCTCTCCGGCTGCACCACCGGGGCGTCCGACTCGTCAGGCGACGAGGCGCCGCCCAGCAACGGATTACCCACCGAGGACTTCACCGAGGGGTCCGACGGCGACGTCTCGCGCGGGGCGAGCCCCGAATCGGCCGACCGCGACGTGATCGTACAGGGCTATCTCACCATCACCGCCGAGGATCCGATCGAGGCCGCCGACGACGCGGCCCGCATTGTCGAGCGGTCCGGCGGGCGTGTCGACAGCCGCAGCGAGCAGCCCGGCCTGGACCGTGGAGGGAACGGCGCATTCGCGCAGCTGGTGGTGCGGATCCCCTCCGACGAGCTCACCACGACCCTCGACGAGATCAAGGAGCTGGGCGAGGTCGAAGACGTCTCGATCAACTCGACCGACGTCACCGCGCAGACGCAGGACCTCGACGCGCGGATCGAGGCACTGCAGGCGTCCACCGATCGGCTGCTTGCCCTTCTCGCCTCGGCAACCTCGACGACCGACCTCATCGCAATCGAGACCGCCCTGTCAGAGCGACAGGCCAACCTGGAGGGCCTCCAGGCCCAGCGCCGCTACCTCTCGGAACAGGTCGACCTGTCCACTGTCACGGTGGACTTCGGCTCGGAGGACGCCGCACCGATCGACGAGCCCGAGGGCTTTCTCGACGGACTCGTCGCCGGCTGGAACGCACTCGTCGGGTTCCTCGGCGCTGTGCTCATCGCGTTCGGAGTGGCACTGCCCTGGCTCGCAGCGGTTGCGGTGCTCGCGCTCATCGCCCTCCTGATCGTGCGTGTGGCGCGCCGGTCACGCCGCTCGACGACCGCGGCGTCGCCGGAGGAGGGAGGCGCGGACCGCGCCGACGCGGAGAAGGCCGAATCCGCGGAGTGATCCCGGACCGGGAGTGATCCGACCGGCAGCGGACCGGCCACGGTGGCCGGCCCCGCTCCCGGTCAGGCCGCGTCGGCCGCCGGTCGACCGGTGGCCGGAGCCGCGGCGAGCTCCAGTCCGTGGAACAGGGCGAGAGTCTCGACTGCCCCCTGGCGCTCCGTCGCCAGCTGCTCGGCCGACCAGCCGAGAGCGGAGGCGACAACGGCGGCGAGCTCGTCAAACACCGGCTGCGTGAGTCCCCCGGCGAAGGCGATGATCGTGCGTCGCAGGAACAGGTCGCCCAGGTGCACGATGTATTCGCGCTCGCACAGGTACTCGATCTCGCCCGCGCTGAAGCCCTCGAGCGCGCCGAGCGGCTGGTCGCCGGCGGTCTGCAGGAAAGCGATCACCTCGGCGGCCTTCGTGCCGTAACGGGCAAGCAGCTGCGCGGTGCGGGCCCGGCCGAGTCTGCCGGAGTGGTTCGCGATCCAGGCATCCGTTTCCGCGCCCGCGGTCGGGAAGCCGACGCCGCCGCCCATGGCGAGGTCCTCGGTGCTCACGCGCCGTTCGACGCCGAGGATCTCGAGGGTGTCGGTGCTGATGTGCTCGGAGAGCGCGCGGAATGTGGTCCACTTGCCGCCGACGAGGCTCAGCATCTTCACCGCTCCGCTCTCGCCGAACGGAGTCTTCTCGATGCGGTAGTCACGCGATACGAAGCCCGGTGCGGCGTCCTCGCTCGGGAGCGGGCGCACGCCGGAGTAGCGGAAGACGATCTGCGACCGGTCGACGGGGATCTTCGGGAACACGTGGGTCACGAGTTCGAAGAAGTAGTCGACCTCCTCCTCGGTGCAGACGGCCGGCTGGCCCATGTCGGCGGGGATGTCGGTCGTTCCGACGAGCACCTTGCCGTTGAGCGGGTAGATCAGCACGATGCGGCCGTCGTTGTTCTCGAAGAACACCTCGCCGCCGGCGCAGGCGGCGAACAGCGCCGGGTTGTCGAGCACGATGTGGGAGCCCTTCGTGCCGCCCATGAACTCGGTCGGCCGGCCGAGCGCGGTGTTCGTCAGGTCGGTCCAGGGGCCCGTGGTGTTCACGACCACGCTGGCCGAGAGGGAGAACTCGGTGCCGGTCACGGTGTCGCGCAGCAGCACGTCGTCGCCGCGCGCGCCGATCGCCTCGATGTAGTTGGCGCTTCTGGCGTGGGGCCCTGTGGCGCGGGCGTCGCCGACGAGGTCGAGGGCGAGCCGCTCGGGGTTCTCGACGGCGGCGTCGAAGTAGGTGGCGGTGTACTTGACGTCGCGGCGCAGCTCCGGAAGCTTGGCGAGCGAGGCTGCGCGGCCGGCGAACTGGTGGCGCGGCACGCTGCCGCCGTCGCGGGAGAAGGAGTCGTAGCCGGTGAGCCCCAGCTTGATGAGCAGGGCGCCGCGCTCCTTGGGCTTGCCCTGCTGCTTGTGGGTGAGGAAGCGCAGCGGTGCGGACAGGATGCCCGAGAAGGTGGAGAAGATCGGGATCGTCGTCGGCAGCGGCTTCACGTAGTGCGGCGCGAGGCGCAACAGCCGGTTGCGCTCCTGGACCGACTCGCGGACCAGGCGGAATTCGCCGTTCTCGAGGTAGCGCACGCCGCCGTGGATCATGTGCGAGGAGGCCGCCGAGGCGCCGGAGCAGAAGTCGTTCCGCTCGACCAGGATGACGTCGACACCCTGCAGGGCGAGGTCACGGAAGGTCGCGATGCCGTTGATGCCGCCGCCGATCACGAGAACCTGGGTTCTCGGCGCGGAGACGATTGCTGCGACGTCGGGACGGAGTCCGGAAACGGATGCCGTTGTATTCGATTCTGTGCTCACTAGCGCAACGCCTTTGTTTGAGTGATGGATTCCCGGAGCGGGAGTTGCTGACTGCTACAGTGTGAGCGCCCACACACAACCGATCAACGTTCTTGCACATACGTGCAAGACCAGGAGAGGCCGCTCATCATGGCATCCGCCCCGTCCGACTACGATCCCGACAAGGCGCGCGACGCCCTCCGGGCCGCCCAGCTCTACTACCTGCAGGACATCACGATGGAGGCGATCGCCCAGGAGCTGCACACGTCCCGTTCCTCGGTGTCGCGGCTGCTCAGTTTCGCCAGGGAGAGCGGCCTCGTCGAGATCCAGGTGAAGTCCCCCGCCGACCGGATCTCCACCGCCCAACGCCGGCTGCGCGAGCGTTTCGGTATCACCGCGCACATCGTTCCGGTACCGAATTCGACGAACGAGGTCGACCGGCTCGAGCGCGTTGCCGTCTCGGCTGCACGTATTCTCGCGCCGTTCTTCGACTCGAATATGACGCTCGGCATCGCCTGGGGCGGCACCATGAGCGCCGTCAGCCGCCACCTGCCCGACAAGATCACCCACAACTCGACGGTCGTGCAGCTCAACGGGGCGGCCAACACCCACACGCTCGGGATCGTCTATGCGAGCGAGATCATGAGCCGTTTCGGTGTCGCCTACGGCGCGACGGTCGAGCAGTTTCCCGTGCCGGCGTTCTTCGACGATCCGACCACCAAGGACGCGCTCTGGAGGGAGCGAGCCATCCGACGCGTGCTCGACATCCAGAAGCGCATGGACATCGCACTGTTCGGGCTCGGCTCCACGAGCTCGGCCGTCCCCAGCCACGTGCACATCGGCGGCTACCTCGACAAGAGCGACTACGCGGCGCTGGCCGGCAGCGACGTCGTCGGCGATGTCGCGACCGTGTTCTACCGAAGCGACGGCACCTACGACGGCATCGAGGTGAACTCGCGGTCGAGCGGGCCCGGCCTGGACCTTGTGGCGAGCGTGCCGCGACGGGTGTGCGTCGTCTCGGGTCGGTCCAAGCTTCCGGCACTGCGCGGCGCCCTCGCCGCTGGGCTGGTCACCGATCTCATCGTGGACGAGGCCACCGCGCACCTTCTCTCGGACACCGCGTAGGCGGCCCGTCGGCTGGCGAGTCGCACCAGTTCTGAGCAGACTGTGGCGATGACGTCGAAAAATTGGGCTGGCAATTTCAGCTATTCCGCCACTCGTCTTCTCGAACCGACCTCGGTCGACGAGCTGCGCGAGATGGTCGCGGCGACACCCCGCATCCGCGCCCTCGGCTCCCGGCATTCGTTCAACCGGATCGCTGACACGACCGCGGTGCAGGTGTCGACGGCGGGCATCCCGCTCGACATCGAGATCGACGAGGCCGGCCGCACCGTCACCGTCGGCGCCGGAGCCAGGTACGGGGAGTTCGTCCGGCAGCTCGATCGGGCCGGGTGGGCGCTGCACAATCTCGCCTCACTGCCGCACATCTCCGTCGCGGGTGCGATCGCCACCGGCACGCACGGCTCCGGCGACCGCAACGGCTGCCTGTCGACCGAGGTCGCCGGCCTCGAGATCGTCGCAGCCGACGGCGGCATCCTCACCGTTCGGCGCGGCGATCCGGGCTTCGCCGGCGCGGTCGTCTCCCTCGGCGCGCTCGGCGTCGTCGCGCGCGTGACCCTCGACATCGAGCCGGCGTTCGAGGTGCGGCAAGACCTCTTCGCGAACCTCCCCCTGACCTCGCTCACCGATCATTTCGACGAGATCACGGCGAGCGCGTACAGCGTCAGCCTCTTCACCACGTGGGGCGAGGTCGGCGCCGACCCCGTCTGGATCAAGTCCCGGATGGATGCCCCGGCCGCGGCGGTTGTGAGCGGCAAGCTGTTCGGCGCCAGCCGGGTGCCGGTGCAGCGGTCTCCGCTCGCCGGTGCCCCCGCCGTGAACACGACGGTGCAGGACGGCATCCCCGGCGCCTGGTGGGACCGGCTGCCGCACTTCAAGCTCGAGTTCACGCCGAGCAACGGGGAGGAGCTGCAGACCGAGTACCTCGTGCCCCGCAGGCACGCGATCGACGCGTTCGAGGCCGTCCGGGCACTCGCGCCGCGCATCCGCCCGCACCTGCTCGTCAGCGAGCTGCGCACGGTCGCCGGGGACGACCTCTGGCTGAGCCCAAGCCACAGCGAGGACTGCGTGGGGATCCACTTCACCTGGCAGCAGCACATCCCCGAGGTGACGGCCCTGCTGCCCGACCTCGACGCCGCCCTCGCCCCGTTCGGCGCGCGCCCGCACTGGGGCAAGCTGTTCGAGACCGACCCCGCCCGCATGCCGCGGCTCTACCCCCGGCTGGCGGATTTCCGCGAGCTCGCCGAGCGGCTCGACCCGGGGCACAAGTTCCGCAACGAGTTTGTCGACCGCTGGCTGTTCGGCGCCTGAGGGCGCGCCGCGACGACGGATGCCCGCGCCGCCGGCCTACACGTGGGCGGCGGGCAGCGCGAGGCGGTCGAGGTCGATCCGCTGGTCTTCCGGCCGGCGGTCGACGAGGTGATGGGTGACGAGCACCACGATCTGCCCCGACAGGGTGGCCCTGAGATCGTCAATGAGGGTGCTGGCGGTCTGCGCATCGAGGTGCGCCGTCGGCTCGTCGAGCAGAACGACCTCGGAGCGGGTGAGGAGGGTTCTCGCGACGGCCAGGCGCTGCCGCTCGCCCCCGGACAGGTGCGCTCCCTCCGAGCCGATGCGCGTGTCGAGTCCGAGCGGGAGGCG
This sequence comes from Marisediminicola sp. UYEF4, assembly GCF_040546025.1. NCBI lineage: Bacteria > Bacillati > Actinomycetota > Actinomycetes > Micrococcales > Microbacteriaceae > Marisediminicola > Marisediminicola sp. UYEF4. Next base: position 464,239 of record NZ_JBEPNA010000001.1, on the reverse strand, counting down.
TTCGATGACGTCGGCGAGGCCCGCGCGGCGGAGCGCCGATTGCATTTCCGTCTCGTCCGGGGCATCCTCGCGGCCACGGGCGATGAGCAGGTTGGCCCGCACCGAGGAGTCGAAGAGGTGACCCTCTTGCGGGCACCACGACACGTGACGGCGGAGCTCGCGCGGGTCGATCCGCCGGGAGTCGCGGCCGGCGAGGAGGTAGGAGCCGGCATCCGGGGCGAGGTAGCCGAGCAGGAGCGTGAGCAGGGTCGACTTGCCGGAGCCGGATGCGCCGCTCACGACGAGCCACTCCCCCGTCGCCACCGTGGCGCTGACGCCGTCGAAGGCCCGGGCGGGCGCGTGCGGCCAGCGGGCCGCGAGAGCTCGGAGCTCGAGCTCGTCAACGTCGGCGAGGGGCGACTCGGACACGGGCGGCTCGGAGAGGGGCATCTCGGACTGGGTCGTCCCGGAACCGGGCACCTCCCTGGCGAGCGTGAGCCGGGCGGCCCGGCGCAGGGCCTGCCGCAGCGACGGCCACTGCTGCACGGCGTCGACCACGGCGAGCAGCGGGTCGAGCAGCGCGAGCGGGAGCAGCACGAGCACGGCCACGACCTCGATCGGCAGTGTGCCCGCGCGCACGGCGGGCGCGCTCACGGCGAGCATCCCGGCCGCGGTGGAACAGGTGGCCGCGATGAGCACTGCACCGCCGAGGCCGAGGGCCCAGGCGCTGCGGCGGGCGGTCTCGCCGGCGTTCCGGTCGAGGTCGCGCAGCTCGGCGCGCACCTGGCCGTCCACCCCGTTCGCGCGCAGCTCGGGCCCCGCCGCGATCATCGCCGCGAACCGGCGGGTCACGGTCGACCGGATCGCCTGCTGTCCCCGGCTGGCCGCCCGATCGGCCGCGAGCGCGACGGCGGGAGCGAGGATCAGGCACACGAACAGGCAGGCGAGGAGCAGCGGAAGGGCGGGGGCGTGCAGCAGGCCGACCGCCACGACGGAGGCGACGCCGACGGCGACGCCGACGATCGGCGGCACGAGAACGCGCGGCGCGAGGTCGCGCACCTGGTCGGCCGTGACGACGAGGTAGTCCAGGGCGGTGCCGCCGCGCATCAGCTTGCGGGAGGTCGCCCCCTGCGCGGCGAGCGAGCGCCACAGCCGGGTGCGCAGTCCTGTCACCGCCACGAAGATGGCGTCGTGGGTCACGAGGCGTTCGCCGTAGCGAAGCACCGAGCGCCCGATGCCGAAGAACCGCACGCCGACGATCGCGACCAGCAGGTACATGATCGGCGGTTGCGTGCTCGCCCGCACGATCAGCCAGCCAGACACCGCCGTGAGCGCGACGGCGAAGAGGGCGGCGAGGGTGCCGAGCAGGATCGCGAGGGCGAACCGCCCCGCCGCCGGGGTGAGCACCTCGCGCACCAGTCGGGAGGTGCCGGGCACGGCGACGAGGTCGGACCCGTCGCCGTGCGTGGAGGAGCGCGGAGCGGTCGGCGGGTCGACCTGTGCCGGGGACGCGGCGGGCGAGGCGGCGGCCTCCGCGAGGGGGTCGCCTGACACCAGCCCGCGCTCATTCCGCCGGCCCGGCGTCGCCGCCCCGAGCTGCACGACATGCGAGGCGAGAGCGGTCACGGACGCCTCATGCGAGGCGACGACAACGGTCGCCCGACCGCGCAGGCCGGAGATCGCCCTCTCGATCACGAGGCTGCTCTCATCGTCGAGGTGGGCGGTCGGCTCGTCGAGAAGCACGAGGTCGGCCCCGTCGTCGACGCGGAGCAGGGCCCGCGCGATGCCGACGCGGCGCAGCTCCCCCGGACTCAGCTGAGCGGGGTCGGAATCGGCCACGAGGTCGATGCCGAGGTGCCGGAGCACCGCATCGATGCTCTGCTCGGTGGCCGCGGCGCCGCCGTAGAGGCGCAGCTCGGCCCGAACGGTCTCACCGACGGTGTGCGGATGCTGCGGGACCCACGCGACGCGGGCGCGGTCGACGCCGGCGACGGTGCCCGCGATCGCCGCGTCGGGCCCGTCTCCGAGCACGCCAGCGAGCACCGCGAGAACCGTGGACTTGCCGCTGCCGCTCGCGCCGGTGATCGCCGTGATCTGCCCCGGCGGAAGCTCGAAGCTGACCTGGTCGACCGCGGGGCTGCCGCGGCCCTCATAGTGCACGGTCAGCCCGCTCACCGAGATCGTGTCCGCGGCCGCCACCGGGCTGACCTGGGCGGGGGCGTCGATGAGTGCGCGCGCCTGGTCGAGGGCGAGCACGCCGTCCCTCGAGGCGTGGAACGCGGCTCCGAGGTCACGGAACGGGGCGAAGCACTCCGGCGCGAGGATGAGAACGAGGAGGCCGACCTCGAGCGGGAGGGTGCCATTCACCAGCCGGGTGCCGATAAAGACCGCGACCACGGCGACGGAGATGGTCGAGATCAGCTCGAGCGCAAGCGACGACAGGAACGCCGTGCGGAGGGTGGCCATGGTGCGGATGCGGTAGTCGTTGGAGATGCGGTCGAGGGCCGCGGTCTGCTCGTCGACGCGGCCGAGTCCGACGAGCACGGGAAGCCCGCGCGCGAGCTCGACGAGGTGGTCGGAGAGCCGGCCGAGTGCGACGGATGCCGCGTCGACGTCATCCTGCGTCTGCATTCCGATGAGCGCCATGAACACGGGCACGAGCGGCACCGTGAGCACGATGATGAGGGCGCTGACCCAGTCAGCCGAGAGGATCATCGCCCCGACCATGAGCGGCACGACCGCCACGTTCGTGACCGCCGGAAGCACCGTGCCGAAGTACTTGTCCAGCTCATCGAGGCCACGGGTCGCGAGAGTCGTTGTGCCTCCGACCGATCGGCCGCCACCCTGCACGAGGCGGTCGGCCAGGTCGCGCCGGATCGCCTCCTTCGCACCGAGGGTGGCGCGCGCCGCGTAGGCCCCGGTCGCCCAGCTGGCGAGGGCGCGCAGTAGCGCTGCGGCGACCGCGACGATCAGCGCGTCATTCCAGTCGTCGTCCACGGCGATGACGCTGACGATTCCGCGGGCGAGCGAGCTGGCGAGCAGCACGAGGGCCACGGCCTTGACGGCGCTGAGCACGCCCAGCACGTACAGGGTCCTGAGGCCGGAGGGCCCGAAACCGGCCCGCAGCATCCCCGGCGAACGCCGAAGGGGCCCGCCGGGAGTCACTCGCCGGTCGCGGGACGGATCAGGTGCGCCGCGGGGATGTGGTGGTCGCTGATGCGCTGGCGGAACACCCAATAGGTCCAGCCCTGGTAGACGAACACGAGCGGGAGGCCGAATGCGGTCACCCAGGTCATGACGCCGAGCGTGTAGTCGCCGCTGGAGGCGTTCTGAATAGTCAGGTCGAACGCGTGGTCGAGGGTCGACGGCAGCACGACCGGGAACACCGCCGCGAAGATCGACGCGGCGCCGGCCACGAGGAAGACGGCGACTCCGATGAACGCGCGCCCCTCCCGCCCGACGCGCCCGTTGAGGTACCCCCAGAGAACGGCGGCGACGGCAACGACGACGAGCGACCAGGTGATGATGGTGCCCGTCTGGACCTGCACGACGAGTACCCAGCCCACGATGGGCAGCAGTGCGACCGGGGTCCAGCGGGTGAACCAGCGGCCAGCGGATGCCCGCACGGTGCCGTCCGACTTGAGCGCGAGGAAGGTGGATGCGTGCACGAGGCAGAATCCGACCACCGCGAGCCCTCCGAGCACGGCGTATCCGTTGAGCCACGCGAACGCTCCGCCGACGCGGTCGCCATTCTCGTTGAGTGGCAGCCCGGTCGTGGTGAGAGTGAGCATCGCGCCGACGCCGAACGCGACGACGAACGAGCCGAGTCCGAGCGCGAGGTCCCAGTTGCGGGTCCACCGCTCGCTGCTGCCCTTGCCCCGATATTCGATCGCGACGGCGCGGAAGATGAGCCCGAGCAGCACGAGGGTGAGCGGCACGTAGAGAGCCGAGAACAACGACGCGTACCAGAACGGGAAGGCCGCGAATGTCGCGGCCCCGGCCGTGATGAGCCACACCTCGTTGCCGTCCCAGACTGGTCCGATCGTGTTGAGCATGACGCGTCGCTGGGTCTCGCTCTTGGCGGTGACGAGCATGTGCATCCCGACCCCGAGGTCGAACCCCTCGAGAAGGAGGTAGCCGATCCAGAGGGCCGCGATCGCGATGAACCAGACAGTGGGCAGAATGTCCATGGAGGAGCTTCCTCGTCCTAGTAGGCGAACGACAGGACGTCGTCGCTCGGTTTGGCGTCGGGGTGGTCGGGGTCGTCGTCCTTGCGATCCAGGTCGGGCATCGCCGAGACCACGCCGCCGCGCACGTACTTGACGATGAGCTTGACCTCGAACACCATGAGAACCCCGTAGACGAGGGTGAGGGTGACGAGGGAGAACAGGATCTCGGCGAAGCTCACGCCCGGTGACACAGCCGCCGCGGTGAACATGAACACGCCGTCGACACCGGACGGGTTCGGATTCGGCGCGACCACGAAGGGCTGCCGGCCCATCTCTGTGAAGATCCAGCCCGCCGAGTTGGCCGCGAACGGGGCGAGGATGCCGACGACCGCGAGGCGCATGATGCCCTTCGACTGGGGCACCGTGCCCTTGCGGGTCAGCCAGAGCGCGACGACCGCGGCGAACGCGGCGAGTCCGCCGAAGCCGATCATCAGGCGGAACCCCCAATAGGTGACCGCCATGATCGGCACGTACTGGATCTCGTCTCCGGCGCGGGCGCCGAGCAGTGCCTCGCTGGGCAGGTTGGTGCCGAAGTTCGCCTGATACTCGGGGACGAGATCCGCGACGCCCTTGATCTCGGTCGTGAAGTCGCCGTGCGCGAGGAACGAGAGCAGCCCGGGGATCTCGATGATGCTGACGACGTCATCGCAGTCGCGAGACCCGAGGTCGCCGATCGCGAGCACCGAGAAGCTCGTTCCGGTCTTGCAGGCCGCCTCGGCCGCCGCCATCTTCATCGGCTGCTGGTCGAACATGAGCTTGGCCTGGATGTCGCCGCTCACGGCGACTCCGCTGAACGCCACGACCGCGACGATGGCGCCCATCCGCAGCGACTTGATCCAGACCGAGTGGTCGACTTTGTCGCGACCGCGGATGGTCGCCGACGATCCGACGACGACCCGGCCCCCGGCATCCACCGAGTCGATCCCATCGCGCCGGCGCTGCCACAGCTGGTACCAGGAGATGCCGATGAGGAACGCTCCGCCGACCGCGAAAGCCCCGAAGATCGTGTGGATGTAGGCGGAGATCGCGGTGTTGTTGGTGAGCACGGCCCAGATGTCGACCATCACGGGGCGGCCGTCGACGATCTCGACGCCCACCGGATGCTGCATCCAGGAGTTCGCGACGATGATGAAGAACGCCGAGACGACGGAGCCGGCGACGGCGGTCCACAGTGTGGCGAGGTGCACTCGCTTGCTGAGCCGACCCCAGCCGAAGATCCACAGGCCGAGGAAGGTCGACTCGAAGAAGAACGCGAGCAGCCCCTCCATGGCGAGTGGGGCGCCGAAGACGTCACCGACGAAGCGGGAGTACTCGCTCCAGGCCATCCCGAACTGGAACTCCTGCACGAGGCCGGTCGCGACACCCATGATGAAGTTGATCAGGTAGAGCTTTCCCCAGAACTTCGTCATCCGCAGGTAGCGCTCCTCGCCCGTGCGCACCCACAGGGTCTGCATGATCGCGACGACGGGGCCGAGGCCGAGCGTGAGGGGGACCATCCAGAAGTGGTAGACCGTGGTGATGCCGAACTGCCAGCGGGCGATTTCGAGAGGGTCCAACGTACACACCAATGCTCGGGCGGAAGAGCCAGATTTCTACGAAGCGTAGAACTCATTTCTACACCATTGCCAACCCACTTCTACGCCACGTAGAAGCACAGGTTCGGCGGGGTATCCTTGAGTACTGGTTGATGCGGCACACATCTGAAGGGGCCCGATGGTCACGCTCGGCGATCTCGAGAGGACAGTCATGGACCTCCTCTGGGAATCCCCCGCGCCGCTGTCCGCCTACGAACTGCAGGACCGCCTCGCGGCGACCCCCGCGGGCGCGAAGCGGCTCGCGCCGACGACCGTGCTGACCGTGCTGTCGCGGCTCGAGAAGAAGAAGTTCGTCGCCAGGGACCGCTCCTCCCGCCCCCACCGGTTTCTCGCCGCCCAGACGCGCGAACACCACATGGCTGTGCTGATGCACGAGGTGCTCGGCACCGTCACCGACCGCGCGGCCGTGCTCGAGAGGTTCGTCGGACAGGCGAGCGAGGGCGAGGCCGACCTGCTGCGCAAGCTGCTCGATTCCGGCGCACGCTGACACACCTGACGTCTCTGTGATCGCCGCCGCCATCGCCCTCGCCGTACTCGCGGTCCTGCTGGCCTGGCCGGTTCCTATCGCCCTCGCGCGCGCCGGGTGGCCGTCGCGTGCGCCCGCGACCGCGTTGGCCCTCTGGCAGGCGATCGCCCTCGCCGGCGGCCTGTCGATGATCGGCGCGCTACTCACGTTCGGCCTGGCTCCGTTCGGCCTCAACCTGGTGGATGCGTCCATTGCCGCGGTCACGGACGCCGCGTGGCCGCCCGCCATCTCGAACCTGCTGGCGCTCGTGGTGGCCGGGCTGCTCGCCGCCTATCTCATCGCGAACCTGCTGCGCACCGCCCTGCTCATCGAGAGGCAGCGGCGGCGCCACCGCCAGCTCGTGCGGCTACTCAGCACGCCCCTTCCCGACCACCCGAACACCCGGATGATCGATGTTGAACTGCCGGTCGCGTACTGCCTGCCCGGGAGCCCGCATCCCATCACGGTCTTCTCCGCCGGGCTGGTGCAGCTACTCGACGATGTGCAGCTGCGCGCCGTCATCGAGCACGAGAAGGCGCACCTTCTGCAGCGCCACTACATCGTGCTGATGGCCTTCGACGCGTGGCACCGCTCGCTGCCCTGGTTTCCGACCGCAACCCGCGCGCGCACCGAGGTCGCCCTGCTCATCGAGATGCTCGCCGACGACCATGCCCGACGCGCTGTCGACGACCGCACCCTCGCCGGTGCGATCGCACTCGTGGCGAGCGGCGCAGCAGGTGGCGCGACTCGCGGGTCGGCGACCGGCGCGCGCGGCATGGCCAGCCGCACCGACGCCGACCTCGCCAGCCACCACGCTCATCAGCAGCGCGCGCGGGTAACCCGGCTCATCGACGTCGCGCCGGGGCTGCCGCGCCCGCTGCAGGGGCTCGTGCTGGCCGGAGCATTCGGGCTGGTCGCGGTCCCGACAGTGCTGCTGTTGACGCCGGCGCTCGGCGGCTGAACGCGGTCGGTCGCCGCAGCGGGCGGATGTCACGATCGCGACCAGCTCTCCAACGCAGTCACAACGCTCTCGACGAGCCTCACGAAGCTGCGTTCGAGATCGACTGGCAGCTCGAAGCCGCCGCGTGTCTCGAGGTCGACAAAGCCGTGCACGGCGGAGCGGAAGAATCGCGTGGCGTCAACGGCGTCGTCGTCACGGAGGTCATAGCCGGCGAGCACACTGAATACGACGTCGGCTATCGATGACGACACCGTCGCGTCGTCATCGTCACCCGGTAGCGGTGCGCGCATCGTCATCGGGTACTGCCCCGGGCGCTCGAGCGCCCACTGCCGATAGGCGAACGACATGCTCGTGATGGCATCCTCCCGGGCACGCCCGATGGCCGCGTGCCCGAGAGTGCCGGCGAGGCTCGACTTGGCACGGATCATGATGCTGCGGCGGAGGCCGGGCATCCCATCGATGTGCTTGTAGAGCGACGGTATCCGCACCCCGAGACTCTCGGCCAGGACAGCGAGGTTGAACCCGTCCGGGCCGCGTTCATCGAGAATCTGGGCCGCACGCTCGACGACGGCGGCCGTGCTCAATCTAGCCCTGGGCACGGTACCGGAGTGTGCCGAGAAACCGCACGATCGCGGCCGACGTGAGCTCGGGTTGCTGCGACTGGGGGTAGTGGCCGGCGTCCGCGATCATCACGGTCGTCCCACCCAGCGCGCGGCCGATCCAGTCCGCCTCACCCTTCGGGTCGGCAAAGTCGGGGTCCTTCTCGCCCATGACGACAAGAGTCGGCGAGGTCACGTCGGTCAGGCTCTCGCCAGCTCGACGGTGATCGGCGCGGGCGGTCAGGCTGAATGCTCGGGTGTAGCCGGGTCGCCGGAGCGCCGCGATCACCGCATTCCGGTAGTCGGTGAAGTCCTCGGGCCGGCGACCGGCGTAGAGCTTCGGCAGATACGTCTTCCACACGGCCGCGGCCCACGGGCGCGCCATCAGGGGGCGCAGCATCGCTCGCGTGAACGCCGTGCTGGAGGCGGGCTGTCGCACGAACGGTCCGACGAGCACGAGTCCATCGACGAGATGCGGGTACTCCGCCGCGACAATCACGGCGGAGCCGGCTCCCATCGAGTTGCCGACGATCACGGCCGGGGTGGCGAGAACCTCGAGCAGCAGGGTGATGTCTGCCGCTGTTTCGACATCCCCGGAGGAATCGAACGCGGCATCGCTCTCACCGTGCCCTCTCACGTCGACGGAGGCTGCCGTGTACCCGGCATTCACGAGCGCTGGGACAAGAAACCGGTAGGCAGCCCGAAGGTCGCCCATCCCCGGAACAAGAAGCACAAGGGGCCCCTCGCCCTGGATGTCGTAAGCGATCGTGCCACCCGGGACTGACAGGTATCGGGTCTCCGTCCGGGGCCCATTATGCGTGAAGGTCATTTGGCTAATGTAGTTAGCCTTTCAGCTAATGTCAATAACCTCGCGTCGCACCACGTCAACCCGCCTCATACGCCTCCGCGCGCCAGCGCCCATCGAGCGCGTCGTCAACCTCGGCCGCGAGCGCGTTCAGCCTGGTGCGGTCCGCCGCGATCCACTCCTGCCGGGCCATCGACTCCCGCATCCGGGCGAGCTGGTCGCGCACGGCGGCCAGCACGGCGGGGTGATCGCCGTTCCAGGCGACCTCTTGCAGCAGCCGCAGCAGCCTGCCCGTGACCGCGGGGTCGGCAATGCCGTAAAGGCGCGGCTGCGCGACCACGAGGTCAAGATAGTGGGCGAAGGTCGGTCGGCGCACGATCACGCACACCCGATCGTTGTCGTCACGATGCAGCCGAGGGCCGAGGTCCCGGGCCGCAAGGTCGCACAGGAGCGCTGCGGCGTGCCCGAGCGCGTGCACCGCCGTCGTCGGGTCGTTGATGCCCGGTGAGAGCGCCTTGGCCGTCACATCGATGAGCTGGCGCAGTCCGAATCCGGCATCCTGCACGATCGTGCGCTCCGATCCGCTCGACACCGCCGCGGCCACACCCTTGCGCAGGTCGGCGACGTCGTCCGCGGCGATCACCGTTCCCGGCTGCTGTGGCCAGAGCGTCGCGAGCGGCACGCCGCGCACCAAGGACGAGCCGGGGAGCGCATCGATCCGAATGACCACGGAGCGTGCGATCGCCAGGTCGAGCAGGGAGTGCTCGTCGACCATAAGGAGAAACCCGGACTCCGCCGCGCCCACAAGGATCTCGTTCGAGCCGCCGCCGGACGGCACTATCGCTGGTACTCCAGCGTCATCTGGAAAGCTGTGGTCAAGCTCGGCGGATGCCTCGCGGTGCACCGTGGTCAGCATCGTCTCGATCCGCAACTCCCGGACGAGGTGCGCGAGGAAGGCCACCAGGCCGATGACGCTCGCGACCGCGAGCACGTAGGCGAGCGTGGTCGACATCACCGGGATGAACAGGTCGCGCTCGTCACCGCCGGTGCGCACCGTGCGCAGCACCGTCAAGGAGTACACGAAGGTGCCGAGCAGCAGCCCGAGGGTCCAGTGCACGACGCCGTCGCTGGTGAACGTGCGCAGCAGTCGCGGCGAGAATTGGCTGCTCGCGAGCTGAAGGGTGACAACGGTGAGCGAGAAGGTCAGCGCGGTCACAGTGATGAGCGAGCCGGCGATTGCCTGGAGCACAGCGCGGGCGGCATCCGCGCCCCCTTGGAAGAGGTAGACGGTCAGCCACGCGGGCAGGGTGTCGTCGATTGCCTCATCGAGGATGGGAAGCCCGATGCCGAGCGCGATCGCAAGGGCGATCGCGACGCTGGGAACGGGCCAGAGTTGCGCGCGGAGGCTCTCGGCTATGCGGCTGGTTCCGCGCCGTTGCGGGTTACTCGGGGCCATGGCGTCCTCCGCGTTCGATGAGCATGTCTCTTCGACGCTACAGGGTGGGCCCGGGCGCGACACGTGAACACTGAGGCCACGATGCGAAAGAATCGTCCTACTGGCACACGTCTCCGCCGCGGTACGGTGATGGCTCAGCGATGAAAGGAGTGGTCAACAATCGATGGACGTTATCGACGACTCCTCGGTGCGTGAGGCGGAGCTGACCCGGGCCGAGTCGTTCGCGAAGTCGCTCGACAAACCGATGGGCATACTCGGACTGCTCTTTCTGTTCGTCGTCCTCGGACAGCTGGTGGCAACCCAGCAAGCTCTCGTCAGCGCACTGACCATTATCGGCTGGGTCTTCTGGCTCGTCTTCGTCGCCGAATTCCTCCTTCGCGCCTACGTCGCGCGCTTCCAGCCCAAATTCTGGAAGCGGAACTGGTGGCAGGTGATCTTCCTGCTTGTGCCCTTCCTCAGGTTCTTCAGATCGCTCCAGGCCCTGCGCCTGTTTCGCCTGGCACGCGTGGGGCGCCTGGGCGGCATCGTGTCGGCGAGTGTCCGGGGCACGCGCTCCGCCGGGCGGCTGCTGACAAGCCGCATCGGGTGGTTGGTGGCGGTGACTGCTGTCGTCGCGCTCGGATCAAGCCAGCTCCTGTACGCGACGGGCACGTACGACAGCTACGCGGATGCCCTCTTCGAGGCTGCCCTGACAACGGTGACAGGATCGGGAATCACGTCGACCGACGGGTTCCCGAGGGTGCTGCACATCACGTTGGCGACGCACTCGGTCGCCGTGTTCGCCACCCTGGCGGGAACTCTGGGGGCCTTCTTCCTCCGCGGAACAGCCCCGGTCAGCGAAGAGCCCGATCCCACATAATTCATGGGCGCTCGGCGGATGCCCGGAGCGCCTCATACACCGGACGCAATACCTCGGCGAGCGGACGCGAGCGCACCGTGACGTCCACCGGCGGAAGCTGATCCACCAGCAGCGCGCCGCCCCTGGAACTCCGTCGCACGGGAACAGGCGTGGGCGAGACAAAGAAGGTGTCGAGCACTTCCGTGAGGGGAGCACCCGCGCGTGCCTCGTTCCCGCTCACGGAGTCTGCCTCGTGCATCCGCCCCAGCAGATCCTCTCGTTCGCGTCCGCGCCAGGCAAGAATGCGGAACGGGTCATCATCGAACTGTTCGGCCAGCAGATAGAACACTGCCGCCAGATGCTTGCACGGCACTTCCCAGTCGGGGCAGGAACAGTCCAGACTCAACTCATCGGCGCCGCGAGGAAACAGCGACAGACCAACCGCGGTGAAGACCTCTTCAATATCGGAGGGCATCTCGCCGGCCAGCAGGGAGGCCACGTACCAGGCGTTCCCGGCGAGAGCCTCCTCCACCGATGCCCACTCGGCCTTACCGAATGCCGTGATACCGATGCGAACCCGGTACGGCTTCGCCCGCGACCCCTGTACCCTCGCGACGACAGTGCCGGCATCGATGTCGAGGGAAATCACCTGCCCGCGTCGGGCGTAGTTGCGACCGCGCTGCAAGCGGCCTCCCACGCCCAGCCCTTCCAGCACCTCGATGAATCGCCCGGACCACCAGCTGGTGCCGATGGCGCCGCGAACGCTCCGGGCCCTGACGCCACCTTCGACACTGCGGGGGGCCGACGGCGGGAAGAAAGGAGAATCGTAGCGGCGCCTACTCACCGACGGCCTCCTTCGACAGGGCGAACAGGTCGCGCAGTCTCGCGGTCGACAGCTCGGTGAGCCACCCCTCGCCATCACCGACAACCATATTCGCCAACGCTTTCTTCTCTTCGATCATGGTGTCGATCCGTTCCTCCAGCGTGCCCCGGCAGATGAATTTGCGCACCTGCACGCTCCGTTTCTGCCCGATCCGGAACGCCCGGTCCGTGGCCTGATTCTCGACGGCGGGGTTCCACCAGCGATCGAGGTGAATGACGTGGTTAGCGGCCGTCAGGTTGAGTCCCGTACCGCCGGCCTTCAGCGAGAGCAGGAAGATGGGTGGCCCATCGCCTGACTGGAATCGTCGCACCAACTCTGTACGGTTCTGCCGGGAGGTGCCGCCGTGCAGATAGGCGACGTCGGTGTCGAAGCGGGCCGCGATGTGCGGCATCAGCATCTCGGCGAACTCGGTGTAATGGGTGAAGCACAACACCTTGTCGCCCTCGGCCAGAATCTCCTCCAGGATCTCCTCCAGCCGGATGACCTTGCCGCTGCGCTGACCGATAGCCGAGCGATCGTGCAGCAGCTGGGCCGGGTGGTTGCAGATTTGCTTGAGTTTCGCCATCGCGGCCAGCACATTTCCGCGACGTTCGATTCCGTCCGATCCTTCAATCTTTTCCATCATGTCGTCGACGACCGACTGGTAGAGCGATGCCTGCTCGCTGGTGAGCGTGTAGTACTGCTTGATCTCGATTTTCTCCGGCAGGTCATCGATGATGGCAGGGTCGGTCTTGACGCGCCGCAGGAGGTAGGGCCGGGTGATCGCGCGCACCCGCTGGGCTGCCACGTCGTCGCCGTACCGTTCGATCGGGATCGCGTAACGGGTGCGGAACAGCTCCGCCGAGCCCAGTAACCCGGGGTTCAGGAAGTCCATGATCGACCACATCTCGGCGAGCCGGTTCTCCACCGGGGTGCCGGTCAGGGCGATCCGATGGTCCGCGGTGAGCCGTTTGACGGCCTTCGCCGCGCGGGACAGCCGATTCTTCACCGCCTGGGCCTCGTCGAGTACGATGCGGTTCCAGGTGTGAGCTTCGAACTGCTCGACATCGCGGGTCAGCGTCGCATAGGTGGTAACCAACATATCGATGCCATTCAGGGCTCCGTCGAAGTCGTCGCCGCTCAGCCGGTCCGAACCGTGGTGCACGTGCATCCGCAGCCCGGGAGCGAATTTTGCGGCCTCGGCCTCCCAATTGCCGATCAGCGACATCGGACACACCAGCAGCGTAGGGCCGGCCTCGCGATGCGCCTGCCGGCGCACAGCCTCCAGTGCCAGTAGCTGAACAGTCTTACCGAGCCCCATGTCGTCGGCCAGGCAGCCGCCAAGGCCGAGATCCGCGAGAAAATGCAGCCACGCCAACCCGCGTTCCTGGTAGGGGCGCAGAGTCGCCTGGAAGCCCTCCGGCGGGTCGACAGGTTGGATGCTCGCGTCGACCGAGCCGTCCAGCAGTGCCCCCAGCCACCCCTCGGCGCTGACGTCGATGACGTCCAACGGCAGTTCCAGGTCGTCGGGATGAGTGGCGACCAGACGCAACACCTCCGCGACCGTGCCACGCCCCTCGCGCTCGCGCTGGAGGAACTCGATGCCCCGGCGCAGTTGATCGGAGCTGAGCGTGACCCACTGGCCGCGCAGCCGCACCAGCGGAGCCTTCGCCTCGGCCAACGCTGCGATCTCCTCTTCGGTGAGGGTGTGCTCGCCCATGGCGAGGCTCCAGGTGAAGTCACAGAGCTGATCCCGCCCGAACGTCGCCGGCCGGCCCGTGTCATCGCCCATGGGGCTGGCTGCCGACAGCTTCAGACCCAGTTTCGCCCGACGATCCCACCATGAGGGCAGCAGTACCCCGAACCCCGCCTCGTCCAAGGCGGGCGCGGCCTCGTGAAGAAACGCGAATGCGGATTCCGAGTCAAGGTCGAGCGCCGTGGGTCGCGACTGGCGCAGCCCAGGTTCCAGGCCGGGGTAGATACGGGCGGCCTTACCCAGTTCTCGGAGCAGCACTTCCTGTGGGCGCCCGAGCCAACGAGTCAGTGCCCCGTCGTCCTGCCAGACCTGTTCGGCCCGGACCATCAGGCTGGGGTCCGCGGAGGACTGCAGCAGAAACTCCAACCGCCATGGTGGCGTGTCCTCCGGGGCTGTGATCGCTGCTGCTGCACCATCGGTGTCATCGGCCCGCGGGAGTCCTTCGTCCTCAACGTATTCTGCGCCGGGAGCCTCACTGAGCCGGAAGGTTGCGCGGGCCGGGGCGTCTGCCTCCCGCGCATACTCGGCCCAGGGTGCCAACGACCGCTCCAGCTCGGCCAGCGCCGTCTCCGGAACACGGATGCGTGCATCGGCCGTGCGCAGCGCCCCCAGCCAAGCTTCACCGGCGCGAGGTTGCAGGGGCTTTGGTCCACGACGCGGCGGCAACATCGGCAGATCGTCCGGCAATCGGCGGCGAACCGCGGCGTCGGTGAGGGTGTCGAGCGCCACCGCGATCAATTCACTAGAGTCTTCAGAGCCCGGCTCTGCCCGAAACGCGGGCGGTGTGGCAGCTACCAGGTCGCCGAAAACGAGCGCGTCAGGCCCACGCAAGACGGCACGCCACCGCGCGTCGGCCACGGCGGACGCATCGGTGACGTGGGAAGCCCAAGTGATCTGCGGGAGCACCCGGCCTCGTTCCGCGAGCTCGTCTGCGAATCGCGCCAGCTCGCCGAGGAATCGCGCCGAAGGCGCAATACGCACGTCATGTAGCGGCGTCGGCTCATCGTCCGGGAAGTCCTCGGGGAACAGTGCCGAGGCCAATTCCGCGCCACCAGGCTCAGCCGCGATGGCAGCATCTCCGACAGCACTGTCTGTGAAAGGCGGAGGAGCAATGGCCGTGAGCGCCGCCGGTTGGACCCATACGACGGGCACCGTCCACGGCAACAGGGACGGACCGGTCGAACTCAGCGGTCGCGGAGTGATCCGCACGAGTTCGGGAGAGTCCAGTGGCGAGCGCCGGAGCGAGGGCAGCAACAAGGTGGTGGTGCCGGCCTCGCCGGCTTGTATGGCCGCGACGACATCTGCCGAGGCCGCGAAGGGATGTGGCCGGGCCGCTTTCAACGCTTGACTGGGGGTCTTGACTGTCTTTTCGGAGTCTTCGGCCCACAGTCCGAGGCCATGGTCGAGCGACCAGAACGCGTGAAGCACCAGCAAGCGCATCGCCTCTCATGACGGGGGAGGCTTTCAGGCTAGTCGAGGTGCGGGGTTCGCGAGTCGGGAACGTAACTAGTCCGATTCTTTCTCGGAATCGAATCGATAGTGGATCGGGCAGAGGGTAGGCAGTTGGCCTAGATCACGATCGCTTGTTCGGGAGTCCGATCTGGCCTACGCGCTACTCGCCCGGACCGAACTCCGAGACGAAGCGCAGCATCCGCGCTTGCTCAACGACGCGCTGAGGGCCGCCTCGAACAACAACACCGCGGAACAAGAGTCCGAGACTTTGCCCCGCATTCAAACGGAGCAAAGTTCGGACTTCTCACTTTGGGTGGACCCTAGGAGATTCGAACTCCTGACCTCCTCGATGCGAACGAGGCGCGCTACCAACTGCGCCAAGGGCCCGCAGTGCCTTTACGATATCAGGATTCCGAGGCGCCGATGCGCGCCCCGGCGCCGTGGCGAGCCGGTCGAGCTCAGACGGCGCGACGGCGGCGCAGAGCCTCGTCGAGGTTGGTGATGGTGCTCGCGGTCTCGTCGACGATGCCCATTCTCGCGAACCTGCTGTCGGCGGCGGCGGGACGGACGATCGGGATGACCTTCTCGCTCCGCTCGGCCGCGCGCGCGGCACGCTCGGTCTGCTCCGCCTCGGCGAGCAGCCGGGCGCGGGTCTGCGCGATCGCAGCATCCGAAACGACGGGCTGCGCCGGCGGCTTCGACAGATAAAGCGGCTTGGGCACCGGGACGGGCGTCCAGGCCGGCGCGCTTGCGGGGGTCGACTGCTGCTGCTCGAGCGAGAAGTCGACCAGGCGGCGCGGCGCCGGGCGGTCACGCAGCTCGAAGGCGAGGCGGTGCCGGTCGCGAGCGACCGCGGCCATCGTGCGCAGCAGCAGGCCGGATGCCGTGGCGGCGAGCGACCCGCTGGCGACGAGGATCGTCGAGACGCCGGCGGCGATCGGTGCGAATCCGAGGCCAACGGTCGCGAGCGACAGGGCGAGCAGCACCGTCGTCGCGGCGCGGGAGCGTTGCAGGCGCCTCGCGGCGGGCGACGTCGCCACAAGCGTCGACGCGATCGCCGGCTTGAGGGTTGCGAGTGTCTGCGCCGCGGCGCGGCTCATCGCCGTCTCGCGGGCACGTTCGACCGCTCGGGCCCGCTCGAACTCCTGGCGGAGCAGCTTCTGCTGGGCAGCGACGCTGCGGGCGGTCGCTTCCACGCGCACCGGCTCTGGCAGCTCGGCCGTCTCGGCCAGAATCCGCAGGGTCTGCTGCAGCCGCACGGCGTTGCGTTCGGTGGAGAGGTACTCGCGCCGACGAAACCAGGTCGGGATCAGGTAGACGAGCCAGAGCACCGCGGCGAGGGCAATGACGACGCTTGATCCAATACCCTCGAGTCCCATGACTACACGGTAGGTGCCGGGAGCGAAATACTGCCCGATTCGTGAAGGTGTGTCAGCCCGACGCGCCGAGCCGCAGCGGAACCCCCGCCGCGCCGCGGTCGCTCTCCGGAATCACGGCGTTCGCCGCGGGAACGCGGCCATCCATCCAGCGCCTGAGCACGCCCGTCGGGAGCTCCTCGACGACGAGCGCGAAGCAGAAGTGGTCGCGCCAGTCGCCGTTGATGTGGATGTAACGACGGCGGAGGCCCTCGTAACGGAAGCCGAGCTTCTCGACTACCCGCAACGAGGGAACATTCTCCGGCCGGATGCAGATCTCCATGCGGTGCAGGCCCGCACTGAAGAAGCAGAAGTCCGTCGCGAGCGCCACCGCGGTGGGGGTGACACCCTTGCCTGCAAACCGCTCCGACACCCAGTATCCGATCGTCGCCGACCCGAGCGAGCCGTAGGTGATCGACGATACGTTCAGCTGGCCCGCGAACTCGCCGTCATATTCGATCGCAAACGGGAGCCCCAGACCGGCGCGCGCGTTTGCTTGCAGGCTGCGGATGCTGGCCCGCGTGTCGAAGCTCATCGGGCCGTGCGGGTTGGTCGCTTCCCATTTGCGCAACCAGCCACGGTTGTCGAGCAGCTCGCGTTCGAGCGCGCGCGCGTCACGAAGACGGATTGGTCGGATCGTCACCGCACCTTCACGCAATGTGGGAATCGGCGTCGCCATTTCGTCAGTCTAGGTTGCCAGCGAAGTCCTTCAACCACGGACGGAGGTCGGGCCCGAGATCCTCGCGCTCGACCGCAAGCTGCACGATCGCTTTGATGTAATCGAGCCGATCTCCCGTGTCGTAACGGCGCCCGCGGAAGACGACGCCGTAGACGCCGCCGGTCTCCGGTGCCGCCGCCATCGTCTCGAGAGCGTCGGTCAGCTGAATCTCGCCGCCCTTGCCGGGAGGAGTCTCCTCGAGGATGTCGAAGATCTCCGGTCGCAGGACGTAGCGCCCGATGATGGCGTAGTTCGAGGGCGCGGTACCCGGTGCCGGCTTCTCGACGAGTCCGGTGATACGCACGACATCCTCGGTGTCGGTCGCCTCGATCGTCGCCACGCCATACATGTGGGCGAGCGACGGGTCGACCTCGAGCAGCGCGACGACGCTCGCGTTGCGCTTTCCCGACTCCTCGATCATGCGCGTCAGCAGCACGTCGCGGGGGTCGATGATATCGTCGCCGAGAAGCACGGCGAACGACTCCCGCCCGACGTGCATCTTCGCGCGGAGGACCGCGTGGCCCAGCCCCTTGGGGTCGCCCTGGCGCACATAGTGCATGTCCGCGAGGTCTGTGGAGAAGTTGACCTTCTGCAGACGGTCCGTATCGCCCTTACGTTCGAGGGTCGCTTCGAGCTCGCCCACGCGGTCGAAATGGTTCTCGAGGGCGTTCTTGTTTCGCCCCGTGATCATCAGAACGTCGTGCAATCCTGCACCAACGGCCTCCTCGACCACGTACTGGATGGCCGGTTTGTCAACAACCGGGAGCATCTCTTTCGGCATAGCCTTGGTTGCGGGAAGGAACCTCGTTCCGAGTCCCGCTGCGGGAATAACTGCCTTGGTGATCTCAAATGCCATGGCCCAAGGGTAGTCGCTCGAAGGTTTCTCGCGAATGAATACTTCCGTCTGCCCTAAGATTGCGAGCATGACGGGCGACGCGGGCCACCAGAAACGCGCCCTGAGGGTCGAACTTCGAGAACGTCGCCGCCAGTTGACCGACCGGGATCGCGACACCACCACGGCCGCCCTGACCAGGCATCTGGTCACGCTCGCCACCGACCTTGGCGTCACGTCGATCGCCGCCTACCTGTCCACGAACGACGAGCCCAACACCCGCCCCTTCGTGGAGTGGGCGATCGGCCGGGGCATCCGCGTGCTCGTGCCGGTCTCCAGGGACGACGGCCTACTCGACTGGGCCGTGACCGACGGGCGGCAGGAGACCGAGGGGCTGCACGGCATGCCGGAGCCTGTGGGCGAGTTGCTCGGGCCGATCGCGATCAACGACGTCGACCTCATCGTCGTGCCTGCGGCGGCCGTCGACCGGTCCGGTATGCGAATGGGCTGGGGCCGAGGATACTTCGACCGCACCCTCGGATCGATGGAACGCTGCCCGCCGGTCTATGCTGTGGTATTCGACACGGAGCTGGTCGACTCGGTGCCCATCGAGGTGCACGACAAAAGCGTGGACGGTGTCATCACACCGAGCGCGATCGTCACCTTCTAGTTCCCACCGGCATCAACACGGAGGTCCTCGTGCCCACCTATTCCTATCGCTGCACCGAGTGCGAGAACGCATTCGACATTCAGCAGGCGTTCACCGATCACTCGCTGACCGAGTGCCCCGCCTGCCACGGC
The DNA here is from genome assembly GCF_040546025.1 of Marisediminicola sp. UYEF4. Lineage (NCBI taxonomy): Bacteria > Bacillati > Actinomycetota > Actinomycetes > Micrococcales > Microbacteriaceae > Marisediminicola > Marisediminicola sp. UYEF4. The sequence goes on along the minus strand of NZ_JBEPNA010000001.1, from coordinate 445,436 downwards.
CGACTCCGCAAGGTGTTCAGCGCGATCGGCGTGAGCTTCACCGGCTCGGGCTTCTACCGCAACGACTCGCGCGCCGACCAGACCTCCGCGGCCAAGAAGTCCGAGTCCTCGGGGTCGAGCAAGTCGGATGCCGGCGCCGGCAAGTCGGATTCCGGATCAGGTAAGTCGGATGCGGGCTCGGGCGGCTCGGGGTCGTCAAGCTCCGGCAGCTCCGGCTCGTCTGGCTCGTCTGGCTCGTCTGGCTCGTCTGGCTCGTCTGGCTCGTCTGGCTCGTCTGGCTCGTCTGGCTCAGGTTCGTCCTCGTCGGCCAAGCCCACCGCATCCGTCACGAAGTAGGGGTATTCATGATCAACGGTTTCAAGGAATTCATTCTGCGCGGCAACGTCATCGACCTGGCCGTCGCGGTGGTCATCGGCGCGGCCTTCACGGCGATCGTCAACTCGCTCGTCGCCGGCATATTCAATCCGGCGATCGGCGCGCTGTTCAACGCGAAGAGCCTCAGCACGGCACTGGTGCTCACCATTCCGACCACCTCCGGAGAGCCGGCGAAGCTCATGTTCGGCGCGGTCATTGCTGCGGCGATCCAGTTCCTGATCGTGGCCGCCGTCGTCTACTTCGCTCTCGTGCTGCCGATCAACCACCTCAAGAAGGCCGCGTTCCTCAAGCAGAAGCACGAGGAGGAGGCGACTCCCGCCGATCTCCCGCCGACCGAGGCGGAGCTGCTCACCGAGATCCGTGATCTCCTCGCCGGGCGCCCCTCCCCCGAGGGAAACCACAGCCAGCAGGTCTCCCACTAGGCGGGCAACCGGTCGGCAGTCGACGGTGGCGGTCACAACGCGCCATCGCCGACACACGCGCCTCCAGGCGAGGTTCAGCCGTCCTGATGTCCGCCCGTTCCATGTGTTCGAAGTGCAATTCTCGGCGAGAGTACGGGTTGTGGCTCTTGCGAGACGCACGGAAGCACCGATTCACGTACTCTCGGCGACGGCGCCCGGCAGCGACGACGACGCTGGCGGTCACAACGCGCCATCGCCGGCACACGCGCCTCCCGGGGAGTTTCAGCCGTCCAGATGTCCGCCCCTTCCATTTGTTCCGCGTGCAAGTCTCGCCGAGAGTACGGGTTGTGGCTCTTGCCAGACTCACGGAAGCACCGATTCACGTACTCTCGGCGACGGACTCGTCAACCCCCAGTGGGGTGTCAGCCCCAGTGGGGCGGCTTGTCGGCCTTCAGCCGCTCGTCGTTCTCGTTGTCGAGGTGACGCGCGGGCTCGCTCTGCGGCGCCGGATCGCTGCCCGGGACGGCCTCGGTCGTAACGCGCCGACGCCTGCGCGTTCCGGATGCTCGCGCGACGCCTGTCGCGTCGCCGCCGGCCGAGGGTCCCCCAGAAACACCGCCCGACACGGCTGCGGAGCCTGGCTCGTCGCTACTGGAGTGGGCGGTCAATGATCCGGATCGGCTCGGTGCGCGGCGCCTCGCTCACGCCGAGCATCGTCGCGATGCGGTCGGCGACGGCGTCGGGGTTGCTGAAGAGCTCGAAGGAGTGCACGCGCAGGTAGTGCCAGCCGAGCCGACGAAGCATCTCGGGGCGCAGTCGCAGCGACTCGCGCAGGCTCGACGCCTGACCGCCCGATCCGCTCATGAGCCGCGAGTCGGTCTCGATCGTGAGGCACATGCCGCCGTGCGAGGCGACGAGTCCGAGTTTGCCGCGGTGCCCGACGGCCACGCGGAGGCCGCGAACACGCAGGCGGCGCGCGAGGTCCACGAGCATCGGATCGGTGCTCGGGGTCGCGATCTCGTCCAGGCGCCGTGCGGACGCGTCCGCGAGGATCTCGGCGAGCGCGACCGCGCCGTAGTTCATGCGCGATTCGTCGATGTCGGATGGCTCGAAGCAGGTCACGATCACCATCGAGCGCCGGGCGCGGGTCATGGCGACGGAGAGCAGTCGCTCGCCACCCGGATGCCCGAGGGCGCCGAAGTCGGACAGCATCCGTCCGTGGGGTGTGCGTCCGTAGCCGATCGAGAAGATCACCCGGTCGCGGCTCTCGGCCACCGCCTGGTCGATCGTCGTGACCGTGAATGGCTCCTCGGAGTCGCCGAGGAGGAACTCGTTGAGCTCCGGGCGGGTTGCGACGGCGGTCAGCACCGCCTGCTGAACCCGCACGACGTGCTTGGCGCTCGCGGTGATCACCATGAGGGATTCGCGGGGACGGGTGGCGGCGTGCTCGAGCACGAGCTCGACGACACGCTCCACCTCGGCGTCGACACTCTCGACCGCCCCGGAGTCGGGATCGGGCATTCCGTGGCCGTTGGGCACGAAGTCCAGTCGCAGGCTCGGGTGGCCGAGGAACGACCCCGCCCACGGCAGCGAGTCGATCTTGCCCGCATAGAATCGTCGGTTGACGAGCTCGGCGAGGTCCTCGCCGCCAGCCCGGTAGCTGCGGGTAAGCGAGAGGGTGGGGAGCAGAGCGCCGAGCCGGGCAAGCGCGGAGTCGGCGTGAGTGGCGTCGAGGTCGGGCTCGGCCGGGGGCGGCTCGGCCTGCTCGAAGTCGTCCGCGATCGAGATGCGGAACGGCACGGGCGTCTGCGTCACGGGGTCGCCGAACGCGACGGCCTGCTTCGCCCGACGAATCGACCCGACGCTCTCGGCGAGGCTCATCGCGCCGGCATCCACGAGGATCACCGCGTCGATGGACATCGCGTCGGTGATGCTGTCGACCTCGTACGGCGAGGCGAGCCAGACGGGCGCGATGGCCCGGGCGAGGTGCGGCGCGACATCCTGCAGGATCGACGACGTGATCGCCGGACGCCGCAGTGCCATCTTGAGCGCGGCAGCCTCGTCCGGCCAGTCGACGAGCCCGATCTTCCAGTTCTCCGCGAGCTGCCAGCCGAGCAGCTGGGCACTGCCCGCGGCGTGTGCCTCGTCGACGAGGCGGAAGTCCGCCTCGAGCCGGTCGAGCACCGACGTGTTGGCGCCGAGCAGGGCGCGATCGGATTCGAGCAGCGACTCCAGGGCCGACTGCCACCACGCCAGCTCGAGTTCGGACGCGACCTCGTCGGCCGGCACGTGCCGCGAGGCGAGGTCGGCGATGAGGCCGTCCAGCTCGAGCATCCGCAGTCGCTGGCGAATTTCCACGCGCTCCTGCAGGTTGTGCAGCACATCGGATTCCGCGGCGAGGGCCGTCAGCCGGTCGCCGAGCTCGGCGATGGGCAGGTTGACGAGCTGTTCGCTCGGCACGGTGACCTTGAGTGGGCGGTCGAGCGACGCGAGGTCCTGCTCGACGCGCTGCCAGGCAGCCTGCACGTCGGCGATGCCCACGGGGATCTCCGGCGGCGCCCCCTCGGCGACGAAACGCTGCCAGAGCAGCCGCTGCTGCTGGATGCGCACGAGGCTGTCATGAAGATCGCCGATGTGCACACCGGGGCGCACGTACTCCCGGGCGAGCTTCTTCAGGCGGCGGCGGTTCGCACCGGACATCTCGGGCGAATCCCGACGCGCCGCGGTGGCGGTGATGAGCTCGCTCAGCGAGCGGTCGAACACGACGGGCAGGAACCGGTCGAGAGTGTCGCGGATCTCAGTGAGCAGGCGCAGATAGACGCCGAGCTGCGAGATGTTCGCGAACGGGCGCATGTGGGTCGCGCCGATGAGCTCGCCGGCGCGCACCAGCAGCCGGGGCAGGTCGGTCTGGTGCAACCGCTTGGCGAGGGCATGGGCACCGCTCGCCTCCTCGCTCGTCACGAAGGTCGCCCCGTACCAGGGCGAGTCGCCCGGCCCGTACTTGAACTCACCGAGCTGCGCGGCGTGCACCATCGCGTTCGCGGCTTCGACGCGCTCGCTGGCGAGGGCCTCGACCGAGCTGCGGCTGAGGCGCACCGTCGTCGACGGCGGCTGGGGCAGGAGGGCGAGGCGGGACAGCTCGCTCAGGCAGTCGAGCACCGAGATGCTGAGCACGGCGTCGTCCTTGGCGATGGCGCCCCGGTAGTCGAGCAGCACGCGGCGCAGTCGCACGAGCGCCTCGTCGACCTCCCCGATCTGCGGGTGCTTCGCCTTCTCGTTGCGCCCGATCGACTTGATCAGGTCGCGCCGGAGTGTCGACGGCGCGACGGCGAGGCCGCCAAGTCCGATGTCGCCGAGACGCGCGCGGATGCCGGACAGGCTCGAGCGGCGAGGGCTGACCACGAGCACGCGCTTGTTCTGCGCGACGAGGCTGCCGATCGCGTTGACGATCGTCTGGGTGCCGCCGGTGCCGGGAAGCGTCTTGACGACGACGGAGTTGCCTGCGGCGATCTGCGCGACGACATTCTCCTGCTCGGCGTCGGCGTCGAGTAGCAGCGTGTCGGTCTCGGGCGAGCGGAGGTCCTGGTGCTGGGGCTCGACCGGAGCGAAGCCCTGCTTCACGCTCCAGCGGGCGTTGGCATTGCCCGCGAGCGCGTCCAGAATCGGATGCTCGAGTTCGGCGGCATCACGCACCATGCGGTTCTGCACGTCGGCGAACGACGAGACGACGAGCCTCGGCTGCACGTTGAACCACTCGAGGTGCGAGGTGAGCCCGCGCAGCCGGTCGATGACCGGGTTGGGCTTGAACGAGCCGTCGGACTCGGCGAGCGCTGCGAACGCGGCGGCGTCGAGCTCGATGTCGAACTGGGCCTTGAGGGCGCGCTCGAGCTCGGGGTTCAGGACGGCGACACCGCGCAGGCGCACTTCGAAGTCGCGGCCGTAGCGGCGGATGGCGAGCGGGCGCAACAGGATTGGCGCACAGAAGTCCTCTGACGCGAATTGCCACTCGGCGATGCCGATGCCGAGGTGCACGGAATCGATGCCCCGGGCAGTGGCGAGCTCGACGCCCTTGGTCGCGATCGCGCCCGCGGCCATCTTCGCCGCGCGGAGGGCGAGATCGTCGCGGATGAGGCTGGAGAGCAGGGTCGTCTTGCCGGTGATGAACTGCGCGAGCCCGCCCGGGTGGGTGGTGCTCAGCTCGATTCGGGTACGGGGGGCATCGACGAAGTGGAGCAGCGGCGAGCGACCGCCGACGCGGGACAGCTCGTCGCGCCAGCCCGTCCAGGTCGGCTCGGCGACATTTCCGAGCCGGTAGGACGGGTCGCCCGACACGAGGGAGTGGGGAGTGGTCACTTGTCTCTCCGCATGGGTGGGGTTCTCGTCGGATTCGGACAGGGAGTCCCCGGTCTCTTCTCGTTTCTCAGCACGCCACACACCGATACCTTAAGGGGGGAACGCGCAATCCGCTGGGAGCAGGCGTGGAGTTTCTCAGGACACGTAAAATGCTCGGCATGCTGGCACTCACCATTCTCGAGTTGACCGCGGTCGGCGCCTCCAGTGCGGTCGTCGGGGCCGGCGTCGGGGCCATCACCATCGGGCTGCTGTTCGCGGCCGCGCTCGCGGTCGGTTTCGTCGTGCTGGTGCGGCGCGGCCGGGCCGCACGCACCGCCCCGAAACGGGATGAGATCGGCCGCCGCGCGAACATCGCGCTGGTGCGTCTCGACGACGAGGTCGCCTCGATGCGGGACGAGCTGGGCTTCGCCGTGGCGCAATTCGGCGATGCGCGCGCCTCCGCGCTCGCGGCGGCGTTGGACAGCGCGAGCGCGAACCTCGCGAGCGCCTTCGCGCTCAAGCAGCAGCTCGATGACTCCGTTCCCGACACCCCCACCCAGCAGCGCGAGTGGAACGGCCAGGTCCTGATGCTGTGCGAGACGGCGAGCGAGCGGCTCGCGGCCGAGCGTGCGGTCTTCGACGCCCTTCGCGGCTCCGAGCGCGACGCCCCGCGCGACCTCCAGGCGGTGCGCGAGCTGATCGACCGGGAGCAGAGCCGGCTTTCCGGGGCCCGCGAACTTCTTGCTCGCCTGCACTCCCGGTACGCGCCGGCCGCCATCGCGCCGGTGCGCGACACCCCCGACGAGGCGGAGCGGCTGCTCCACGCCGCCCGGACCAGCGCCGCCAGCGCGGCGGAGAACCTCGACGAGACGGGGGCGACCGCAGTGTCGGCGTCGATCCGCTCGAGTGAGCAGCACGCCCGCCGCGCGGGGCAGCTGCTGGACGACATCGAGCGGCACGCCGCCGCGCTGGAGTCGGCGAGCACCCGGCTCGCGTCGCACATCGACGAGGCACGCTCCGAGGTCGCCGCGGCCAGGGCGGTGCGCGACGCCCCGCCCGACCCCGCGACCGGTTCGGCCATCGTCGAGGCGATCGCGTGGGTCGAGCGCACCCTCGCGGAGGTGACGACGAACGGTGCCGCGGATCCGGATGCCGCCATCGCGCGTATCCAGACGACCGTCGACGCGCTCGACACCGCCCTCGCGGGGGCACGCACCCAGCAGCAGCGGCTGACCCACGCCCGCGAGGCCCTCGACGGCGCGCTGCTCACCGCGCGGAGCCAGATCGACACGACTCGCGCCTACATGGCCGGGCGGCGGGCGGGCGCCGAGGCGCGCACCCGCCTGGCCGAGGCCGAGCGACTGCTCGCGCTCGCCGAGGCCGAATCCGACCCCGTCATCGCGCTCGACACGGCACGCAGCTCGGCCACCTATTCGCGGGATGCCGACGCGCTCGCGCGCTACGACCTGCTGTGAGCGGTCCAACCGCATCCGCCCCGCACGTCGTGGTCGCGCTGCGCGAGCGCGCGACGACGCCCGCCGGTGACCGCGCGCTGCTCGTCGGCGTCGTGGCGGAGGCAACGGGCGTCACTCTGGCCGAGGTGGAGGTCTCACGGCGGTGCGCGCGATGCGGGGGCGACCACGGCCGGCCGGTGCTCGTCCGCTGCGGCGAACGCGGCATTGAGGGCATCGACCTGAGCCTGAGCCGTGCCGGGCGATCCGTGGCGATCGCGGTGTCGTTCGCCGGGCCCGTCGGCATCGACATCGAGAGCGTCGACGCGGCCGCGCAGTCGGGGTTCGACGACGTCGCGTTCGGACCGGCCGAGCGCGACCGGCTGGCCACGGCCGGCCCCCCGGAGCTCCGCACGGCGATGTGGACCGCGAAGGAGGCAGTGCTGAAGGCGACGGGCGACGGCCTGCGGGTGGACCCGCGCGAGCTCGAGGTGGCGTTCGCGGGCCGAATGCGAAGTGCGCCGCCCCGCCCCGCCCTCGTCGGTTGGCCGGGCTCTCCGGTCCCCGTCGGGTCATTTCAGCTCAGCGCGCTCGACGCCGGCCCCGGCCTGGTCGGCACGATCGCCGTGATCGCCGACGCGCGGCCGGAGATCCACCTGCTCGCGCCTGACGCGCAGGCCTGATCAGAGCGGCGGCAGCGCCCTGCTGAACACCCAGCGGTCGACGAGCTGCTCGATGACACCGTCGTCGGCGTAGCCTGCGAAGAAACTCACGAATCCGGCGGTGGAGATGCCGGCATGGCGGTGCGCAGCGACGAACGCACGCAGCGCCTCGAAGAACCTCCGGTCGCCCAGCTGCACCCGCACGGCATGCAGGGCGAGCGCCCCGCGCTTGTAGATCCGGTCGTCGAACATGTCCGCCGGACCCGGATCGCCGACCACGAGGTCTTGGGGCAGCGCGGCGACCACGCGGTGGTGCTCGGCGACGCTCCTCCCGATCGTCGGGCCGCCACTCTCCTCGGCCCACAGCCATTCGGAGTAGCAGGCGAAGCCCTCGTGCAGCCAGATGTCGCGCCACCGGGTGATGGTGAGGCTGTTGCCGAACCACTGGTGGGCGAGCTCGTGGGCGATGAGCCGGTCGCTGCTGTGGGCGCCGTCGATGTGGTTGCGCCCGAAGACGGCGAGGCCGTGCGCCTCGAGCGGGATCTCCAGCTCGTCGGCGGTGACCACGACGGAGTACGACGAGAACGGGTACGGCCCGAACCGGTCGCCGAACAGCGCAAGCATGTCGCCGAGGCGCTCGAAGTCGACCGCGACCACGCGGGCGAGGTTCGGCGGGAAGTAGGCGGTCTGCACTACCGGCACGGTTCCGAGTTGCGCGGAGGTGTACCGGCCGATCTGGATCGTCGCCAGGTAGCTCGCCATCGGCTCGAGCGTGTCGAAGACCCAGGTCGTGCGGCCGGAGCGTGCCGTGCGGGAGATGAGTTCCCCGTTCGCCAGCACCGTGTAGGGCGACTCGCAGGCAAGCGAGATGCGGTAGGTCGCCTTGTCGCTCGGATGGTCGTTGCAGGGGAACCAGGATGACGCGCCGTTCGGCTGGCTCGCCACGAGCACTCCGTCGGTGAGCTCCTCCCACCCGAGGTCGCCCCAGCGGCCGCGGATCGGGCGCGGCGCCCCGCGGTAGCGCACGACGATCTCGAACTCGTCTCCATCGTCGATCGCGGTGTCGAGCGTGACGGTGAGCTTGCGGCTCGCGTGTGTGGTCTTGCGCGGCCGCTCCCCGTCGACGGTGACCTTCTCCACGCTCAGGCTGGCGAAGTCCAGGCTGAATCGCTCCAGCCGCATGGTGGCGCGAGCCGTGATGACGGCCGTCGCGGAGAGCCGGTTCGTGGCGACGCGGTAATCGAGGGCGAGGTCGTAGTGCTCGACGGTGTAGCCGCCATTGCCCGTCGCCGGAAGGTACTCGTCGCCGAGGGAGGCGGAGCCGTGGCTCGATGATCTGGACGGCACAGGGGTCAAGTATTCCATGGCGGCGCGTGCCACGGCGCGATCGGGTTGCCCGCCCAGAGCGACCCGCCGGGCACCCGCTCGCCGCGCATCACGAGCGAGGCGGGTCCCACGGTCGCGTTCTGGTCCAGCGACGCGGCCGGGAGGATGACGGTGTGCGGGCCGAGCGTCGATCCGGCGCGCAGCTCCACGCTGTCGAGCTGCATGACCCGGTCGTGGAACAGGTGCGTCTGCACGACGCATCCGCGGTTCACGGTTGCCCCATCCGCGATGGTGACGAGGTCGGCCTCCGGCAGCCAGTACGACTCGCACCACACGCCGTGGCCGACCGTCGCGCCGAGCGTGCGCAGCCAGATCGCGAGCGCCGGGGTGCCGGTGGCGGCCGAGGCGAACCAGGGGCGGGCGACCATCTCGACGAACGTGTCGGCGACCTCGTTGCGCCAGATGAACGATGACCAGAGCGGATGCTCCGAGACCGTGATCCGGCCGACGAAGACCCACTTCGCGCACGTGGTCACCCCCGCCGCGACGGCGCCGGCCGCGAGCATCACCACTCCCGAGAGTGCGACGGCCGCGCCGAGCCCGAGCACCGACCAGAGCACGTCGAGGGTGACGAGCACGCCGAGCGCGATGAGCGCCGTCACGATGACCGGGACGATGCGCAGCACCTCCCAGAGGGCACGCGCCACGCGGAGGCGTGTCGGGGGGTGGAAGGTGCGCGCCTCGTCGAAGTCGGTGACGGTGCGTCGCAGCCGCACGGGCGGGTTGCCGAGCCAGCTTGAGCCCCGCTTGGCCTTGCGCGGGGTCGCGGACAGCACCGCGACGAGGCCGTTGCGGGGCACCGTGCGGCCCGGGCCGATCATCCCGCTGTTGCCGAGGAACGCGCGCCGGCCGATCTTGGCGCGTCCGATGCGCAGCCATCCGCCGCCGAGCTCGTAGGTGGCGACCATGGTGTCGTCGGCGAGGAAGGCCCCTGGCGCGATTGTGGTGAGCGCCGGGATGAGCAGCACGGTCGAGGCCTCGACGTTCGCGCCGACCTTCGCGCCGAGCGCCCGCAGCCAGAACGGCGTGATGAGGCTCGCGTAGAGCGGGAACAGCAGGGTCCTCGCGCTGTCCAGGATCCGCTCGGTCATCCACACCTGGCATCCGATGCGGCTGCGCACCGGGAAATGTCCGTCGACGAGGCCGATTCCGAGCAGCCGCACGACCGCGATGACGGTGAACGCAAAGGTGAGCCCCGCGACGACCGTCGCGAGCGGGGTCGCGAGAACGGCGCGGGTGACCGCCTCCGCCGGGCTCTGCGCCTGGCCGATCGCGGCACCGACGATGACGACGCCGAGCAGGGCGGCGGATGCGGGCATCGCGGCCATCGTCACCGACCCGACCGTGTAGGCGATGAGCCAACGGGTGCCGCGCGGCGGTCGCTCCGCCGGCCAGGACTTCTTCGCGGAGCCGACTCGACCGGCCGGGGAGCCAGCCCAGCGCTCCCCCGCCGGTACTCGGCCGGAGACGGCGGAGCCCGGCTCGACCTCGGAGCCGCGGCCGATGCTCGCCCCTCCGAGCAGGGTGCTGCGCGAGCCGACCCTGGACTCCGCGCCGATGTGCACGTGCCCGAGGCGCAGAATGTCGCCGTCGACCCAGTACCCGGAGAGGTCGGCCTCCGGTTCGACCGACGCCCCCTGCCCGATCGACAGCATCCCGGTCACCGGCGGCAGCGTGTGCAAGTCGACGCCGACGCCGATCCGGGCGCCGAGCGCCCGCGCGTAGTAGCTGATCCAGGGCGCCCCGGCCGCGCTCGCGGGGTTCACGAGCAGCGCGACCTGCTCGGCGAGCCACAGCCGCAGGTGCACCGATCCGCCGCGGCGGTAGTCGCCGGGCACGAGTCCGCGCAACAGCAGCCGGGCGGCCACGACGGTGAGCGCCATCTTGCCGGGCGGGGTCACGAACACGACGAATCCGACGCCGATCCACCACCACGACAACTGCGGCACGAACTCGAGCTGCCCCCAGGCCGCGAGCAGGTTGTTCGCCGCGGCGAGGTAGACGAGCCACCTCGCCCCGGCGAGGATATGCAGCGGGATGCCGAGGAGCGTCTGCGCGATCCGGCTCGCCATCGGCGTCGGCAGCACCTCACGCGACGTCGCCCGGATGTGCGGCACCCGACCGTCGAGCTCGTCCGCGAGGGAGCCGATCCGCGGGTGGTCGTAGATGTCCGAGACACGGGTGTCGGCGAAGCGCTCGCGGATGGCGGAGACCAGCTGGGCAGCGGAGAGGGAACCGCCGCCCTGGGCGAAGAAGTCGTCGTCGGGACCCGCCACCGGAACGCCGAGGATCGCGGTCCATTTTTCGGCGAGCCAGCTCGCCGTCGCGGTCAGCCCCGTATCGGCCGGCTCCCCCACGGTGGTCGGGAGCGGCCAGGGCAGGGCCGCGCGGTCGACCTTGCCCGAGGTCTTCGTCGGGAGGGAGTCGACGATGGCGAGCAACGGCACGAGCGCCGCCGGGAGCTCGGCGCGGAGGCGCTCGACTGCGGCGACCCGGTCGAACAGCACCGCGGGTTCGGTGAGGGCAAGATAGCCGACGAGAAGATGGTTGCCGGATGCCGAGGTCTGCACGGCCGCCGCCGCGCCGGCGACGCCGTCGAGACCCTGCAGGGCGGCCTCGACCTCGCCGAGTTCGATCCGGCGCCCGCCGAGCTTGACCTGGTCGTCGGCGCGGCCGACGAAGACGAGCCCGGCGGCGTCGAAGCGCACGAGATCGCCGCTGCGGTAGGCGCGATCCCAGCCGAGCGAGGGCATGGCCGCATACTTCACGGCATCCATTCCGGCGTCGAGATAGCGGGCGAGGCCGACCCCGCCGATGATGAGCTCGCCCGTCTCCCCCTCGGCGACCCGCTCACCCTCGGCGTCGACCACGGCGAGGTCCCAGCCGTCGAGGGGCAACCCGATCCGCACCGGGCCGTCGCCGCCGAGCAGTGCGGCGCAGGCCACGACGGTCGCCTCGGTGGGCCCGTAGGTGTTCCACACCTCCCTGCCGCGCACCGAGATGCGGTCGGCGAGGTCGGGCGGGCAGGCCTCACCGCCGAAGATGACGAGCCGCACGAGTTCGAGCGACTCCTCCGGCCAGAGGGCGGCGAGGGTCGGCACAGTGGATACGACGGTGATGCCGTGGGCGATGAGCCACGGTCCGAGGTCGACTCCGGAGCGCACGAGCGAGCGCGGGGCCGGAACGAGGCACGCGCCGTTGCGCCACGCAAGCCACATCTCCTCGCAGGAGGCGTCGAACGCGACCGAGAGCCCGGCGAGAACGCGGTCGCCGGGACCGATCGGCTCCTCGGCGAGGAAGAGCCCGGCCTCGGCGTCGACGAACGCGGCGGCGGAGCGGTGGGTAACGGCGACCCCCTTGGGCACGCCGGTTGACCCGGAGGTGAAGATCACCCAGGCGTCGTGGTCGGGCGTCGGCGTCTCGATCCCCGCGGGGCGGGGCTGGTCGGATGCCTCGGCGCTCGTCGGTCTCGCGACGCGCGCCGCGATGGCGCTCGTCCGCTTCGTCATGCCGGCCAACCCGGCATCCGGCAACTCCGCGCCGGCCCAGCCGTCCGCCGACCCGGCAGCCGGCGCGCGACCCGCGCCGTCACCGTCCGGGCGAGCCTCTGCGCCCATCGCGTGCGGGTCCGGCGCGAGCATGCCGTCCGCACCGATCACCCCCACGACGCCGGCCTCCCCGAAGACGAGCCGCGCGCGCTCCTCGGGATCGTCCGCGTCGACGGGAACATAGGCGGCTCCGGTGACGAGCGTCGCCAGAATCGAAACGTACAGTTCACGCGATCCGGACGGGATCCGAATGCCCACCCGGTCGCCTCGGCGCACGCCGCCGTGAGCGAGTTGCGCGGCGCGGTCGCTGACCATCCGCACGAGCTGGCGGTAGCTCACTCCCCCGTCGGCGTCGAGCAGCGCGAGGGCATCCGGATGCCGCACGGCGGTCTCGGCGAGGATGTCGACGAGGGTGCGGGCCTCGGTCGCGCGGGCTCCGGCCTGAAGCACGGTCTGGTCGTTCGGGATCACGCTCATCTCGCACCCCTCCGGTCGGCCATCAGGTCAATTCTGGCGCATCGGTACAGGCCGCCCGGACGGCCGGTCCCCCATTGCCGACCCAGCATGCTGGTCGCTCGACGAGCCCGGCGATGCGACACAGCATCCACTCGCCCGACAGCATCCACTCGCCACGCCGAAAGCAGGCATTCCAACGCACGCAACGCAGGAGAATCGGCGACATGCCGAGTCGTACGACGGCCGAGACCGGCGTGTCCGCAGCGACTCCTCTGTTAGACAACCGAGCCGCGACAAACCGACCACCCGTCCAACGTGAGCACGCCGGGCGGACCGAGCGCGCCGGGCGGACCGACCCAGCGTGACCCCCGCGCTAAGCGCCCTACTCGCGCGCGAGCTCCCCGAGCAGTGCGGTGACCCGTGCGCTGATCTCGTCGCGGATGCCGCGCACCGTTTCGACCGACTCGCCGGCCGGATCGGCCAGCCCCCAGTCGAGGTAGCGCTTGCCGGGGTAGATCGGGCAGGCGTCGCCGCAGCCCATGGTGACCACGACATCCGCCGCCTGCACGACATCGTCGGTGAGCGGCTTCGGAAACTCCTCGGCCATATCGAGGCCGAGCTCCTCCATCACCGCGATCACCGCTGGGTTCAGCTCGCGCGCCGGAGCGGAACCCGCCGAGCGCACGTGCACGCTGCCGCCGGCCAGGTGCTTCGTCAGCACCGCCGCCATCTGCGACCGACCGGCGTTCTGCTCGCAGACGAAGAGAATCTCGGGCACACCGACGCCGAGAGATCCCTTCGCCTGCGCGAGCGCCGTCAGCCGGTCGGTTGCGAAGCGCACGGTCCGCGACGCGAGGTGGGCGGTGACCGTGGACGTGCGAAGCAGGGCCGTGTACGACTCGAGCACGTAGCGCTCGACGGTCTCGGCGCCGAAGACGCCGGCGAACTTCGCAGTGAGCTCGCCCGCGAGCCGCTTGAGGTACTCCTCGGGGTAGCTCAGCCCGGGTAGTGCCCGCCTGGCCCCGATTCCGGCATCCGTCATCGTCAGACTGTCGCGGGGAGGAGCTCGTCGAGCAGCTTCACGATGCGCGCCTTGATGTCGTCGCGGATCGGGCGCACGGCCTCGATGCCCTGACCCGCCGGGTCGGCCAGCTCCCAGTCCTCGTAGCGCTTTCCGGGGAAGATCGGGCACGTGTCGCCGCAGCCCATGGTGATAACCACGTCGGACTCCTTGACCGCGTCGGTGGTGAGGACCTTGGGAACGTTGCCGGTGATGTCGACGCCGTCCTCGGCCATCGCCTCGACCGCCGTCGGGTTGATCTGGTCCTTGGGCTCAGAGCCCGCCGAGAGCACCTCGACAGCCCCAGCAGAGAGGTGCTTGAGGTAGCCGGCGGCCATCTGGGAGCGCCCGGCGTTGTGCACGCAGACGAACAGGACGGTGGGCTTGTCGGACATGGTGACTCCTCGGCTCGGTGTATCTCTAAGCATAGATGGCCGTCTATGCAATGGGGGCGAGGCGGCGACAGTTCAGCAGGAGTTCACCTGACGGCCGGGAGATCCATCTGCTCGAGCAGCGCGCGGACGAGCCGGTCGACCTCGTCGCGCACCGCCCGCACCCCCTCGAGCGACAACCCGGACGGATCGTCCAGGTTCCAGTCGAGATACCGCCGCCCGTCGTACACGGGGCAGGCGTCGCCGCAGCCCATCGTGATGACAACGTCGGCGGCGCGCACCACCTCATCGGTGAGCGGCTTGGGGAACTCCCCCGCGAGCGGCACCCCGATCTCGTCGAGCGCCGCGACGACCCGCGGACTCACAGCCTCGGCCGGCGCCGAACCCGCCGTTCGCACCCGCACCCGATCGCCCGCGAGCGAGCGCAGGATCGCGGCGGCCAGCTGCGACCGGCCCGCGTTCTGCACGCACACGAACAGCACCTCGGGTGCGTCGCGCGGGAGCAGGTCCTCCGCGCTCGCGAGGGCACGAAGCCGATCGGCGGCAAACCGTCCGGTGAGAGAGGGCAGGTAGCGGGTGATCCGCGCCCGACGTGCCAGCAGCTCATAACTCTCGCGCACGTAACGGTCCACCGTCTCTGTCGAGAAGATGCCGCGGAACTGCAGTGCGAGATCGCTCGCGATGCGCTCGAGCACTCGCGGCGCGGTCGGCGCCGACGACACCGGGTTGAGCAGCTCGGACACCTCGTCCACTCGGTCGGGCGAGACGGAATACCAGACGAGTCGGCCATCCCGGCTCCGCTCGAGCAGCCCCTCCTCGGCCATGACCCGCACATGATGACTGACGGTCGGCTGGCTGAGCCGCAGTTCGTCGGCGAGCTGGCCGACCAGAGCGCGCCCGTCTGCGCTGTCGAGAATGAGGCTCAGCAGCTGGATGCGGGTCGGGTCGGCCATCGCCTTGAGGGTTCGAGCAATCTGCTCCGCGGCGTCCCGGTCGAGCGAGGCGGGCGAATCGCCAAGGCTGGGCATGGCGGCGAGTCTATGCGACCGGCGGAGTCACACGCGGAGGCCCGCCCCCGGCCGGACCGTGGCGCTCAGGCGCAGCATCCGCCGCCCGAGCCCCCCGCATCGTCCGTCGAGCACACGCCCGTCGCCGGAAGCACCAGCTGCACGGCGGTGGCCGCGGCCACGTCGCCGGAGAGCCAGGCCACGATCGAGCGGACCTGCTCGTAGCCGGTGCCGAGCAGAAAGGTCGGCGCGCGCCCGTAGCTCTTCATGCCGACGATGAAGAAGTTCGGTTCCGGATGCCGAAGCTCGACGAACCCGTGCGGCGGGGCGGTGCCGCAACTGTGGAGGTTCGGGTCGATCATGGGCGCGAGCCGTCGGGGAGCCTCGACGATGTCGTCGAGGTCGAGGCGGATCTCTCGCAACATAGACAGGTCAGGACGAAAGCCCGTCGCGCCCACGATGTTGTCGGTCGCGATCTCGAAGGGCTCGCCGCGGCGGATGCCGACGATCACGACCTCGCCGCCGGGCGAAGAACCGGCCGGGCGCAGCCGCGCAATTTCGAATCGGTCCACGAGCGCGACCTCCCCGTCGGCGACGAGCGCGGCGACCCGCGCGCCGATCGAGGCGCGCCCCTGAAGATCGTCATCGGGCGACGCGGAGACCCGGGCGGCACCCGACCTGCGCACGACCCAGGTGACACGCGTGGCCGGCTCCCCCCGAGCCAGTTTCGCGAGGGCGATGAGGGTATTGGCGGCGGAGTGCCCGGCGCCGACGACGGTCGTGTGCCGACCGGCGAAGCGCGCGCGATCGGTGCCGAGAACGTCGGGCAGGGCGTGAACGAGCTGGCCGGCGATCCGATCGGCACCCAGCGGCTCGAGGCCGTTCGACGAGAGGCCGTTCGGCGAGGCGTAGGTGCCCGACGCGTCGATCACCGCGCTCGCGGTGACCTCCTTCAGCTCCGCTCCGGTGCGGATACGCAGCACGAACGGCGTCGTCGACCGGCCGGCCGAGCGGGTGCGGTCCATCCCCTGTCGGCTCACGGAGACCACGGTGGATCGCGTGTGCGTGCGCGAGGCGACGGTCTCAAGCGACGCGAGCGGGGCAAGGTAGCGCTCGATCAGCTCCGCGCCAGCGGGCAGTCGATCGGCGTCGGGCTCGACCCAGTCCGTTGTGGCGAGAAGCCGACGGGCGGCCGGATCGATGAGGAAGCGCCACGGGGAGAACAGGCGCACGTGCTTCCACGCGGCGACGCTGTTCGCGGCGGAGGCGCCCGCCTCGTAGATGCGGAAGTCGATGCCGCGCTCGAACAGGTGCGCTGCTGCTGCGAGGCCGACGGGCCCCGCGCCGATGATCGCGACGGGTAGCCCGCCGAGGAGCGGTGTGCGCAGCACGGGCCGGCTGAGTTCTCGGAGCGTCATGCGTCCCGCCTTCCATCGAAGTGCGTCGATGTTCGGCATCGACGTTCCGAGTCTCGTCAGCACATCGATCTTTGTCAATATCGAACAAAATGAATATTGAGGAGCATCAATGTCAGTAGGCTCCGTGACATGTCCTTCACGAACATGCTTCCGGTCTCCGACGTCGTTGCGTGCTGCGCACCGCTCACCCGCGAGGCGATGACGGCCGAGCACGCCGACGACCTTGCCCGGTCGCTGCGGGCGATCGCGGACCCGGCTCGGCTCCGCCTCATCTCCATCGTCGCCGCGTCTGCGAACCAGGAGGCCTGCGTGTGCGACCTCATCGAGCCGATCGGCCTGAGCCAGCCGACGGTGTCGCACCACCTTAAGATCCTGACGGATGCTGGATTCCTCAGCCGCTCCAAACGCGGCACGTGGGCGTTTTACCGGCTCGTTCCCGGTGCCCTGGACTCCGTGGCACGCCTGCTTGTGACCGCGTGAGCCTCGGGCGGCGATTGATCGCGGAGTTCCTCGGCAGCCTCCTCCTGGCGGCGATTGTCGTCGGATCCGGCATCGCAGCCCAGACGCTGTCGCCGGGGGATGTCGGGCTCCAACTGTTCGAGAATGCAATCGCGACGGCGTTCGGACTGTTCGCGATCATTCTCATCTTCGGCCCGGTGAGCGGCGCGCACTTCAACCCCGTTGTCTCACTTGTCGATTCCGCCCTCGGCCAGCGCCCGTGGAGCCAGACCCTGGCCTACATCCCCGTGCAGGTCGCGGGCTGCATAACGGGCGCCGTCGCGGCGAACCTGATGTTCGACGCGCCACCGGTCTCCTGGAGCGAAACCGACCGGTTGACGGGCGCGCACTTCCTCTCCGAGATCGTGGCGACCGCCGGGCTGGTGCTCGTGATCTTCTCCCTCGTGCGGTCCGGCCGCGCACAGTTCGCCCCCGCAGCGGTCGGCGCGTACATCGGGGCCGCGTACTTCTTTACCAGCTCGACAAGCTTCGCGAACCCCGCAATCACGGTCGGCCGAATGTTCAGTGACAGCTTCGCCGGCATCGCACCGGGGTCCGCCCCCGGCTACATCGCGGCCCAGCTCCTCGGCGGCGCGGTCGGCTGGTTCTTCGTCCTGCTTCTCTACCCGAGCGATAGTGCGGCCACGCTCTCGGCCGCCCGGCAGGACGCCGCGACCGCCTCCAGCGCGTTGGCACCGGCGCGGGTAGATCGCGAGAGCACGGTGCCGCCCATTCCAGGTCGCGAGAGCACGTTGCCTCCCGGCCGCGAAAGCGGGTTACAGCTCACCCCAGACCGCGACGGCGCCTGAGTCCGTTCGCGGCAGCACGGCCCCATGTCCGACGCGGGCTCAGACGGAGAGGGCGCCCCCGGCCGCCTCAGGAGCGCCCGCGTCCTCGCCTTCGGCGGCCGTCTCGCGGACCAGGAAGTTCTCGATGTCGAAGAGATTGTCGGCGCGGCGGACGATCGCGAGCAGCGTCGACATCGATGCGACCTCTTCCACCTGCTCCTTGAGGAACCACAGCATGAACTGCTCGCCCAACGCGTCGTTCTCCCTACGCGCCGCGGCGAAGAGGGCCTCGATCTGCTCGGTCACCCTCCGCTCCTGCTCGAGCGCCAGTGCGATCGGCTCGGTTTCGGTCGCGAAGTCGTTCACGACCGCGGGTACTCCGGGAATCTGGATGCCGAGGTCGCGATCGAGGCGGTACTGCACGAGCATCATGGCGTGATTGCGCTCTTCGAGCGACTGGCGATAGAAGTGCTTGGCCAGCTGCGGGAGGTCGCGGTTGTCGAACCAGACAGCGATGGCGATGTACTGCTGCGAGGCAGCGAACTCGTTGCCGATCTGTTCGGTGAGCAGCTGGTCGAAGGTCGAGTTTGTCATGGTGACGACGCTACTCGGTGCGCTCGCCGAGGTCAGCCAGCTCACTCCCCTCCCGCTTCCCGACGCCAGCCCGCTCCCGCCCCCCAATCCCCACGCCAGCCCGCTCACTCCTCCGCGGCTCTTCCCCGCTCGGCGCGCCAGTCACGCATCGCCGAGCTCGTGCTCCGCATCTCGATCGGCACCTGGCGGGGGTCGATGTCGGGCGGCGGGATCAGCCAGTAGCGCGCGCCGCGTCGGACGACCTCCCAGTGCGCGTTGTGGAGCAGCAGATGGTGATGCTTGCAGAGGAGTATGCCGTCAGCGACATTGGTCTTGCCCCCGTCGCGCTCCCAGTGCTCGATGTGGTGGCACTCACACCACGAGGGCGGTCTCTCGCATCCCGTGACCATGCAGCCGCCGTCCCGCACCGCGAGGGCGATGCGCTGGGCGCGGGTGAACAGCCTCTGCTCCCGCCCGACGTCAAGCGGCTGCCCGTCTCCGTCGAGGCGGATCATCGTGGTCCCTCCGGCGCACGCGGCCCGCTCGATTGTCTCGATGGACACCGCGTCGGCCTGCGCCTCGAGACGTCCGTGTCCGGCGCGCTCGGTGAACGCCGTCGCCGTGACAAGGACGCGCACTACCGGCGCCCCGCTGCCGAGCAGTTGGCTGGAATCGGCATCCGCCCCCTGTCGCAGCAGCTGGACGAAGACGTCGGAGGCGAGCTGCTCCGTGCTGCGGGTGTCGGCGAGAATGCGCTGCGCCTGCATCTCGGACTCGCCGCTGACGAAGCGCGGACCGCCCCGTCTCGGCGAGGTGGCGCGGTCGTAGAGTTCGCCGACGGCGGCACTCGTCTCGGGATCCATGTCCCACACGAGCCTCGACATCCCATTGGGAAGCCTCCGGAACCGTAACGACCGCTGCTCATGGCGCGCCGCCTCGCGGTCGGCGATGCCCGCCTCGTCGAGCTCATCGCGCAACTCGCGCGCACGTCGGAAGAGGCGGTCGGCATCGAGCGCGCGCGCTTCGTCACACAGGAGCGCCGCCGCCTCGGCGAGGCGCTGCTGCGGCACGTTCTCGCTCGGCCGCCCGAGACCATTGCGGATCGCCTCCGCCGCCGCAACCGGGAGCGTGCCCGCCGTGACCGCTCGGCCGACGCAGTGTAGCCACGGGAGAAGCGACTCGACCAGCTCGCCCGTGGCCGGGTCGACGACGGGAACGCCAGCCGCGGCGTCCGCCGCGTCAGAGGCGATCTGGCCAATCTTGATCGCCGTGACAGCATCGCGTGCGGTCGATCCGGTTGTCACGCGGACCAGCTCCTCGGGTGTGCGGTGCCCGGTACGCTGCGCGAGGCCCAGCTTTCCCAGAGCGGGAGCAGAACGCCGCGCGACCTCGCCGGCGAGAACCGCGGACAGTGAGTTCGCCAGCCGCTGCTGGTTCGCGCTCAGTCGCGTGAGCTCGAGGAGCGTGGCATCGTCGACCTCGCGATAGTCGGCGACGTCGAGCGACAACGCCGATTGCGCTTGGATCACCGCACTGAATGCGGGGGCGAGGGTCGCGGTCGGGGACATGAATCAATGATCCCAGTTCGAAGATACGTTCGAAAGTCTTTCGAATAACTTCGGAAAAAGTGGGGCTGGGGAGGAGAAGTCAGGCGCCCCCGATCGCCGCCTCCGCCGCGACCCAGCCGAGCATCGCGCACTTCACGCGCATGACGTACTTCGACGTTCCGTGGAACGCGATCGCGTCGCCGAGCACATCCTCGTCGGGCTCGCCCACGCCTTTCGAGCGCATCATCTCCCGGAAGACCGCGACCTTCGCGACGAGTTCCGCGGTTGTCAGCCCGGGTGCGATCTCGGCGAGCATCGACGCGGATGCCATCGAGATGCTGCATCCCGCGCCCTGCCAGCCGAACTCGGCGATCCGGTCGGAGCCGGGCTCGAATGCGATCTGCACCGTGATCTCGTCGCCGCAGGTCGGGTTGCGTTCGGACCGCTCCACGTCGGGCGACGAGAGCACCCGATCGCCGACGCGACGGCGCGAATGGTCGAGGATGATCTCCTGATACAGACCGGCGAGCGGATCGGCCATCACGCCTTCCCGAGGTCGGATGCGGCCAGGTCGGATGCGGCGAGGTCGGATGCAGCCGGAGCGGGCGCACCGAAATAGGCGCGCACGTCGGCGACCACCGAGAGCAGCAGGTCGACCTCGGCCGCGGTCGTATAGAGGTAGGCGCTCGCCCGCGTCGTCGCGATCAGTCCAAGCCTGCGGTGCAGCGGCTGGGCGCAGTGGTGTCCGACGCGCACGGCGAGCCCGCGCGAGTCGAGAAACTGCCCCACGTCGTGCGCGTGAACCCCGGCGACGTCGAACGCGACCAGGCCGGCGCGCGACGATCCGGCGCCTCTCCCGACGATACGGATGCCGGGAATCGCGGCAAGCCCGCGGAGCATCCGCTGGGCGAGCTCCTCCTCCCACGCCTCGATCCGCTCGAGGCCGACCGACTCGAGATACTTCACGGCCTCGGCCAGCGCGACAGCCTGCGACACGGGCTGGGTGCCCGCCTCGAACCGCTGCGGCGCCGGGAGGTACTCGGCGGAGTCCATCGTCACGGTCGTGATCATCGACCCGCCCGTGCGGAACGGCGGCAGCGCGTCGAGCAGCTCCCTGCGCCCGTAGAGCACGCCGATTCCGGTCGGACCGAGCATCTTGTGGCCGGAGAAGGCGAGGAAGTCGACGTCGAGCTCGGCGACATCGAGTCGGCGGTGAGGCGCGGACTGGCAGGCGTCGAGCACGACGAGAGCGCCGACCGCGTGGGCCATCGCGCTGAGTTCGGCGACGTTCGCGACGAACCCGGTGACGTTCGACACGTGCGAGAAGGCGAAGACGCGGGTGCGGTCGGTGATGAGGTTGCGCGCGTCCTCCACCTCCCAGGTGCCGTCCACGCGAACCGGCACGAAGCGCAGCGTCGCCCCGGTGGTCGCCGCGAGCTCCTGCCACGGGACCAGGTTCGCGTGGTGCTCGGCCTCGGTGACGAGGATCTCGTCGCCCGCGGCAAGAGCGAAGCGGGCCGCACCCGGCCCGCCGCGCCCGCGGCTCGCGTTAGCGAACCCGTACGCGACGAGGTTGATGGCGTCGGTCGCGTTCGAGGTCCAGACGATCTCCTCCGGCGCGGCCCGGATGAACGCCGCGACGGTCGCGCGCGCGTTCTCGAACAGCTCGGTCGCCTCGCCCGCGGTGGTGTGCGCGCCGCGGTGCACCGCCGCGTTGTGGTGCAGCAGGAACTCGCGCTCGGCGTCGAGCACCGAAAGCGGGCGTTGGGCTGTCGCCCCGGAGTCGAGGTAGGCGAGCGGCTCTCCGTTCACGGTCGCCGTGAGCGCGGGGAAGTCCCGGCGGATCAGTTCGACGTCGTGGTGGGTGAGGTGTGGGGCTGTGGAGAGCACTGACTACCTTCTCTTTGCGGGCGCATTTGCTAGCAACCAGTCTCCCCCGGATTCCATTCCGGGAGAACGCCCCCGAGCCGCGAATGCGCTCAGTAGACGGTGTAGCCGCCGTCGATCGTGAGCACCGACCCGGTCATGAACGACGAGGCGTCGCTGGCGAGGAAGACGATCGCGGGGCCGAGCTCGTGCGGCTCCCCCACCCGCTGTTGCGGGGCGTCCTCGATCCAGAACCGCCGGTTTCTCGGATCGTCGACGGGCGACATGTCGGTGCGCATGTAGCCGGGCGCCAGCGCGTTGACCCGCACCCCGAACGGCGCCCATTCGGCCGCGAGGCTCTTCGTCAGGTGGTGCACCGCCGCCTTCGAGGCGTTGTAGGCGGGTTGCCACTGCGGACGGTTGACGATCTCGGCCGACATCGAGCCGATGTTGACAATCGCGCCCGCGCCCTTCGCGACGAGGTGCCCGCCAATCACCTGCGAGCAGAGCCACACCCCGTCGACGTTGACGCTCATCACCTCGCGCCACTCCGCGTCGGTAACCTCGAGGGCTGGTTTGTGAATGCAGGTGCCGGCGTTGTTGATGAGAATGTCAACGCCGCCGAACGCGTCGATCGCGACCTGCAGAATTGCCTCGACGTCCGCCCGCACGGTGACATCCCCGAGGGCCACGACGGCCCGCGAGCCGACCGCCTCGACCTCGGCGACGACGGATGCTGCCGCCCCGGCATCGCGTCCGACGATCACGATGTCCGCTCCCGCCTCGGCGAGTGCAACAGCGAACGCGCGACCGAGGCCGCGGGTCGATCCGGTGACGACCGCGACCCGGCCGTCGAGGCGAAACTTCTCCATCATGAGGACTCCCTTGTCGAACCGCGCGGAGTGCGCGCTTCTGATCGTACGACCGGGTCGGCCCGGCCGTGCGGCCTTGGCATAGCGGAGTGGGGTGCCCGTGATGACGATGGCCAGCGAGGTCATCGTGCAGATCATATTTCGGCAAGACCATCGCGCAGGTAGTGCATCGGGCCGACCGTGCCCGACACGGCCGTCGCGAGCGCCTGGAGGTGCGACACTTCGCCGGCATCCTTCGGGTCGGAGGCGTTGCCGCGGACGAGGTCGAGGGCGTGCCTGGATCCGCTCGCCTGCTGCGACGATTTGCATCTGGTTGAACGCGACGGCCCGTCTGCTCGACGAGCACTTGTCCACTCCAACGGGCAGGATGACACAGTGATTTCCCGTCGTCCCGCCGCGACGCTGCAACTTCCGGCTACTTGGGGGTCAACCCTGGGGCGGCCGCGCCGCCCAACCCGGAACGTAACTCCTTCTCAACACGACCCTCTGGCGCCCAGACCGCTTGCCTGCGGTCCATGATCGACACGACGACGACGTGCGGCAGAGTGAGCGCCGAGATCAGCACGAGGTACAGGCCCAAGAGCGCCCCACCGTTCAGCCCGGCGCGGGGCACCACGAGGAACAGGACGACGAGCAAGACGAGCGCCACGATGGTGATCGGGGCGGACTGCACCGCGAACCGGCGCGCCACCACCGAGAATCGTCCCGCCGACAGAGGCTCACGCGATCCCGGATCCAGCAGCGACAGGCGCACGATGTGGCGCAGTGAATGCCACAGGCAGAAGTAGAGGCCGATCGCGAGGATCGGAGGCACGACAGCGAAGAACACCGCCAGGAGCGCCACCTCGCCGAGGTCACCCCACCACGCGCGCCGGCCCTCTGGCGTGCCCCAGCGGGCGCGGGCGGTTGCGGCGAAGGTGATCGTCCCGAGCGCCAGAAGGCCGGCAATGATCAGAATGCGCAGCAGCTCGCTCTCGAAGAACGGGGTCAGGTCGCCGGCGGGTGCGGAGATCACACCGGTCGTGTCTTGGAACACCCCGAGATATACAGCGGGCGCCGCGACGAGCGGCACGACCATCGGCAGGGCCCCGCGCACCGTGAGCATCCCCGCCCTCGCCAGGCGGGAGGGCAGACCCGTCCCCATCCGCGTCCCCTCGACGAACAGGTCGCCCTGCCCCCAGTGGAACCAGGTCGTGAGGATGAACAGGGCGAACGCGAGCACCGGGTGCAGGAACCACAGCAGCACGACCGCGCCCCCGACGAGAAGATAGAGCAGCACGACGAAGGCCATCCCCCTCGGCTCGGGTGCGCGCCGCGCGAGCCGCGAGGGCACTAGGTGGTCGAGCGCGCCGTGCGGCAGCCCGAGCAGCACGAGGCTGATCGCGAACGGCACGTACTGAACCACCTCCGGGATGCGCACGCCCGCCGCGACGACAACGATGAGCGCCGCAAACAGGGCGTCGACGGGGCGGAACAGCCGCCGGCGTGCCGTGTGCCAGAGCGCGCGATCACCGTCGATGAGCCGTACCCAACGCCCCGAGGGAGCGGACCCCCCTCCTCGCGAGCACCTTCGCCGCCGACCGCAGGAACGGCAGCTTCGGCAGGGCGAGGATCAGCCGAGCGTGATCGAGTGCGCCGCTGCGCTCGGTGAGGAACCGCACGAGGCTCGCGGTGCCGACCCGCCCGAACATCAGAGCGAAGATGTGCGGTGCGCGTTCCGGGTGATCGGCGAGGAACCGCAGGAAGACCGCGTCGAGGAGGGAGCAGGTGGGGTCGGCCACGGCCCGTGTCGGGCGCACTCCGCCGGCAGAGTGTGCCCGGCCTCCGGCATCCGCTCGGCCACCGGCGTCCGGCTGCGCAATGCCGTGCCGCACGGCGACCCGTCGCTCGCGGATCAGCCGATCCACGAGTTCGCGGCTGGCCCGCTGGATGCCGAGGAAGGTGTAGCCGGTGCTCGGCCGGGTGGCGCCGCCGCGCATGCCCGCGGCCGTGACCCGCGCAGAGATCCGGCGCCCGAACCGGTGGTCGGTCATCGGGATGTAGCCCCGCTCGGCGCCGGCGACGACGAACTCGGTCGACTCCAGCCCGAACTCGGCGAGCAGATACTCCTCGATCTCCCGGCGATAGCTCCCCTCCCCGAGGCGCGGCTCAGACATGTAGACGTTCTCGACGAGCGCCTCGAACGGTGAAGACGGCAGCACGTACATGAAGCGGAGTCCGCGGGACTGGTCGACCGCGAAGTCCATCAGACGGCATTCGCCGGGGTCGAACACCGGCCTGGTGGCCACAATATGGAGCCCGACGAATTGCTGCGGCACCCAGGTCGAGGTCTCCTTGACGGCCACGACTGTCTCACTCGAGAGCGAGAGCCCCCGGCTGTCGATGACCTCACGAGCCCAGACGGTCCCTCCGGCCGTCGACACCGCCACCAGATCGACGGCAATTTCCGCGGCCGGGCCGTCTGCTGCGGGATCCCCCGCATCCCGGTACTCCCCCGCGCGTTCGCCGAGGCGAAGCTCGACGTTGCCGAATTGCGCGATCGAGGCGAGCGCGAAGGTGTAGAAGTCGTTGGCGGCGAGGCACAGGTAGGGCGTGGCCGGCGCTGCGGCAGTCACGGTCCCTGCCGCCGTCCGCACCTGCCACTCGTCCCACCGGGAACGGGCGAGGTGGGTGAACGGGGTGGGTTCGACGTCCCAAAAGCACCAGGTGCGGTCGTCCGCGTAGTGCGTGCGCGCGTCGATCATGAGGATCGGCCCGGCCACCCCGGCCTGCAGTAGCGCGAGGCAGGACGAGAGACCCGCGCACCCCGCTCCGAGGATCACGACGTCATAGATGGTCGATGTGCGCCGGAGCATGAGAGACTCTGGCACGGTGGCGGGCGTGCCCCGGGGGGCGGTGCCGGATGCTGTGAGACCGCTGAGAGCGGATCCCTCCACCTCGACAGCGCCACCCCGTTGCACGTCAGTAATCCGCTGCGGCTAGCGCGTGCGCGGGGCCGTGACGAACTCGTCGTGCGACGATTCGACGCGGGCGAACTCGGGGTCGTCCGCGAACGACTTGATCCTCGCCACCTGGAAGATGATGATCGCGTACGCCGCCTTCGCGATGATGTCGGCGACTGAGTACCCGATCTGCTTGCCGACCCAGGCATCCGCTCCGGAGATGTTGAGCATAGGCAGCAGGTAGGCGATCGGGTAGACGCCCCAGCTGAGCAGCAGCAGCCACCGCAGGTTGCTGAGCGAGCGGCGAACACCGTCCGGCTGGAGGTCCAGCGACTTGGTGAGCTGCACGAACAGCACGTAGAGGATGTAGAGGAACGGGAGGGTCGACAGCAGGCCGAAGATTCCGCGCACGCCGTTGTCGCCACTGATCTCGCCGGGGTACCCGAGGATGATCATCAGGGCCGCGGCCGGGACGAGCTTGAACAGGAGCTGCGACTGCACCTTGCGCGCGAGGGCGAGCACGGCGACGAGTTCGACGAGCAAGAGCGGCACCGTGAGCAGCCAGTCAACGTAGCGGTAGCCCTCGTTGAATGACGCGCCCGCTGCCTGCGTGTAGGTGCCCGCGCCACCGGCGGCGTCGGTCACGAACGCAGCCTTGAACGAGTCGAAGATGCGGAAGTAGTGGTAAGCCGCGATCCCACAGACGATGATCGCGACCGTGATCGCGTTGCGATAGCGGGGAAGGATGCGCGGGAGCGATATGAGCAAGAACAGCGCCGTGAACAGCTGCGACGCGATCACAAGCGAGAGAAAGTTGTAGACGGTGTCGAATTGGCCCTGCGACAAAGCGTCGGGAATCACGTAGTCCTCCATCGGACGATCGAGCTTCCAGCGGGATGCGTGGACACGGACTCGACCAGTTACCTTAGATACTAAATGATTTACATACTCAGGCAACTATCTGTTTCGCTCTCGAACTATCGGGCTAAAGTTGATGTCTTACCAAGTGGGAGCGGCCTCCGATCGCCCCCGGAAGGGGTCATGGCCGAGGACCGCATGCGCAGGCACACCCTCACGGGATTCCCTGACGCTGCCATCCGCCTGCTGCTGGCATTCGAGGACGACCGCCAGCACATCGCCTCCGATCACGGAATCTCCTCGATCGAGCTGAAGAGCCTGTTCCGCATTGCCGCAGCGGGCAGCCTCACGCCCAAGCAACTGGCGGAGAAGCTCTCCATGACCAACGGGGCGATCACGGGCATCTCGACCCGGCTTGTTGCCGCGGGGTTGCTGCACCGGGTCGCTCACCCCAATGATCGGCGGAGCCTCTACCTTGAGCTCACCGAGGCCGGACACCGCGCAATGGCCGCGATCCACGCCGACTTCAACGAAATGGTGAGCGACGCCACGACCGGCATCACGGCCGATGAGCTCGAAGTGACCGTGGAGACGCTACGCCGCGTCACTATCGCGATCCGGGCGCGCCTGCAGGCCGACCTGGGTTAGGCGTCGCACCGGGCAGAACTCGCTGTCACCCGACGGCATCGGTAGCCTGTGGGGATGCCGCCGCCCCCAGCATCCGCCCTGTCGTCCGATCTTCCGCTGCTCGGCCGTGGCGCGATCGTCACTGGTGTATCGCGGCGGCGCGGCATTGGATTCGCCGTCGCCGTTCGGCTTGCCGAGCTCGGCGCGAACGTGTTCATCCACCACTACTCGCCGAATGACGCCGAGCAGCCGTGGGGCGCAGACGACCTCGATGAGGTGCGCGCCGGCATCCGCTCCGCGCTCGTCGATGGGGCCTTGTTCGGCGACCTCGGCGCCGACATGGCCGATCCGCTGGCTCCGTCGCGCATCGTGGATGCCGCCGTCGCGGCCATCGGCCCCGTCCGCATCCTGATCAGCAACCATGCCAAGAGCGGAGGTGACGGTTCCCTCTTCGATATGACGCCCGACAGCCTCGATGTCCACTGGCACGTCAACACGAGGTCGACGCTCCTGCTCACCCGACACTTCGCCGAACAGTTCTCCGGGGCGGCTGCGGGCGAGCGCATGACCGCGCCCGGCGTGCGCTCCGCATCGCTGCGCCCTGTCGACGAGTTCGCGACCGGACGGGTGATCTGGATGACCTCCGGCCAGCACGACGGCCCCATGCCCGGCGAGGTCGCCTATGCCACAAGCAAGGCCGCGCTCGCCGGGATCACCGCGACCGTCGCGAGCGAGCTGCTCGACCGCGGAATCCTGCTCAACACCGTCAACCCGGGACCCGTGAACACGGGCTACCTTGACCCGGAGACAACCGACCGACCGCTCGACGACCTGCTGGCGCAGCTCGCGACGACCCCCTTCGGGCGCTTCGGGCTGCCGGGCGACCCGGCACGCCTGATCTCCTGGCTCGTCAGCGATGAGGCACGCTGGGTCGTCGGCCAGGTACTGACGACGGACGGCGGATTTCGGCTGTAGCGCCGCGGCCCGCCGTCTGATGAGAATCTGACGTGAGGACGCACCGACTCGCTGCGGGCTCACCTCGGTTGGTCGCGCAGCGGACGACGGGCGACGAAGAAGGGAACAAGTCCATAATTTCCGGCTCCGAGCATCGCTGGGGCCTTCCTCCACGAGACTGAGAGCGCCAACTCCGACGCCCAGCAGAGTAGAAGAACTCCCCCAAATATCAGCCACGTCGGCACGGTGGCAGCAAGACCGCTGTCGATGTCATTCCGAAGAATAATGCCGGACGGAAGCTCATCACGCCACCTCGGCACCGTCACGACAACGATCACGACGAGAGGAGCCACACCGATCCGGCGGCAATCGCATCCCGAGCCCGCACCAATCGTCTCCGCGTAGGCATCGAGTCAGGCTATCGACGTGTGGACCTCGGGCCGACATGCCCGCTCACGCACACATTCAGCAGCCGCCCACCGAAAAACGGTGCCCCTGGAGGGACTCGAACCCCCAACCTAATCCTTAGGACGGACTTGCTCTTCCATTGAGCTACAGAGGCCAGCGAGTCGAGTTTAGCCGTTCACGGATGCCCCTTACTCACCCCGCTCACTCAGCTCACGCAACAGGCGGCGCGCTACGCCGCTGGCGCCAGGTACTCCTCCCATTGCGGCAGAGCCCGCTCGACCCCGCGCACCAACCAGGTGGTGCCGTGCGGGGGCCGGGGGTGCACGCGCAGGGTCCAGCCCATCTCCGCCGGAGTGCGGTCGCCCTTGGCGTTGTTGCATTTGAGGCAGCAGGCCACGAGGTTCTCCCACGAGTCCGCTCCCCCGCGCGACCGTGGGAACACATGGTCGATCGTCGTCGCCGACGCGGCGCAGTAGGCGCAGCGCTGGCCGTCGCGCCGCAGCACGCCGCGGCGGCTGACCGGAACGCGTCGGTTGGACGGGATGCGCACGTACCGCCTGAGCAGGATCACCGATGGCCGATCCCACGACTCGGTCAGCCCGAACACCGGGTGCTCGGCATCCGCGGCGATGATCGTCGCCTTGCCATTCATGACGAGCACGAGGGCTCGCTTGAAGGAGACGACGGCGAGGGGCTCGAACCCCGCGTTGAGGACCAATGTGCGCATTCTCATCCAATCGACAAGTCCCCGCACGGCTTGCGGGGATTCGAAGCGTCGAGGGGTACCTCCGGTGGGGAGCATGCAGGCAACAAAAAAGGCACCGTCGAGTAGACGGTGCCTAGGTGGTTGCGCGCAGTTGAACGCTGCGCTGGCTGCTGTGCCGTATGAAGTGCAGGGCGCGAACATCCACGGTTTGGATGCTGCGACTGTGTGACATTCGGCTCTCCGATAGAACTGGTGGAACTCCAAGGAGTTTAGAATAACCCAGAAATCTGCCCCCCGTTCCCGCGGGCGCGCCGGTTCACCGGCCGTTCACCGCGGGGGCGACCCGACGACAAGAACTGCCTAGATGCCGACGTAAACGTGGATGGCGACCTCGTTGGGCAGCTCGAGGCCGTCGCCGAAGCCGTCGACCTCGACCAGCACGTACGAACCGGCGGCCGAGAACTTCGCCTTCGCGCCGGGCATGACGCCGGCGGTACGCAGCTGCTCGAGCAGCTCGCTCTCGTACTGCACCGGCTCACCGAGGCGGCGAATCACGCCCGTGACGGGGCCGACTGCGCCATGGACGAGGTTCACGATGTTCACGACCCCGTCGTAGAACTTGGCGGAGGCGGGCTCCCCCAGCTCCTCGAGCCCCGGAATCGGGTTGCCGTACGGCGAGTAGGCCGGGTGATCGAGCATCTCGATGATGCGACGCTCAACCGATTCGCTCATCACATGCTCCCAGCGACAGGCCTCCTCGTGCACGAGCGCCCAGTCCAGGCCGATGATGTCCGCGAGGAGGCGCTCGGCGAGGCGATGCTTGCGCATAACGTGCACGGCCCTCGACCGTCCCTCGATGGTGAGCTCGAGGTGGCGATCGCCCTCGACCACGACGAGGCCGTCGCGCTCCATCCGGCCGACTGTCTGGGACACGGTCGGCCCGGAGTGCCCGAGCCGCTCGCTGATCCGCGCTCTCAGCGGAACGATTTTCTCTTCCTCGAGCTCGAAGATGGTGCGCAGGTACATCTCGGTGGTGTCAATGAGATCTGTCATCGAGCCCTCTCCATTGCCGAATGCACACAGGTAAGCCTAACCTGACGGCCGCCGCGCCCGGCTCGTGGGCTGCCGCGCGCGGCTCGATAGAATCGGTGCATGTCGCAGATCACCATTCCCACCGACCTCCTGCCCGCCGATGGACGATTCGGATGCGGCCCCTCGAAGGTCAGGCCGGAGCAGCTGGCCTACCTCGCCGGCGCGGGAGCGGGCATCCTCGGCACCTCGCACCGGCAGGCGCCGGTGAAGAGCCTCGTCGGGCGAGTGCAGGGCGGGCTCGCCGAGCTCTTCCGCCTGCCCGACGGTTACGAGGTTGTTCTGGGCAACGGCGGGTCCACCGCATTCTGGGATGCGGCGGCGTTCGGGCTGATCGAGAAGCGCAGCCAGAACCTCACCTTCGGCGAGTTCGGGTCGAAGTTCGCCGCAGCTGCGGCAGCCCCGTTCCTCGAGGCGCCACACGTGATCAACGCCGCGGCAGGATCGCTCAGCCAGGTCGAGGTGCAGCCGGGAATCGACGTGTACGCATGGCCGCACAACGAGACCTCAACGGGTGTCATGGCCCCGGTCGAGCGGGTGCACGGCGACGCGGGGGCCCTCACCGTGGTCGATGCGACGAGCGCGGCGGGCGGCATCGACTTCGACGCGGCCCAGGCCGACGTCTACTACTTCGCCCCGCAGAAGAACTTCGCGTCGGACGGCGGGCTGTGGTTCGCGCTGTTCTCCCCCGCCGCGCTCGAGCGGGTCGAGACGGTCGCCGCGAGCGGCCGCTACATTCCCGAGTTCCTGAGCCTCAAGAACGCGGTAGACAACTCGCGCCTCAAGCAGACCCTGAACACCCCCGCGCTCTCGACCCTGCTGCTGCTCGAGAACCAGATCGAGTGGATCAACGGCAACGGCGGACTCGCCTGGGCGAACGCGCGCACCACCGAGTCGTCGTCGGCGCTCTATGACTGGGCTGCGAGCGTCGACTACGCGACACCGTTCGTCGCCGACCCTTCCTACCGCTCGCAGGTCGTCGTCACGATCGACTTCGACGAGCGCATCGACGCGGCAGCAGTCGCCAAGGTGCTGCGCGCGAACGGCATCGTCGACACGGAGCCCTATCGCAAGCTCGGCCGCAACCAACTGCGGGTCGCGACATTCGTCGCGATCGAGCCGGATGACGTGCGCCAGCTCATCCGCGCGATCGAGTTCGTCGTGGGTAGCCTGTAACTATGCGAATCTGGCTCAAGGATGCCGATCGGCGGCCCGACCCGGCGCCAGTGAAGACAGACGATCGCAAGGCAGTGCTCGTGGGAACGGGCGCCTGGGTCGTCGCGCTCGTCGCGCTCCTCGTCGTGATGCCGACCGCGGAAGGCGACAACCGATGGTGGCTGCTGACCTGCGCGATCGGCGTCGGGCTGGGGCTTCTCGGGCTGATCTACACCCACCACCGCCAGCGCTGAGGACTATCCCCGGACGATCTCGTCGTCGTCCATGACGTGATCGTCGAGGTCGCCGACGACCGGGTCGTCGTCGTCTGACTCGTCGTCATCATCATCATCGTCGTCGTCGTCGTCGTCGACGGCATCCACGTCGATATCGTCGATGTCGACCCCATCGAGGTCGCCGGCATGAAGCACGGATCCGCGCGAGACGGCTTCGTCCTCGTCGCCGTCGGACTCGTCCTCGTCCGTCTCGTCGTCGGACTCCTCATCATCGGAGTCGTCGGATGCCGCGGCATCCTGCGACGCCCGGTACTCCGCCAGTCTGTCGACCCACGGCACCCAGTCGGGCGCGAGAATCGCGTTGTCGCCTGGCATGAGCTCGACCTCGAGCACAGTCGGCTCGGCACCCTCGACGTGGGCGATGCTCGCGGTCCAGTGCCAGCCGGGGTAGCCGACCATCTCGCATTCGAAGAACACCGAGATTGCACCGTCGCCCTCGTCCGCGAAGCCCGCCGGGGCCCCGATGGTGTCGGCCGACGTTATCTCGAGGAGAGCCTCGCGGGCCAGGTCGAAGTCGGCCTGGGTCGCCTCGCGCTCAGGCATCAAGCTCATCGGCTACCCGGCGTAACATCGCCGCGATCTTGTGGCTGTGGCTGGAGTCGGGGTAGCGGCCGCGCTTGAGGTTCGAGCCGATGCCGTCGAGGAGCTTGACGAGATCCTCGACGATGATCGCCATGTCGTCGGCCGGCTTGCGGCTCAGCTTCGCCAAGCTCGGCGGAGCCTCGAGCACGCGCACCGACAGCGCCTGAGCACCGCGCTTTCCGTCGGCGATGCCGAATTCGAGCTTGGTACCGGCCTTGACCGTCGTACCAGCGGGCAGCGCGGAAGCGTGCAGGAAGACCTCCTGGCCTTCATCCGACGTGATGAAGCCGAAGCCCTTGTCGTCGTCATAAAACTTGACCTTGCCGGTTGGCATGGCTGCACCTCTTTCTTGTGGCTGGAACCTCCAAGCCTACGGGCACTGGCGTACCTCTATTCTTGTGCTTGTGGCAAAACAAATTCCGGTATCCGTTAATCGCGCTGAGCGAGTCCTCGCATACATGATGGTGGCGGTGATCGTGATCTCGATCGCAGCGTTCCTCGCGATCATCATCGGAACAGCCACGGGCATGGTCGGGGCGGACTTCGCCACCGGCGTCTGGCCCGCCGTCTTCGTTGCCCCGTTCTTCGGCCTGCCATTCGCGATCGTGCTTCTGGTCGCCCTCGTGATCGTGAGCGCGAAGCGCCGGTCACGCGAGGCCGCCGAGGCGCAGGCGCGAGCGCCCCAGAAACGCCAGCGCCCATCGCAGGGCAGATAGGCGTGCTCGATCCGACGATGGCGACGGATTGCCGCGGGCCTCGCCCGTGAGCGACACCTTCTCGCTCGCGACTCGTCTGCGGGCAATAGACAACGCGCGGCTCGCCGCGGCGGCCCGGGCACGGGAAATCCGCGTGAGCGGAATCAAGGACTTTTTCGATCTCGCCGAGGCGCTGCTCGATCGGACAGCCGTGCAGCAGCAGCTGACCCACCTCGACCGCGGCACCCTCGCGACGATCGCGGCCATCGCCGAGCTGGGGTCGCGCTCGGGCGGCTCAACGGCCGCGGAGGTCGCGGCGCTGCTCGACAGCTACGCCGAGGCACCGACTGAGTCCGACATCGCGATGCGCGCGTCGACGGCGGTGTCGCTGCTGCTCGCCGACAGTGAGACGGACGCCGCGGGGATCGAACGATTCACCGCCTACGACAGCGTCGCCGAGCAGGTGCGCTCCTGGCCTGCCTTCGGTCTGCCCGGTCTGCCCGAGCTTGCGGCCGGCCTGCCTCTCGCGGCGCTCGAGCCTGCCGCGGAGACCGAGTTGCGCTTCATCGACCGCGTTGCCTCAGAGCGCGCGTTCGCGGCGACCACCGGCATCACCGAGCTCCTCGTCGAGCTCGAACGTGAGCCTGCACGTGAGCTGGCCAAGGGCGGCATCGCCCTGCCCGACACCAAGCGGCTCGCCAACGCAATGGCCGTCGACCTTGCCGGTGTCGGCCGGCTGCTCGCGATCGCCGACGACGCTGGACTCGTCGCCCGCGAGGGCGGATTCTGGCTCATCACCGACGCGGGTGGGGCGTGGCTGATGGAATCCTCCGGCGCACGGTGGCGCACGCTCGCCGCCGGCTGGTACGAACGGCTCCCCGCCGACATCCGCCGGCTCCTCGGCGAGCGCAGCCATTCGCTCTGGGGCGCTGGCCTCCGCCGGTTCGTCGACTGGCTCTACCCGGCGGGCGGGGACTGGATGGACGAGCGCATCGCCGCGTACACCGGAGCCGCCGAGCTCCTCGGCATCACCGCCAATCACGCCCCGAGCAGCCCGGGCCTCGCCCTGTTCGCGACGGGGCTGGATGCCGCGCAGACGGCCATGGCGCCGCTCCTGCCGCGCGAGGTCGAGCAGGTCTACCTGCAGCACGACCTCTCGATCGTCGCCCCTGGTCCCCTGACGCCGCAGGTCGACGGTCGCCTTCGCTCCCTCGCGGATGCCGAGAGCCGCTCGCTCGCGTCGAGCTACCGCGTCTCGGCCTCGAGTATGAACCGGGCGATGGCGGCCGGCGAGTCGGCCGCGAGCGTGCGCGAGTTCCTCACGGGGATCTCGCTCACGGGCATCCCGCAGCCGCTCGACTACCTCATCACCGAGGCATCCACCCGGTACGGACTGCTGCGTGCCGGCGCGCTACCCGAGCGAAACATCAGGGATGCGCTCGAGGTGAAGAGCTATCTCCGCAGCGACGACGCGCAGTTGCTCGACACCGTTCTCGTCGACCAGAACCTCTCGGTGCTCGGCTTCACCCGGGTCGCGTCCGACCGGCTGGTCAGCCGCTTCCCGCTCGAAACCGTGTTCTGGACCCTCAGCGACGCTCGCTACCCGGTTGCGGCCGAGAACTCCGACTCGGAGATCGTCGCCCTCCGCCGCCGGCGCCACGCGAGATCGGCCGGCGCGGTCGGGCCCGACCCCATCGAGGAGCTGATCGAGCGGCTGCGACTCGGCGGCGACAGCGAACTGGGGGAGGCGGCGGATGCCTGGCTCGCCCGGCAGCTCGACACGGCGATCCGGCTCAAGGCCGCCCTCACCGTGAGCGTGACAATGCCCAACGGGACTGTCGTCGACTACCAGCTCGAACCGACGAGCATCGCCGGCGGTCGGCTCAGGGCGCGCGATCGTCGGTCGGCGATTGAGCGCACCCTGCCGCTGTCGAGCATCGCGAGGGTATCCCCTGCGGCCGACGCTCCCTGACAATCCTCAGGACGCGGCATTCGCCACACGCGGCGCGGTTAGACTTCCGGGGTGAATTCAGCAGCCGAGCCCGCGACCGCGCCACAGCTGCCCGGACCCCTCATCGTTCAAAGCGATCGCACCGTCCTGCTCGAGGTGGCGCACCCCCAGGCAGAGGATGCGCGCCACGATCTCGCGGTGTTCGCCGAGCTTGAGCGGGCCCCGGAGCACATCCACACCTACCGCATCACGAGGCTCGGCCTGTGGAACGCCCGCGCGGCGGGCCACGAGGCCGCCGACATGCTCGCCACCCTCGAGCGTTATTCGAAGTTCCCGATTCCGCAGGCCGTGTCGATCGACATCGCCGAGACGGTGGCCCGCTACGGCCGGCTCGTAATCGAGCGGGACGCCGACGGCGTGCTCACCCTCACCGCAACCGATCGTGCCGTGCTCGCCGAGATCGCGCGCGGGCGGAAGGTCGCGAACCTGCTGCTCGAGCGGCGCGGCGACAACGGCTTCGTCATGCAGCCGTGGGCGCGTGGCGAGCTCAAGCAGGAGCTCCTCAAGCTCGGCTGGCCCGCGGAGGACCTCGCCGGCTACACGCCGGGCACCCCGCACGAGATCGAGCTCGACCACTCCGGCGGGTTTCACCTGCGGGAGTACCAGAACGAGGCGGTCGAAAGCTTCTTCAAGCACGGCTCCGGCGTTGTGGTGCTTCCATGCGGCGCGGGGAAGACCCTCGTCGGCGCCGGCGCGATGGCAGTCTCGAAGACCACCACCCTCATCCTCGTCACCAACATCGTCTCCGCCCGCCAGTGGCGCTCGGAGCTCCTGCGCCGCACGACGCTCACCGACGACGAGATCGGCGAGTACTCCGGCCAGTCCAAGGACGTGAAGCCGGTGACGATCGCGACGTATCAGATCCTCACGGCCCGCCGGAAGGGCGAGTACGCGCACCTTCAGCTGCTCGACGCGCTCGACTGGGGCCTCGTGATCTACGACGAGGTGCACCTTCTGCCCGCGCCGGTGTTCAAGCTCACCGCCGACCTGCAGGCCCGGCGCCGCTTGGGCCTCACGGCGACGCTCGTGCGCGAGGACGGGCGCGAGGGCGACGTGTTCAGCCTCATCGGCCCGAAGCGGTTCGACGCGCCCTGGAAGGAGATCGAGGCCCAGGGCTTCATCTCCCCGGCATCCTGCTACGAAGTGCGCATCAACCTGCCCCAGCAGGAGCGGCTCGAGTACGCGGCGGCGGCGGACGACGTGCGCTACCGTCTCGCGGCGACGGCGCCGGCGAAGCTCGACGTGGTCCAGCAGCTCGTCGAGCGGCACACCGGCGAGCGTATTCTCGTGATCGGGCAGTACCTCGACCAGATCCAGGAGCTCGCCGATGTGCTGGATGCGCCGCAGCTCACGGGTGCGACGCCCGTCGACGAGCGGGAGCGGCTCTACCAGGAGTTCCGTGAGGGCATCACCAAGATCCTCGTCGTCTCGAAGGTCGCGAACTTCTCGGTCGACCTGCCGGAGGCGACCGTCGCAATCCAGGTGTCCGGCTCGTTCGGGTCCCGGCAGGAGGAGGCGCAGCGCCTCGGCCGGCTGCTGCGCCCGAAGGAGAGCGGCCTTCCGGCCAATTTCTACACGCTCGTCGCACGGGACACGGTCGACCAGGACTTCGCCCAAAATCGGCAGCGCTTTCTTGCGGAGCAGGGCTACAGCTACACGATCCTCGACGCGCACTCGCTCGACGAGGCGGCGGCCTAACCGTCAGGTGCGGCGCTCGTAGCGCAGGAAGAGCATGTCTCGCGCGGTGAGCACGTGCAGGAGCGCCATCTCGCGCGCCGTCGCGGCCTCGCCGTGCGCGATGCGGCCCGCGGGACCACCCTCGAGCACCGGGCTCATCGTCAGGCAGATCTCATCGACCCTGTCGGCCTCGATGAGCGCGCCGAACAGCTGCGGCCCTCCCTCGCAGAGCATCTGGGGCAGACCCCGCGCGGTGAGCTCCGCGACCAGGCGGTCCGGCTCCACCCGCTCCTCTCCGCAGACGAGGACGTCGGCGACGTCGGCGAGCGCCTCTCTCGCCGCGGTCGGAGATGCGGCCGAGGTGATGACGATCGGCCGCACGACGGCATCCGCGAAGAACGGATGCGACGGCGCGAAGTCGAGCCTCGACGTGACGAGCGCGACGGGCGGCTGGGCCGCGAGAGCGTGCGCGACCCGCCAGGCGGCATCTTCGTCGTCCACCCGCACGCCGCTGTAGCCCTCCGCCCGCACCGTTCCGGCACCGACGACGATGACGTCGCACAGCATCCGCAGGGTGTCGAACACGAGCTTGTCGTCGTCGTTGTTGAGGCCGCCGCTGACCCCGTCGCGAGTGACGGCCCCGTCGAGGCTCTGGATGAAGTTCACGCGCAGCCGCGGCATCGCGCGGTCGGCGACGCGGTAGCGCTCGATGAGCTCGTGCCGGTCGAGCATCAGGCGATGTTGTGGCGCAGATACACCGGCTCACGGAATCCGAGAATCCCCTCGGTCATTCGCACGGCGTCGACCGCGGCGCGCACGTTGTGCATGCGCACGATCCGGGCGCCCTGCAGGATGCACGCGACGGCGGCAGCGATCGACCCCTCGATGCGCGCGCCGCG
The DNA here is from genome assembly GCF_040546025.1 of Marisediminicola sp. UYEF4. Lineage (NCBI taxonomy): Bacteria > Bacillati > Actinomycetota > Actinomycetes > Micrococcales > Microbacteriaceae > Marisediminicola > Marisediminicola sp. UYEF4. The sequence goes on along the minus strand of NZ_JBEPNA010000001.1, from coordinate 407,905 downwards.
GTCCCTCCCGATGGTCTCCCCGACGAAGTCCTTGTTCGACACCGCGACGAGGGTCGGCAGACCGAGCGCCGTGATCTCGGCCAGGCGACGGGTGATCTCGAGCGAATGCCGAGTGTTCTTGTTGAGGTCGTGGCCCGGGTCGACGATGATCCGCTCCGGCGGCACCCCGAACCCGGTGGCGAGCGCCACCCGCTCCTCCAGAAAGGCGAGCACCTCCGCGACGACGTCGCCGTACTGCGGCGCCGGGTAGGCGGTGCGCGGAGCCGCGAGGCTGTGCGTGATGACGAGCGTCGCCTCGCTGTCGGCGACCACCTCGGCCATGCGCGGGTCGCTCACGCCGGTGGTGTCGTTGATGACGTGGGCTCCCGCGCGGATGCCCGCGAGGGCGACTTCCGGATGGAACGTGTCGACGGAGATCACCACCCCCGTGCCGCTCAGCGCCTCGACGACGGGGACGATCCGGTCGATCTCCGCCGCGATCGGCACGGCGGGGCCAGGAGCGAATTTGACGCCGCCGATGTCGACCCAGTCGGCGCCCTCGGCGATCGCGGCCAGCGAGGCGGCGATGGCGGCGTCGAGCGCGAAAGTCGCGCCCCTGTCGTAGAACGAGTCCGGGGTGCGGTTGATGACGGCCATGACCGCCACCTCGCGGGAGAAGTCGAAGGCGCGGCCCCCGATGGTGCGCAGCGGCTGGCGGAGCTCTGGGAGCGTTATCCCGGAGGCTGGTGAGAGGTGCATGGGGCCATGCTCCCACTTCTCGGCGCGCCGCGAGACGCTGGCAGAACGCACACCGATCGTCCACAGAAATATCCCAGCTAACGCGCAGATACTACGTACATGAGCGATGGCCCCAGAATCCTGATCGTCGATGACGAACCCAACATCCGTGACCTACTGACCACCAGCCTCCGCTTCGCCGGCTTCGCTGTGCGGGCGGTCGGAAATGGCGCCCAAGCGATCTCGGCGGTGCTCGAGGAGGAACCCGACCTCATCATCCTCGACGTGATGCTGCCCGACATGAATGGCTTCGGCGTGACCAAACGCCTCCGTTCCTCCGGGTACACGTCGCCCATCCTGTTCCTCACCGCCAAGGACGACACCGAAGACAAGATCACCGGCCTCACCGTCGGAGGCGATGACTACGTCACCAAGCCGTTCAGCCTCGACGAGATCGTCGCGCGCATCAAGGCGATCCTGCGCCGCACGATGGCGGACGAGGAGGACGCCGTCATCCGCGCCGGTGAGCTGACGATGGACCAGGACACCCACGAGGTATCGATCGGCACGGAGCAGATCGAGCTCAGCCCCACCGAGTTCAAGCTGCTGCGCTACCTCATGCTCAACCCGAACCGGGTGCTGTCGAAGGCGCAGATTCTCGACCATGTCTGGGAGTACGACTTCAACGGCGACGCGGGAATTGTCGAGAGCTACATCTCCTATCTTCGCCGCAAGCTCGACCAGTTCTCGGCCGAGCCGGTCATCCAGACCAAACGGGGCTTCGGTTACATGCTGAAGGCAGCCAAGGTCTGACCCGGCAAAGGCTGACCCCCAGTTTCGTGGCCTAGCCTGACGTTCTATGTCCGATGCCCTGAGCGACCGGTGGAACTCGATTTCGCTGCGCACCAAGATCACCAGTGTGACCGTCCTGCTGGTCACTCTCGGCCTGCTTGTCGCGGGTGCCGGCACGATGACGGTGCTGCGCAACTACCTGCTCGAGGGTGTCGACAGCAAGATTGCCGAGACTGTCACCCAGCTGCGGGTCGATGCGCTGTTGATGACAGAGTGCGCGACCCAGGGTCCAAACGACTACTACGTTGCGATCGTCAACGACACCGGCCGGGTCGTGTGCCACAACGGCCAGGACGACCCGCCCATCCTCGCCGAGATGACGAGCGACGACATGAGCCGCGACGAGGTGCGCGCCTTCACCCTGTGGGATGACGACCGCAGCACCCAATGGCGCGCTGTCGCGGTGCCGCAGCGCAACGTGCAGACGAGCGAGTCAGTCGGACTCATCGTCGCTCTCAATCTCGACGAGACCAATAGCATCATCGCGCGATACGCCGGCATCTTCCTCGGCTTCGGGCTCTCGGTCGTGGTGCTCGGTGCCGCCCTGACGAGGCTGCTCGTGACGACAACATTCGCGCCGCTGCGTCAGGTCGAGGCCACCGCCGCGGCGATCGCCGACGGTAACTTCAGTGAGCGGCTGCCCGGCGCGACGCCGAACACCGAGGTCGGTCGCCTCAATGGCTCGCTCAACACGATGCTCGCGCGCATCGACCGGGCGTTCGGCGACCGCGCGAAGACCATCGAGCAGATGCGGCGGTTCGTCGGCGACGCGAGCCACGAGTTGCGCACCCCGCTCGTGTCGGTGCGTGGCTACGCGGAGCTGTACCGGATGGGCGCACTGACGACCCCCGACGAGGTCGCTCAGGCGATGGAGCGCATCGAGAAGGAGGCGATCCGAATGGGCGAGCTCGTTGAGGACCTGCTCGAGCTCGCGCGCATCGACGAGGCGAAGCCGCTTCAGATGAAACCCGTCGACCTCGTCCCGATCGCGTACGACGCTGCCCTCGACGCCATGGCCTCCTCCCCCGATCGCCCGATCAACGTCGTCTTCACCGAGCCGGAACTCGAACCGGAACCGCTGGGTGCCGCGGAAGCCGTAGAGGAGTCCGTCACAGCGAGCAGGACCGCCGCCGTACTCACGAGCCCGATCTCCTTCGCCGGGGCTCAACTCTCGCGCCTGCGCTCGCGACGCCCCCGTCAGGCGCCCGCCGAGGACGTCGTGCACACACCCGACCTGCAGCAGACTCTCGACACCCCGGCGATCGTGCTCGGGGAGGAGAACAAGATCCGCCAGGTAGTCACCAACCTGCTCGGCAACGCCCTGCGATTCACCAACCCCGGCAGCCCGATCGAGATCGGGGTGTCGGTCGACCCTGTCCGCCAGGTCGCCTTGCTCGACATCATCGATCACGGCGAGGGGATCCCCCCGCAGATCCGCGACAAGATCTTCCAGCGGTTCTGGCGCGCCGACACCTCGCGCACCCGGGAAACTGGCGGCAGCGGCCTCGGGCTCGCGATCGTCTCGGGCATCATCATCGCGCACAAGGGATCGGTCGACGTCTTCGAGACGGAGGGAGGCGGCGCCACCTTCCGGGTAGAGCTTCCTCTCCTCCCCGAGAACTAGACGCCACCGCCGCCCACAGCGCGCCCCTGACCGCGGCATTCCTCTTCCGCCACGCCTAGCGTGTGGACAGCCAGGCGGGCCCGCCCGGCGCCAACGAAGGAGGCGTGATGACCCGCTACCAGGTCGACAGCGAGGCAGTTTTCACAACGACGGGGGCAGTGCGCTCGTCGATGGGGAGGATCGAGGCAGAGGTGGGCGGGCTGCTCAGCCAGCTCGTGAACCTGCAGGCATCCTGGAGCGGCGAGGCCGCCACCGCGTTCCACGGCGTCGTCACCGAGTGGCGGGCGACGCAGCAGCACGTCGCCGAGGCGATGGACTCGATCAACAGCGCACTCGCGCAGGCGGGGCAGCAGTACGCCGATATCGAACAGTCGAACGCACGGCTCTTCCTGCGCTGACGCACTGGCCTCGGCAGTCGTCGCAGCGCCGTTAACGCACGAATGGGCGGCACCCGCGAGGGAACCGCCCATTCAGGTGCTCTGGACTTAGAAGTCCATGCCACCCGAGGGGTCGCCGGCCGGGGCCGGGTGACGCTCGGGCTTGTCGGCTACAACGGCCTCCGTGGTGAGGAACAGGCCCGCGATCGACGCTGCGTTGAGCAGCGCGGAGCGGGTGACCTTCACCGGGTCGTTGATTCCGGCAGCCAGCATGTCAACGTACTCGCCGGTCGCGGCGTTGAGGCCGTGTCCGGTGGGCAGGTTGCGCACGCGGTCGACCACGACGCCGGGCTCGAGGCCGGCGTTGAGGGCGATCTGCTTGAGCGGCGCGTCGATTGCGACACGAACGATGTTCGCACCGGTCGCCTCGTCGCCCGTGAGGCTCGTGACGGCTTCGCTCTCGAACGCGACCTTGCCGGCCTGGATGAGTGCGACGCCACCACCGGCGACGATGCCCTCTTCGACGGCGGCCTTCGCATTGCGAACGGCGTCCTCGATGCGGTGCTTGCGCTCCTTGAGCTCGACCTCGGTCGCGGCTCCGGCCTTGATGACTGCAACGCCGCCGGCCAGCTTGGCCAGGCGCTCCTGCAGCTTCTCGCGGTCGTAGTCGGAATCGGTGTTCTCGATCTCGGCGCGGATCTGCTTGACACGTCCGGCGATGGCGTCGACTTCGCCGGCTCCCTCGACGATCGTGGTCTCGTCCTTGGTGATGACGACCTTGCGGGCGCGTCCCAGCAGGTCGAGGGTCGCGTTCTCGAGCTTGAGGCCGACCTCCTCGGAGATGACCTGGCCACCGGTGAGGATGGCGATGTCCTGCAGCTGCGCCTTGCGACGATCTCCGAAGCCCGGGGCCTTGACGGCAACCGACTTGAAGATTCCGCGGATCTTGTTCACGACGAGGGTCGCGAGTGCTTCGCCGTCAACGTCCTCGGCGATGATGAGCAGCTGCTTGCCCGACTGGATGACCTTGTCGACGATCGGCAGCAGGTCCTTGATGTTCGAGATCTTGCCGTTGACGATGAGGATGTAGGCGTCTTCGAAGACGGCTTCCTGGCGCTCGGGGTCGGTCACGAAGTACGCCGACAGGTAACCCTTGTCGAAGCGCATGCCCTCGGTCAGCTCCAGCTCGGTGCCGAACGTGTTCGACTCCTCGACGGTGACGACGCCTTCCTTGCCGACCTTGTCGATCGCCTCCGCGATCAGTGCGCCGATCTCGGGGTCGCCGGCAGAGATGGACGCGGTGGCCGCGATCTCTTCCTTGGTCTCGATTTCCTTCGCGCCGGTGACGAGCGCCTCGATGACCGCGTTGACGGCCTTCTCGATGCCGCGCTTGAGGGTGATCGGGTCGGCGCCAGCGGCGACGTTACGGAGGCCTTCGCGAACGAGGGCCTGGGCAAGGACGACCGACGTGGTCGTTCCGTCTCCGGCGACGTCGTCCGTCTTCTTGGCTACCTCTTTGACCAGCTCGGCGCCGATCTTCTCGTACGGGTCGTCAAGTTCGATCTCCTTGGCGATGGAGACACCGTCGTTCGTGATGGTGGGTGCGCCCCACTTCTTCTCGAGCACGACGTTGCGGCCGCGTGGGCCGAGGGTCACCTTGACTGCGTCGGCGAGGATGTTGAGGCCGCGCTCGAGGCCGCGACGGGCCTCTTCGTTGAAAGCAATGATCTTTGCCATGTGTGTTTCTCGTCCCTCCGGGGCGTCGTAAAAGCTGCAACACGGTTGGCACTCCCGTGGAGGGAGTGCTAAACGATTCTGGCACTCTCCCCCGGAGAGTGCAAGTGAGCCCGGGGAGGGTCAGCCGACTGCGGGCGCGGGATGCTCGACCGACCCGGCCAACGGAATCAGCTCGATCCACGAGTTGCCGGGCGCGAGCTTGATCGCGACGCCGCTGTCGGCGACGAGCGCGATCGTGCCCGTCGCGGACTTCTTCGTCCAGGTGCCATGCACCGTGGCGCCCCCGGAGGAGACCCAGGCCTCGCCGGAGCCGATCAGCTCGGTCTTGGGGATGTCGAACGCCTCGGTGATGGGCACGCGCAGAACGACGACGTTGGTCGCCTTCAGCTGGGCGCCGTTCGCGTCGACATCCACGGCGCCCCGCTGGCTGCGGAGGAACGCGGAGGTCGACGCATCCCACGCCCAGGTGCCGAAGCTGTAGTCCGAGAACCGGTAGTTCACGGCGCCGGTGGGGGTGCCGATCCGCACGGCAGTCGACGACGGGAGGTCGACGGCGAAGCCGAACTGCCGGCGCGGAGCCGCCAGATCGGTGTGCTCGGCGAGCAGCTCCTTGGCCTTCACGTGCACGTTGTGCGGTGCGGGCTTCGCGCCGGAGCGGTAGAAGGTCGCCTGGGTGTCGGGCTGACCGTGGATGGCGTTGTACACGGGTGTCTGGCGCATGAGCGCGACAAACCGCTCCTGGCCGCCCGAGTAGGCGACGATCCCGCCGAGGGGCGAGATGATGTCGGGATCCATCGGCCGGATCGACCGCACCGGGCCCAGCACATCGGGGATGTCAGAGTGCCACACCCCGACGTAGCGGGTCATCCCGCCCTCGACCAGTTCCTCGAACACGAGGTCGGTGCGGTCGAGCGCGATTTGCGGACGCGCGAGGGGATGGTTGTCGATCTTGGCCGCGATCGAGGCGTGGTCGAGCGTGCCCTCCGGGACGATGAGCCCACGCAGCGGGGCGGTGTCCGTCGGCGGTGGTGTCTCGCGAGGCGCTGTGGCGCTCGGGCGAGGGCTGGGCCGCGCCCCTTGGGTCTTCGCCGGCTCGGGGTCGGCGGCGCAGCCCGCGAGCATGGCGACGCAGAGCACAACGGCGATGATCGCACCGTGGCCGGAGTTCCTGCGGAGCGGGCGCATGGCCATACCCCCGTCAGCCTGCGATTTCCAGGTAATCCGAGCCGAGCAGAACCGTGATCGGCGACTCCGGGTAGTCCGCGCTGAGCTGCGCCTCTCCGATGCCGAGGCTCGCGACGAGCGCTAGCGCTGCACCCTCGTTCGCAGGGTCGCCGTAGTAGACGACCGTGGCGGTGACGTCGTTCGATGCCGCGTTGTCACGGCTTCCGACGGCGGTGCTGTCGGCGCACGGCCCCTCGGCGACCGTGTCGGGGCCCGCCGCCCCGCACCATCCCTCGGCGACGAGCGTGTCGCCCGCCGACGCGGCGAGTCCGGCCGTGGAAGTTCCGTTGAGCACGGCGATCGAGACGGCGGGGTCGAGCAGGGGCTCGACCGGCGCGGCAGTCTCGGACGCCTCGGGCTCCGCAGGCTCTTCGCCCTCGCCTGTCGCAGGCGCGTCACCGGCTGGCGCCTCACTCGCCGTGAACGGGAGCTCGAGGTTGATCGAGTCGGTGAACGCCGCAAGCGCCACGACTCCGGCCAAGACGAGCACGCCGGTAGCGAGCGCGGCCCAGGCGAACCCGATCCAGCCGCGCCCCTGCCGGGCCGGGGCCCGGTGGGCGCCCACCCGCGTGAGGTCGTCCGGGATCTCGTCGAAGCGATCGGTGGGAGTTGCCTTGGCCATAGAGCACGTGGTCCTAGTCTTCGATTCGCCCGCGGCCGGCTGCCTGTCGGCCCGACTGGGCCCGGCTCCCGGTGTGGGTGGAGCGTTCGCTCGTTCGAGCGTCCCTGACCCGCTGCAGTCTCCTGACAAGCATCGGGTCGTGAACGATCGCGGCCGGGGAGTCGATCAGCGAGTTCAGCAATTGATAATACCGGGCCGCCGACACCCCGAACTCGCGGCGGATTGCTTCCTCTTTTGCGCCGCCGTGGCGCCACCACTCGTGCTCGAAACCGAGGATCGCTTCGTCCCGACCGCTCAGCGGTGCCGCGTCGACAGCATCCGGCACCTCGGCCGGCTCAGGCTGTGTTTCCACGCGCTACCTCTCGATTGCGGACCGGTCGGGCGCCCGGGGCCAGCATAGGGCGCGCCCGCTGATTACTCGTGCTCATCCGAGCCCGTGGCGGCCCGGTACATCATGACGTGCGGCAGCCCCGCCTCGACGTAGATCTCGCCGAACGCCTCGAAGCCGTAGCGCGCGTAGAGCGGAGCGATGTACTCCTGCGAGTGGAGCAGCATCGACTCGTGGCCGTGCCGTTCGATCACGCGGTCGATGAGCAGCCGCGCGAGTCCCTCGCCGCGACGGTCGGCACGCACGACCACGCGGCCGAAGAGCCTCCTCGCGTCGAGGTGGCTCGCTTCCCCGTCCACGATCACACGCAGGTAGGCGGCGATACCGCGCTCATCCGCGACCCACAGGTGTCTCGTCTCGGGTTCACTGTCGCGGTCGTCGAGCTCCTCCTCGTCGATCTTCTGCTCGAGAAAGAAGACATCCGTTCGGAGCTTCAGGAACGAATACAACTCGGAAGTCGTGAGTTCGCCCCACGACTTCTCTACTACGGAACAATCGGGCACGCAGCCGAGTTTAATGGGCGTACGGATCATTCTCGAAAGGCATAGGCAGATGACCACCCACGAAGGCAATTTTCCCCTCCAGAAGACCGAGGACGAGTGGCGCGCGGAACTCGACGCGACACGGTACTCCATCCTCCGTGAGGCCGCGACCGAGCGCCCGTGGTCTGGCGCGCTCCTCGATGAGAAGCGCGAGGGCGTCTACACCTGCGGCGCGTGCAACGCCGAGCTGTTCCCGAGCGGCACCAAGTTCGACTCCGGCTCGGGCTGGCCGAGCTTCTGGGAGGCTGTCAACCCCGACGCCGTGGGGCTCATCACCGACCGCAGCCTCGGCATGGTGCGCACCGAGGTCGTCTGCGGCACGTGCGGATCGCACCTCGGCCACCTGTTCGACGACGCGACGCAGACGCCGACCGGTGACCGCTACTGCATGAACTCGCTGTCGCTGAACTTCAAGGAAGAGACGAAGTAAGCACCCGGATGACTGCCCTGGATGCCGCGAGACGGCGACGCTCTCGTCCGCTCGTCACCGCAGCCGCCCCGAGCACGGATGAGCTGCTGCCCCTGATCGAGGGTGCGGCGAGCGTTGCCGACCACGGGGCGCTGCGACCCTGGCGGATCATCGAGCTGCGCGGCGACGCCCGCCGGCGGCTCGGCGACGCACTTGCGGCGGCCGGCGGTGCGACCGGGGCGGGGGCGGCAAAGATCGCGGCGAAGCCGCTGCGTGCGGAGCTGTTGCTCGCGATCGTCGCGTGCATACGCACGAGCCCCAAGGTCGCGGCTTGGGAGCAGGAGGCGACGGCAGCCGGCGTCGGCCACCTGCTCTCCCTCCTGCTCGACGAGGCCGGCTGGGGCGTCATGTGGCGCACCGGACCGCTCACCCGCAGCGAGGAGGTTCGCTGCGCCCACGATCTCGCCGACAATGAGCAGCTGCTCGGCTGGCTCTACGTCGGCGGCATACCCGACGAGCCGAACGAGGCCCCGAAGCCGCGCATCGATCCGCGGGAGTTCGTCAGCGCCCGGTGACGTCGGCGTGCGTCGACCGGCTGCCGCCCCGCCGGTCGGTCCCTGTGACTCAGCGCCGCCCGATCGGGCGCGACGGGATCGTCGCGATCCCGACCGCTACGAGCGTGAGCGCGGTGCCGAGCACGGTCGTCCAGGCGATCGGATGCCCCGCGACCGGGACGACAATATCGAGGGCGAGCGACGCGATCAGCTGGCCGGCGACCGCGCCAAGCCCGAGCAGCAGCACCCCCGTGTGCTTCACGACGATGATCGCCAACCCGATGAACAGGACGCCGATGAGCCCGCCCGAGTACAGCCAGGGGTTGGCGGGCCGCGACGACGGCCACTCGGCGAACGCGAGGTGCACGGCGCCGGCGAGCATGAGCACGAGAGTCCCCGCCACGAAGTTCATGAGGGTCGCGGTCATCGCAGAGCCGGCGACCACACGCACCTGCCCGTTCGCGGCCTGCTGCCATCCGAGGCCGATCCCGGCGAGCAGCGGCAGCAGTACCACCCAGAACTCCGTGTCGGCACGCAGCTGTGCCGACACCGCCCAGCCGACGGCGATCAGCGCGAGGATCGACCCGGCGAGACGCGTGACCGTGATCGCGGTTGGAGCCATGGTACCCAGTCCGAGTCGGTCGACGACGAGCCCAGAGGCTGTCTGCCCGCTCACGACCGCGATCGTGAACAGGGCCACGCCAAGCGCTGCGGCCGACAGACCCTGGGCGAGTACGAACGCGCCGCCAGCGACTCCCCCGCCGAGGTACCACCACGGGGTGGCGCCGGAGCGAACCGCCCCGATGAGGCGCCGTGCTCCCGTGCGGCCCGGCGGCCACACGGCGAGCACGATGAGCAGTATCAGCAGTCCCGAGCCGAACGAGATGATCGCGGTGAGATAGCCGTCTCCGAGACCCTCTGACAACTCGCTGTTGACGCGCGACTGGGTCGCGGTGAGCACCCCGACGAGCACGGCTCCCGCCACGAAAACGATGAGCGCCGGCGAGCGATCCGGCACGGACAGTCCCGCCACAGCGCCCCTCATTCCCCATCGCACTCGCCGCCGCGGCTCGCGGCGAACGGAATCCCAACCTACGGCCTCGTGGGTACGATGGAGTGCTGCACCGCGCGATGCTGCGTCCGCCCCCTTAGCTCAGTTGGCCAGAGCACCGCTCTTGTAAAGCGGGGGTCGTCGGTTCGAATCCGACAGGGGGCTCTTCAAAAAAATGGTGTTCAGGCCGTGCTTTTGTTGAAATTGATCTTGCCGCACGTCCCTGTTTCACGCCCGCGCCGGCCACTGAACCCATAGCCACCCCAACGCCCGCAGCTTCCACCTTTCCCCATCTTCCCTGACACGAGAATAGAAGTGGTTCAGGCTGCTGTGGGTGTGAGGGTGACGTCGTAGCCGAGGTCGCGGAGTTGTTTCAGGGCTCGGTTGGCGGTCCTTTCGGGGTTGAGTGTGGCGTGGTGGTTCGGGCCGAGGTCGAGGTAGGTTTCCCCGGTTTTGGCCATGTTCCAGACGGCGATGAGGATGGTGTGCTCGATCGCGACGACGGCCTTGATCGGCCCTCGGCGGGCGGCGATGCGCCGATATTTCGCGGCGAGGTGGCTGTCCTTCTTGCGTGACGCGCTCATCGCGGCGATGCCGAGGGCTGCTTTCAGGTGCCGGTTCCCGGGTCTGGTGCGGGTGGATTTGACTCGGCCGGCGGACTCGTTCGAGCCGGGACAGACCCCGGCCCAGGAGGCGAGGTGCCCGGCGGTGGGGAACACGCTCATGTCGGCGCCGGTCTCGGCGATGATGACGTCGGCGACGCGGGTGGAGACTCCGGGGATCGTGGTCAGGGCGTCGCGGAGGACACGAAAGGGTTCCATCACCACCTCGATGCGGGCGGTGAGCTCGTCGATCATCGCGGTGTGCTGGTCGAGTGCGGTCAGGTGCAGGCGGATCAGGAACGCGTGGTGGTCGCGGAACCAGCCGGTGAGGGCCTCGACCAGCTCCGGGGTCTTGGACCGCAGGCGCGCCTTGGCCATCCCGGCCAGGACCTGCGGGTCGCGTTCCCCGGCGACCAGCGCGTCGAGCATTGCCCGGCCGGAGACGCCGGTGAGGTCGCTGGCCACCGAGGACAGCTTGATCCCGGCATCCTCGAGGACCTTCTCGATTCGTTGGATCTCCCTCGCCCGCTCCCGCACGATCGTGGCCCGCATCCGGGTCAGATCGCGCAGCTCCCGGACCGGTTCCGGCGGCACGAACGAGGAACGCACCAGCCCGTGGGCGGCCAACTGCGCCAGCCAGGCCGCGTCGGAGACGTCGGTCTTCCGCCCCGGGAGATTCCTCACGTCGCGGGCATTGACTAGGGTCACCGGCAGCACCTCCTCGAGGAGGTAGTAGAACGGCTTCCAATAGTCCCCGGTCGCCTCCAGCACCACCGTGCTGACCCGGTTCGCGAGCAGATGCTCCCGCAACTCCAGGATCGCCGACGCGGTCGAGCCCCACGTCGTCACCTTCTGCTCGAACGTCCCGGAGCGTTTCCCGGGAACCCGAACACATACCTTCGCGTCACGCTTGGAGATATCGATCCCGGCGGCGCGTTCGTGAATCACGTCCATCGCTGGCCTCCTCGCCATCAACCCAACTGTTCAAGGTCGCCAGCCGCGGGAGGGGTTAGGGATATTCAGGAATCTGACACTCGTGCTCGAAGCAACAATCCACGGTTCCCGTGGGAAACCCCTCCTGCCACGCTGAATTACAAGCTCACAGCATCAAGGAAAACCCGGCATCACCACGGCAAGCAGCACCATCATCCGCCCACCGACCCCGCCGCGCCAGACCCGAAAACGCAAGCCGACAACAAATTCTCCCCACCCACGGCGCCGCGCAGCGGCTGCACCGCTGAATTGCGAAAGCAATTGAGCTGGCGGCGCCGCACGCCGCTCCCAGCGTGCTTGGAACGAACCCGCCGGCAAAGAGTGCAGCCTGAACAGCGGGATTGTCCGTTTGGCGAACCCTGCATGTCGGACCAGCCAGAAGCTCCACTGGCGCGACAAAGGAAGCGCCCGATCCAATCGCAGAGGGTAGTTTTTTATATCTACTTAGATATACTGAGCGTAAGGAGGTTCTGATGGCTGCGTCAACATTGCTACGTTCATCCCGCCTCACCAGCGGGATTAGCCAGGGTGATCTTGCGGCGCGCGCGAAGACAAGCCAACCGGAGATCTCGACGATCGAGAACGGCAAGCGAATCCCGACGGTTGATACGCTCGAGCGACTTCTTCGCCAGACTGGCCACCGAATCATCGCCGTCCCCGGTTCAGGAACGGATGCTGCCGAGACCGCGGATCGCATCGCATCCGCAAACTCGAAGGACGAAGCGCTGCGCGCCTTCCTCGACTACTCCGACAGTTTGGCTCGGGCGGTCGGTGTCGATCGGGTCGTCCTCGGCATCGCCGAACCCCACTCGACCGGCTCGCTCGCATGGGATGCAGCATTAGCCGCCCTCGTCGACTACTGGTTGAACAAGTCCAGACTCCCGAAGCCCGATTGGATCACGGCGGCATCCCGCACGCTGACTAACCCCCAGTCGCCTCAGCTCGGTGAATACGACCTCGCGCCCCAGCCGGTCGAGGTGCCCCGAGAGTTTCTCCGCAGAAATGTATTGCTGGAGCGATCGACCCTCGAAAGCGTCTGAGCTCATGCAACTGGACCGACAGGACCTCATCGACGGCCTGAGCGAGCTTGTGCGCAAGGCTCGGACGAATGGCCTGACTGGGGTATCCATTCGCATCCTCGGCGGAGCTGCGTTGCGGCTCGGCCACTTCGATCGCGCGACGACCTCCGACATCGATGCGCGGATCGAACCTCTAGAGCCACTGGTTCCGATCATCGAAGAGATCGCCCGAGATCGGGGTTGGCCTATCGATTGGCTCAACAACAAGGCAGTGATATTTATCCCGACGTGGGGGCAACAGGTCGATTGGGAACCAATCTTCGACGACCCAGACGTGTCCATCGCGATCGCTCCCATTGATGCGCTCTTGGCGATGAAGCTAAACGCGGCCCGTCCCGGTCGGGACACCGAAGATATCGCCAAGCTTCTCGCACTCAACGACATCAATTCGGTGTCGGCCGCCGAGGATCTGTTCGAGAGCTTTTACCCCGGCGACGGCCTACCCGAGCTCACGATTCGACTGCTCGAGCGCATCATCCAGCTCGGACTTCCCGCCAAGCCACAATCGCCGCCAAAACCGGACTTCACCTAGGACCGCGCCCGGCCTCACCTGGCGCGTCGTACTCTCTAAGCAGAATCCACTGTGACCCATCCAAGGAACGGGCGTGACGAACGCGCCGACCCATTTACGATTTCGCGGATGCCATCCAAGATTCGATCGCACCACTGGGCGACTTCAGGTGATGTGCCGGTAGTCAACTCACCAGCTAAGAACTCGTTGACCTCATCCGCACTCGACATTGACAAATAGATGACGGTCTGATGCCAAGCAAACGGAGCATTGTTGTCTGAGACCGCTCTGCCCACGCTTTGCCCACACCTCTGTGGGCGCCATAGTTATCGAGAAGCATCCACGTCAACCAACAACGTTAAATTTCCGGGGTTTTGATCGATTCGTGCGCCGTTTCAGCCGTCCAATCCGCTCTTGTAAAGCGGGGGTCGTCGGTTCGAATCCGACAGGGGGCTCACACAACGGGCCAAAGATTTGGCGCGTTGTGCGAGCCCGTCTTTTCACATGGTGTGAACTCCTGATCTCACGCCCGCGACTGAGTTCCCACCCCGGCCCGTCCACGCTGATGCCGAGGCGCAGGCTACCCGGCAAATACCCGGCGTGATCTGGGCGAAAGCCCAGCAGCGCGAGCTATCGTCGCGGAAGGCGCCGCACTCGGAGTGGCTCCGTACTGTCGCCCCGGGAGGGCCCTCTCATGCCACACGACACCGTCACTGGTCGCCGCATCTCCACCTCCGTTCTCGTCATCGGCACCGGAGGTTCGGGGCTACGGGCCGCGATCGAGCTGTCCGAGCGGGGAGTCGACGTTCTTGCCGTCGGGAAGCGCCCCAAGAACGACGCACACACATCGCTGGCGGCGGGCGGCATCAACGCCGCCCTGGCCACGATGGATGCCGAAGACAGCTGGCAGCAGCACGCAGCAGACACCATCCAGGAGAGCTACTTTCTCGCCAATCCACACACGGCCGAGATTGTGACGAAGAACGCAGGCCGCGGCATCCGGGACCTCGAGCGATGGGGCATGCCGTTCGCGCGCGAGAATGACGGGCGCATCAGCCAGCGATACTTCGGCGCCCACAAGTACCGTCGCACCGCTTTCGCGGGGGACTACACGGGTCTCGAGATCCAACGCACTCTCGTCGCCCGCGCCGCCCAACTCGAGGTGCCCATTCTGGATTCGGTGTACATCACCCGAATCCTGGTGCGTGACAACGTGGTGTTCGGCGCTTATGGCTTCGACCTGCGCAACGGCAGCCGGGTGACGATCATCGCCGACGCAGTCATCATTGCTGCCGGCGGACACAACCGCATCTGGCGTCGCACCTCCAGCCGCCGAGACGAGAACACGGGCGACTCCTTCAAGTTGGCGGTGGATGCCGGCGGCCGACTGCGCGACGCCGAGCTGGTTCAGTTCCACCCGAGTGGCATCCTCGAGCCGGAGAATGCCGCCGGCACCCTGATCAGCGAGGCGGCACGGGGCGAGGGCGGGGTTCTGCGGAACGCACTCGGCGAGCGGTTCATGGTCAACTACGACCCCGAGCGCATGGAACTGTCCACCCGCGACAGGGTCGCGCTTGCCGCCTACACCGAGATCAAAGAGGGGCGCGGCACAGCGAAGGGCGGCGTGCTGCTCGACATTTCCCACCTGCCCCGCGAGACGATCATGACGCGCCTGCCGCGCGTCTACCAGACCATGCTCGAATTGCAGGTACTGGACGTCACCACCACCGCGATCGAGATCGCCCCGACCGCCCACTACTCCATGGGCGGCGTGTGGGTGCGACCGGACGACCACTCCACCGATGTCGTCGGGATGTACGCCATCGGCGAGGCATCCAGCGGTCTGCACGGAGCCAATCGGCTCGGCGGCAACTCGCTCATCGAGCTGCTCGTCTTCGGCCGCATTGTCGGACAGGCTGCGGCCGAGTACAGTGCGGGGATCGTCTCCCAGAATCGATCGCAGGATGCGATCGACGCGGCCGCGCGCGAGGTGACCGACACTCTCGCCTCCGACGGCCAGGAGAATGTGCGGGCGTTGCAGCGCGACATCCGCAACACCATGACGGACTTCGGCGGCGTGGTGCGCGACGAGGCGGGGCTGCTGGAAGGGCTGCGCCAGTTGGACGACCTCGACGATCGCCAGAGCCGAATCGGCGTGCATCCGGATGTCGCGGGCTTCTCCGGCCTCGCACACGCCTTCGACCTGCGCGCCTCCCTCATGGCCGCGCGGGCAACCCTGGCCTGCGCGCTGGAGCGCCGGGAAAGCCGCGGTGCTCACAATCGCAGCGACTACCCGGGCATTGACCCCGCCCTGCAGGTGAATCTGGTGTGGTCAGCCGATGGCTCTATTACGCACGAGCAGATCCCGCCGGTGCCGGCCGAGATCGCGGCACTCATGGAAGACGTCACCCAGACCGGCAAGTTGCTCGAGTAGCAGAGCACCGCATGACGTTCGTTGCCACTCGCGCCGCTGGCCTCGCCCGGCTCGCCGACTTTGTTCCGCGTGCCGGTCGCGCCTACGCCGCCGAGCGCAATCTCGACCGAGGCCCCGAGGATCGCACGAACGTGTCGACCCTCTCCCCCTGGGTGCGACACCGGCTCGTCACCGAAGCAGACGTGGCGGAGGCGGTACTGCAGCGGCACTCGCTCGATGCGGCCTCGAAGTTCGTGCAGGAGGTCTACTGGCGCACCTACTGGAAGGGCTGGCTCGAGCTGCGACCGAGCGTCTGGGCCCGATACGCCGCGGCCGTGGAGCCCGCGCTCGCGGGGCTGAGCGCCGCACAGCGCACGAGCTACGACGCGGCCGTGACCGGGCGCACGGGTATCGAGGGCTTCGACGACTGGGCACGCGAGCTGGTCGGCACCGGCTATCTGCACAACCACGCACGCATGTGGTTCGCGAGCATCTGGATCTTCACACTGCGTCTGCCCTGGTCGCTCGGAGCCGACTTCTTCATGCGGCACCTGCTCGACGGCGATCCCGCCTCGAATACGCTCTCCTGGCGCTGGGTGGGCGGGCTGCAGACTGTCGGCAAAACCTACCTTGCGACGACTCAGAACATCGAGTTCGCCACCGACGGGCGGTTTCACCCACTCGGGCTCGCCACACACGCCATCGCGATCGACGACGACGCGCCACTGCCCACGCCCCTGGCGGCGCCGCAGCCCGAGCCTCTGCCCGCCAGCCGGGTGGCGTTGTTATTGCACGAGGACGACCTCCACGCCGAGAGCCTCGCATCGGCCCTCGGGGCGGCCGGAGCGCAGGTCGTCGCGGTGGCGGCGCCGAGCGCCGGCGAGCCGCGGTCGCCGTTGCGAGCCGATGATTCCACGGCTGCGTCCGTGCCTGCGCCGTCATCGCCACTCGTGGACGCGTTCACGGCCAGCGCACTCGCTGATGGCCGCGACCGCGCCGCCGCGTACTTCGCGACCGACGCCACCGCACTCGACGCTCTCACGACATCCGCCGTTCTGCCCTGGCTGCGGGCACACAACGTGACGGCGCTCGTCACCCCGTATGCGCCTGTCGGCACTGTGCGCGATCGGCTCGATCGACTCGCCAGCGACCTCGCCGCTGAGGGGGTCACGCTCACCCGCCTGCTCCGCCCGTGGGACGGCCGAGCCTGGCCGCATGCCACGCGTGGGTTCTTCTCCTTCCGCGAGCGAATTCCGGCACTTCTGCGCGAACGGGAGATCGACGTGAACCCGTGATGATGGTGGGCATACTCCCCTCCCAGCGGACTGCCGCTCTATTTCACGGCGATGATCTGCACGAGGCGGATGTCCGGATCCGCGCCGAGCAGCTCCGGACCATACTCTGCGAGTGCGGCCGGGATCGCACCGTTGAGGTGGGCCTGGCGGGCATCCTCAGACTCGAAGGTGTCGAAGATTCCGAAGGTCTTCTCGTCGACCCTGAAGGCGTACCACGTGACAGTGCCCGGCTCGCCGTTCACGATCTCTCGACCGCTCTCGAGGAAATCCCACACCTGCTGCTCCTTGCCCGGCTTGGCTTCCACCAGTGCCAGTACTCCCAAGCTCAGCGCCATTACCATCTCCTTTGATTCGCCGCGCGGGTCGCGCGCAATCGAAGTCTAGGGAGGCAGGATGCGACCGGCTAGGGAGCCGGAGCCGGAGACGGCGAGGGCGAGCTCGACGACTTCTCCGAGAACATCGCGCCGTCCGCCTCGGCAATGAACTGCGCGAACGCGGTCGCATCGTTCGGGACGCCCGTGTATCGCACGCCATTCACCAGCACGGTGGGGGTTCCGAACTGGCCCTGCTCGTTGAGCAGGTCGGGGTTGCTGACGGCCCGCTCGGTCACGGACGCGGTCCAGCTCTCGAATCGGTCCTCTTCGATGCAGTCCGCGACGCGCGACGCCCGCGCGACTCCGGCATCCTGAGCGAGCTTGATGAGCTGTTGGTCGTCGAGGCCGGCGGTCTGCTCCTCCGGCTGGTTCTCGAACAGCGACGTGTCGAAGGCGAGGAAGTCGTCGGGAGCGTAGTTCGCCACGCATGCGGCGGCATTCATCGACCGGCTGGAGTAGCGGGAGCCGAGCGAGGCCCGGTCGAGGATCGCCACAGGGTGGATCTCGAGGGTCGCCGCCCCCTGCTCCACGAGGGTCTCAATCTGCTCGCCATTGGTCTCGTCGAAGATCGCGCAGACGGGGCACTGGTAGTCGACCCAGATCTGGATTTCGAGCGCCTCGCTCTCGGGATCCGGGCTGCTGACGGTCGGTTCTTCCCCGGCCTCCAGCGCGGGGGTCCTCTCGACCTCGAAGTTCTCCCCGACCAGCACGCCGTCGCTGGCCATGTTCAGCGGGCCGGATGCCGGGGGCTTGATCGAGTTGATGATGACCAGGGTGACCGTCGCGACGATCGCCAGCGAGACGAGAATGAGTCCGCCCTGAAGGAACAGGCGCCCGCGGCGCTCCTTCTTCCTCTGCAGGTCACGCCGCGCCTTGGCCTTCTCACGTGCGGCCACTCGCCTCTGATTCTTGCTGAGCTGGCCTTCGCCGGTGCCGTCGTTTGTCATTAACCCTCACCTTGAAACCAAAGAACTGCCGGCTCAGCCTAACCACCCCGACTGGGAGCGACCTACCCCAGTTCGGGCAATCCCTGCCATAATGGGGATGTTGAGCACTGTCGCTCGCACCGGGACGCCACGTCGTCCCACATCCATTCACGAAGGATCGTCCGGCACGTACCTGCCGGTGAAGGAGAAAGATAACCATGGCCACAGTCACTTTTGACAAGGCAACCCGCCTCTACCCCGGCTCCACTATTCCGGCAGTGGACGCCCTCGACCTCTCGGTCGCCGATGGCGAGTTCCTCGTCCTCGTCGGACCGTCCGGCTGTGGCAAGTCCACCTCGCTCCGGATGCTCGCCGGACTCGAAGAGGTCAACGACGGACGCATCCTGATCGGCGACCGCGACGTCACGGACGTTCCGCCGAAGGACCGCGACATCGCGATGGTGTTCCAGAACTACGCGCTGTACCCCCACATGACCGTCGCCGAGAACATGGGCTTCGCGCTCAAGATCGCCGGTATCAACAAGGATGAGCGTGCCAACCGCGTTCTCGAGGCCGCCAAGCTGCTCGACCTCGAGCCCTACCTCGGCCGCAAGCCGAAGGCACTCTCCGGCGGCCAGCGCCAGCGCGTTGCCATGGGCCGCGCGATCGTGCGCCAGCCGCAGGTGTTCCTCATGGACGAGCCGCTGTCGAACCTCGACGCCAAGCTCCGCGTGCAGACCCGCACGCAGATCGCGTCGCTCCAGCGCCGTCTCGGCGTGACCACGGTCTACGTGACCCACGACCAGACCGAGGCGCTCACGATGGGCGACCGCATCGCGGTTCTCAAGGACGGCATCCTCCAGCAGGTCGGAACGCCCCGCGACCTGTACGAGAAGCCGAACAACGTGTTCGTTGCCGGCTTCATCGGCTCGCCCGCGATGAACCTCTTCGAGGCGAACATCGTCGACACCGGCATCTCGTTCGGCACGGCGATCGCTCCCGTCGAGCGCGAGGTTCTCCAGACGAGCACCGGAAAGAAGGCCACGATCGGCGTCCGCCCCGAGGACATGATGGTCTCCACGACGGGCGAGGGCCTCTCGGTCGAGGTCGACCTGGTCGAAGAGCTCGGAGCCGACGGCTACCTCTACGGTCACGCGGACATCGAGGGAAGCCGCGTCGACATCGTCGCGCGCGTCGACGGACGCATCCACCCGCACGCCGGCGACACGGTCTTCATCACCCCGGAGCCCAAGCACATCCACGTCTTCGACGTGGAGTCGGGCCTTCGCCTCAACAAGCCGATCACCGTCTAGCAGCACAGCACCACCGGTCGAGCCTGTCGAGATCTGCAGTACACGAGATCTCGGCAGGCTCGCCTTCGTTCGGCCCCTCAACTCAGTCAGGATCATTCCATGAGCGGCTCGCTCAACATCACGTCGGCCATCGTCGACCCCGCATTGCTCGACCTGCCATGGAACCGTCCGCTGGACACCTGGCCTGAAGACAGCATCGCCGCGCTGCCCAAGGGGATCTCCCGGCACCTCGTGCGCTTCGTTCATCTCAGCGGCTACGTCATCGCCATCAAGGAGACCTCGGTCGAGCTCGCCCGCCGCGAGTACGAGCTGCTCCGCAGCCTGCAGCGACTGGATGTGCCCTGCGTCGACCCGATCGCGGTCATCACCAACCGAACCGACGACGACGGCGAGCCCCTCGAGGCCGTTCTCGTGACGCGGCACCTCAAGTTCTCGCTCCCCTACCGGGCCCTCTACTCGCAGCGCCTGCGCGACGACACCGCCACCCGCCTCGTCGACGCCCTCGCGGTGCTGCTTGTGCGCCTTCACATGATCGGCTTCTTCTGGGGCGATGTGTCGCTGTCGAACACCCTCTTCCGTCGCGACGCCGGCGCGTTCGCCGCCTACCTCGTCGACGCCGAGACGGGCCAGCTCTACAACGGGCTCTCGAACGGGCAGCGCGAGAACGACCTCGAGATCGCCCGCGTCAACATCGCCGGCGAACTGCTCGACCTCGCCGCGGGCGGGCGCACCGACGACTCCCTCGACCCGGTGGAGGTGAGCGACGGCATCGTCGCGGCGTACCGCAGCCTCTGGACGGAGCTCACCGGATCCGAGTCGTTCGCGTCGTCCGAGCGCTGGCGCATCAGCCAGCGCGTCGAACGCCTCAACAACCTCGGCTTCGACATCGAGGAGCTCGCGATCAAAACGGACGACACGGGCACCCAGGTGCGGATCCAGCCGAAGGTCGTCGACGCCGGGCACCACTCCCGGCGCCTGCTGCGGCTGACCGGCCTCGATGCGCAGGAGAACCAGGCCAGGCGGCTGCTCAACGACCTCGACTCCTACGCCGCGACCCTCACCGGTAGGGACCTCGACGAGGAGATGGTCGCGCACGAGTGGCTCGCGACGGTGTTCGAGCCCGTCGTGCGCGCGATCCCGAGGGATCTCAAGGGGCGCCTCGAGCCCGCGGAGATGTACCACCAGATGCTCGAGCACCGCTGGTACCTGTCGCAGAACGAGAGCCGCGACGTGCCCCTTGCCGAAGCGGTCGGCTCCTATATCGAGAACGTTCTGAGGTTC
Source organism: Marisediminicola sp. UYEF4 (assembly GCF_040546025.1). Classification (NCBI taxonomy): domain Bacteria; kingdom Bacillati; phylum Actinomycetota; class Actinomycetes; order Micrococcales; family Microbacteriaceae; genus Marisediminicola; species Marisediminicola sp. UYEF4. The sequence goes on along the minus strand of NZ_JBEPNA010000001.1, from coordinate 387,021 downwards.
CGCCGCGACGAGGCGACCATGATCGATCCAGTGACGGACACACTGACGCTGCCCGTCGAGGTCATCGACGAGGACGACTGGCGCGCGCGGGTCTGACGCCGCAGCCGCTTCACCCGCGTCACCGTTCGCGCCCGCAGCTTTCATCATTCAGGAGTGACAGGGCGGCCAGCCGCAGTATCTTCGGCCAGATGACTCACATCCGACAGAAAATGCGCCAACCCACCTGTGTGACGCATTTCATGAGGCTGCCGGTCTCGTCGGCGTCACTGCAACCGCCAGACTCCTGAATAATGAAAGCCCAGTCGAGCGCGGGCTGGGCGCTACTTCTTCTTGGCCCGCAACTTCGAGATCTCGTACAGCGTGACGGATGCCGCGATGCCGGCATTGAGCGACTCGGTCGACGAGTTGATCGGAATCGACACGATCGCGTCGCAGGTCTCGGTCACGAGGCGCGACAGGCCCTTGCCCTCGCTTCCGACGACGATCACGAGCGGTTCCTTGGCCCAGGTCAGCCCGGGCAGCTCCACGTCTCCCCCGCCGTCGAGGCCGAGCACGAACACGCCGCGCTCCTTGAGTGCCTTGAGGGTCTGGGTGAGGTTCGCGGCCATCGCGACGGGCGTGCGTGCGGCGGCGCCGGCGGAGGTCTTCCACGCGGATGCCGTGAGCCCGACCGACCGGCGCTGCGGCACGATGACGCCCTGGCCGCCGAAGGCCGCGACGGACCGGATGATCGCGCCGAGGTTGCGCGGGTCGGTGATGCCGTCGAGGGCGACGAACAGCGGCACCTGGCCGCGGGAGATGACCTTGTCGAGCAGCTCGATGGGGTGCGCGTACTCGTACGGCGGCACCTTGAGGGCGACGCCCTGGTGCACCGAGTCGAAGCCCGCGAGGCGGTCGAGTTCCGGGCGCATGACCTCGAGGATCGGCAGGCCGCGCTTCGTGGCGAGGTTGAGGATCTCCTTGACCCGGTCATCCACCTCGATCCGCGTGGCGACGTAGAGGGTGGATGCGGGGATGTTCGCGCGCAGCGCCTCGACGACCGAGTTGCGGCCGGTGACGACCTCGATGTCCGCGGCGGCTCCCGAGGAGCCGGCCGGCTTGCCGCGACGCTGCTGCGGGCGCTGCGTGTTGTCAGTGCGCGGGGCGCCGCCCGAGCGCCCGCCGGCACCGACGAAGCGCTCCTGGGCGGCCTTGCGCTTGCCCGCGGGGTGGTACGGCCGGTCCTCGGCCTTGGGGGTGGGCTTCTTGCCTTCGAGCGCCTGACGCCCCTGGCCGCCCGAGCCGACCTGCGGGCCCTTACGGGTCTTGCGCACTGCTCCGGCGCGTGGCTTGTTGCCGCTGCTCTTCATTATTCAAAACTCCAATTGGGCCCCGTCGGGGTGTCTTCGATCTGGATGCCGGCGGCGGCCAGGTCATTTCTGATTCGGTCGGCCGCGCCGAAGTCGCGTGTGGTGCGTGCGGCCTCTCGCTGCTCGAGTAACGTCCGCGCGAGTGCATCGAGCGCCGAGGCTGCGCGCGAGTCGTCGTCACGCTGCCATTCGGGCGAGAGTGGGTTGATGCCGAGCACCTCGGTCATCGCGAACACCTCTCCGCGCAGCGTTGCGGCGACGGCGAGGTTCTCGGAGTCGAGGGCGGCGTTCCCCGCCCGGACGTGCTCGTGGAGCACCCCGAGCGCCTGGGGAATGGCGAGGTCGTCGTCCATCGCGAGGGCGAAGGCCGCGGGCACGATCTCGACCCCACCGCCCTCGAACCGGGTGCCCGCGAGTCGGCGTTCGGCGCGGTGCAGGAATACCTCGATGCGCTCGAGGGCCGCTTCCGCCTCGATCAGCGAGCCATCGTGGTAGTCGATCGTGGACCGGTAGTGGGCGGAGCCGAGATAGTAGCGCACGACGAGCGGCGCCGCGTACTCAAGGAACTCGGCGGCGAAGATCGAGTTGCCGAGAGACTTCGACATCTTCTGTCCGGTGACGTTGACGAGCCCGTTGTGCACCCAGTAGTTGGCGAACGGGCGGCCGGCGGCGCTCGACTGGGCGAGCTCGTTCTCGTGGTGCGGGAAGCGCAGGTCAAGGCCTCCGCCGTGGATGTCGAACTGGTCTCCGAGGTACCGCGATGCCATCGCGGAGCACTCGATGTGCCAGCCGGGTCGGCCTGCACCCCAGGGCGACGGCCACGATGCCGAAATCGGCTCGCTGGGCTTCGTCCCCTTCCACAGGGCGAAGTCACGCTCGTCGCGCTTGCCCCGCGGGTCCGCGTCGGCGGCCGCAATCATGTCGGCGGGCCGCTGGCGGGTGAGCTCGCCGTAGGCGGGCCAGGAGCGGGTGTCGAAGTACACGTCACCGGAGGCGTCGTCGGCCGGGTACGCGTGCCCCCGCTCGACGAGCTCGACGATGAGATCCTGCATCTGCTGCACGCTCGCGGTCGCACGCGGCTCGTAGGTCGGGGGCAGGATGCCGAGGCGGGCGTACTGCGCGCTGAATTCCAGCTCGTAGCGGTAGGCGAGCGCCCACCACTGCTCGATCGTGCCGGAGGCGCGGTCGAGGATCTTGTCGTCAATGTCGGTGACGTTGCGCACGAGGGTCACATCGAAGCCGCGGTAGGTGAGCCACCGCCGCCACTGGTCGTAGACGAGGGCGGAGCGGAGGTGTCCGATGTGCGGCGAAGACTGCACCGTCGGACCACAGACGTAGATGCCGACGTGCCCCGGGGTCACCGGTGCGAAGTCGAGCAGGGTCTGTGACTTGGAGTCGTAGAGGCGCAGGGTCACTGGGACAGCTTAACGACTGCGCTGCACGAGGGCGGTAGCGACGACGGCGATGCCGTCCCCCCTGCCGGTGAAGCCGAGCCCGTCGGTCGTCGTCGCCGACACGCTCACGGGCGCGCCGACGAGGCCGCCGAGGTGGGCCTCGAGCTCGGCCCGGCGGGCGGCGAGCTTCGGGCGGCGCGCGACGACCTGCACCGCAACGTTGCCGATCTCGAATCCCGCGCCGGTCAGGATGGCGACCGTCTCGCGGAGGAAGATGTCGCCGTGCGCGCCCGCGTAACGGTTGTCGTCGGTGCCGAACCGCGAGCCGATGTCGCCGAGGCCGGCGGCCGACAGGAGCGAGTCGCAGATCGCGTGACTGAGCACGTCGCCGTCGCTGTGGCCGGAGAGCCCGGGCTCGCCGGGCCAGTGCAGGGCGCCGAGCCAGAGGGGGCTGCCCTCGTCGAAGGCGTGCACGTCGATCCCGACGCCCGTGCGGACGGCCGCGATGCTGCCGCCGGACTCGCGGGCCAGTGCCTCGGCGCGGCGGAGATCCCACGGGGTGGTGATCTTGAAGGCGAGCACGTCGCCCGCGATGATCGAGACCGGATGCCCGGCTGCCGCGAACAGTGCCGCGTCGTCGGTGTACTCCTCGGTCGCGGCGGCGTAGGCGGCGACGAGGTCGGCGCGGGGGAACCCCTGCGGGGTCTGCGCGGCCACGAGTTCGGACCTGTCGAGGCTGCGCACCACCGCGCCGGCGGCATCCGCCTGTTTGATCGCGTCGCTGATCGGGAGGGTGGGGATGACTCCGGCTCCGGTCTCCTCGACCGCCGACGCGACGAGCTCGAACTGGATCGACGGGGTGAACGCACGGGCGGCGTCGTGCACCAGCACCGTGCGCACCGACCCGTCGAGCGCAGCGAGGCCGGCAGCGACAGACTGTTGCCGGGTGCTGCCGCCAGCGACGACCGTGAGGTGGTCGCCCGCGTCGCCCGCGACGCCCTGGCAGAGCACGCGCGCCTCGGCGAGCTGCTCTGCGGGCGCGACGACGACAACCTGCGCCGGTGCGCGCATGCCGAACACCGGGCGCAGGGCGCGCTCGAGGATCGACGTGCCCACGACCGGGACGAGCGCCTTGGGCGTGCCGAGTCCGAGGCGGGTGCCGCTTCCGGCCGCGACGATGATCACGCCGATCGCCCACTCGGGCACGTGCTGTTCGGTCGGGATGGTTATGACGCGAGGACCTCGTCGAGAACGCTCGAGGCCTTCTCTTCGTCGGTCTTCTCTGCGAGCGCGAGCTCGGAGATCAGGATCTGGCGTGCCTTCGCGAGCATCCGCTTCTCGCCGGCCGACAGCCCACGGTCCTGGTCGCGGCGCCACAGGTCGCGAACGACCTCAGACACCTTGATGACATCCCCGGAGGCGAGCTTTTCCAGATTCGCCTTGTAGCGCCTTGACCAGTTGGTCGGCTCCTCGGTGAACGGCGCGCGGAGCACGTCGAACACGCGGTCGAGGCCTTCCTTGCCGATGACGTCGCGGACGCCGACGAGGTCGACGTTGTCCGCGGGCACTTCGATGGTCAGATCACCCTGGGTCACGTTGAGCTTGAGATACAGTTTCTCTTCGCCCTTGATCATGCGGGTCTTCACTTCGGTGATTGTTGCTGCACCGTGGTGGGGGTATACGACGGTTTCGCCGACCTCAAAAAGCATTGATGGAACTCCATTCTGCGGAGCCTAGTTTACCACAGCGATTTCCCAGTAAGGATGGCCTTACCTCGAGGCTTGACAAAACCCTCGGTAGGCTAAACTCGGGCTCGAATTCTCTTGCGGAACGGCGGCTGAATTCCCACTCTCGATTTTGCCTATCGACTATCTGTCTCCGGAGGGACCTGTGCGACTACGCGCGACATCCATTGTGCTTGCGGGCCTCATTGCGGCAAGCCTGTCCGGGTGCACATTCGGCGCGGTCCAGGCCACGCAGCTCACCTATGACCCCAGCGACGGGATCGGCGCCGAGGTGGGCGACGTGCAGGTGCGCAACGCACTCCTCCTCACCGAGGACGGTGAGACAGCGGCACTCGTGGTCGCCCTGGTCAACTCCGGCGACACGGGCGTGCAGCTCGCCGTGTCGTGGGACGCCGAGTCGGGACGCGTCGAGCGAACCGTCTCCGTGCCCGCTGGCGAAACAGTATCGCTCGGCGCCGAGGCAGACGTGTTGGCCCTCGAGGGCGTCGACGCCCAGCCGGGCTCGCTCTTCCCCGTCTACTTCCAGTACGGTGACGAGGAGGGCCAGGAGCTGGACGTTCCCGTGCTCGACGGTGCGCTCAACGAGTACGCCGACCTCGTCCCCGGCGAGTAACAGGCAGCGGGAGGCGGGCATCCCGCCTGCTCAGCCCTCGAAGCGGTAGCCGAGGCCGCGCACGGTCACGAGCATGACCGGCTCGCTCGGCACGCGCTCGATCTTCGACCGGATGCGCTTGATGTGCACGTCGAGGGTCTTGGTGTCGCCGAAGTAGTCGGCGCCCCACACCCGGTCGATGAGCTGGCCGCGGGTGAGCACGCGGCCGGAGTTGCGCATCAGCAGCTCGAGCAGCTCGTACTCCTTCAGCGGCATCGCGAGCTCCCGACCGCTCACGGCGACGGTGTGGCGCTCGAGGTCCATGCGCACGTCGCCACCCTCCAGAACATCACCGCGGTCCTCTTCGAGGTCGATCCGGCGACGCATGACCGCCCGGATGCGCGCGAGCAGCTCCCGGGTGGAATAGGGCTTGGTGACGTAGTCGTCGGCGCCCAGTTCGAGGCCGACGACGATGTCGACCTCGCTGTCCTTCGCCGTGAGCATGATGATCGGCACCTGCGAGCGGGTACGGATCTCCCGGCAGACCTCGGTGCCGGGAAGCCCGGGCAGCATGAGGTCGAGGAGAAGGAGATCGAAGGCGCCGCGGTCGAAGGCGTCCAGGCCCGCCGGGCCATCCTTGGCGATCGCCGTCGTGTAGCCCTCCCGTTCGAGCAGGAAGGCGAGGGGCTCGCTGAGCGATGATTCGTCTTCGATGATGAGGATGCTGGTCATCTCTTGTCTCCTGCTGTTGCCATGGCGCGGGATGCTTCCGGCAGTCGAATTGTGAAGGTGGAGCCGCGCCCGAGCTGGGACCACGCCCGCACGTCGCCGCCGTGGTTCTCGACGACGTGCTTGACGATGCTGAGCCCGAGGCCGGAACCGCCGGTGCGGCGGGACCGGGCGGGGTCGGTGCGGAAGAACCGCTCGAAGACCCGGTGGAGCTCGTCCTCGGGGATACCGACACCCTGGTCGGTGACCGCGATCTCGACCACGCCGTCGGAGTTACGCACCCCGACACCGACCCTCGAGCCGCGCGGGGAGTACTGGATCGCGTTGGCAATGAGGTTGTGCAACGCGGTCACGAGGAGCGCCTCGTCCCCGTAGACGAGCGCGCCGGTGTTCTTCCCGCCGACGACCGTGACGTTGTTGGCCTCGGCGGCAACCTTCGTCTCGTCGAGGGACAGGGAGACGACCCGGTCGATGGAGACGATCTCGGCCTCGGTGAGGGCGTCAGCGGCCTGCAGGCGGGAGAGTTCGATGATCTCCTGCGTGATCCGTGCCAGCCGCTCGGACTCCTTCGTCAGCCGCTTGGCGAATCGGCGCACCTGGTCGGGTTCGCTCGAGGCGGCCTGCAGTGCCTCGGCGAGCAAGCCGACGGCGCCGATCGGGGTCTTGAGTTCGTGGCTGATGTTCGCAATGAAGTCGCGGCGCACGGCGTCGAGTCGGTGCGATTCGGTGCGGTCCTCGGCCAGTAGGAGCACGTAGCGCGAGCCAAGCCGGGCCACCCGGACCGACAGCACGATGTTGGCCTCGCCGAACGGGCCGCGGGAGAGTTCGACTTCGTCGGTGAGCGCCTCGCCGCTGCGCCGCACCCGGTTGACCATCTCGGTGAGCTCCGGATGCACGAGGGAGTTGTTCCCGACGAGCCCGAACGCGAGCGCCCCCGGCGACGCCTTGACGACGACATTGGAGGGGTCGACGACAATGCCGGCAGATTCGAGTGCGTCGATGACCGCGTCGACCCCGTCGGGCACGCTGGAGTTCACGACGTCGTGCGCGCGCTCGCCCCGCAGTGCGGCGAAGTGCATCAGGCTGACCAAGCCGGTGCCCACGAGGAATCCGAAGGCCAGCGACACGGGCACCAACCAGGTGGAGTCCATGTGAACAGATTAGTAACTCTGCTCGGCCCGCCTGACTGCCGATGCCCGGCCGACCGGCTACTTTGGGTAAAGTTCAGCCGAGCATCACCAAATGTTAACCGGCATCGCGCAGGGTAGGTTGGATTGGTCGGGTGCCGTACGTCCGCCACGAAGGGGAAACATGCGCGAAGTATTCCAGCAGGAACTGCGCGAGGTGCAGGACCGTCTCGTTGAGATGGCCACACTCGTCGAGTTCTCGATCGAGAACGCGACCCGCGCGTTCAATGAGTCAGATGTCACGCTCGCCGAGAAGGTCATCGCGGGCGACAGCAGGATCGACAGCGCCGCGAAGGCCCTCGATGAGCTCGCCATCAACATCCTCGCGCGGCAGCAGCCCGTCGCCCGGGACCTCCGCATCGTGGTGAGCGCCCTGCGGATCAGTGCGTCTCTCGAGCGGATGGGTGACCTCGCCGAGCACATCGCGCAGCTTGCCCGGTACCGCTTCCCGGAGAAAGTCATTCCGAAGAGCCTTCGCTCGACGTTCCACGAGATGGGCACGCTCGACGTCGCGATCGCGAAGAAGCTCACCGAGCTGCTCAAGTCGGAAGACGTGATGCTCGCCGAGGAGATCCGCAACGAGGACGACCGTATCGATGAGTTGCACGTGAGCGTGTTCGACGCGGTACTCGGTGAGACCTGGAAGGGCGCGGCGGTCGACACTGTCGACGCGACCCTCGCGAGCCGGTACCACGAGCGCTTCGCCGACCACGCGGTCACGATCGCCAAGAACATCCAGTACCTCGCGACCGGCGACCTCGTCGGATCCGATAGCTGAGCACACACCGCCCCCGGGCGAAAAAAAAGGGGAGAGACGCACGCGGCGTCCCTCCCCTTTTTCGTGCTGCTGGCTACTTCTTGCCCTGCGCGGCCACCGCGGCGGCCCCGGCGGCGGCGGCCTCCGGGTCGAGGTACCGGCCCGGCTTCACGGGAGCGAAATCCGTATCGAGCTCATAGAGCAGTGGGATGCCGGTCGGGATGTTCAGGTCGGCGATGTCGGCGTCGGAGATACCGTCGAGGTGCTTCACGAGGGCGCGCAGCGAGTTGCCGTGGGCGGTCACGAGCACGTTCTTGCCCGCGGCCAGGTCGGGCTTGATGTCGGACTCCCAGTACGGCAGCATCCGATCGATCACGAGCTTCAACGACTCGGTGCGCGGAAGGTCGTCGCCGAGAGTCGCGTAGCGGGGATCGTGCGCCTGGGAGTACTTGTCGTCGTCGTCGAGGGGAGGCGGCGGCACGTCGAACGAGCGGCGCCAGGTCTTGAACTGCTCCGGTCCGTACTCGGCGAGGGTCTGCGCCTTGTCCTTGCCCTGCAGGGCGCCATAGTGACGCTCGTTCAGGCGCCACGACCGGCGCACGTCGATCCAGTCGCGGTCGGCGACGTCGAGGGCGATGTTGGCGGTCTGGATCGCGCGCTTGAGCACCGAGGTGTGCAGGACGTCGGGAAGCATGCCGGACGACACGAGCAGCTCGCCTGCGCGGCGGGCCTCCTGCGCGCCGAGGTCGCTCAATGGCACATCCACCCAACCGGTGAAGAGGTTTTCCTGATTCCAGGTGGACTGCCCGTGGCGCAAAAGAATGAGGGTGTAGGTCATGCGGCAAGCTTATCGACGGCCCGGGTTCCGATCGCGAACCGGTCGCAGGGGAGAATGGGGCAATGCCCATCGGTTCAGTCACTCGCGGCACGACGGGCACGAACCGCCTGCGGCGCGTGGACCGGTGGATCGCGCAGCTCCCCGCGTTCCTGAGCGAGCCCGCCCCCCTTGTCGTCGACCTCGGGTTCGGCGCGTCGGCCACGACCACGCTCGAGCTGCACCACCGCCTCGCCCGGCTGCGCCCTGCCGTCGAGGTCGTCGGGGTCGAGATCGACCCCGAGCGGGTCGCGCGGGCGACGGTGTCTGCCCGGCCTGGAGTCGCGTTCCGACTCGGCGGGTTCGAGGTTCCACTCGGCGGCCGCTCGGCGAACGTCATCCGCGCCTTCAACGTGCTGCGCCAGTACGACGAGTCGGGGGTTCTCGAGCAGTGGCGACGGATGACCGCGCGGCTCGCGCCGGGCGGCGTGCTCGTCGAGGGCACCTGCAACGAAGTCGGCCGGGTCGCCAGCTGGGCGAATGTCGGGGCAACCGGCCCGACCAGCCTCACGGTCAGCCTCCGGCTCGACGGGCTGGAGAAGCCCTCGATCGTCGCCGAGCGGCTGCCGAAGGCGCTGATCCACCGCAACGTGCCGGGCGAGCGCATCCACGATTTCCTACAGGGCCTCGACCGCCACTGGCAGTTCACTGCGGCGCTGGCGAGCTTCTCGCCGAGGCAGCGCTGGATCGGCACCGTGCGCGGTCTCGCCTCCGACGGCTGGCCGGTGCTCGGCGGGCTCAACCGGTGGAGGCTTGGCGAGCTGACCGTGCCGTGGTCGGCGGTCGAGCCGCTCGACTTCGACTGGCACGCGCGGTAGCTGCGCCCACCCGGAGGACCCCTCGCTAGGGCTCGGGGAGCGACTTCCTCGCGTCGCTGGCGTTCATGCCCGTCGCGGTCAGGAGATCGACGATGAGCGGGCGGATCAGCAGCACGAGCACCGACTCGGTCAGCTCCGACCCGGGCAGGACGGCCTCCGGCGACAACCGCCAGGCGACCTCGGTGAGATGCTCGCGCGCCTGCTCCTGATCAGTCCGCAACAGGCGGATGCCCGTCCGAACGTCGGTGATGAGCGTCGCGAGTTCCGGCCTCTCCCTGCCGTCGCGCACGAGGAAGTCGGCTCGGCGGGTGATGATCCGCAGATGCCTCGAGGCGAGATCGAGGCAGCTCAGCAGTCGCCACTGGGCGCGCAGCTCTGGCAGGTGCCGACGCAAGAACGGGGAGATTCTCGCGATGCCGATCGCCGAACCGAGCGACGTCGTCCACTCGTCGATGATCTGCTGCGTGCGGCGCAGCCGGGTGAGCGCGAGGTCCGCGGCCGGCTCGTCGGCAGTCTCGAGCGCGACGACGAGGGTGCCGAGCGCCTCGTCGAGCGTCGCAAACAGCTTCTTCGCGTCGCGCTCGGCCGCACGCCGGGGGTCGCGCGGAATGAGCGCGGTCACGAGGAGCGCCACGACGCCGGCGACAACGCCATCGAGGCTCCGGACGAAGACCCCTCCCTCCGGCGGCGGAAGCACCATCACGAGCATCGACTGCACCCCCGCCGCGACCGCGAACGCCGCGCTCGGCGAAATGAACCTCGCCACGAGCAGGGTCATCACGAGCACGAGAGCGAGCTGCCAGGTTCCCGACCCGACGAGGATCAGCATGAGCTCGCTCAGGCTGATGCCGATCAGGATGCCGACGACGATGTCGAGAACCCGCCGCGGGCTCGCATCCCGGGCGAAACCGAGGGCGGTGATCGTCACGGTGACCGCGACGACCGGGGAGTCGTGGCCGAGCAGGAAACGGGCGATCAGAAACGACGCGGTGGCGGCGACCATGATCTGCACGGCCGCGGGGATCGAGTTGCGAACCCGGCGCAGTCGCTGGGTCAGCTCGATGCGGCGCCGCAGGGACCGTTCGAGCCGTCGCATCGCGCCATCGGCCGAGCGGGAGGCCGCCATGTCAGCGGCGCACGGCACCGAGCCGCGGGATCCGCGGAACACCGGCCGTCGCACCCGCATCCGGAGGCACGATGATCTCCTGCGCCGCCGCGACCCTCGTGTCACCCGTGGCGACCGTGAGTGTGCTGGCCGGGTCGGCGGAGCGCTTGAGCACGGCGAGAGCGATCGGCCCGAGCTCGAAGTGGATCGCCGAGGAGGTGACCTTTCCGACGGACTTGTCGCCGAGCATCACCTCGTCGCCGGGCTGCGGCAACACGGCATCCGATCCGTCGAGGTGCAGCATCACGAGGCGGCGGGGCGGATGCCCGAGGTTGTGCACCTTGGCCACGGTCTCCTGGCCGCGGTAGCAGCCCTTCGTGAGGTGCACCGCGGAGCGCAGCCAGTCGAGCTCGTGCGGGATGCTCCGCTCGTCCACCTCGGTCGCGGCCCGCGGGCGCCAGGCTGCGATCCGGAGCGCCTCGGCCGCGAGAAGCCCCGCAGCGGGCCGCGTCGCCGCGATCTCGGCGAGGGCGGTGCGGGGGACGATGGTCTGGGTCCAGTGCCAGTCGGCAGCCGGATGCCCGTCAGCCGCGGCGTACTGGTGCCCGCCCGGCGCGACCGACGTCCACGGGTCACGCCAGATGAGCGGCACCCCGGCGGGGGCAGCGGCCGGGAGGCCTGCGTCGCCAACGGCGCCGATGACGGCGAACTCGGCGGAGCGGTCGGTCGGCTCGACCCTCAGCATGAAGCGCATTTTGGTGAGCCAGTCGAGCAGGCCGGGAGCCTCGGACGCTTCGAGCAGCATCCACAGGGTCTCGCCGTCGTCGAGCAGCCCGACCGCGTACTCGAGGTGTCCGTGCTGGTCGAGCAGCAGCGTCTCGCTCGACTCGCCCGGCCGCATGCCCGTGACCGCCTGGCTGGTGATCGAGTCGATCCAGCTCAGCCGGTCACTTCCCGAGACCGAGAGCACGGCTCGGTGCGACAGGTCCACGACCGCCTCGCCGCGGGCGAGCGCCCGCTGCTCACGGAACGGGTCGCCGTAGTGGGCGGCCACGCCCGCGTCTGCTCCGGTAGCCTCGACGGCGCCGGGGAGCCCCAGAAATTCACTCGTCACGGGACAGCCTTCCTGAGGCGTGGGTGCGCAAACCCTGGCCGAGCGCGGCGATGTCCCAGGCCCAGAGCAGGTGGTTCTCGACGAGTCCGTAGAGCCGCGTCGAGGCCGCGTGCTCCTTGGAGTTGACCGAACGCAGCACCGCGTCGGTCGCGAGGTCGATGCGGGGCCCTTTGACCTCGCCGATGTAGAGCTCGCTCACGCCACCGGGGTGGAGGATCGACACCTCGATGTCGAACGCATTGCCCGGGTTGCGCAGCGTCTCGACGGCGCTCGCGGTCGTGAACGGCGTCACCCCGACGCCGGGCAGGAGACCGGGGCCGGGGTCGGCCTCGGTCGCGGGGCGACTGAGCCGCCAGTAGCCGGTCTCGGTCGCGAGCGGCGTCAGGCCCTCGTCGAGGAGCCAGGTGTACGAGGTGTAGTTGAGGTGCGGGAGGCCGTCGTGGCTGAAGCTCAGCCGGTGCCCGAACTCGTAGTTGCGGAGGCCGTCGCCGGTGTCGTAATTGACCACGCCGGTGCCCTCCCAGACGCCGAGGAGCCATGAGAGCGGGACCAGCTCGGCGGGAAGATTGGAGTCGAGTTCGATCATGACAACTCCCGGATTGCGGTGGGCGTCAGCGCTGGCCCTTGTAGAGGTTGTAGACCACGAGCACCGAGATGTACCCGATCGACAGCGACGCGAGCACAAGAAGGCCGACGAAGAACAGCTCGATTGCGAGGAGAGACATGATCCGATTCTAACCTCACCCGGCGGCGACGAGGCTCAGCACGCCGGTCGCGGCGGCGAGCACGAGGATGGCGCCGCCAACACTGAGCATGATCCGGTCGACGAGCCCCTTCTTCTGGGTCGTCGCGACCTGGATGACGAAGGTCATCAGCACGGCCGATGCCATGGCGACCGGAATCCAGACCAGGTACTCGTCGGTCGGGGCGAAAACCCCGATGAGGAGCGCTCCGATCGCCGCCGCAACCCACACGGGGATCGCCGTGCTGAGGTGAGCCGCCATGCTCCAATTGTGCCCTACCGCCCGCACTTCGGTGTGCGGCGGCGACTTCGCCGCGATGCCGGGTCTCCCTGGACTTATAGACTGCAGACTCGGCCCTTCTGGAGGACGCGTGGCACAGCTGTTGATATTGACCCCTGCGGTCAACAGCGAGGTGCTCCCCGCCCTCGGCCTGCTCAGCCACAAGACACGCCAGATCCCGGCGGAGCCCGCGCAGCTGATCAACGCGCCGAGCTGCGACCTGCTGCTGGTCGACGCCCGCCAGGACCTTGCGAGTGCGAAGTCGCTGTGCAAGATCCTCAAGACCACCGGCATCAACGTGCCGCTGCTGCTCGTGCTCACCGAGGGCGGGCTCACGGCCGTCAACGCGGAGTGGGGCATCGACGACGTCATCCTCGAGAACGCCGGTCCGGCGGAGGTCGACGCCCGCATCCGCCTCGTCATCGCTCGCCAGTCGCAGGACCAGATGAGCCATAAGATCCACGCCTCGGGCGTCGTGATCGACGAGGCGAGCTACTCAGCGAAAGTCCACGGGCGTCCGCTCGACCTCACCTTCAAGGAATTCGAGCTTCTGCGCTTCCTCGCCACGCACCCGTCGCGCGTGTTCACCCGCGAGCAGCTGCTCAGCGAGGTGTGGGGCTACGACTACTTCGGCGGCACCCGCACCGTCGACGTGCACGTGCGGCGCCTGCGCGCGAAGCTCGGCGACCTCGAGTCGCTCATCGGAACCGTGCGCAACGTCGGCTACCGGTTCAACCTGCACGACGACGACGAGCTCCGCGGCCAGTCCGTCCATGCCTGACCTGCTCATTCCGCTCGACCCGACCGTGGCCGAGCACGCCAACCGTCTCGCGCTGCTGATCGCTGCGGCGACACGCGCCGACGGGCAGCCGCCGTTCTCCGACCAGTCCCTCGTGGACCTGTGGGCGGGGGCGAGGCTCGGCGCCGCCATTGAGGTCGACGGCGTGATCTCGGGCATCGCGATTATGACGACGGGAGCTGCGCCGGCGGAGGCCGAGATCGTCGTGAGCCCGGACCGCCGACGCCGCGGGCTCGGCGCGCGCCTGCTCGCGGATGTGCTGGCCCGGTCGGGCGGCAACGCATTGATCTGGGCCCACGGCGACCACCCGGACGCCCGCAGCCTCGCCGCCCGCTCCGGCCTGGAGCCGGTGCGCGAACTGCTGCAGCTGCGGCTGAGCCCGGTGCGCGCGCCCGGCGGCGCCACCGAGGTGCGCGCCTTCCAGCCCGGCGCCGATGACGCCGAGTGGATCGCACTCAACGCGCTGGCCTTCGCCGACCACGCGGAGCAGGGCGCCCTCAGCCAGGCCGACCTCGACGCGCGCAAAGCCGAGTCGTGGTTCGAGCCGGCCGACTTCCTGATCGCCTCGGGCGACGACGGCTCGATGATCGGATTCTGCTGGCTCAAGGTCGAGGGCGGGATCGGCGAGTTCTACGCCGTCGGGGTCTCCCCTGCCGCCCAGGGCCGCGGCCTCGGCAGGGGCCTCGTCGCCGCCGGTCTCCAGCGGCTCGCAGCGCGCGGCATCCGCGAGTCGAACCTCTACGTTGAGGCGGAGAACACCGCGGCCGTTGCCCTGTACCGTTCAGTCGGTTTCGTCGATCACTCGATCGACATCCAGTACTCGTCGCGGCCCGCCAGCGCGAGCTGAACGGCACCTGCGCGCGCGGTTCACACCCCGTTAGCGAATTCGCACAGGGGCGGCGGCGGCATGCTGTCATGATGGTCGGATGGACAGCGACATCTATCCCGTGGTCGCCGCCGTCGGCGCGGACTTCCTTGACGACGAGTACGACGACGAGTGGACCTGGTCCGACACGGGCGCCCTCGCGCCCGACCGGTTTCTCGACCGCGAGCTGAGCTGGCTTGCGTTCAACACCCGGGTTCTCGAGCTCGCCGAAGACCCCGACCTGCCGCTCCTCGAGCGGGCCAACTTCCTCGCGATCTTCGCGGGCAACCTCGACGAGTTCTTCATGGTGCGCGTCGCTGGCCTCAAACGCCGGATCGTGACAGGCCTGGCCGTTCCGACGAACGTCGGCCGTGCTCCGGGCGACGTGCTGAGCGACATCGCCGCGCGCGCCCACGAGCTGCAGACCCGGCACGCCGCCGCCTTCACCGACCTCGTGAAGCCCGCCCTCGACGAGGCGGGCATCCACATCGAGACCTGGGCCGACCTCGGCCCGGCCGACCGGGTGCGAGTCGAGGAGATCTTCTCGTCGCAGATCTTCCCGGTGCTCATGCCGCTCGCCGTCGACCCGGCACATCCGTTCCCCTACATCTCCGGGCTCTCGCTGAACCTGTCGGTGCGCATCCGCAACCCCAAGACCGACCGCGAGGAGTTCGCGCGGCTCAAGGTGCCGCCCGTGCTCGCGCGCTTCGTGCAGCTGCCGGATGACGGAAGCGGGATGCTGCGCTTCATCCCCCTCGAAGACCTCATCTCGAATCACCTCAGCCACCTCTTCCCCGGAATGGAGATCCTCGACCACCACGAGTTCCGGGTGACGCGCAACGAAGACGTGCAGGTCGAGGAGGACGAGTCGGAGAACCTCATCCAAACGCTTGAGCGCGAGCTGCTGCGGCGCCGCTTCGGCCCGCCGATCCGGCTCGAGATCACCGACGACATGGACCCGGTCACCCTCGACCTGCTCGTGCGGGAGCTCGGGATCACCGACCAGGAGGTCTACCGGCTGCCGGCGCCGCTCGACCTCGCCGGCCTGTTCGACATCACGAAGATCGACCGCCCGCAGCTGAAGTACCGCAAGCATGTTCCGACGACGGCGACCCAACTCATGCCGACCGAACCCGGTGCTGGCGCCGACATCTTCGCGTCGATCGCCCGGCAGGACATCCTGCTGCACCACCCCTACGAGTCGTTCGCGACAAGCGTGCAGGCGTTCCTCGAGCAGGCCGCGTCCGACCCCAATGTGCTCGCCATCAAGCAGACCCTGTACCGCACGAGCGGCGACAGCCCGATCGTCGAGGCGCTCATCAACGCGGCCGAGGCCGGCAAGCAGGTGCTCGCCCTGGTCGAGATCAAGGCGAGGTTCGACGAGTCCGCGAACATCAACTGGGCCCGCAAGCTCGAGAAGGCAGGAGTGCACGTCGTGTACGGCATCGTCGGCCTGAAGACCCACTGCAAGCTCGCGCTCGTCGTTCGCCAGGAGGACGGGCGCCTGCGGCACTACAGCCACATCGGTACCGGCAACTACAACCCGAAGACCTCCCGCCTGTACGAAGACCTCGGCCTGCTGACGGCGGACGACGTCGTCGGCAAGGACCTCACCAGGCTGTTCAACGAGCTCTCCGGCTACGCGATCGAGAAGAAGTTCAAGCGCCTCCTTGTCGCCCCTCTGCACCTGCGCAAGGGGCTCATCAAGGCCATCAGGGCCGAAACTGCGGCCGCGCTGGCCGGCTCCCCCTCCGGCATCCAGATCAAGCTCAACTCGATCGTGGACGAGGCGGTCATCGATGCGCTGTATGAGGCGAGCAACGCCGGTGTGCCCGTTCAGATGGTCATCCGCGGCATCTGCACGCTCAAGCCCGGCGTGCCCGGGCTCAGCGAGAACATCACGGTGCGCTCCGTTCTGGGGCGCTACCTCGAGCATTCCCGGATCTTCTCCTTCCACAATGGCGGCGACCCGAACGTCTATATCGGCAGCGCCGACATGATGCACCGCAATCTCGACCGCCGGATCGAGGCGCTCGTTCGGCTCACGAGCCCGGAACACCTGCGCGCCGTCGAGAGCCTCTTCGCCCTCGCGATGTCGGAGGACACCGCCGCGTGGAAGCTCGCGGGCGACGGCACCTGGACCAGGCACCACCTCGCCGCCGATGGCACGCCGCTGCGCGACATGCAGAACGTCATGATGAGACGGATTTCCCAGCGCAAACGCCCGGGGGTGCGCCGGTGACCCTGACCGTGCCGTCGACGGTGGTCGCCGCGGGCGTCGTGTGCTGGCGGATGACGGGCGGCAAGGCACGCGTGCTGCTCGTGCACCGCGCCAACCGCGGAGACATCTCCCTCCCGAAGGGCAAGCTCGAGCCCCGCGAGTCGCTGCCCGAGGCGGCCGTGCGCGAGACGCTCGAGGAGACGGGCCTCGCGGTCACCCTCGGGGCGCCGCTCGGCGAGACCGAGTACCCTCTGCCGACCGGTCGCGACAAGATCGTGCACTACTGGGCCGCGGAAGCGACCGAGGCCGCCATTGCGGCGTCGAACTTCGTGCCCAGTTTCGAGGTCACCTCGACCGAGTGGGTCACCCTCAAGGCGGCCCGCGCGATGCTCAGCTACGAGCGTGACAGGGAGCTCATCGACCGGTTTGCCGCGCGGGTCGAGAACGACACCCTTCGCACCTTCGCGGTGGTCGCCCTCCGCCACGGCAAGGCCGTCCCCGCGAGCTCCTGGAACGGCCCCGACTCCACGAGGCCGCTCGAGCATGCCGGCATCGAGGAGGCCAGGGCAGCGGCACGCGCGATCGCCGCCTACCGACCGACGAAGCTCATCAGCAGCACCGCCGCTCGCTGCATCTCCACGATCGAGCCGCTGGCGACAATGCTCTGGCTCGACGTCAAGGCGACGGCCGCGATCAGCCAGGACGCGCACGAAGACGGCGTCGCGAATGTGCACCGCGTCATCAGCAAGCGCGTCGCGAAGAGGGACACCGCTGTGCTGTGCAGCCATGGGCCCGTGCTTCCCGAGATCATCGACGAGATCGCTGCGTGCGCCGGCAGCCCCCGCGGCGCGGAGCTGCGCCACGCGTCATCCCTCGCGACGGGCGACTTCGCCGTCGTGCACCTGTCGGTCGCCGATCCGACCGCCGGGATCGTCGCGGTCGAAGTGCACTCCCCCGCCAGTTTCTGACGCCCGTAGCGGGTACGGCGTTCGCGGGTTGTTCACCTTCCGTTCACCAAAACAGTCGAACGTGGTCATGGGCACTGAGTAACGTCACGTCGTGGGCCAGCACCGGCCCACCACAGCAAACAGCACCTCCCGAAGGGAACATCGTGAACTCCACACGTCTCGGCCGCGCGGCCGTCATCGCCATAGCCGGCACCATCCTGCTCTCCTCCTGCGCAACCAACGAGGGCGGGGCCACGCCGACCGAGTCCGACTCGGGCTCCGAGCTCACCGGCACCCTGGTCGGCGCGGGTTCGTCCGCCGTCGGCGCGGCGCAGGAGACCTGGATCGCCGAGTACCAGACGGCCAACGAGGGTGTCACCATCAACTACGACCCCTCCGGCTCCGGAGCCGGTCGCGAGACCTTCCTCGCCGGCGGCAGCGACTTCGCGGGAACCGACCGCGCATTCAACGACGAAGAGGTCGCCGCCGGCGGCTTCGCCGCGTGCGCACCCGACAGCGGCATCGTGCAGCTCCCGCTCTACGTCTCGCCGATCGCCGTGATCTTCAGCCTCGACGGCATCGACTCGCTCAACCTCGACCCCGCGACCATCGCGGGCATCTTCGCCGGCGAGATCACGTCGTGGGATGCGCCGGAGATCGCCGCGCTGAACGAGGGCGTCGAGCTCCCGGCGACGAGCATCACCCCCGTACACCGCTCGGACGACTCCGGCACGACCGAGAACTTCACCGACTACCTCGCTGCAGCCGCCCCCGATGTCTGGACCTACGAAGCCGACGGCGTCTGGCCGATCGAGTCCGGCGAGGCCGCACAGGGCACCTCCGGTGTCGTCGACGCGGTGACCAACGGAACCGGCACCATCGGCTACGCGGATGCCTCGCGCGCCGGTGAGCTCGGAACCGTCGCCGTCCAGGTCGGCGCCGAGTTCGTCGAGTACTCCCCCGAGGCCGCAGCGGCCATTGTGGACGCCTCGCCGTTCATCGAGGGACGCCCCGACTTCGACCTCTCGATCGAACTCGACCGCACTCCCGACAGCGACGCCTACCCGGTTGTGCTCGTCGCCTACCTCGTCGGCTGCGAAACGTACGCCGACTCCGACCAGGGTGCGCTCGTGAAGGACTACTTCACCTACATGGCGAGCCCCGAGGGCCAGGCGGTCGCCGCGGCAGATGCCGGTTCGGCTCCGATCTCCGACACGCTCTTCGAGAAGGTGACGGCTGCAATCGACATCATGAGCTAGTAGCGTAAACCGCGTCGACTGGCTGCGGCGACCGTGTCTTCGACACGTGTCGCCGCAGCTTGCCGATTGGGCCCCGCCCCTCAGCCTCCCCCCACCCCCAGCAGACGGGCCGCAGGAAGAACCACCATGACAGCAGCGATACCACGCGCGAAGGTCCGCCCCGCAGACCGCATCTTCTCCGGCAGCACCCTCATCGCCGGGGTGCTCATCCTCGTGGCCCTCGCGGCCGTCGCCCTGTTCCTCATCGTTCAGAGCATCCCCGCACTCGTTGCCGACCCGGCCGAACTCGAGGGATCCCCGACGAGCTTCTGGGCCTATGTCGCCCCCCTCGCTTTCGGAACGGTCTGGGCCGCCGCCATCGCGCTCCTCATCGCCTTCCCACTGTCAATCGGCATCGCTCTCTTCATTTCGCACTACGCCCCCCGCCGCATCGCCCAGGGGCTCGGCTATGTCATCGACCTCCTCGCCGCAGTTCCCTCGGTCGTCTTCGGTCTCTGGGGCATCAAGGTCCTCGCCCCGTTCCTCACGCCGTTCTATGACTGGCTCGTCACCAACTTCGGCTGGTTCCCGCTGTTCGCGCCGCCGGTCTCCGGCACCGGCCGCACCGTCCTCACCGTCGCCATCGTGCTTGCCGTCATGATCATCCCGATCATCACCGCGCTCTCGCGGGAGATCTTCCTGCAGACCCCGCGACTGCACGAGGAGGCGGCGCTGGCCCTCGGCGCCACCCGTCTCGAAATGATCCAGATGGCCGTGCTTCCCTTCGGCCGCGCCGGTATCGTCTCGGCCGCGATGCTCGGGCTCGGCCGAGCACTCGGCGAGACGATGGTTGTCGCCATGGTGCTCTCGCCCGCGGTGGTGATCAGCTTCGTCCTGACGAGCTCGACGAACCCGTCCACGATCGCAGGAAACATCGCGCTGAAGTTCCCGGACGCGTACGGTGTCGGCGTCAACGCGCTCATCGCGACGGGCCTCATTCTCTTCATCATCACCCTCGTCATCAACTCGATCGCCCGATTTGTCGTCAATCGCCGCAAGGCGTTCTCTGGAGCGAACTAGTGACCACCTCCATCGCACCGGCGACCACCGGCATAACCAACACGCTCACCGCCAGCAGGCTGCCCAAGTGGGCCACGTGGGCGATCCTCGCCGGATGCTGGGCGGTCGCGGCCGGGGTCTTCGCGATCGTTCAGCTCAGCACAGGCGGCGACTACTCGATCGTCGGTGCGGTCTTCTTCGGCACCGTGCTGTTCAACATCATGCTTTTCGTACTCTCCTTCCTGGTCGAGGGGGGCCGCCAAGCGCGCAACAGGCTGGTCACCTCGCTCGTCGTCACTGCGTTTCTGATCGCCCTCATCCCGCTCCTGTCGCTCGTCTCGACCGTGCTCGGTAACGGGCTCTCCCGGTTCGACCCCGCGTTCTTCAGCCAGTCGATGCGCAACGTCGTCGGCGAAGGCGGCGGCGCACTGCACGCAATCACGGGCACACTCCTGATCACCGGCATGGCCACCGTCATCTCGGTTCCCGTTGGGCTGCTGACCGCCATCTACCTCGTCGAGTACGGGCAGGGTGCCGTCGCGCGTGCAATCACCTTCTTCGTCGACGTGATGACCGGCATTCCGTCGATCGTCGCCGGACTGTTCGCGTTCGCGTTCTTCTCCCTGATCACGAATGATCCCGGCATCCGGTTCGGATTCGGCGGCGCGGTGGCACTGTCGCTGCTCATGATCCCCGTTGTCGTGCGGTCGTCGGAGGAGATGCTGAAGATCGTTCCCAACGAGCTGCGCGAGGCCGCATATGCCCTCGGCGTTCCGAAGTGGCTGACGATTCTCAAGGTGGTCATCCCCACGTCGATCGCGGGAATCACCACGGGCGTCACGCTGGCGATCGCCAGGGTGATCGGAGAGACCGCACCGTTGCTCATCATCGCCGGCTTCACGGCGAGCATGAACTACGACCTGTTCAACAACCGAATCATGACCCTGCCCGTGTTCGTGTACACCCAGTACTCGACGCCAGGCACCGACGTGCAGTCCTACCTCGACCGGGCCTGGGCCGCAGCCCTCACCCTCGTGCTCATCGTCATGGCCCTCAACCTCATCGCCAGGCTTATCGCGAAGTTCTTCTCGCCCAAGCTCGGCCGCTAACACTGCACCCGTCAGACCTAAAGGAAACCTGTGTCAAAGCGCATTGAAGTGAACGACCTCAACGTCTACTACGGCAAGTTCAAGGCCGTAGAAGACGTCACCCTCACGATCGAGCCGCGAACGGTCACGGCATTCATCGGCCCGAGCGGGTGCGGCAAGACCACGTTCCTGCGCACGCTCAACCGCATGCACGAGGTGATCCCCGGCGCGTATGTCGAGGGTGAGGTCATGATCGACGGCAACAACCTGTATGGCCCGGGAGTCGACCCCGTTCTCGTCCGCCGCCAGGTCGGCATGGTGTTCCAGCGTCCGAACCCGTTCCCGACGATGTCGATCCGCGAGAACGTGCTCGCGGGCGTCAGGCTCAACAACCGGCGGATGTCGAAGTCCGACAGCGACGGCCTCGTCGAGGAGTCGCTGCGCGGAGCGAACCTCTGGAATGAGGTCAAGGACCGCCTCGACAAGCCCGGCTCCGGCCTGTCCGGCGGCCAGCAGCAACGCCTGTGCATCGCGCGCGCGATGGCCGTCTCGCCCGAGGTCATCCTCATGGACGAGCCCTGCTCGGCGCTCGACCCGATCTCGACTCTCGCGATCGAGGACCTCATTGAGGAGCTCAAGAAGGACTTCACGATCGTCATCGTGACCCACAACATGCAGCAGGCGAGTCGTGTCTCCGACCGCACCGCGTTCTTCAACATCGCCGGAACCGGCTACCCCGGCAAGCTCATCGAGTACGACGACACGACGACGATCTTCTCCAAGCCCAGTATCCAGGCGACAGAGGATTACGTGTCAGGCAAGTTCGGGTAGGCCCCGGCAGACGAATGCCCCCGCGACCTCATGGGCACGGGGGCATTGCTGCGCTGCGGGTCAGGCGTCTTCGATTACCACGATCGGCGTCGTCGTCGGCTGCTCGGAGCCGCCCTTCGGCTCCACTGTCACGCCGACGGCGCTCGCCTCGCCGATCGAGCCCTCGAGTATTCGCCAGTCCTGCTCTGCCGACGCACTGAAGGTGCCTGCGCCGACGGCGCCGGATTCGCCGATGTACCAGAGCTGGTAGACGCGGTCCCCGGTGAGCTCGGGGAGGGCGTCGAACATCATCGCCGAACGCTGGAGCGACTCGGACCAGACGAGGGTGGCCGTTCCGCCGCCGCTCACCGACGACTCGGAGCGTTCGACATCGGGCGCGGCTGTCAGTTCCGCGAGGTTCGCGGCTTGGGCCATCGCGTCCTGGTAGGTCGCGTCGGTGAACTGCTGCCCCACGACAGTCCCGCCGGCGAACAGCGCGACGGCCGCCGCGGCCGCAACGAGCATCGTCATGGGCCTGCGGTACCAGCGGGCGTGTGCGCGTGTTTCGGCGCTGCGGCTGGTGCCTGCGGCAATCTTGCGGATGCTGGCTTGGTGCTCGTTGGTGGGGACGGCGTCGGCCGCGACGGTCGGAAGCGGGGGCACGGCGACAAGCGGCGTGACCGCGGCATCCGTCTCCGCGTGCGAGGCCCGTTCGTTCCCGAGCTGAGGGGTGGCTGAAATCAGCGCCATCAGGTTGGCCTTGAACTCGGGCGATGGGGTCACCGGCGGGGACGCGAGTCCCAGCATCATTGCAGTGTTAGACAATTCGGTCACCTCCGTTCGGGCTTCTTCTGATTGGGCAAGGTAGTTTTCGACGGCAGCCCGTTCGGACTCGTCAAGGGCGTTGAGTGCATACGCCCCGGTGAGGAGGTGCAATTCATCGCGTTCGGTCACGATGCGACTCCCAGTTCATCGCGAAGTCTGATCATGCCGTCACGAAGGCGGGTCTTCACCGTGCCGATTGGCACCTTGAGGAGCGTCGCGACCTCGCTGTGGCTGTAGCCGCCGTAGTACGCGAGGGAGACGGCCTGACGTTGCAATTCGGTCAATCGCGCCATGGCCTCCTTCACCCTCTCGTGCTCGATGGTGACTTCAACTGTTTCTGATACGTGATCGTACTCCGGGGCAAAGTCCCGGATTCCGACTTTGGTGTCGCGATCCCGGGAGGACTGCGACGATCGGATTCTATCGACGGCACGCCTGTGCGCCATTGTCAGAATCCACGTTGACGCGCCACCCTTGTTCTCGTCGAAACGAGAGGCGGTCTGCCAAATCTCCAGGAAGACTTCCTGGGCTACTTCTTCGGACTGTGCGTGATCAATGAGCAGACGACGGATGAGACCGAGAACTCGGGGGGCAACGTCGTCGTACAGCCGACTGAACGCCTGCTGATCGCCGTCCGCGATGCGATGCAGAAGTGCCTCCTTCGAGACGCTCTCCACGTCGGACGCAAAGTCCTTACTGGGTTCACTGATGCTGGGCACGAGTCTAAGCATGCCAAACATTCCCCACCATCGCGTGCGCCGCGGGTGCACCACACGCGATTGTCATGCTCTTGATTCGCAGCGGACGCCAGATTGGATTGGTCGGCGGCACGCATGAGCAGGCTGTGAGGGTGTGGCCGAACCGCAGAACGCCTCTCGGCGTGCGGCCGCTCTAGGCGGCGAATATTGGAGCCCGGGGTTACTGCGGTCCGGCCATGGCCCGAAGGCCAAGTACCAGTCTAAGCACAGCCGGCTGCGTCAATCCAGTGTGCCGCTTCGCCACGAGCGAGCGCACGCGGTGAACTCGCTCGCAGTGTGCGAGAGGCGCAGCGCCTTGGTCGTGAGCTCCGTCGCGCGCGCCGGATCAGTGACCTCGATGTCGTCCGCGACGCTCGCCGCTCCGGTCGACGTGACGCGGCAGAACGCGGCCGCGCGGTCCAGTGCGATGCCGAAGTCGCCGTCGAATACCCCTCGCAGGATCTCGTCCGCGAGTTGGATGATCTCGGCCGGCCCGGTCGGGCTCGTCGCCCCGGCGACCACGGGGTCGATTGTCGCGGCCATCTCGGTGCCGCGCTGGTAGTAGAAGCTCGTGCCCTGGGCATCCTGTCGGATGAGGGCCCGCATGAGGTAGATGCGCCAGAGCGCCCCCGGCAGCGATCTCGCGCTCGCGCGCGACCAGAGTTCGGCGATCGCATCGATGCCGTGGTCGTCGGTGTAGGCGACGAGCCGCTCGACGACTCCGGGGTCGGAGCTGAACCGCACGCGGGCGAGCAGCGCGTGCGCCGTCTCATGGGCGACACGGCTGATCTGGGCTGGGTCGTCGCCGCCCATCATGCTCTCGAACTTTGCGCCCGAGAATTGGGTTGGCTTGTGGAACTCGTCGGTCATCGCAGTCCAGACTATGCCAGTCGCCGCGCGGCCCGAAAAAGCCCGGTAGATTTGTCTGGCAGGGGCCTCTAGCTCAGTTGGTAGAGCATCGGACTTTTAATCCGCGGGTCGTCGGTTCGAGTCCGACGGGGCCCACCCTCTCGACCGTGTCGAAACCACATACCTCTTTGACACACATCGAATAAGTGTGACAATGGCGCTATGCCCAAGTCGCTCCCGGTCCTCGACGACATCTCGCCGATCTGCTGCGCGCCGCTCGCCTCCACGCCCGAGTTTCCGGTCGAGGATGCCGTGCGGTTGGCGATCCGGTTGAAGGCGCTCGCCGACCCGACGCGGCTCAGGCTGATCGCGTTCATGCTCAGCCAGCCCGGCCGGGAGGCGTGCACCTGCGACCTCGCTCCCGTCGTGGGCCTATCGGAACCGACCGTGAGCCATCACCTCAAGACGCTCGAGAGAGCCGGCCTGGTCTCGAAGGAGCGCCGCGGCATGAGCGTGCACTACGCGGTAGAGACCAACGCCATCCGCGCCATGGGCGTCGCCATCCAACTGGATGACGGCGACCAGACCGACAGCCGATCATGCAGCGCATGACCCAACGAGCATGACCTAAGGAGAACACCGTGCCCACAATCCGTATCTACGAAGCCGCCCTCTGCTGCGACACCGGCGTCTGCGGAGCCGACGTCGACAAGTCGCTCGTCGAGGTCACCGCGAACGTGCGCAACCTCCAGGGCCTCGGCGCCGACATCGCCCGCCACAACCTCGCCGGCGACCCGACTGCCTTCACGAGCGACGAGACCGTGCGCGGATTCATGCACACCGTCGGGTCGAAAGGCCTGCCCCTCACCGTCGTCGATGGCGTCACCGTCGCCACGGGCGCCTACCCGAGCCTCGAACAGCTGCGCGAGCTCGCCGGCCTCGGCGGAGCAGCCAACTCCACGGGCGCAGCCAGCTCCACAGGCGCCATGCCGCGAACGGAGCTTGGCCTGACGGAATCGTCCGGCGGATGCTGCGGCGGCGCGACCGGCTGCTGCTGACACCGATGAAGTTTCTGGAGCACCCTCCGAGGTTCCTGTTCTTCACCGGCAAGGGCGGTGTGGGCAAGACCTCTGTCGCCTGCGCCACAGCACTGGAACTCGCCGGCCGAGGACTAAACGTGCTCCTCGTGAGCACCGATCCGGCCTCGAACATCGGCCAGGTCTTCGGCATCACGATCGGCAATACGATCACGCCGATCGACGGGATCCCGCGCCTGGCCGCGCTCGAGATCAACCCCGAGCAGGCCGCCGAGGCCTATCGCGAGCGCATCATCGCGCCAGTGCGCGGGCTCCTTCCCGACAGCGAGCTCGCTGGAATCGCCGAAAGCCTCTCCGGTTCGTGCACGACGGAGATCGCGTCGTTCGACGAATTCACCAGCCTGCTCACCGATGACACCTCCTACGGCGAGTACGACCACATCGTCTTCGATACGGCGCCGACCGGTCACACGATCAGGCTGCTGCAGCTGCCCGGCTCCTGGACGGAGTTCCTCGATGCCGGCGAGGGCGACCCGTCCTGCCTCGGCCCGCTGTCCGGGCTCGAGAAGCACAAGACCGTCTACGCGCAGGCGGTTCGCGCGCTCGCGGATCCGTCGCGCACCCGTCTGGTGCTCGTCAGCCGCGCGCAGGCGTCATCCCTCGCCGAGATCGATCGCACGTTCAGCGAACTCAACGAGATCGGTATCGCCGGCGGTTTCGTCGTCGTCAACGGCATCCTGCCGACGCTTGCGGGCGAGGAACCCCTTGCTCAGGCCGTGCAAGATCGCGAGGCCGCCGCGATCGCGGCGATGCCCGACACGATCGCCGGACTCCCCCGCGACCTCCTCGAACTGAGGTCCGGCAACATGGTTGGCGTCGCCGCGCTGGGCCAGCTCTTCTCCGCGGCGGTATCCGCCGAACCCCCCGCCGGTGACCGCGATGTGCGGGAGCTTGCCGACGCGCCACTGCGACTCCTCGTGGACGACCTCGAACGCGACGACCACGGCCTTGTGCTGTGCATGGGCAAGGGAGGAGTCGGCAAGACCACCATCGCCGCGGCGATCGCGGTCGCGCTGGCCGAGCGCGGGCACGACGTGCACCTCACCACGACAGACCCGGCCGCCCATCTCACCGACACCCTGCACGGCAGCATCCGCGGGCTCACGGTTTCACGCGTCGACCCTGTCGAGGCGATCAGGGACTACCGTGAGCACGTCATGGCCACGAAAGGCAAGGATCTCGACGCCGACGGCAAGGCCGCGCTCGCCGAAGACCTGATGTCGCCCTGCACCGACGAGGTCGCCGTCTTTCGGGAGTTCTCCCGTGCGGTCCACGAGTCCCGTCGCAAGTTCGTCGTGGTCGACACCGCACCGACCGGCCACACCCTCCTGCTACTGGATGCTACGGGCTCGTACCATCGGGAGATCGCCCGCCAGGTCGGCGACAGCATGCCGTTCGTGACGCCGCTCATGCGACTGCAGGATCCGGATCTGACCAAGGTGATTCTCGTCACCCTGGCCGAGACGACGCCGGTGCTCGAGGCGGAGGAGCTGCAGCAGGACCTCGAGCGGGCCGGAATCCATCCCTGGGCGTGGGTCGTGAACAACTCCATTGCCGCCGCGCACCCCTCCTCGGCGTTCCTGCGCCAGCGCGCCGCGAATGAGCTCGTACAGATCGACCGTGTTCGCGCAATCACCAATCACGTCGCCATCGTGCCCCTTCTCGCGGTTGAGCCGATCGGCGAGGCGCTCCTGGCCGACCTGACTGACGGCCTCGCCCAGCCGGCGTAGCCCGTGAATGGACACACCTCTCTTCGGGCGGCCTGCTCACCCGGCTGAGCTTCAGCTGGTTGAGCAGGCCGCGCAGCGACCGTGTCGAAGCCACGCGACTGCGGTCGGTTTCGACACGCACGCCAGGGCGCGCTGCTCAACCGGCAGAACCCGGCCCCTTGTTCAGGACGGGTGTGGCATCGGCAATCTTCCGCCGCGCCTCGGGGTGCGGGTCGGGTCGATGCGTGCAGGTGGGATCAACCAAGGCACGTTGTCGATGACCTGCACTGTCCAACCGTTGTGGATCACGTGGTGGTGGCCGGTGCACAAGAGGATCCCGTTGTTCAAATTCGTTGGCCCACCGTTCGACCACCAGTGAATGTGGTGCGCCTCCGTGTAGGACGGAGGTTTCCCGCAGCCGGTGACGGCGCAGCCGCCGTCGCGTTCAGCGAACGCGATCCGCTGGGCGCGGGTGAACAGTCGTTTGCCGACGCCGAGGTCGAGGACCTGGCCTTTTCCGCCGAGGACCGCAGGAATCAGCTCTGCGTCCGCGGCGAGAATCCGGGCGGCACTGGCGGTGATGGGCTCCTCGACGCCGTCCAGCTGGGCGACACCAAGACCGGTCTGGAGCTGCTCCAGGGTCATCCGGATGACCAGGGTGGTGTGCGGGAGGGTTCCGGGGGCGGTGGTGCAGCCCATCATGTGCCGGGCCACATCAATGAGGGCGTCGGCCGCGATCCTCGGGATGGTACGCGGGTCCTGGAGCTCGATGTGGTCGGCCGAGCAGTTGTCGCGGTCCACCCCATCGTCGCCGTGGCTGTGGCCGCCCTTGGCTCCCGCCGCGCCGTTCACGGCGGACTCCGCCTCGAACCGCACCGTGCGCAGGGCGTCGCCGACCATCGCGTCGATCATCGTGCGCACATACCCGGCACCGAGCGGGTCGAGGTCGATGGTGCACCGCTCCAACCCGTTGCCCTGCTTGGACCACCGCAGCGACCGCAGCGCGATCAGCGCCTCCTCCCTCGGTGCGACCCCGTCGGTGTCGAGCGCGTCACGCCAGGCGACCGAGAGCTTCCGCACGGTGTCCGCTGGATGGGCGGCGGCGAAGTCGACCAGCTCCGACTCGGCGGCGACCAGGTGCTCCGGGAGGGCGCGTGGGGCGGCCTGGGTCAGGCTGGTGATAATCGCCTGCGCCGCATCGACCTGCACCGCACCGGTGTTGACGGCGTCGGCGACGAGCGGGAACGGGGCCGGGAGACGCTCCCCGAGCAGGGACACCGGGGCGGTGGTGGCCTCGCCCAGCCGCACTGTCTTCCCGGCCTCAGCGAGGGTGATCCGGCCCAGCTCGGTGAGCAGCGCCGCGGGGGAGGTATGCCCGGAGGACTTCGCGAGCCCGCCCTGGCCGAGAGAGGGGCGCGACCGGACGCTGAGTTCTCCGGCGGCCCGGACCAGGAGGGCATCGACCTGGCGTTTCAGGTCGTAGCCGGACCGGATCGCCCGGAGCAGGCCCGCGTCGGACATGGACTCGACATCCAGTTGCGCAGGAGCTACCACGATGGCCTCGCCGAACGAGCCCGTCACCGGATCCGGGTGCTCACCGACTTGGTCACCGAATCCGGTCAACGCACCGGCCCAGACTGACACGCACGAGTGAGCACTCGCGGCGAGGAGATCGGTTGCTTTGGACATACCCACACATTGACAGATGCCACCGACATTGCTGACGGACTGTAAACCATAGCCTGATCTGGGGTAATGCCTGTGGATAACCCTCGCGACGGGGGACCTGTGGAGGAGGAGTCACGGGCGTCCGGCCCGCATTCCAACACGGCCACGGGCGGCCTGCTCACTCAACCGCGCTAGCGCGTTTCGGGCAGGTGCGCCTCGACGGCGCCTGCGACGACCCGCGTGCCGAACATGGGCTGGTGTGCGGTCGCGGGGCCGCCACCACGTCACCGGAGATCAGCGGGAACGTACTCCCGTGCCACGGACACTCGACGCACGGCTCGGCGCTGGCGGTGCGCTCGCCACTGGCTAGGCTCCCGTCGCTCAGCGGCCCGGAGAGGTGGCTGCAGGTGTCGGAGAGCACCATCACGTGCTCGCCGCGCCGATAGACGACCAGCAGCAGCTCACCGACCGTGCACCGAATCAGGCGCCCCTCAGCGAGGTCGGACAGAGCACCGATGGCGTGCCACCCTCGCGGAAAACGGTCGACGATGTCGGCGGCGCGGTTCATCCCGGCAGCCTGCCGGTAGCTGAGGTGCCCGCCCGGGAAGGCGGCCGCCGACACGAAGGCGAGCCCCGTGAAGCTCAGCACCTTGCCGCTTCCGTGGCGCCCCCTCGCCCGCTGAACGAACGAGGCCGCGAAGAGGCCAGTGGCGACGAGGTTGGCGGCCGAGTGCACGATGCCGACCCGCAATTGGCGATCGTGCAGCCGCGCCCAGTCTGCGTATCCGGCCAGTCCGCGGGAAGCGCGCCGGCAGCCCCCACGCCGACGACCACCCGGGCGGCCCGGGTCGTGGGTTGCATCAGGTCGAGGATTGCCGCCACACCCACACGCCGTGCAGCGTGTCGCGCACCCACTGCGGCCGGTCGACGCACGGCGCGAACGGCCCGCTACTTCGTATCGCGCTGCTTCTCGTCGCTGTGATCGGCGTCGACGTATTCGCCAGCTTCCTCGTCAGCGTCGATCTCAGTGCCGGCGCCGTGGTCGACCGGAGTGACGTAATCACCCTTCTCATCCATCGTCATCGGTACGGTGTCCTCGCTTGGTACGTGCTCGTGCACGGCCCCGCTCACATAGCTGCCCTGGTCTTCGCTGGCGAGCGGCTCCTCTATCGTGCCGTCGCCCCTGTCAACCGGATGCACGTAGTCCGCGGCTTCGTCGGCGGTCGGCACCGCTGGCTCGTGGGTGTGCTCTGACTCGTTTCCATCGTGATGTGTCATGGGATCCACGGTACGCCAGCCGCCTGATCATCAACAGGGCTTGCCGAGGAGAGGTCAATCAGGGCAAGCAACGCCCGTCCGTAGGCGTCGGCGGCATCCGACCCGGTGAACGACACCGTCTTGCCCGCAATGACCGCCTCGACCCGGTACACGGGATCGTCGTCCTCGCGGTCTGTGGCTCGCTGGAGGCTGCGGAACGTTGCGCGGAGCAGGTCGCGCAGCTGGTCCTCGCGGGGAAGCCACAGGGCATCCTCGAGGTCGACCGAGTCAAGCGCCCACTCGGTTGTGCCATTGAAGCCGAGGATCGTGCCGGTCGGATGCTCGTAAGCCTCCACTGTCATCTCGCTCACCGTGAAGACGTCGGCGTCGACCTCGGGTCGGTCGATGCGGAACGCGTCCCCCGAGGCGGGATGCCACACGAGTCCGGAGTCGTGCAGCGCCCTGGCCAGTTCGGTGGAAATCATGGGCAATTATGCCCACACGAGGCTGGATGTCGGATGGCCGGTCGACGACGTCGCCGGTCAGCCGACCACCGTGCCGAACGCGAGGCCGAGGAGGTAGGTCGCGGCCGCGGCGCCGTAGCCAATCGCGAGCTGCCGCAGGGCGCGCTTGAGCGGCGGACCGCCCGACAGGATGCCGACGACGGCGCCCGTCGCGAGCAGAGCGACACCGACGAGCACGGCGGCGATGACGAGCGCCGCGATGCCGCTGATGCCGAACAGGAACGGGATGATGGGGATGATCGCGCCCGACGCGAAGAAGCAGAAGCTTGTCGCGGCGGCCTTCATCGCGGTGCCGACGGCCTCGTGGTCGTCGCCGCCGTCGCTCGAGTCGCGCAGCGCGTGGTCGGCGAGCATCTCGCCCGCGCGCGCGGCGGCCTCCTCCGGGGTCATCCCGCGGGCCCGGTAGACCAGCGCGAGCTCATTCGCGTCGACGTCGAGGTCGGGAACGACGTTGCCCGCGCTCGGGTTGGGTGTAGATGATTCGAGCAGTTCGCGCTGCGACCGCACCGAGACGTACTCCCCCGCTCCCATCGAGAGGGCGCCGGCAAGCAGCCCGGCCACGCCGGTGAGGAGTACCGCGCCGGGGGCAAGGCCGCTCGCGCTGACCCCGGCGACCAGGGCGAGGTTGCTGACGAGCCCGTCGTTCGCGCCGAAAACGGCGGCACGGAAGCTTCCCGAGAGCCGGCTTCGGCCGCGCGCGGCCAGTCCGCGCACGACTTCCTCGTGGATCCGCTCGTCCGCGGCCATCGCGGCCGTCGCATCCGCATCCATCTCATAGGGCGACCGCGACTCGGCCCGTTGCGCGAGCGCCAGCACGAAGACCGACCCGAACTGGCGGGCGAGGAAGCCCAGCACCCTGGTGCGCGTGTCACCGCCACGGCGCGGTTCCGCGTCGTCGCCGAGCAGGGCGATCCAGTGCTGCTGGTGGCGCCCCTCGGCCTCGGCGAGCGCAAGGAGGATCTCGCGCTCCTCGCCGGAACGCCGCCGCGCGAGATCGCGGTAGACGGCCGCCTCGGCGCGTTCGTCGGCGAGGTAGCGCCTCCACCGCCGGATGTCGGACGGGCTCGGCTCGCGAGCCGTTCCGCCGACCTCAGGACTGGAGGGCAGTGGCGCTACGTTCATGGTCCTCCGGTCGAACACGGCGGCGAGGAAACTGGCCCCCGATCAACTACCCAGAATAACGGATGCCCCAACCCAAGCTCCACGTCTGCCCCGGTTCCAGCCAGCGCACCCCCTCACCGCTATTGAAGGCGTTCGCTGGTGCGGTCATCGGCTCGACCGCGATCGCGAGGCCGAGCTCCCCGTCCCGCGGGAACTTTCTGTTCGTGAACACCTGCACCCAGGCGAATTCCGGGTCGCGCGAGAGCTCGACGAAGCGGCCGTCCGGCGCGGTCAGCCGATGGGTGGCACCCGAGCCGACCCCGCCGAAGCCGTCATCGAGCTGGAGGTCGCCGACCCGGCCGCCGGCCCTGAGGTCGTGGCCGGTGCCGTCGACCGCGGTCACCGTGACCGGGTTGAGACGGTCGTCGACTTCGATGTGGGTCGTCGCCGGGAGTGTGAGGGTGAGGTCCTCGACGGGCACGTCGCCGAGGCGCAGGTACGGGTGCGCGCCGACGGCGACGGGCGCGCTCGCTGTGCCGACGTTGTGGATGCCGTGCGTGACGGCGATCCCGTCGTCGGTCAGCGCGTAGCGCACGGTCGTCTCGAGCTGGAACTTGTAGCCATGCTGCGGGAACACGGTCGCCGCGAGGGTCACCGCGTCGTCGCTGCGTTCGGCGACACGGTAGCCCGTGTTGCGCAGCAGTCCGTGGATGGCGTTGCCCCGCGGGGCCTCGGTGAGGTCGAGCTGCTGCGCGCTGCCATCCAGCATCCACGCGCCGTCGCGGACACGGTTCGGCCACGGGACGAGCACGATGCCGGAGCCATAGGGAGGGAGGGCAGTGTCGGGGTAGGTCTCGACGAGATCGATTCCGTCGACCGAGAGGGCGCGAAGGCCAGCCGCCAGCTCCGTTATGATTGCCCGTGATTGCCGATTCCCGCTCGTCCT
Source organism: Marisediminicola sp. UYEF4 (assembly GCF_040546025.1). Taxonomy (NCBI): domain Bacteria; kingdom Bacillati; phylum Actinomycetota; class Actinomycetes; order Micrococcales; family Microbacteriaceae; genus Marisediminicola; species Marisediminicola sp. UYEF4. The sequence goes on along the minus strand of NZ_JBEPNA010000001.1, from coordinate 354,595 downwards.
CGTGAGTGCGAATTGTTCCCCGGTGGGTGTGCTCATGCGCCCAAGACTAGGGGAATACCGGCGCTCGTCTGTTGAGAGAAACAAGGCTGATGGCTCCCATTACGAAGCGCGAATATGTTCTTGCCGACGGACGGGAGTTGATCTATTTCGATGACGCCGATTCGACGCTGAGCCCGCATCGCAAGCCGGACGCGCGCGTGCTCGATCCTCGTCCGGCCACCGCGACGATGCGCCAGGACGTCCTGACCGGGGAGTGGGTGTCGATCGCCTCGGCGCGGCAGAACCGCGTATTCCTGCCGCCGGCGCACCTCGACCCGCTCGCTCCCGCAACCGACACGAACCCGTCGGAGATCCCTGACAACTACGACGTTGCGGTGTTTGAGAACCGGTCGCCGTCGTTCGGTCCCGAACTGGGCGACGTGCCCGCCGCCGGGAGTGTCGGCATCGGCCGCACGCATCCGTCCATCGGCCGCTGCGAGGTCGTCTGCTTCAGCCCCGAGCACGAGGGGTCGTTCGGCAGCCTGACCCAGTCGCGCGCGCGCACGGTGATCGAGGCGTGGGCCGACCGCACCGCGGCGCTCTCGGCGCTGCCGGGCATCGAGCAGGTGTTCCCGTTCGAGAACCGCGGCGAGGAGATCGGCGTGACGCTGAGCCACCCGCACGGCCAGATCTACGCCTACCCCTACGTCACCCCGCGCACCCGCCGCCTGATCGACCAGGTCGACGCGGTGGGTCCCGACCTGTTCGAGCAGATCCTCACGAGTGAGCGCGCCAGCGAGCGGGTCGTCCTGAGCGGCGAGCACTGGACGGCGTTCGTGCCGTTCGCGGCGCGCTGGCCCATCGAGGTGCACATGCTCCCCCACCGCCACATCCCCGACTTCGCCGCCACCAACGAGGCCGAGCGCGACGAGCTGTCGAGCATCTACCTACGCCTCCTGCGCGGCATCGATGCGCTCTACGACACTCCGACGCCCTATATCGCCGCCTGGCACCAGGCACCGGTCACCGAGAAGCGCGACGAGATCCGTCTCATGCTCCAGGTCACGTCGCCGCGACGCGCCGAGAACAAGCTCAAGTACCTCGCCGGGTCCGAAGCCGCGATGGGCGCCTGGATCGGCGACGTCGCGCCGGAGCAGGCCGCCGCATTCATCCGGGAAGGAATCGCGAAAGCATGACCGACATCAGGGACGAGGTTCGAGCGGGCTTCGCTGAGACCTTCGGGTATGAGCCGAGCGGCCTGTGGTCTGCCCCCGGCCGGGTCAACCTCATCGGTGAGCACACCGACTACAACGAGGGCTTCGTGCTGCCGTTCGCGATCAACCGGCGCACAATCCTCGCGCTCGGCCTCCGCTCCGACCGGATGCTGCGCATCGCGAGCTCATTCGCGGACGAGCTCGTGGAGCTCGACCTCTCCGAGCTCGACACCGACAACCTGCACGGCTGGTCGGCCTATCCACTCGGCGTCGCCTGGGCGCTCGGCGAGCACGGCGCCGACCTCGCAGCCGTTCCCGGCTTCGACATCTTCATCGACTCCGACGTTCCCGTCGGTGCCGGGCTCTCGTCGTCGGCCGCGATCGAGAGCGCCGTCGCGCTCGCCCTCAACGATGTCTGGCATCTCGGGCTCGACCGGCGCACTCTCGCGCGCGTCGGACAGCTCGCCGAGAACAAGGCCGTCGGCGCCCCAACCGGGATCATGGACCAGTCGGCATCGCTGCTCGGCGAAACCGACTCGGCCGTCTTCCTCGACTGCCGCACGCTCGAGTCGGAGGTCGTCGACCTCGGCTTTGCCGCGGCCGGGCTCGAACTGCTCATCATCGACACGGGCGTCAGCCACTCCCACGCGACCGGGGGCTACGCCGACCGCCGCGCGTCCTGCGAGCTGGGCGCGAAGCTGCTCGGGGTCACCTCTCTGCGCGAAGTCACCGTCGACGACCTCCCACGCGCTCGCGAGGTTCTCGACGAGGTGACATTCCGTCGGGTGCGGCACATCGTCACCGAGAACGAGCGCGTGCTCGATACCGTGCGCACCTTGCGCGAGAAGGGCCCGCGGGCGATCGGCGACCTGCTCGATGCATCCCACCGCTCGATGCGCGACGATTTCGAGATCTCGGTGCCCGAGCTCGACCTCGCCGTGGAGACCGCGACGATGAACGGCGCCCTCGGCGCCCGGATGACCGGCGGCGGGTTCGGCGGTGCCGCGATCGCGCTCGTACCGACGGATGCCGTGTCGAGATTGCAAGTCGCTATCGATGGGGCGTTTGCCGAGCACGGATTCGGGCAGCCTGATACTTTCGTGGTGAGCGCTGCCAAGGGAGCCAGTCGCGACTAGCGGCGCGCTGCGCCACAATCCTGGAGACCCTTGTGGCCATTTCCCTTGCTCGTTCCGTTCGCGTCGCCGTGTCGATCGGCGCCCTGTTGGCGCTCGCCGGCTGCACAAGCGCTCCGGCGACCGCGCCGGAACCCGAGCCCAGCGCCACGGTCGAGCCGTCGCCGGAACCCACACCCGAGAAGACGGCGAAACCCGACGACGTGCTCTTCACGGTGTCGGCGAAGGTGCGCGCGATCGACGGGACGACGCTGGAAATCTCGATCACCGGACGTGAGCCGGTCGCCTCGACCGACACCGCGGCCGCGCCACTCGTCGAGGACTTCGTCGAGCAGTGCACAGCCCTGGAGGGGCGAAGCGTGTCCGACGCATCCGCCCCGATCTCGGAGGAGTCCCTCGCGAAGTTCGGCAGCAGCCTGATGCGCATCGACCTCGCGAGCAGCCCTGAGGGCGAGACTTTCGTTGCCCCGGTCGACCTTGCGCTCGGCAGCCCGTACTACGCGAAGGTCGCCTCCGGTGACAAGGTCCAGGCGATCGACACCACGACGACGTGTACGGGGCGCTATCAGATGACCGGGTCCGGGGCGGGCACCGCGATCACCAACTACGAGAGCGGCCGCACGCTACCGGACCTCAGCCAGTGGGCCTACGGTCACTACGGATTCACCGTGCCATTCGAGTCCGGCGCCACGATCGAGGCCTGCCGGGTCGTCGTGACCGAGCTCGCGACGCCGGCCGTTGAGGATGTTCCCGGCTGGGATCCGGGGTCCGACGCCACGGGGATCTCCTGCGGGATCGGCTACCGCGGCGAGTAGAGTCACCGCCGCTGACCACGCCGGTTTGCGTCGCGCGCGAACGCAACCGAGGAGATCCGGCACACACGCCGAGTTTCTGGGCGTCGCAACACGGTGAGTCGCCGGATCTCCTGCGTTGCGTGCGGTTGCCGCGAGCCAGACAGCGTCAGCGAAGCCGCTCGGCCGCCTCCACCACGTTGACCAGCAGCATGGCGCGCGTCATCGGACCGACTCCGCCGGGGACCGGCGAGAGGTACCCGGCGACACCGGGAACAAGCCGCCCCGGTACATCGGGTGCGGCCCATCTGCATCCTTGTCCGGACCCATCCGCTCCGACCTAGCCGAGCCCCTCGGCGTAGGGATCGGCGATGCCCACATAGCGGGTCTCGAGGTACTCCTCGATGCCCTCCACGCCGCCCTCACGCCCCATTCCCGACTGCTTCACACCCCCGAACGGCGCCGCAGGGTTCGAGACGATTCCCGTATTGAGGCCGAACATCCCGACCTCGAGCTCCTCCGCCAGCCGCAGGCCCCTGTTGAGATCCCTCGTGAACGCGTAGGCGACGAGCCCGAACGGGGTGTCGTTGGCGAGGCGGATCGCCTCGGCCTCAGTCGAGAACGTCACGATCGGCGCGACCGGCCCGAAAATCTCCTCCCGCAGGATGCCCGCGTGCGCGGGCACGCCCGTGAGTACCGTCGGCTCATAGAAGTACCCATCACCGTCGATCGGGTGTCCGCCGAGTGCGAGGGTCGCCCCATCCGCGATCGCGGAGGTGACGAGCTCGTGGACCTTCTGCCGGGTCCCCTCGTCGACGAGCGGACCGAGCTTCGAGGAGGGGTCAGTGCCCCGCGCCACGGTGTGCGCCCGCATCCGCTCGACGAGACGGGCGGTGAAGTCCTTCGCCACTCCCTCCTGCACGAGGATGCGGTTGGCGGCGGTACAGGCCTCGCCGCCGTTGCGGAGCTTGGCGAGCATCGCCCCGTCGACGGCCTTGTCAAGATCGGCGTCGTCAAACACGATGAGGGGGGCGTTGCCGCCGAGCTCCATCGACACTCGCAGCACCTGCTGCGCGGCATCCGCGATGAGGCGCCGACCGACCTCGGTGGAGCCGGTGAAGGAGAGCTTGCGCAGGCGCGGGTCGCGGATGAGCGGACCGGTCACAGCGCCCGCGCTCGCGGTGGGGATGACATTGAGCACGCCGGCCGGCAGCCCAACATCGGCGAGCACCTGAGCGAACAGCAGCGACGTAAGCGGGGTGAGCGCGGCCGGTTTGAGCACCATCGTGCAGCCCGCGGCGATCGCCGGGGCGATCTTGCGCGTCGCCATCGCGAGGGGAAAGTTCCACGGCGTGATGAACAGGCTCGGCCCGACGGGGCGCTTCATGACCAGCAGTCGGCTCGTCCCATCGGGCGCCATCGCGAACCGCCCGCTGATGCGTGCGGTCTCCTCCGAGAACCAGCGCAGGAACTCCGCCCCATAGGCGACCTCGCCCCGTGACTCGGCGAGGGGCTTCCCCATCTCGAGCGTCATCAGCAGCGCGAAGTCGTCGGCCCGCGCGGTGACGGCCTCGAATGCGCGGCGCAGGATCTCGGCCCGCTCGCGTGGCGCGGTCTTCGCCCAGGCCTGCTGGGCGGCGACGGCGGCGTCGAGGGCCGCCGCTCCGTCGTCGGCGGTCGCGGAGGCGATCGTGAGCAGCGTGCGACCCGTAGAGGGGTCGATCACGTCGAGGGTTCCGCCGTCGCTCGCGTTGCGCCAGGCCCCGCCAATGTAGAGGCCGGTGGGCAGCGACGAGAGAAGGGCCGCCTCGGTGGCGGGGGTGGGCGGATTTGTCACAGGGCGGCCTCCAGGATGCGGATGATGTCGGATGCGACCGGCACGCGCGGGTTGTTGCCCGTGACCGAGTCAGCGAGGGCGTCGTCGGCGAGGGATGCGAGGTCGGCGCCGGTGACCCCGAAGGAGCCCAGCGTCGCGCGCATTCCGACGCGCCGGGCGAGGCTGGCAACCTCGACGATCGCGGCCTCTGCGTTGGCGGCCGTCGAGGCTGCCGTGTCGCCGACGCCGAGGGCGAACGCCACGCGGGCGAGGCGCCCCTCGCGTTCGGGGAGGTTGAAGCGCAGCACCTCCTCGATCACGATGCAGAGCGCGAGGCCGTGCGGGATGTCGAACCGGCCGCCGAGCGGGTGAGCAATGCCGTGCACGAGCCCGAGGCCCGTGTGCGAGAACCCGACCCCGGCTATGTGGGAGGCGAAGAGCAGCTGCGAGCGCGACTCGATGTCGGCTCCGTCGGCCACCGCGCGTGGCAGATACTCGGCGACGGTCGAGATGACTTGCAGAGCGATGCCGTCGCTGTAGGGATTCGTGCGCAGCGCGATGTACGACTCGAGGGCGTGGGTGAGGGCGTCCATGCCCGTTGCAGCGGTCGCGCGCGGCGGGAGCCCGACTGTCAGCTCCGGGTCGAGCACGGCGGCCCTCGCGAGGGCGCTCGTCGATCCGACATAGAACTTGCGGTGCCCAACGACGTCGGTGATGACGCCGAAGGCGTTCACCTCGGCACCGGTCCCCGACGTCGTTGGAACCGCAATGATGGGCAGGGCGTCGTTCGCGAACTCGTTGCGGTAGTCGAGCTCGATGCCGCGGTGCGGGTTCACGGCACCGAGCGCGATGCCCTTCGCAGCATCCATCGACGATCCGCCGCCGACGGCGACGAGCGCGTGCACGTGGAGGTCACGGGCGAGGTCGCTGCCCGCATCCACCGAGGTCGTGGTGGGGTTCGGACTCACGCCGTCGAAGACCGACACGTCAACGCCGGCCGCCTCGAGCGACGCGCGCACGGCCGCAACGACGGGAGAGGCCGCGAGGAATGAGTCGGTGACGATGAGGGCGCTCAAGGCGCCCGTCGCCGCCGTGATCCGGCCGACCTCGGTGACTCGGCCGCAGCCGAAGTAGGCGAAGGGCTTGGGGTCGAGATTGAGTTCCATGTCGCCGAGCGGGACGCCCTGAGGAGGAAGGATGCTCATGCGGACACCTCCGTCGCGCGGCGCAGCGGAGTGCCAGCGAGGTCCTCGTAGAGCTTGAACGGCGTCATCTCCCCGGCGCTGTCGCCGTATTGCGCCTTAGCGCGGCGATAGATCTGCTCGACGAGTCCCGACAGCTCTGCCGGAACACCAACAGAACGGGCGAGGTCGATCGAGAGCCCCAGGTCTTTGCAGGCGAGCGCGATCGCGAACCCTTCGTCATAGTCACCATCGTCGAGGATCGACAGCACGTCGTTCTGCACGAAGTTGCTGTTGGCGGGGCTCGCGATGAGCGACCGGCGCAGCACCTCGAGGTCGACGCCGGCCTTCGTGCCGATCGCCAGCACCTCCGCCGTGGCGACGAGATGCGAGAACCAGAGCTGGTTGATCATGAGTTTGACCGCATAGCCGGTGCCGGCCGCGCCGACGTGCAGGATCCGCTCCGGATCGCCCATCGCCTCGAGCACGGGGCGCACTCGCTCGACGTCGCTGGGGTCGCCACCCACGAAGATCTGCAGCATGCCGCTCGCGGCGCCGACCGACATCCCCGAGACCGGGGCGTCGAGGATCCGCAGGCCGCGATGCGGGTTCTCGGCGCGAACGCGCTCCGTAACCTCCGGCACCGACGTCGACATGTCGATCCAGGTGCCGCCGTCGGCAATACCCGCGAGGATGCCACGCGCGCCGAACGCGACCGCTTCGACGTGGCGGGGAGTTGGCAGCATCGTGATGACGATGTCGCTGCCGGAGGCGACCTCGGCGGGGCTGTCCGCCCATGTCGCGCCGCCCGCGACGAGCTCATCGGCCGATCCGCGCCGGATGTCGTTGACGATCAACGGGAAGCCTGCCTTCTGCAGGTTTCGTGTCATCCCCGATCCCATATTGCCGAGTCCGATGAATCCGATGGTCATCGAAGTGGGTTCAGTCATTTCTCTCATTCTTTTTCTGCGAAGGGTTCCGTGCGGATCGGGCGTCCGGCTCAGCCGACGTTGATCCAGGTGGTCTTGAGGAAGGAGTACGCGTCGAGGGCGTGGAGCGAGCGGTCGCGACCGGCGCCCGACTGCTTGATGCCGCCGAAGGGGGTGATGACGTCCGAAACGTCGTAGGTGTTGACCCAGACTGTGCCGGCCCGCAGGTCGCGGGCCGCGCGGTGGGCCACCGAGCCGTTCGCCGTCCAGACGCTCGCGGCGAGGCCGTAGTCACTGTGGTTCGCGACACGGATGCCCTCGTCGACCCCGCGCACGGTCGTCACCGAGAGCGCCGGCCCGAAGATCTCCTCCTGACCGATTCGCGACGCGTTGTCGACGCCGTCGAAGATCGTCGGCTCGACGTAGTAGCCCTCGGCGAGTCCGTCCGGGTGCACGCGGTTGCCGCCGTGTACCGTCGCGCCCTCCGCGCGCGCGACCTCGATGTACTCGAGCACGCGGGCGAGCTGCACCTTGCTCGCAATCGTTCCGATCTGCGTGGCCTCATCCAGCGGATCGCCGAGTACGAGCGAGCGTCCGACCGCGATCACCTCCTCGAGGAGCTCGTCGTGCACGCGCTCGTCGACGATGAGACGGCTGCCGCCGTGGCAGGTCTGCCCGGCGTTGTAGAAGATGCCCCACGCGACGGCGGAGGCACACGCCTTGATGTCCTCGACGTCGGCGAGCACGAGTTGCGCGGACTTGCCGCCGAGCTCGAGTGACACCTGCTTGCCGTTGGACTCCCCCGCATAGGTGAGGAATCCCTTTCCAACCTGGGGTGACCCGGTGAAAGCGATCTTGTCGACGAGATCGTGGCGTCCGAGCGCCTGGCCGGCGACGCGGCCGAGTCCGGGGATCACCGAGAACACCCCGGCGGGGATGCCGGCCTCCCGCCCGAGCTCGGCGAGCTTGAGCGCGGAGAGACTCGTGAGTTCGGCAGGCTTGAGAACGACGGAGTTTCCTGCGGCGAGCGCAGGGCCGACCTTCCAAGCGGAAATGATGAGCGGATAGTTCCACGGCACGACTGCTCCGACGACGCCGAGCGGCTCGCGGCGCACCAGGGCGATCGCGTTCTCGGGCGTGGGGGCGATCTCGTCGTAGACCTTGTCGAGCGCCTCGGCGTACCAGCGGATGGTGCGGGCGGCGTTCGGCACGTCGACACGGCGCGCATCCCCGATCGGATGCCCGGAGTCGATCGACTCCAGAAGCGCGAGCTCATCGAGGTTCTCGAGCATGAGTTCCGACAGCCGCACAAGAACTCGCTGGCGCTCGCGGCGGTCGGCCCTCGACCAGAGGCCGGACTCGAACGCGGCACTCGCGGCGCGCACCGCGTCGTCCACGTCGATGTCGCTCGCGGCGCTCACGTGGGCGAGCAGCCCGCCGTGCCGAGGGGCGATGGATTCGAAGGTTCCCCCGTCACGCGCGTCGCGGAACTCCCCATTGATGAACAGCCTGGTCTCGGGGGTGAGCGCGTCGGCCGCCGCGTGCCAGCGGCCGATCGGATGCTGCGGTGTGCTCATACGGTGTAGCGCCTTACTGCGTCGTAGTCGATTTGGGCTCCGAGCCCCGGGTGCTGGGGAACGAGCAGGTCACCGTGCTCGTCGATCATGAGCGGGGCCATGAAGAAGTCTCTCCGCTCCGGGGTCCACCCCGGCGGGTCGAACGGGAACTCGATGTACGGTCCGGCATCCACTCCAGCGGCGACATGCAGGTTGGCGAGCAGGCCGAGCCCGTTGCTCCAGGTGTGCGGGGTGAACTGACGGTGGCGCAGGTTGGCGCACTCGGCCACCTGGCGGGCGCGATACATCCCCACCGCGAGAACCACGTCCGGCTGGTAGATGTCGAAGGCGTCGCTCTCGACGAGGGTCATCATCTCGCCAATCGAGCGCACCATCTCCCCGCCCGAAATTTGGATGCCGACCTGGGCGCGCACGCGTTGTGCGCCGGCGACGTCGACCTGCGGCAGGGGTTCCTCGAGCCAGAGCACTCCGAGGTCGTGCAGCTCGGCGGCGACACGCTGCACCTTCGCGAGCGGGAGGGCCGCATCGATGTCGCCGGACATGCGCCACATCTGGTTGAGGTCGACCATGAGGTCGAAGTCGTCGCCGACCGCCTCCCGCGCGGCGCGGACCGCGCTGATGCCCTCGGTGAGGCGGTTGCGCGCAATGCGGATTTTCATGGCCTTGAAGCCGAGCTCGCGTGCGGCGAGCGCTGACTCCGCACGGGCTCCGGGAGACAGCAGCTCCCCCGATGAGGCGTAGGCGGGCAGCCGGTCCCTCGCCCCGCCGAACAGCGTGCTCACCGGCACACCGGTGACCTGCCCGATGATGTCCCACAGCGCGGCCTCGAGCGGCCAGTAGCGACCGCCGTGAAAATTAATGGTCTCGATGCGGCGCACCTGGTTGAGGATCTGCAGCGGGTCGGTGCCGAGGAAGAGGCTCTCGAAGGCCTCGAAACCGTCCATGGTGTCGCCGGACCCGACACCCGTGATTCCCTCGTCCGTCTCGACCTCGACGAGCGTCGCGGGGAATGACGTGCGCGGCGTCGGATCCCACGCCGCGTGGAACGGCGGATCCAGCGGGAGGCTGAGCCTCGTGAGCCGGATAGCAGTGATTCTCATGTGTGTGCGGTGCTCCTGGTTGTGTTCAGGCTCGAGGCGTGAAGAACGGGTTGGTCGGGGTGTTGCGGGCGGCTATCACATCAGCGGTCGCGGGGAGTGAACGCGACCCGTTCTGGATCGCCGTGCGGGCAGATTCCCGGTTGTTCGCGTAAACCTGTTCCGCGTCGTCGGCGGCGGGGTTGACCCAGACGGCTGCGATGATGACGTGGCTGTCCGCCTGCTCGGGGCTGATGGTGCCGTCGGCAAGGGCATCCGCGACTCCGGCGGCGATCCCCGCCTGCGCCGGGCCCCAGATGAGGAGCCCGTGCGCGTCAGTCGCCGGAGCCGCCTTCGTGACGAACAGGGTGAGGGGCTTGACCGGCAGCGACGGGCGCAGCACGGTCACGAAAGGCACGTGCCCATGGCTGGGGGTGGCGAGGGCAGTCGCCCACGCCACCCCCGCCGGCCCCTCGCGGTGGCCGAAAACCGTGTTGACGTGGGCGGCGTTGACGCCGGCGCCAATGAAGCTCTCGCCGAGCTGAAGGGCCTGGGCCATTTAGATCAGACCCATCTCTTCGAGCCAGTCCGTCGCGATGTCTTCCGGGTCTTCACCATCGACGTCGGCGAGGGCGTTGAGGCGCTGCATCTCCGCCGTGGTCAGCATCGGGGCGACCTCGGCCATCACGTCGGCGATCGCGGGGAACTCATCGAGCGTGCTCTGCTTGAGAGTGAATCCCCCCTGATAGACGGGGAAGAAGGACTCGTCGTCCTCCATCACCGTGAGGCCGAGGGCGCTGATGCGGCCGTCGGTCGCGAAGACCTCACCGAAGTTGCAGACGTCTCCCTTGGCTGTGGTGTCATAGATGACGCCGGTGTCGAGAAGCGCCACGTTGGAGTCGGGAACGTCGATTCCATACGCGGACTTGAGCCCGGGCCAGCCGTCGTCTCTCGTCGAGAATTCGGATTCGATGCAGAATGTCTGCTCGTCCTCGGGAAGAGCGGCGATCTCGCTGAGCGAGGTGACTCCGAGCTCGTCGCCCTTGTCGGAGAGGATGGCGAACGCGTAGGTGTTGTTGAACGGTGCCGGGTCGAGCCAGGCGATGCCGTTTGCAGCATCCGCTTCTTTCGTCGCGTCGAACTGGGCCTCTTCGCCCACGACCGGCGCCGTGTTTCCGTTGTAGGTGATCCACGACGTGCCGGTGTACTCCCAGTAGCCGAGGAACTCGTCGCTCTCGAGAGCCGAGCGCACGTTCGCCGAGCCGACGACCGTCGTGTTCGCGGAGGTGTCTGCCCCATTGGCGTTGAGCAGCTGGCTCGTGATGTGCGCGAGGATGTACTGCTCCGAGAAGTCCTTCGCGCCGATCTCGCCGCTGAGACCGCTGAGTTCGCCTCCCGCACTGCCCTCCTCGGCGGCGGGCGAGCCGGCCGAGCAGCCTGTGAGGGCGACGGCGCCCGCGGCGAGCACGCCGATCAATGACATGGTTCGGTTGTTCATGTGTTTCTCCTTGGTTTTTCGGGAACTGTGATTGGTGGAACTTCTCAGATGCCACGCGGACGCAGAAGGTCCTCCGCGATGCTGGCGATCCAGTCGATGAGCAGCGCGATGCAGGAGACGATGACGGCCCCGGCAATCAACACGGGAAAGCGCTGCAGTTTGAGGCCGTTGACGATCATGTCGCCCAGCCCGCCCGCGTTGATGAACGTCGCGACGGTGGCCACACCGACCGCGAAGACGAGCGACGTGCGCAGCCCGGCAAGGATGACGGGGACCGCGAGCGGCAGCTCGATGCGCGTCAGGACCTGGCCCGGCGTCATGCCCATTCCCCGCGCGGACTCGGTGACGTTGGGGTCGATCTGCGCCAGCCCGACCATGGTGTTGCGGAGCACGGGTAGGAAGGAATAGGCGACTAGCGCGATGAGCGCGGTCTGGAATCCGATCTGCCAGATGATGGCGAGCAGGATGATGAACCCGATTGCTGGGGTGGCCTGCCCGATGTTCGCGACCGTGAGAATCGTGCCCCGCAACAGCCGTGACGTCGTGCGGCTCGCGATGATACCGGTGGGGATTGCGAGGATTGCGACGAGAAAGGACGCCGCGAAGGTGAGCACGAGGTGTTCCCGGGTGCGCAACAGGATGTAGTCCCAGTTGAGGGTGCGCTGCATGATCGAGTCGAGTGGGATAGACGCGATCCAGAGGTAGAGCGCGAGCAGCACAGCGACGATGACGATCGGCGTGAGCATCCGGCGCAGGGACCAGAACCGGACGCGCACCGGTGTCACCGTCGGGATCGCACCGGTGAGCTGGACCTCGACTGCGGTCTGGACGGCCACGGTCAGCGCTCCCCGGCGGGGATCGCGTCGGCGCCGAGCACGGCCGAGATCTGGTCGACCGAGATCGACGCGACCACCCGCAGTGCGTCGTCGGTCACGCCGATCGCCGGCGCCCCGGTGAGCACGAGAGCGTCGAGTGCGTCGCGCAGGGTCTCGCTGGCGGGCACCGTGACCCGTCCGACGGCGGCGCTCGCGGGCCCCAGCCTGGCTTCCGTGACGGGGATGAGAGCGAGCCGCTTGAGCGCCGCTCCGTGCCCGATGAACGACGCCACGTAGTCGTTCGCGGGCGTGGTGAGGATGTTGGCGGGCGTGTCGAACTGCTCGATTTGCGACCGGTCGCTCAGGACCGCGATCCGGTCGCCCAGTCGGACGGCCTCATCGAAGTCGTGCGTGACAAAGATGATCGTCTTCCCGATCGTCTCCTGCAGGCGCAAGAACTCGATCTGCAGCTTCTCCCGGGTAATCGGATCGGTCGCACCGAAGGGCTCGTCCATAAGCATGACGGGCGGGTCGGCGGCCAGGGCCCTGGCCACACCGATCCGCTGCTGCTGCCCGCCCGAGAGCTGCTTGGGGTACCGGTCAGCGAAGGTACCGGGATCGAGCTGCACGACCGACAGGAGTTCGTCGACGCGACTGGCGATCTTCGCCTTGGACCAGCCGAGCAACCGGGGCACGACGCCGATGTTCTCGGCGATCGTCATGTGAGGGAAGAGCCCGATCTGCTGGATGACATAGCCGATGTGGCGACGCAGCTCGTTGGGGTCGAACGAGAGAACATCCTTGCCATCGATCTGTATCGACCCGGAGGTCGGCTCGATGATGCGGTTGATCATCTTCATCGTCGTCGTTTTACCGCATCCGGAAGGACCGACGAACATGATCAGCTCGCCCGGCCGAACGTCCATGGAGAAGTTCTCCACGGCTGGCGCCGCCTGGTTCGGATAGACCTTGCTCACCCCGCTCAGCTCGATGTGCGCGCCACTCGTGTTCTTCACGGTCGTGATCGACGTCGTGGTGGCGATCGTGGCGGCCGCGGAGGAGGAGCCGATGAGCTTATTCGGGCGGGTGTCGTCGTGGGGGTGAGTGGGGCCGGCGGGAGTCGAGTCGGTCATGTCAGGCACGCAGCCCCTTCGAAGTCGTGTACTTGGTGATTGTGTTGAAGATCGCGTCGACGAGCAGCGCGAGGAGGATGACACCGACGGTGCCGGTGAGTGCGTAGTTCAGGGCGTTGCGTGAGCCCAGGGATGACAGGCCCTGGAAGATCATCTGACCCAGCCCCGGCCCCCCGACGTACGCGCCGATGGCGGCAATGCCGATCGTGAGCTGAGCGGCGACCCGCACACCGGTGACGATCACCGGCCATGCCATCGGCAGTTGCACCGACATCAGCACTTTGACCGGACTCATGCCCATCCCCTTTGCGGACTCCATGATCGCCGGCGCGACCTCGCGAAGCCCCACGACGGTGTTCCGGATGATCGGCAGCAGCGAGTAGAGGGTGAGACCGATGAGGGTGGGGATCCAGCCGAGGCCGAAGATCGGGATCATCGCGGCGAGCAGCGCGAGCGAAGGGATGGTGAGGATGACGGCGGCCGAGGTCACTGCGAGGGAGCGCCCGATCGGGCGGTCCCAGACGAGCAGGCCGACGCCGACGCCGATGATCGTCGCGAAGGTCAGGGCGAGGGCGACGACGAGTAGATGCTCGCCGACAAGGGCGAGGATGTCGTCGTACTTGCGACCCCAGAAGGTCAGCAGTGCGCCGAAATCGAATTCCGTCACGGCCGTGGTGCTCCTCACTCGTCATTGAGCACGGCGTCTGCGGCGAAGTGGTCCCCCGAGCCGATTCCGTGAATGAGGCGAGACTACGGGGACTGCGACATTATGCGCAACTCTCGTTGTGCGAATGTCAACTGGCCTCTAACGTGAAGGTATGAATGATCAACCTGCTCCCCCGCGGCGCAACTCAGCTGGCCTGCGCCGCGACCTCGACCTGCTCGAAGTACTCGGGTCGCCCGAGGGCCAATCCGCCGGCGGGCTCGGCGTCGTGCGCATCGCCGAACTCGTCGGTCGCGACAAGGGGCAGGTATCTCGCACTCTCGCGACCCTCGCGGAAGCGGGCCTCGTTGCGCGCGACGAGCACAGCCTTGGCTACCGACTGGGTTACCAGCTTTACGCGCTCGCGGCACGCACGCTCGAGTCGCAGCTCGTGCGCGAGGCCGCGCCATTCCTACGCCGGGTCGTCACCGCCACGCACGAGACCGCGCACCTCTGCGTGCTTCGTGGCGACAACGTGCTGACCCTGGCGAGCGAGCTGAGCGAATATGCGTTCAGGGGCATAGGTTGGGAGGGGGTCAGTGTGGCCGCCTGGCGAACGTCGTCGGGGCGAGTGCTCATCAGCGATTGGCACAAGGATGACTTGAGCCGATGGTACGACCTGCACGGCCACGACCGCGCCGTGACGGGACCCGTCTCGCCGGTGGTGCGGCAAGCCGAGGCGTTCGCGGCCGCGCCTACGGTGGAGGGCACCCCGGTGATCACCGACTTCGCAAGCCTGCTCCACGAGGTCGAGCGGATTCGGTCGAGAGGCTTTGCCACGGTCGACGAGGAGTTCGAACTGGGCGTCGTCGGCGCCTCCGCACCCGTCTACGACTTTCGGGGCAACATCGTTGCGGCCATCAATCTGAGCGCGCCCAAGGTGCGTCTCGGTTCGCACCTCGACGAGGTCGGTGCTCTGCTCGCGCGGATCGCCGGCGAGCTCTCGATCCATCTCGGCGGGACGCCGCGCCGCCGCTGACCACGCGGGTTGGCGTCGCGCGCGAACGCAACCGAGGAGATCCGGCACACACGCCGAGTTTCTGGGCGTCGCAACACGGTGAGTCGCCGGATCTCCTGCGTTGCGTGCGGTTGCCGCGAGCCAGACAGCGTCAGCGAAGCCGCTCGGCCGCCTCCACCACGTTGACCAGCAGCATGGCGCGCGTCATCGGACCGACTCCGCCGGGGACCGGCGAGAGGTACCCGGCGACATCCGCGACGCCAGGGTCGACGTCCCCGCGCAGCCGCGCCGTGCCGGTGCTCTCGTCGACGACGCGGGTGATGCCCACATCGAGCACCGCAGCGCCAGGCTTGACCCAGTCCGGCTGAATGAGCCCGGCGACGCCGACCGCCGCCACGACAATGTCGGCGCGACGCACCTCGCTCGCGAGGTCCACCGTGCGGGAGTGGGTGAGGGTGACGGTCGCGTCGATGCCCTTGCGGGTCAGCAGCAGCCCGAGCGGACGTCCGACCGTGAGCCCACGCCCCACGACGACGACGTGCTTTCCCTCGATCGGAACGTCATAACGGCGCAGCATTTCGACGATTCCTGCCGGGGTACACGGCAGCGGGGAGTCGAGCTCCCCGGCGACGCCGAGCACGAGCCGCCCCAGGTTCGTCGGGTGCAGCCCGTCGGCATCCTTGTCCGGATCCATCAGCTCGAGCATCGCGTTCTCGTCGAGACCGGCGGGCAGCGGCAGCTGGATGATGTAGCCGGTCACCGACGGATCGGCGTTGAGCGCCGCGATCGCGTCACGAACCTCCGACTCGGATGCCGTGGCGGGCAGGTCGACGCGGATCGACTCGATTCCGACCTCGGCGCAGTCCCGGTGCTTACCCGCGACATAGGAGAGGGAGCCGGGATCGCTTCCGACCAGCAGCGTGCCGAGGCCCGGCGCGATGCCGGCGGCCTTCAGGGCGCTGATCCGACCGGTGAGTTCGGCCTTGACAGCAGACGCGGTGGCGACGCCGTCGAGCCGAACCGCTACCACTTCTCGAGACCGGGGTAGAGCGGGAATCCCTCGGTGAGGGTGAGCACGCGGGCGCGAAGTGCCTCCACGTCGGGGTCGGGCAGAAGGGCGAGGGCGATGATGTCGGAGACCTCGGTAAACTCGGCGGCCGCGAACCCACGGGTGGCGAGGGCCGGCGTGCCGATGCGGAGACCGGAAGTGACCATCGGCGGGCGCGGGTCGAACGGCACCGAGTTGCGGTTGACCGTGATGCCGACCGAGTGCAGCACGTCCTCGGCCTGCTGGCCGTCGAGCGGAGAGTTACGCAAGTCGGCGAGCACGAGGTGCACGTCAGTGCCCCCGGTGAGCACGTCGACCCCCGCCGCGGCGGAGTCGGAGGCCATGAGGCGGGCGGCGAGCAGCTGCGCGCCTTCGATCGTGCGCTCCTGGCGGTCGCGGAACTCCGGCTGCGCGGCGAGGAGGAACGCGGTCGCCTTCGCCGCGATCACGTGCATGAGCGGTCCGCCCTGCTGGCCGGGGAACACATTCGAGTTGAGCTTCTTGGCCAGGGCCATGTCGCGACTCAGGATGACACCGGATCGCGGGCCCGCGAGCGTCTTGTGAACGGTCGACGACACGACATCCGCGTAGGGAACGGGCGACGGGTGCAGGCCCGCCGCGACGAGACCGGCGAAATGGGCCATGTCGACCCAGAGCACCGCGCCGACCTCGTCGGCGATCGCACGGAAGGCGGCGAAGTCGAGCTGGCGCGGATAGGCGGACCATCCCGCGATGATCACCTTCGGCTTGTGCTCGATCGCCTTGTCGCGCACGACGTTCATGTCGACGAGGAAGGTGTTCGGGTCGACGCCGTAGGAGACGGAGTTGTAGAGCTTGCCGGAGAAGTTGAGCTTCATGCCGTGCGTGAGGTGGCCGCCGTGCGCCAGCTCGAGGCCGAGGATGGTGTCCCCCGGCGTCGCGATCGCCGACAGAACCGCCGCGTTCGCGGTGGCTCCGGAGTGGGGCTGCACGTTGGCGAATTCCGCGCCGAACAGGCTCTTCGCACGCGAGATCGCGAGGCTCTCCGCGATGTCGACGAACTCGCATCCGCCGTAATAACGACGCCCAGGGTAGCCCTCGGCGTACTTGTTGGTGAGCACCGAGCCCTGCGACTCGAGTATGGCGCGGGAGACGAAGTTCTCACTCGCGATCATCTCGAGCGTTCCGCGCTGGCGGCCGAGCTCCTGGCTCAGCACGGCGGCGATCTCGGGATCGACGACCGACAGGGGCTCTGTGAACGTGGAGGGAAGGCTGTCGGACACGGTGGTGACTGACTGTGAAATGGACACTGGCGGCTCCTTGTGACGGATCGAGCCCGAACAGGCTCGAGTACTCTTCGTCGTGGCCCAGGCGTACGGCCACCAACCGTGTCAGTCGCTCCCCGATGGATGCCCATCTCAACGCCAGTTGCGACGAGACGACTCTACCGGCTCGCGCCGTGTCGGGCCACTTTCGCAGCCACGGACGAGCATCTATGCCGGAGACTGTCAGGGTGCCCAGTGAGCAGAATGTGACCCCCCGCCGCTCGCCGGTGGGTTTCCGCCGAAATCTCATGCGGCCGGAGGACTCCGAGCGCACCGACCGGGTGACCTACATCGAGCTGTTTTTCGATCTCATCTTCGTCTTTGCCCTCACCCAGCTCTCCCGCCACCTCTACGAGAACCAGTCGATTCTGGGCGCGGTGGAATCCGCGGTGCTCGTCCTCGCCCTGTGGTGGGTGTGGGTCTACACGACCTGGGTGACAAACTGGCTCGACCCCGCACGCCTGCCGGTTCGCGGCGTGGTGATCGGGCTCGCCCTCGTCGGCCTCGTCATGAGCACGTCGATCTACGAGGCGTTCGGCGACCGCGGCCTCGCCTTCGCGCTCGCCTACGTGACGCTGCAGCTCGGGCGTACGGTGTTCATGGTGCTCGCGGCCGCCCGTCACGACGCGGAGCTGCACCGGGACCTCGCGCAGGTGCTCGTCTGGCTGTCCATCGCGAGCGTCTTCTGGATCGCCGGGGCGCTGCTCCCGCTCGCCTACCGGCTTCCCGTCTGGGTCGCGGCCCTCGTGGTCGAGTACCTGTCGGCCACCCGCAGCTTCCGCATCCCCGGTATGGAACCTGGGCGCCTCGGCGACGGGAGGGTGTCCGGAGCCCACATCGCCGAACGCAGCGCCCTGTTCGTGATCATCGCCCTCGGCGAGTCCTTCCTCGTCACAGGCTTCGCCTTTGTCGAGCAGGAGTCCTCCGTTGCTGGCGTCGTCGGCGTGATCACGGCCTTCGTCAGCGCCGTCGCGATGTGGTGGCTGTACTTCGACCACGGCGAACGGGCGGGGAGCATCTCGATTGAAAACGCCGACCGGCCCGGCAGGCTCGCCCGCGTCGCCTACACCTACGTGCACGCGCCGATCATTGCGGGCATCGTTCTCGTCTCGGTCGCCGACAAGGAGGTGCTCGGGCATCCGGATGCCGAGATGGAACTCGCCACGGCGATCACGATCATCGGCGGCCCGGTGCTCTACCTGGTCGGGTTGCTGCTGTTCCGCTGGGTCGTGGCCAGGGAGCTGCTGGGGTCCTACCTCGTCGGCGTCGCTGGGCTGCTCGCCCTGTTCGCCGTCGCGTTTGCGTTGACCCCGCTCACGCTCGGCGTCGTCGTCACCCTCGTGCTTGTCGCGGTCGCATCGGCAGAGACAATCGTCCGGGTGCGGCACGGCACCGACGACGCCGAGGCCGGCTGAGGGTCAGGCGTTGCGCGCCGCAGTCATCCGGCGGCGGCGCAGCACGCGATCGCTCACGAGGATGAGCACGACGGCGGCGGCGATGACCGCGGCCTCGATGAAGGGCAGGATGCCGAGCCCGAAGCCGTCGTAGATCAGGCCGCCGATGAGGGCGCCTCCCCCGATGCCCACGTTGAACGACACCGTGAACCAGGCCGATGCGAGGTCGCGGACCCGCGCGGACGCGGTCTGCAGCATCCGCGTTTGCAGCAGGGCCGGTCCGCCCCCGAAGGCGATCCCCCAGACGACGATCGCGGCGATGACAAGCCAGGTCGTCTCGGGGAACAGCCCGATCACGAGCACCGCCAGTGAGGCGACCGCGAAGCTCACGGCGAGGCTGGCCCGGGGGAACCGCGACGCGACGAGCCCGACGAGGACGAGCCCGACGGCTCCGGCGCCGCCATAGACGAACAGGAGCGCACTCACGCTGTCGGGGCTGAAGCCGGCGACGGCCGTGTAGTACGGAACGATGAAGGTGTAGAAGAGGTAGTGCCCGATCATGAGCGTCGCGGTGATGGCGCAGATCACCACGACACCGAACACCGAGGGGTCCTTGCGCCCCGGCAGCCGGATCTCACCCGTGTGTAGATCTTCGACGTGCGTGACCGGCGGAAGGAAGATCACCACGAGCACGGTGAGAATGGCAACGAGGCCAGCCATCGCCGTGAAGGCGAGCTGCCAGCCCAGCGCCTGCCCGAGCGCGGTGCCGAGCGGAATCCCCAGCACGAATGCCGTCGTGGCGCCGGAACTCGTGATCGCGACGGCCCGCCCGAGCTGCTTCTTGGGCACGAGGTAGCCCGCGTAGGCGCCGACCACGGACCAGAACAGCCCGTGTGCGAGTCCGCCGACGACCCGCGCGATGACCACCACAGCGTAGTTCGGGGCGATCGCGACAACAAGGTTGGTGATGGAGAACAGGCACAGCACGATCACGATCAGCGTCTTGCGTGGAACGCGACGGGTCATCGCCGTGAGGAGCGGCGCGCTCAGCACGACCGTGCCGGCATAGAAAGTCACGAGCAGGCCGATGCGGGACTCGGAGACGCCGAGCCCCTTGGCGAGGTCCGGCAGGAGGCCGGTGGGCAGGAACTCGCTCGTCACGCAGACGAAGATCGCTCCAGCGAGGATGAACAGGCCGATCCACGGGAACGGCTTGTCAGCATCCGTCAGTCCGGTGGGGCGAGTGTCGGGCGCGGTCATAGGAAGAGGAACTTTCCTGTGGGTGTGGAGCGTGACGCCGTCCGCGGGATGGAGCGGTGTGGCGCCATCGTGACAAGAGTACCGCAGGGGCCAATACGCTGGGCAGGTGACTCACTCCCCGACCCACTGGATCCTCACCCTCGTCTGCGAAGACCGTCCAGGGATCGTGCACGCGATCAGTGGCGCGATCGTTTCGGCCGGAGGCAACATCACCGAGTCGCAGCAGTTCTCCAGCGACGGCACCGGCACCTTCTTCATGCGCCTGCAGGTCGAGTCCGACGCGCCGCGCGAGCGATTCGAGGCGGCGCTGTTGCCGGTCACGCAGCGGTACACGATGATCTGGCAGCTCGACGTCGTCGGACGCCCGCTGCGCACGCTCGTGCTCGTCTCAACCGCGGCGCACTGCCTCAACGACCTGCTGTTCCGGCAGCGGGCGGGCCAGCTGCCGATCGAGCTTCCGCTCGTGCTCAGCAACCATGGCGAACTCGCCTCCCTGGCCGAGTTCTACTCCGTGCCGTTCGAGGGGCATCCGGTCACGAATGCCGCCGAGAAGGCCGAATTCGAGGAGCGGATCCTGCGCGCCGTCGACGAGCACGACATCGAGCTCGTGGTGCTCGCCCGGTACATGCAGATCCTGTCGCCGGAGCTGTGCGCGCGACTGGGCGGCAGGATCATCAACATCCACCACTCCTTCCTGCCCGGGTTCAAGGGCGCGAACCCTTACAAGCAGGCCCACCAGCGCGGCGTCAAGCTCATCGGCGCGACGGCACACTTCGTCACGAGCGACCTCGACGAGGGACCGATCATCGAACAGAACGTCGTGCGCGTGGACCACTCGCGCTCGACGCTCGAGCTCGTGGCGATCGGTCAGGACGAGGAGTCGAGAACGCTCAGCCAGGCGGTGAAGTGGTTCGCTGAGAATCGAGTTCTGCTCGATGGGGACCGCACGATCATCTTCAAGTGAGCGCCGCGCACGACCCTCACCACCCTCGAACTGCCCACTTATGTCGCCTCCAAGCCCCCTGAAGGAGTTCCCTGAAGCAGCGTTTTCGGGCAACTCGCGCAGATCGCTGGGCGGCACAGGTGGCCGCGCACACAGAAGCGGCGGGGACCGAAGTCCCCGCCGCTTCAGGATGCTGCTACTTGATCGTCACCGGCGCCGAGGTGGCGGTTCCGTCCGGAAGGTCATTCGCGGTCGCGGTCACGACGACCGTGAGCGCTGCGCCCTTGTCGGCCGAGGCGACCTTGTACGTCGACTTCGTCGCGCGCGGGATGTCGACCCCGTCGCGCTGCCACTGGTAGCCGTACCGGAGGCTGTCCGCGTCCCACTCGCCGGCGGTGGCCTTGAGCTTGCCACCGACCACCGGGTCGCCGGAGATGACCGGCAACACCGTGTTGGCTGGGCCGACCGGGTCACCGGTGACAACCTCGAGCAGGGTGGATGCTCCCGTGCCGCCGTAGCTGATCTCGCCCAGGTAGCTCGTCGACGGGGTGAGGCCCGACCACGATGCCGTGACGGTCGTCGTGACGCCCTGCTGGCCCGCGATCACCGGCGGCGCGAGCGTGAGCGGCGCGCCTCCGGGGGCGACCGCGAAGGTCGTCAGGTCGAACGCGGTCGCCGTGCTGGCGGAGTACACGTCGACATAGACGAGGTAGGTGCCGGCGGCCGGGTCGGAGATGTCGACACGCTCATCGGCGTCTCCCGTCGCTGACTGCCAACCGGTGATCGGCGTGCCCTTCTTGTCGACCAGGTACACGGTCAGGTCGAGGTCGGCCGTGTCGTCGATCGAGTCGAGGTCGAACCTGGCGAGGGATGTCCCCGCCGGAATCGCGACGCTGTAGTCGAACGCGGCTCCCGTGACGCCGGAGCCGGAGTGCTCCTTCTCCACACGGTTCGGGTCTGCCTGCAGTGTTCCGGCGGTGAGCCCGGTTGTCGCGAGCGCGATGTCGCCGTTGCCACCGGGGGTGACCTCGATGTCGACGGAGCCGGATACGCCCTCGCCGCTGGCGTTGCCCGGCGACACGATCGTCACCGGCTGCACCGCGACGGGGCTGTGCACGACAGTGTCGCCGCTCACCCAGTCGATGGCGCCGGTCGCGAACGTGTCGAGGGCGGCATCCGTCCTCGCGAACGTCACCGTGTACGACTTGCTCTCTCCCGCCGCGGCGAAGTCGAGCGTGGCGGGCTCGACCGTCGCCGAGATACCGGAGAGTCCCGAGACGGATGCGCTGAAGCTGCCGGCCTGGGTGGAGGTGACCGTGCGGGTGATCGTCTCGGGGGCGGTGAGGGCCCCGATGGCGATCGACGCCAGGTTCAGATTGCTCGGGTCGATCGGCAGCACCGTCGGGTCGATGACGTCGTACCCGGCGCCCTCGATGTACGACAGCCAGTCGCTCGTGCCGTTCAGGTAGAGCAGGCCCGGCGCGAAGAACTTCGTCGGGTCAACGTGGCCGGCGCCCTGGGCGAACGGATCGGTGATGCCATTGTCGTTCTCGTCGACCGTGTTGTACGCACTCGTCATCATGGCGGACTTGATCTCGGCGGGCGTCGCGTTCGGCTTCTCACCGAGGTACAGCACGGCGAGACCGGCGATGTGCGGTGACGACATCGACGTTCCGGAGAGGAACGCCCAGGTCGGCGCCGCGCCCTCGGCGTTGGCTCCCGAGGCGAGGATCGCCACGCCGGGCGCGGAGATGTCGGGCTTCAGAATGTCGCTGCCGTCGGCCAGCACCGGTCCCCGCGACGAGAATCCGGCGACCTGTGGGGTCGGAACACTCTCGGCGGTGAGGTTGTCAGGCTGGAATGTCGCTGTCGCCCCCGGCGTCGCGGCGTAGGCCGAGATCGCCGAGTAATACTGCGCGTTGAGGTGCACGGTCGGCACCGAGTGCGCGTCGAGGTCGAGCGAACTCGGCGTGACGTTCACGAGAACCATGCCGATGCCGCCCGCGCGCTTGACCTCGGCCGACTTGTCGACCCTGGCAATGACGCCACGCTCGCAGAGCACGATCTTGCCGGCGGTGAGAGCCGGGTCGAGCCCGCCGGGGAGGCAGAGCGCGGGAGTCGCGGCGCCGTTGACGGCGACGGACGTCGCCGTGACGAGCGGGCCGGTGAGCGCCGGGGAGCCCGTGCGGTCGACGGTGACGGATGCTCCCGCGTAGCTCGCTCCGTTGCCGAGCTGCACCGTCGCTTCCCAGGTGGGAATCGTCGAGGCGGCGACGGTGGTGATCCACGGCGCGGCGTTGTCGAGGGTGGATGCTCCGGGGCCGGAGTTACCAGCGGAGGCGGCGACAAAGATGCCGGCCGCGGCCGCCCCGAGGAAGGCCTGGTCGGTCGAGGACACCGTCGACGTTGCCGCCCCGCCACCGATCGAGAAGTTGATGACGTCGACGCCGTCGGCGACGGCCGCGTCGATTCCGGCGAGGAGGTCGCTCGACGCGCATCCGTCATCGTCGGTCGCGGCCGGGTCGGCACCGGACCAGCACACCTTGTACGCGGCGATCTTCGCGGCCGGGGCGACGCCCGAGACCTGGCCGAAGGCGGCGCCGGCGACGAACGCGTCGACGTTGGTGTTGCCGACCGCGGTCGAACCGGTGTGCGAGCCGTGTCCGTCTCCGTCGCGTGGAGAGAGGTATTCCCCCGCCTCGGCGCTGCCGATGTTGGCCTGGCCGAAGCCGTTCACGAAGTAGCGGGCTCCGATGATCTTGGTGCTGCAGTCGTCCGTGCCGAACTGGGGGCCGGTCTGGCAGACACCGGCGAAGGTGCCGCCGTCGGCCTTGGCGAAGGAGGTGAGGCCCGCGCCCGAGTAGAACGGGGCGGTGCCCGCCGAGGTACCTAACGGGGACCCGGCGAATGAGGGGTTCTCGGGGGCGATGCCGGTGTCGAGCACACCCAGCACGACGCCCTCGCCCGCGGTGGCGACGCCGCCGGTCGCGTTCCAGACGCCGTTCTCACCCGACAACCCGAGGAAGTCGGTCGAGGTGGTGGCTGCGGTGATTTTCTTGAGCTCATCCTTCTCGAGCCCGACAACGTTCTTGTCGCGGGCGAGGCGCGCGGCCTGCTCGGCGCTGAGCGTGGCCGAGAAGCCGTTGAGTGCGAGCGTGTACGAGTACTCGACGCTGGCGTCGACGGAGGCTGCGACGTCCTTCTGCTTGCCGTTCAGGTACGCCTTGTAGTTCTTCACCGAGCGCTTGCTCGCGTTGAGCTGGTCGCCGTCGCTGGGAGCGGTGCGCTCCAGCGAGCCGGTGCCACCCGTGTACGTCGCGGCGGGCGCGTCGGCCAGCGTCACGATGTAGCGGCCGGGCTCGAAGGCCACCTGGCGATCGCTCCGGATGAGGCCCTCGGATGCCGAGGCGGACAGCGCTCCCGTCGAGGCAAGCCCCGCGGTGAGCAGGGTGCTCGCCGCGAGGGTCGCAATAATTCGACGGAAACGAACGCGGGAGGGCGCGAGGCCCGGATATGTGCTCACTAACAGTCCTTAGAAATGACGAACGGTGATGTCGAGCAACAGTCGGGTCTGTGCGCTGTCCACACGATAAGCACCTGCCCCCCGAATGTGGGTGGAACGTGACCTGTTCGTTACGTGAGATCTTCTTCGCCGGAGCCATTGTCAGGCAATTGCGAGCACTGCACCGGAATGATGTTCATGGGGGCTCCCACCACCCCTCTCGAGGAGACACCGTGAACATCGCGCATCGACGTCGAGCCGCCTTCGCTCTCGGCGGGCTATCCGTGGCGGCGACGCTCGTGGGCTGCACACCGGCATCCGGCACCGCTACCCCGGGCGCGGCCGATGCGTCGACGGCCACCGGCAGCTATGCCGACGGCGAGTACTCGGCCACCGGCGAGTACCAGAGCCCGGGCGGCGCGGAGTCGATCGAGGTGACGGTGACGCTCGAGAGCAACGCCGTCACCGAGGTGACGGTCACCGGTAATGCGACCGCTGGCAACGCGCTCCGCTACCAGACCGAGTTCGAGGACGGCATCGCCGCCGAGGTCGTCGGCGTGAACATCGATCAGCTGGCGGTCGACAAGGTCGCCGGCTCCTCGCTCACGAGCGACGGATTCAACGATGCCATCGCGCAGATCAAGGCTGACGCCGACGCCTAGCGTCAGCTTCGACGCGATCGGCACGCGCTGGCAGATCGACAGCGCCGAACCGCTCGGAGCACCACTCGAGGCCGCCGTGCGCGCCCGCGTCGAGGAGTTCGACCTCGCCTGGTCGAGGTTCCGCAACGATTCCCTCGTGCACCGGATCTCGGTCTCCAGCGGCAGCTTCGAGCTATCGCACGACGCGCCGGCCATCCTCGACCTGTACCGCACGCTCTACGAGTGCACGGACGGCGCCATGACGCCGCTGGTCGGCCGGGCGCTCGAACAGTGGGGCTACGACAGCGCCTACTCGCTACGGCCGAGCGGCGACATCTCCCCCGTTCCCCGCTGGGAGGAGGCGATCTCCTGGGACGGCCGCTCCCTGCACACCGCGCGCCCGGTGACGCTCGACATCGGCGCGGCCGGCAAGGGCTACCTCGTCGACCTCGTCGCCGAGGTCCTCGTCCGGGGCGGGGTCACCGCATTGACGATCGATGCGAGCGGCGATCTCCTGCACCGCGGCGGGCGGCCCCTGCGGGTCGCGCTCGAGCATCCTCTGGACCCGAGCAAGGCGGTCGGCGTGGCCCTCCTCGGCGACGGGGCCCTGTGCGCATCCGCCTCAAACCGGCGCGCGTGGCCGGGCGCGCACCACCTCATCGACGCGCTCACCGGGGCGCCGACCCGGCGGGTCATTGCCACCTGGGTGACCGCGAGCTCGTGCCTCGTCGCCGACGGGCTCGCGACCGCGTTATTCTTCGGAGAACCGGAACGGCTCGCCCGCGAGTTCGACTTCGAATGGGTGCGGATGCTGCAGGGCGGTTCGCTCGAGCAATCATCCGCATTCGACGGGGAGATCTTCGCATGACCGCCTGGCTCGATCGCGTCACCGGACGCGTCACGATGTACCGCCTCGTGACACTGCTGCTGGGGATCACCGGCATCGCGGCGCTCGTGTTGTCCGTGCTCGGCGAGCTGTTCTATACGCCGCTCGAGCTGATCGCGAGCGCCGCTGTGGCCCTCGCGAGCACGGTCGTGGCCAATCGCGTCTTCGCCCTCGTCTTCCGCACGATGCCACATCTGGAATCGTCGATCATCACGGGACTCCTGCTCTTCTTCCTGTTCCTCCCGTCCCTCGAGCCGGCCGAGCTCGGCACGCTCGCCATCGCGGGAGTGCTCGCGACGGCATCCAAGTACCTGATCGCCGTGCGCGGCCGCCACATCCTCAACCCGGCGGCGGCCGGCGCGAGCCTCGTCGCCGTGCTTCAGCTGCCGTCGGCCGGCTGGTGGGTCGCCACCAGCTCGCTGCTGCCGGTCACCCTCATCGGCGCATTCCTCGTGCTCTATCGCACCAGACGGCTGAGCATGGGCCTCGTTTTCGTGGCCGTGAGCGCGTCGATCCTCGTCGCGCGGCTGACCGCGAGCGGGCAAAGCGTCGCCGAGTCGGTGTCGACCACCTTCGCGTCGTATCCGATCATCTTCTTCGTCGGCTTCATGCTCAGCGAGCCTCTCACCATGGCACCCCGACGGTGGCAGCAGCTCACGATCGCGGCGCTCGTCGGCGCGTTGTTCACGGTGCCGTTCATGATCGGCCCGGTGTTCCTGTCGTTCGAAACCGCGCTCGTCATCGGCAATGCCCTCGCCTTCCTCGCCGGGCAACGCCGCGGGATCCGACTCTCCTACCTCGGCAAGACGCAGCTCACGCCGACCTCGTGGGAGTTCAAGTTCCAGCCGGAGCGGCCGGTCGCGTTCCGTGCCGGCCAGTACATGGAGCTGACCGTGCCGCATCAGCGGGCCGACGCACGGGGCAGCCGGCGCTTCTTCAGCATCGCCTCGGCACCGACGACCGACGGCCCCGTCGCCTTCGCGCTGCGGGTGGCGCAGCCGGGCAGCAGCTTCAAGCGGGCGCTCCTCGACCTGAAGGCGGGCGCGCGCGTGCGTGGAACCGCGGTCGGCGGCGACTTCCTGCTCCCTCGCGATGCCTCGAAACCCGTGCTCCTCATCGCCGGCGGCATCGGTATCACCCCGTTCCTGAGCCAACTCGGCCGCGATCACGCGGCGGGCGTCGAGCGCGACACCGTGCTCGTCTACGCCGTCAGCACGCTCGAGGAACTCGCCTTCCGCGAGGAACTCCGCGAGGAGCGCGTACTGCTCGTGAGCCCGGCCCGGCCGGACGACCTGCCGTCGAGCTGGCGTTGGATCGGCGCCGGACCCCTCTCGAGCGAACTGCTTGCCGCCGAGGTGCCCGCCTTGACGGCTCGCGCCGCCTTCGTCTCCGGCTCGCCCACCTCGATCGCACGGGCTCGCGCGGCGCTGCGCGGCGCCGGTGTGAGACGCGTGCGGACGGACTACTTCACGGGGTACTGACCCGGCAGACCGGCGTCACCACCCGACCCCGGAAGTCGCATTCGGTCACAAATTGCCCCACTTCGTCACCTGCGCGCGCGGCCGCGGCGCGGTGCGTAGGGTCGGACAACCGCGGGTCGGATAACCGCGACAGCCAACCGATGGGACGAGAATGACCGCCACCACAGCAACCGCCACCGCAGCATCCGCCCTCTCCGACCGGTGGCAGGGCCAGCGACCTCCCGCGGCCGCCGAGGCGTGGCTGGACCGCGCTCGGGAGGTGGCCGACATCCTCGCGGCGGACGCCGTCGAGCGGGACCGCGCCAATCTCCCGCCGAGGGCCGAGGTCGACCTGCTCAAGCGCTCCGGGCTCGTCACGCTGCTCGGCCCGATCGGGCACGGCGGGGGCGGACAGACCTGGGAGACGGCATACCGGGTCATCCGGATCGTTGCGAGCGCCGACGGCTCCATCGGCCAGTTGCTCGGCTACCACTACCTGTGGGCATGGGCCGCGCGGCTTGTCGGGACCGACGCCCAGATCGCGGCGGTCGAGGAGCTCTACACCGCCGGCAACTTGCTCTTCGGCGGTGCCGTGAACCCCCGCGACGGCGACCTGACGATCACCGACGACGGCGATGAACTCGTCTTCAACGGCCGCAAGTCGTTCTCGACCGGCGGACGCATCTCGGACCTGACTGTGCTCGAGGGCGTGCTCACTGGCACCGACACCCACATTTTCGCCATCGTGCCGACGGACCAGCCCGGGATCGCGTTCGCGGGCGACTGGGACAACCTCGGCCAGCGCCTCACCGAGTCTGGCTCGGTCGAGATCCGCGACGTGCGCGTCGACTGGGCCGCTGCCGCCGGGTTCACCGAGAAGGTGTTCCAGCCACTCGTCTACAACACCCTCAACGTGCCCACCATTCAGCTCGTCTTCGCGAACCTCTACCTCGGGATTGCCGCGGGTGCAATTGCCACGGCCGCCGGGTACACCCGCACCTCGACGAGGGCCTGGCCCTACGGCGGCGACGACAAAGAGCGCGCCACTGAGGAGTGGTACATCCTCGAGGGGTACGGGCAGCTGCAGTCCACGCTCTGGGCGGACGAGGCGCTCGCGGATCGCGCCGGATCGCAGATCAGTGCCGTGCTGCACGACGATCGGGGCAACCTCACCGAGCGTCGGAGGGGCGAGATCGCCGTTCTCGTGGCCGCGGCGAAGCTTCGCGCGAGTGAGGACGGGCTCGAGGCGGCCGCACGCGTGTTCGAGCTCACCGGGGCCAGGGCGAGCGCCAACAGTGTGGGACTGGACATCTTCTGGCGCAACCTGCGCACGCACAGCCTCCACGATCCGCTGCCCTACAAGAAGCGTGAGGTCGGCCAGTATGTGCTTCTCGGCGAGATCCCGGAGCCAAGCTGGTACACCTGATCGGTTAGTGTGGGCCCGCACTCCGGGCCCACGCCTGTCGCTGGGAAGTCAACCCCGCGATGCGTGTCAGTGGCCGGACCTAACCTGTGTGACGGACCACCTGATCAGGTGGTCGCCCGTCGGAGAGAGCCATCAATGTCGATACTGCACGACCCCTTCCTGGAAGTGATCGCTGTGGGCGCCGAGGCATGGCGAGTGTGCGACGGGCGAATTGACCCCGCCGACGCGACGCGAATCCTCGGATTCGTCGAACGCCGACATGACCACTTCGAGCTCCTCCGCATCGGTGGCGCCTCGGCCGTCTGCGAGCGCTTCGACTGCCTCGACGCCGCCCTCGACGACCTCAGTCGTCGACTGAGCGGCGTCGCTTCCGCGCCCGCCGCCTGAGCCGCAGTCGGAGCCGGACCGCCGACCCCCGCGTCGCTCCGGCTTTCATCATTCAGGAGTATGGGGCCAGTTTCGGCTGTCGAGCCCCGGGATTCCGGGGTAGGTGCCCGTCATAACCCCCACAACTCCTGAATAATGAAAGCTGCTAGATCAGGCCGAGATCGGTGACCGCGGCCCGCTCATCGGCGAGTTCCGCGGTCGAGGCGTCGATGCGCCGGCGGGAGAATTCGTCGATCTCGAGCCCGGAGACGATCTGCCAGTCGCGGCCCGACGAGGTGACCGGGAACGAGCTGACCAGCCCCTCCGGTACTCCATAGCTGCCGTCGGAGGGCAGCGCGGCGGAGGTCCAGTCGCCCTCTGGCGTGCCGTGCACCCAGTCGCGCACGTGGTCTATCGCCGCATTCGCTGCGGAGGCGGCGGAGGAGGAGCCGCGCGCCTCGATGATCGCGGTCCCTCGCCGCGCGACCGTCGGGATGAACTCGTTCTCGACCCACGTGCGGTCGAGCTCCGGAGCGCGGCCGTCGATGAGCGCGTGGCTCAGGTCGGGGTACTGCGTCGCCGAGTGGTTGCCCCAGATCGTGACCCGGGAGATCGCCGCGACCGGGGCGCCCGTCTTGCGCGAGAGCTGGGACACGGCGCGGTTGTGGTCGAGCCTGGTCATGGCGGTGAAGCGCGACCGCGGCACATCCGGCGCGTGCGAGGCGGCGATGAGCGCATTCGTGTTCGCCGGGTTGCCGACCACGAGCACGCGGATATCGTCGGATGCCGCGGAGTTGATCGCGCGGCCCTGCGGCCCGAAGATCGCCCCGTTCGCGGCGAGCAGGTCTGCGCGAGCCATGTCGGCGGTGCGCGGGCGGGAGCCGACGAGCAGGGCCACGTTGGCGCCCTCGAAGGCGAGGCTGGCGTCGTCGAAGACGTCGACGGATTCCAGCAGCGGGAAGGCGCAGTCATCCAGCTCCATCGCGACGCCGGACGCCGCGGCGACTGCTTGCGGAACCTCGAGCAGACGGAGCCGCACGGGAGTGCCGGAGCCGAGCATCGCGCCGGACGCGATGCGGAAGAGCAACGCGTAGCCGATCTGCCCGGCAGCCCCCGTGACGGTCACCGTCGTCATGGTGTCAGCCCAACCGCGCGGCGAGGTTCTTGTCGAGCGTGTCGAGGAACTCCTCGGTCGTCTGCCACTTCTGCTCCGGGCCGACGAGAAGCGCGAGGTCCTTCGTCATGGCGCCGGACTCGACGGTCGTGATGACGACGTCCTCGAGGGTCGCGGCGAAGTCGATGAGGGCCTGGTTGCCGTCCAGCTTTCCGCGGTGCGCGAGCCCGCGTGTCCACGCGTAGATCGACGCGATCGGGTTGGTCGAGGTGGGGCGACCGGCCTGGTGCTCGCGGTAGTGGCGGGTGACGGTGCCGTGCGCCGCCTCGGCCTCGACGACGCTGCCGTCGGGCACGGAGAGCACCGAGGTCATCAGGCCCAGCGAGCCGAAGCCCTGCGCGACGGTGTCGGACTGCACATCGCCGTCGTAGTTCTTGCAGGCCCAGACGTAGCCGCCCTCCCACTTCATGGCCGAGGCGACCATGTCGTCGATGAGGCGGTGCTCGTAGGTCAGGCCGGCCGCGGCGAAACTGTCCTTGAACTCGGCCTGGAAAACCTCCTCGAAGATGTCTTTGAAGCGACCGTCGTAGGCCTTGAGGATCGTGTTCTTCGTCGAGAGGTACACCGGGTAGTTGCGGCTCAGGCCGTAGTTGAGCGAGGCGCGGGCGAAGTCGACGATCGACTCGTCGAGGTTGTACTGCACCTGGGCGACACCGTCTCCCGGCGACTGGTACACCTCGAACTTGAGCGGCTCGGAACCGTCGTCGGGGGTGAACTCGACGGTGAGCTTGCCCTTGCCGTGGAAGCGGAAGTCGGTGGCCTTGTACTGGTCGCCGAAGGCGTGGCGGCCGATGATGATCGGCTTGTTCCAGCCCGGCACGAGGCGCGGGATGTTCGAGATGATGATCGGCTCGCGGAAGATGACGCCGCCGAGGATGTTGCGGATCGTGCCATTCGGGCTCTTCCACATCTTCTTCAGGCCGAACTCCTCGACGCGCGCCTCGTCGGGCGTGATGGTCGCGCACTTGACGCCGACGCCGTGCTTCTGGATGGCGTGGGCCGCGTCGATCGTGACCTGGTCGTCGGTCGCATCGCGGTGCTCGATGCCGAGGTCGTAGTACTCGAGGTCGATGTCGAGATACGGGTGGATGAGCGTGTCTTTGATTGCCGTCCAGATGATGCGTGTCATCTCGTCGCCGTCGAGCTCGACGACCGTACCTTCAACTTTGATCTTCGACAAAAACGCGTCTCCCTGAGTCTGTTGTTCCGTCATGCAATGGGCCGCTGGTCAGCTTACCGGACGGCGTAACTATCTCGACATCGAGATAGTTACGAGGGCCTGGGGCAGGCCAGCGCGACGTCATCCGGCGAACATCCGCTACCCCCCGTTCACCGAGCCCCACTAGCCTGTGAGGATGGGTGCGCTGAAACTGGAAGAACTGTCCGCGAAAAACGCCGTCGAGGCGAACAACCTGTCCCTCAAGCCCGGGCAGGAACAATTCATCGCCCCCGTGTCGTACGCGATGGCCGGACCGTTCCTCGACCCGAACACCGGATGGTCGCGGGTGGTGACCGACGAGGACGACGGAGTCGTCGGGTTCATCATGGCGAACTTCGATCCGGACGTGCTGGAAGACGAGTTCCGCAGCTGCATCTGGAGAATGAACGTCGACGCGGGCGCCCAGGGCAAGGGAGTCGGGCGCTTCGCCGTCGAGGCAACGGCCGACGAGGCGCGAAAGCGCGGCTTCGACCGCCTCACCGTGCTGTGGGAGCCGGGCGAGGACAGCCCGGAGGAGTTCTTCCTGCGTGTGGGTTTCGTCGTCGTCGGCGACACACCCTACGGCGAGAAGATCGGCGCGCTCGCGCTCTAGTGGTGCTCGCGGATGACTTCGTGTCGCGCGTGGTCGAGGTCGTCGGGTCGATCCCGGCAGGGCGGGTCATGACCTACGGTGACGTCGCCGCCGCGATCGGTTCGCGCGCGGCGCGCGGAGTCGGCTCCGTGCTGGCGCACTACGGCTCCGAGCTGCCGTGGTGGCGGGTCATCCGTGCATCCGGGCATCCGGCGCTCGACCACGAGGCCGAGGCCCTCGAGCACTTCCGCGCAGAGGGAACGCCGCTCGTCGCCCATGCGGGCTCCGGCAGCTACCGGGTGCGGCTCGACCTCGCGCGGCACACGCCCGAGTAGGCGGAGCCGGTCAGCACTCCACGATGTTCACGGCGAGGCCGGCCCGCGAGGTCTCCTTGTAGTTCTCCGACATGTCCCGGCCCGTCTGGCGCATGGTCTCGATGACCGTGTCGAGCGACACAAGGTGGGTTCCGTCGCCCATGAGCGCCAGGCGGGATGCTGAGACCGCCGTCACTGCCGCGATCGCATTCCGCTCGATGCAGGGCACCTGCACGAACCCGCCGATCGGGTCGCAGGTGAGGCCGAGGTGGTGTTCCATCGCGACCTCCGCGGCGTTCTCGACCTGGGCGGGGGTGCCGCCGAGGTGCGCCGTGATCCCGGCTGCGGCCATAGAGCAAGCGGATCCGACCTCGCCCTGGCAGCCGGCCTCGGCACCCGAGATCGACGCGTTCATCTTGCAGAGCGACCCGATGGCGCCGGCGGTGAGAAGGTAGCGGCGGGACTGTTCCGGGGTCGTCATCCCCCTCATCGTCATCGCGTAGTAGCCGACGGCGGGGATGATGCCCGCCGCCCCGTTCGTCGGCGCCGTGACGACGCGAGCCCCGGCCGCATTCTGTTCATTGACGGCGATGGCGTAGCACTGCAGCCATTCCACCGCGGTGTCGGTGTCGCCGGTCGATTCCCGCTCGCGCAGGTGCGCGGCGATCCCCGCGGACCGTCGCGGCACCCGCAGCCAGCCGGGAAGCACTCCCTCGGTCGCCATGCCGGCCTCGACGCACTCCCGCATCGCCCGCCACATGGCATCCAGTCGGGCGTTGACCTCGTCCTCCGTGGCGACCGCGAGCTCGTTGGCGAGCGCGATGTCGGCGATCTCGAGCCCGGTCGCGGTGCAGTAGGCGAGCAGCTCGGCCGCCGTGCGGTACGGGTAGGGCCCGGGTGCGCGCTCCGGCGCGGGGCCGCTGCCGTCGCGCTCGATGAATCCGCCCCCGACCGAATAGTAGAGCACGTCGTGGAGCACATGGCCCGCCCCGTCGATGGCCTCGAACCGGATGCCGTTGGGATGCGCCGGCATCCGGGTGAACGGTTCGTAGCGCATATCGGTCGCGGTGAGCGCGATGGCGGGGCCGCCGAGCAGCGCAAGACCGCCCGCCACCAGAGCCTCGTCCCACGCCCGCGCGACGAGGGCGGGATCGACGAGCGCCGGGTCCTCACCCCTGAGTCCCGCGGCGAGCGCGCCGAGGGTTCCGTGGCCGACGCCCGTCGCGGCGATCGATCCATAGAGAGTCATTCGGAGTCCGGATGTCTGCGGCAGCAGGTCGCCGGACTCCAACTCGCGGGCGAATGCGGTTGCGGCCCGCATGGGGCCGACGGTGTGCGAACTCGACGGTCCGATGCCGATCGAGAACAGGTCGAGAGCCGAGACCCGCTGCACTAGAGCACGTCCGCTCGATGCCCGGACCGGCTGACGCCAGCACCCTCACCCATTGGCTTAATCATCTCGTCCGACTCCCTCGTCCCAGACAGGCTATCCCGGCAGCCGCCGGACCCCGCGCCGGCCCGGGCGCGAAGTGGGACTTTCGACCGATGACTGCCCGCTGCCCGGCCGATTGACTGGTCCCACCCAACCCGGAAGGCGGTGATCCTCGTGCGCGCTCTCCTTGTGGCCGCCGCCCTCGCCGCGGCAGCGCTCGCCCTCAGCGGATGCACGATCGCCCGGCAGTTTCTGCCGTCGCAGACCGAGTCGCGCTTCCAGGACTTCACGTCCTTCCAGAGCGAGGCCGGGGAGGAGTTCACGTCGCTGGTCTGGGTGCCGACTGATGCGATCCTGCTGGCCACGAAGGACTCCGACCATGAGCCAGGGCGGATGCTGAAGTTCAACAGCGAGACCGGGGTGACCGCCGATGGCTGCGTGCCCGGCCTGCTCGATGGGGAGGCACCGTTCGAGACGGTCTGGTGGCCATCGGGTGAGGCGCTGACCGGGATCGTCTGCAACGAGACCTGGCGGGTGTTCGGGGTCGGCGGCACCTGGTACGCCTGGACGCAGTGACCGGTCAGACGAGCGAGTCCCGCCAGGCCGCGTGCAGCTGCGAGAAGCGACCGGTGCCGGCGATCAGGTCGCGCGGCGTGCCGTCTTCGACGATACGCCCGTGCTCCATGACCAGAACGCGGTCGGCGATCGCGACCGTCGACAGGCGGTGGGCAATGATCACGGCCGTGCGGTCGGCGAGCAGGGTCGTGAGGCCCTCCTGCACGAGCCTCTCGCTCGGGATGTCGAGCGACGCCGTCGCCTCGTCCAGGATCAGCACGACGGGGTCGGCGAGGAATGCCCGCGCGAACGAGATCAGCTGCCGCTGGCCGGCGGACACCCTCCCACCGCGCTTGTTCACGTCGGTCTCGTAGCCGTCGGGCAGCGCCTCGATGAACTCGTGCGCTCCCACGGCCGTCGCGGCCGCGACGATCTCCTCCCGCGTCGCCTCCGGCTTGCCGAGCGCGATATTCTCGCTCACGGAGCCGGAGAACAGGTACGCCTCCTGGGTGACCATGACGATCGCGCGACGGAGATCCTTCGGGTGCAGCATCCGCAGGTCGAGCCCGTCGAGCGACACCGCGCCGGAAGTCGGGTCGTAGAAGCGCGAGATGAGCTTGGCGAGGGTCGACTTGCCCGCCCCGGTCGAGCCGACGAGGGCGACGACCTGCCCGGCCGGCAGCTCGAGGTCGAACTCGGGCAGCACGACGCTGCCCTCCTTGTAGGCGAACTCCACGCCGTCGAAGCGCACACGCCCCTTCGCCCGCCACAGGTCGACGGGACGGGTCGGGTCGGGCACGCTCGGGGTCTCCTCGAGCACGCCGGAGATCTTCTCGAGCGCCGCGGCCGCGGACTGGTACGAGTTGTAGAACATCGCCATCTCCTGCGCCGGGGCGAAGAATTGCCGGGTGTAGAGCAGCGCCGCGAGCAGCACGCCGATCGCGAGCCCTCCGTCGGCGACGCGGAGTCCGCCGGCGAGCAGCACGATCCCGAGGGCCACGTTTCCGATGAGCACGAGTCCGGGATCGAACACCCCGAACAGCTCGATGACGCGGGCGTTGCGCTCCCGGTACCCCTCGACGAGCTCGGCGAACTCCTCCTCGTTGCGCTTCTCCTTGCGGAACGCCTTGACCGCGCGGATGCCGGTCATCGTTTCGACGAAGTGCACGATGAGGCGCGCCGACGCGACCCTCGTCTGACGGAACACTCGCTGCGACTGCACCTGGAACCAGCGGGCGAGGAATGCCAGCGGCACAAGGAAAACGACCAGCACAACACCGCTCACCCAGTCGATCGAGAACAGTGCGGCCGCGATGAAGATCATGTACAGGGCGCCCTGCACGAGCTGGCTGATTCCCGAGTCGAGCAGCTCCCTGATCGCGTCGAGGTCGCTCGTTTGGCGCGCGATGATCTTGCCGGAGGTGTAGCTCTCGTGGAATTCGAGGCTGAGCTTCTGGGTGTGCAGGAAGACACGCTTGCGCAAGTCGATGAGAATCGCCTGGCTGACCCGTGCGGCCAGCACGGTGTACCAGGCAATAAGCCCAGCGCCGATGACGCCGGTCAGCAGGTAGGCGGCGACGACCAGCACGAGGGGCGTCGCTCGGCCCTCGAGCAGAGCCGGGAGCCCGCGGTCGATGCCGATCGCGATGAGCCAGGGCCCGGCGACCTGCGCGATCGTGCTCACGACGACGACCGCCATGGTGAGCACGAGCCTCGCCGTGACCGGGCTGAGCAGCGATCCGAGGAGCCGGATCGACCGGCGGCGGATGTGGCGGCTCTCCGCCGCGGAGAAGTCTCCGCGCTCCTCACCATTCACTCCGACGACGCTCATGCGTGCGCCTCCTTCAGTTCGCGTGCCTGTTCGTCTTCGAGACTGGAGATCACGAAGCGGTAGTGGTCGTTGGTGGCGAGCAGGTCGGAGTGCCGCCCGACCGCGGTCACCCGCCCGCGCTCGAGCAGGGCGACACGGTCGGCGAGCATGACCGTCGACGGCCGATGGGCCACGATGAGGGCCGTCGTCGACGCGAGCACCCGGCGCAGCGCGGCCTCGACGAGCGCCTCCGTGTCGACGTCGAGCGCCGAGAGCGGATCGTCGAGCACGAGCACCCGTGGCTTCGCCGCTACGGCGCGCGCAAGGGCGAGCCGCTGGCGCTGCCCGCCCGACAGGCTCAGCCCCTCCTCGCCGACCATGGTGTCGACGCCGTCGGGCAGGTCGTCGACGAACCCTGCCTGCGCGATCTCGAGCGCCTCGGCGAGCTCGGCGTCCGTGCCCTCCGGCCGTCCCAGCAGCACGTTGTCCCGCACGGTCGCCGAGAACAGCGTCGCGTCTTCGAAGGCCATTGCGATGTGGCGGCGCAGCTCGGTGCGCTCGAGGTCGCGGATGTCGACGCCGTCGAGGGTGATC
The DNA here is from genome assembly GCF_040546025.1 of Marisediminicola sp. UYEF4. NCBI lineage: Bacteria > Bacillati > Actinomycetota > Actinomycetes > Micrococcales > Microbacteriaceae > Marisediminicola > Marisediminicola sp. UYEF4. The sequence continues at coordinate 317,893 of NZ_JBEPNA010000001.1, read as the reverse complement.
CGCCCGCACGTCACGTCGTACAGCCGGGTGGTGAGCGCCGTCATCGTCGACTTGCCAGACCCGGTGAGGCCGACCAGCGCCATCGTCTGCCCCGGCTCGAGCGCAAGGTCGATGCCGTCGAGCAGGTCGGCGTACTGGGCGGGCGAGTCCGGGTAGCGGAAGTGCACGTTGTCGAAGACGAGGCGCCCCTCTGGCGAGGCGATCGTCGCCGGGCTCTCGGGATCGGTGATGGTGTTGATCTCGTCCATCACCTCGAAGAAGCGATCGGCCGCGGTGCGCGCGTCGAAGGTCATCGACAGCAGGTAGCCAATCGACTCCACCGGCCAGCGCAGCACTGTCGCCGTCGCGAAGAACGCGACGAGCTCGCCCGGAGTGAGCTGTCCGTCGGCGGCGAGCCAGACCCCGCCGAGCAGCGAGAGGGCGAAGGTGACGTCGGGGACCAGCAGCAGCCACAGCCAGATGCCGGCGATCGCCCTGGCCTTCTCGATCTCGGTGCCCCGCAGGTCCTCGGCCTGGGAGGAGAAGTTCTTGAGCGCGTGGGAGCCGCGCCCGAACGCCTTGAGCACGCGGATGCCGTGCACCGACTCCTCGACGGCCGTCGCGAGGTCGCCGGACTGGTCCTGGCTGCGCCGGGACACGATCGAGTACTTCTTCTCGAACACGTAGCCGTACACCCAGAGCGGGATCGAGCAGGCCGCGAACAGTACCCCCAGCATCCAGTTGATGGAGATCAGGAACACGAGTCCGATGAGGATCGTCAGCACGTTGACGACCAGAAGTACCAAGCCGAACGAGACCCAGCGGCGGATCAGGTTCAGGTCGCTGATGGCCCGCGAGAGCAGCTGGCCGCTCGGCCAGCGATCGTGGAAGCTGACCGGGAGATCCTGCAGCTGCGCGTAGAAGCGGTTGCGCATGCCGGCCTCGACGTGGGTGCCCGGCTGCAGCACAAACCAGCGGCGCAGCCAGATCATCGCGGCCTCGAGCACGCCGAGGGCGAGGACGATCGCGACCGGCCACCAGATCTGGCTGGAGTCGCCGTCCTGCAGCGGTCCGTCGACGAGGCCGCGAAGAACCTGCGGGATCGTCAGGGCGACGAGCGCCGCGACCATCGCGGCCCCCATTCCGAGGTAGATGCGCGGCAGGGCGCTCTTCGCGTACGGGTAGAGCCTCACGATGGAGGCGAATGTCGTGGCTTTCTTGCGTGGCCCTGGCAGGGTAGGCACAGTGGTTCCTAGCGTCATCGGCCCCGGGATCGCCGGGGATTCGAAGTGGTGCGGTGTAAGGGAGGTGCGTGCGGCACGGACGGTCGGTCCGGCTGGCGCACGTGCCGCGGACGGCGGCTAGATCGAACGGCTGGCCACGTTAGAGGCCGGAGCGTCGACGCGCGGCGGCGGGCACGATGGGTGCGGTGGCGTGTGCGATGCTCGTCATGGCGTCCTCCTGGTCACGTATATTCTTCCGTTGGCCACCAGTCACGCGTCACTCCCGGGCAGCCCTCCAGAGTATTCCTCTGCATGCCGAGGATGCAACCTTTTTCTCGGTGGGGCTGCTGCCCGCGTCAGCGGATCCGCACCGACAGGCAGGTGACACAGCCCTCGAGCTTCTCGAATTCGCTGATGTCGACCGTGACGACGCGGTAGCCCCTGTCGGCGAACAGCCTGGCGGTCAGGGGGGCGGATGCCGCCATCAGCACGGCATCCGGGGCCAGCACGACAACAGCCGCCCCGGTCTCCTCCGGCACCTCGAGGAAGCGGTCGAAGAGTTCCGGATGCTCGACGAGCGGGGCGTGCCCGATGGCGGTGCCGTCGGGCAGCGCAGTGACGGCGCTCTTGAGGTGCAGCACGCGGGTGACCGGAACCGTGACGACCTCGAATCCCTCGTCGGCGGCGATGGCCGTGAGCTGGCGGATGCCCTCGGCGTTCGTCCGGCCGCCGCGACCGACGTAGACGTTGCCGCCGATCTTGAGCACGTCGCCGCCGTCGAGGGTACCCGGGAGGTCGATGCGGCGTTCGACGAGCCCCAGACCCGCGATGACAGCTTCGACGCCCGCGATCTCGGGGCGCCGGGACAGCGCGCCGGGACTCGTGAGCACGGCGACCCGGCCGAGCATGACCACGGCGTCCTCGACGAAGACAGAGTCGGCGAGGGTGTCGTCGGCAGCCACCTCGATGATCTCGAAGCCGGCATGTGCGAGCGCATCGACGTAGCCGCGCCACTGCTCCACCGCGAGGGCGACGTCGACCGGGGTGCGTGCGATGTGGGTGACCTCGCCGCGCGCGAGAGCGACCGCCGGAGGGCGCACGAGCGCACGAGGCGAGGGAGCGACGACATTCTGGGACATGCTGCGACACTACCCACCCCGCAGGCCACACGAGGAATGCAACGAATATCGTCGCATTCTTCGCGTTCCACAGTAGTTTTGAGTAGTTTTGAGTCATGAACACGACGGTATTCGAACGAAATGCGCCGAGCGCGGCCGCGATCGACCATTCCCTGGCCGGGGTGCGGCGTTCGCCGTTCTGGCTCGAGGATGCCGCGGCCCCCACGTACCCGCGCCTCACCGGCGGGCTCGAGTGCAACCTCGCCGTGGTCGGCGCGGGCTACTGCGGCATCTGGACCGCGATCAAGGCCAAGCGCGCCGACCCGTCACGCCGCGTGGTCGTGCTCGAGGCGAAGACCGTCGGCTGGGCCGCATCCGGTCGCAACGGCGGCTTCGTCGAGGCGAGCTTGACCCACGGCGAGGACAACGGCGCCTCCCGGTTCCCCGCCGAGATCGACCGACTCACTGAGCTGGGGCTGGCGAACCTCGACACGATCGAGACGACGGTCGCCGAGCTCGGCATCGACTGCGATTGGGAACGCAATGGCGCGATCGACCTCGCCGTCGAGCCATACCAGCTCGAGGCGCTGCGAGAGCGGGAGCTCACACCCGACCAGTTCTTCCTCGACGCGTCCGAACTCGCGCGGGAGGTGCGCTCCCCCACCTATCTGGGCGGCGTCTGGAACACCCGCACCTCGGCGCTCGTGCATCCCGGCAAGCTCGCCGCCGAGCTCGCGCGGGTCGCGTCGGAGCTCGGCGTGGAGATCTTCGAGCACAGCAAGGTCGACGCCGTCGTCACCCGCGACTCCGCGCGGGTGACCCTGCCGACGCGCACCGGCTCGGTGGTCGCGAGCTCGGTGGCACTCGCGACGAACGTGTTCCCGTCGCTGCTGCGGCGCAACAGGCTGCAGACCGTTCCCGTCTACGACTACGTGCTCATGACCGAGCCGCTCTCCGCGGAGCAGCGTGCGTCGATCGGCTGGTCGAACCGGCAGGGGCTCGGCGACGGCGCCAACCAGTTCCACTACTACCGGCTCAGCGCCGACAACCGCATCCTGTTCGGCGGGTACGACGCGATCAACCACTTCGGGCAGCGGGTCGACCCGCGCTACGAGAACCGGCCAGAGTCATACCGCCGGCTCGCGAGCCATTTCCTGACGACGTTCCCCCAGCTGGCCGGCATCCGCTTCTCGCACCGCTGGGCCGGACCCATCGACACGAGCACGCGATTCTGCGCCTTCTTCGGCACCGCGCGGCAGGGGAGGATCGCCTACGCCGCCGGCTTCACCGGGCTCGGTGTGGCGAGCACGCACTTTGCCGCCGACGTCATGCTCGACCTGCTCTCGGGCACGCCGAGCGAGCTCACCGAGCTCGAGATGGTGCGCTCGCGACCGCTGCCGTTCCCGCCGGAGCCGGTCGCGTCGATCGGCATTCAGCTGACCCGGTTCTCGCTCGACCGCGCCGACCACAACAATGGGCGCCGCAACCTGCTGCTGCGCGGGCTCGACGCGGTGGGCCTCGGCTTCGACTCCTGAGTGGGGCGGCTCGCGCCCGGTCGGCGCTGGCGGCTGCATCATTCAGGAGTCGGACGGCGAGGGCGGCTGCATCATTCAGGAGTCGGGCGGCGAGGGCTGCTGCATCATTCAGGAGTCGGCGCAGGAAGTCGCCGATCCTGCGGTGCTGGAACAGCTAAATCAACGGGTGCCGCGCTAAACACGGTCGCCGCCGGCATCAGACTCCTGAATGATGACAGTCCCACCAGGCCTAAACTCCTGAATGGTGAGAGTCCGGCCGGGCCTGAACTCCTGAATGATGGGAGTCCCACCAGGCCTGAACTCCTGAATGATGGGAGTCCCGCCAGGCCTGAACTCCTGAATACGGATGCAGCGGCCGCGCGGCCCTAGTGGTAGAAGTGGCGCTCGCCCGTGAAGTACATGGTCACGCCGGCCTTCGCCGCCGCGTCGATGACCTCCTCGTCGCGCACCGAGCCGCCGGGCTGCGCGATTGCCTTCACGCCGGCCTCGAGCAGGATCTCGAGTCCATCGGCGAACGGGAAGAATGCGTCGGATGCCGCGACGCTGCCGGCCGCGCGGCCGCCCGCGCGGTTCACGGCGAGCCGGCAGGAGTCGACCCGGTTGACCTGTCCCATGCCGACGCCGACGGACGCGCCGCCGGCGGCGAGCAGGATTGCGTTCGACTTGACCGCGCGCACCGCTCGCCAGGCGAACTCGAGGTCGGCGCGGGTGGCGGCATCCGCCTCGGCGCCGGCGACGAGCTGCCAGCCGGCGGAGGAGAAGTCGTCGAAGACGTCAGGGTCCTGCACGAGCAGCCCTCCGGAGATCTGGCGGAACTCGCGCTCGTCGCGCCGGTAGCCGTCAGGCAGCTGCAGCAGACGCAGATTCTTCTTCGACGCGAGCACCTCGAGGGCGGCCGGCTCGAACCCGGGCGCGATGACGACCTCGGTGAAGATGTCGCGCACCTGCTCCGCCATCGCGAGCGTCACGATGCGGTTGGCCGCGATGACGCCGCCGAATGCCGAGACGGGGTCGCACTCGTGGGCGCGGATGTGCGCAGCGGCGATCGAGCCGCTCGAGCCGCCGGCAACGGCGATCCCGCATGGCTGGGCGTGCTTGATGATCGCGACGGCCGGCTCCGAGAAGTCGTAGGCGGCACGCACGGCCCCGTCGGCGTCGACGTAGTTGTTGTACGACATCTCCTTGCCCTGCAGCTGGGTCGCCTGGGCGACGCCGGGCCACTCGCGCGTGTAGAGCGCGGCGGCCTGATGCGCGTTCTCGCCGTAGCGCAGCACCTGCTTCAGCTCGTAGGTGGCGGAGACGGATGTCGGGAACGCGGCCTCCATCACGGGGTGGGCCGCGCGGATGCCGATGTTCGCGGCGAAGAACTCGGCCACGGCGGTGTCGTACGCGGAGGTGTGGGCGAACGCCTCGCTGGCGAGTCGCTGGCGCTGCGCGAGGGTCGTGCCACCGAGGGTCACGGCCTTGATGATCTGCGGGTAGCTCGCGGGTGAGACCGCGATCGCGATGTTGGCGTGGTTCTTCGCCGAGGCGCGCATCATCGCGGGGCCGCCGATGTCGATCTGCTCGACCGCGGCGTCGCCCGTGACACCGGAGGCGACGGTCTCGACGAACGGGTAGAGATTGACGACGACGAGCTCGAACGGGCGGATGCCGAGTTCGGCGAGCTCCGCCTCGTGGCTCGCGAGACGCAGGTCGGCGAGGATTCCGGCGTGGATGAAGGGGTGCAGTGTCTTCACTCGCCCGTCGAGGGACTCGGGAAAGCCGGTGACCTGGCCGACCTCGGTGACCGGATGCCCGGCATCCGCGATCGTCTTCGCGGTCGACCCGGTCGAGACGATCTCGACTCCCGCCCCGGCGAGGGCGGCCGCGAGTTCGAGCAGTCCGGTCTTGTCGCTCACGGAGATGAGTGCGCGGGTGATCGGGATCGCGTCGCGTTCCCGGTAGTCGGAGGGGGCGTGGCTGGGGGCACTCATGAGTGGGATAGCTCCTCGAGGTTGACGGTTCCGTTGGCGATGTCCAGCACGGCCTGCACGAGAAGCTCGCGCTCGACGAGTTTGATGCGGTCGTGGAGAGTCTGTTCGGTGTCGTCGGGCGCGATCGGAACGCGCCGCTGGGCGATGATCGGCCCGCTGTCGACGCCGTTGTCGACGACGATGACGCTCGCGCCGGTCTCGGCGACACCGGCCGCGATGGCGTCGCGCACCCCGTGCGCCCCGGGGAACTGCGGGAGGTAGGCCGGATGCGTGTTGATCAGCCGGGGGGCGAGCGCCGCGACGACGCGGGGCGGGAGCAGGCGCATGAAGCCGCTGAGGATCACCAGGTCGGGGTTCCAGAACCGCACCTGCGCGAGCAGCTCATCGCCCCACGAATCACGGTCGGCAAAGCTCGTGAAGGGCACTGTGAACGAGGGGATTCCGAACGCCTCGGCATGTTCGAGACCATCGGCCTGGCGGTCGGCTCCGATCGCCACAACCCGGGCCGGGTACTCGGCATCTTCAGCCGCTTCGAGGAGGGAGCGGAGGTTGGATCCCGCGCCGGAGATCAGAACAACCAGTGACAGCACCCGCCCAGCCTACCGACACCGGCGGGGGCGGCCTTCACCGGATGCCGGGTGGATGCGGTGAGGGGCGCGGTTTCACAATCGCGATCTCCTCCGTGCTGGCGTCCGGCTCGGCGGAGTGGGGGCGCGGGGAGCCCGACTCTGAGGGGTCGGCGGCATCCGCGTCCGCGGCGTCCCGCTCGGCGGCATCCGCGTCCGCGGCATCCGACTCGGCCGTGCCCCGCTCGCCCGGGTCAGGGTCGCCCACATCCCGACGCACGCTGTCGCTGTCCTCCGGCCAGTGGCTCCAGCGCGGCCGCCGCGCGGCCATCTCCCCCGCCCGCAGGCTGCCCACAAGCAGCGCGATCGCGGCTGGGACCCCGATCTCGAGCGCGGCGAACCCGCCGACCAGAAGCCATGACGCGCCGACATCCGCGAGCCGACCAGGGCCCGCCGCGCCCGCCGAGACCCACGCGAGCGCGCCGAGCAGGGCGCCGCCCGCGACGCCCATGGCAAGGCCTGTGCCGATGAGCCAGCCGTACGAGGTGAGGCCGGCACGCACGAGGCGCGGGCGCAGCACGATGGCCGCGAGGAATCCCGCGAGCACCGGAACGAGCAGGCCGACGAATCCGTAGGCGGTTTCGCCGGTAGGGAGCGCGCCGAGCAACGGAACCGCGGGCACCGGGCCGAGCACGGTGCCGAGCGGGCTCACCGTCGAGCCGGTGCCGATCGCGAATCCGGGGCCGATGAACCAGCTTGCCGCCCAGATGACGAGGTTGGGGAGGAGGGCAAGCTGGGCGACGGTGAGGGCGGCGCCGCCGAGCACGCCGGACTGCACACCCTCGTAGATGGCGATGATCTGTCCGTAGCTCACGGCAATGAGCGCGGCGACCGCGAGGGCCGACACCGCGAGGATGATGCCGGATGCGGCGGCTCCCCCGGTCAGGGCGAGCGTGGCAGCGGGCCTGAGACGCCTCTGCCGTTCGTCGATCCAGGCCACGATGCGCGAGAGCGTGACGCCTGTCGCAGCGGGACGGTCGCGGCGGCGGCTCACCTCGGATCCGACGGCGATGCCGAGGGCGAAGACGAGAGTGGGCAACACAGTGCCCTGTGCGATCGACGGGGTCGCCGCAGGGTGCAGCGCGGTGAGGGTGACCCCGAGGCTCAACACGGCGAACGCGAGGATCGCGACGATGTGTCCGACGTGGCGGTGCTCGGTCTCGCCGATGCGGCGTCCGGCCCGCACGGCGAGCAGCACGGTGATCAGGGCGAAGCCGAGCGGCGCGATCGTGAGCACGATCGTCTCGCCTGCCGCAGCGAAGCCGATGGAGGCTGCCACCAGCGGATCGAGCACGAAGGCCATGTCGGTGCCGTGGCCGAGCAGCCAGACGTCGACGGCACCACGCCAGAAGACCACGTAGTCGACTTGCAGCCCGTATTGGAACGCCCACATCAGGGTGAGCGGGGCGAGCGGGATGCCGATGCCGACACCGACGACGAGCAGGGCCTCGAGTGCGGCGAACAGGGCGGTGAGCGGACGATTCATCGCCTGCGACCCTACCCGCGCGACGCGTCGACTCAGTGGCGGCTCGCTCGGGATCGGCACATTTCCGCTCGAGCGCCCCGCCCGTGCCACGCAGAAGGGGCCGGCGCGACGCCGACCCCTTCCCGTGCTGCCGTGCTGCCGTGCTGCTACAGGCTCGCGAAGACCTCACGCATGATCGATGCGGTCTCGGACGGCGTCTTTCCGACGCGCACTCCGGCGGCCTCGAGGGCCTCCTTCTTTCCCTGCGCTGTGCCGGCACCGTCGGAGACGATCGCCCCGGCGTGCCCCATGGTCTTGCCCTCCGGCGCGGTGAACCCGGCGACGTAGGCGACGACGGGCTTGGTCACGTTGGCCTGGATGAACTCCGCCGCACGCTCCTCGGCGTCGCCGCCGATCTCGCCGATCATGACGATCGCCTTCGTGTCGGGGTCGGCCTCGAATGCCGCGAGGGCGTCGATGTGTGTCGTGCCGATGATCGGGTCTCCGCCGATCCCGATCCCGGTGGAGAAGCCGAGGTCGCGCAGCTCGAACATCATCTGGTACGTCAGCGTGCCCGACTTGGAGACGAGTCCGATCGGGCCCGGTCCGGTAATCGTCGACGGGATGATGCCCGCGTTCGACTTTCCGGGGCTGATGATGCCGGGACAGTTCGGCCCGATGATGCGGGTCGCGTTGCCGTTCGCCTTGGCGTGCGCCCAGAACTCAGCAGAGTCGTGGATCGGGATGCCCTCGGTGATGACGATCGCGAGCTCGATCTTCGCGTCCACCGCCTCGATGACGGCGCCCTTCGCGAACGCCGGCGGGACGAAGATGACCGACACGTTGGCGCCGGTGGAGGCCATCGCCTCGGCGACGGAGCCGAAGATCGGCAGTTCGTGCCCGCCGATCGACACCGTGGTGCCCGCCTTGCGCGGGTTCACCCCGCCGACGATGTTGGAGCCGGACTCGAGCATCCGTCCGGCGTGCTTGGTGCCCTCCGAGCCGGTGAGGCCCTGAACGATGATCTTGGAGTTCTCGTCGAGAAAAATCGACATGCTGTTCCCTATTCCTTCGGTTCGACGGGTGCGCTCAGCGAGCGGCGTAAGCGAGCTCGGCGGCCTTGTCGGCAGCTTCGTCCATGGTGTCCACGACGGTCACGAGCGGGTGCCCGGCGTCAGCGAGGATCTGGCGGCCCTCGACGACGTTGTTGCCGTCGAGGCGCACGACGAGCGGCTTGGTCGCCGCGTCGCCGAGAACGGCGAGTGCGCCGACGATGCCGTTCGCGACGGCGTCACACGAGGTGATCCCGCCGAAGACGTTGACGAAGACGCTCGTGACCTGCTCGTCGCCGAGAATGACGTCGAGGCCGGCGGCCATGACCTCGGCGGATGCTCCGCCGCCGATGTCGAGGAAGTTGGCCGGCTTCACGTGGCCGTGCTTCTCTCCGGCGTAGCTCACGACGTCGAGGGTCGACATGACCAGGCCCGCGCCGTTGCCGATGATGCCGACCTCGCCGTCGAGCTTCACGTAGTTGAGGTTCGCCTTCTTGGCCTTCGCCTCGAGCGGGTCCTCGGATGCCGTGTCGACGAGCGCCGCGTGGCCCTCGTGACGGAATTCGGCGTTCTCGTCGAGGGTGACCTTGCCGTCGAGCGCGACGATGTCGCCCTCCTCGGTGAGCACGAGTGGGTTGACCTCGACGAGCGTGGCGTCCTCGCCGACGAAGACCTCGTAGAGCTTCACGATGACGGGCGCGATCTTCGGCACCAGCTCGGCCGGGAAGCTCGCGGCGGTCGCGATCTCGGTCGCCTTCGCGAGGTCGATGCCCGCGATGGGGTCGACCTCGACCTTGGCGAGGGCCTCGGGGCGCTCGACCGCGAGAATCTCGATCTCGACACCGCCCTCGTAGCTTGCGAGGGACAGGAACGAACGGTTTGCCCGGTCCAGCAGCACCGAGAAGTAGAACTCCTGCGCGATGCGCGCTCCGGCGGCGACCATCACGCGTCGCACGACGTGGCCCTTGATGTCGAGCCCGAAGATCGCCTTGGAGACCTCTTCGGCATCCTGCGGGTTGTGGGCGACCTTGACGCCGCCGGCCTTGCCGCGTCCGCCGATCTTCACCTGCGCCTTGACGACGACGGTTCCACCGAGCTTCTCGGCCGCCGCACGTACTTCTTCGGGGCTGTCGGCGATGACGCCGGCCAGCACGGGAACGCCATAGGACTCGAATACGTCCCTGGCCTGGTACTCGAAAAGATCCACGCTGTTTGTCCAATCCGCGGGTCGGTAATAACGAATGTGCCACCGTCCGGACGTCACAATACCTTGACGTCGAGATACTTGGGCCCTTGGAACTCTACTCTCCTCGCCGCGACCGGCCGGCTCATGCCGCCACGCGGCACACAGCGGCACCGGCTACGGTGTCAGCCATGACCGCGGAGCGAGCTGGGCGAGGTCTTGCCGACATCGGAGCCGAGGCCGTTCTGATCGCCGGTGGTGGGCGCGCGATCCTCCTTCAGGTGGCCAACCCCGCGATCGGCCACGCGATCGCCCGGCACAGCCGTTTCGCCGACGGTCCCATGGATCGCCTCCGGCACACTCTCGGCTATGTGTACGCCATCGTCTATGGCAGCCCCGCCCAGGTAGCGGCGGTGCGGGAGCGGGTCAACCACAGGCACGCGGCGGTGCATTCGGAGCCCGGCGCCGCACCCCCGTACGACGCGACGGATGCTGCGCTGCAGCTGTGGGTCGCCGCGACGCTCTATGACACCGCCATGCTCGTGCACGAGCGGCTGATCGGAACTCTGTCCGACGCCGACCGTGACCGGGTCTACGCCGACTACGCGGCCATCGGAACGGCGCTGCAGGTTCCGCCGGAGCTGTGGCCGGCCGACCGGGCCGCGTTCGCGGAGTACTGGCGATCGCAGCTGGCCGGCCTGCACGTCGACGCGACGACCCTCGGCGTCGCCGAGTCGCTGCTCTACCCGCGGACCGGTCCCCTCTGGCTGCGCCTGGCCATGCCGCTCGCGCGACTGGTGACGGCGGGGCTGCTGCCCCCGGGCATCCGGAACCAGCTTCGCTTCGCCTGGGGTCCGCGGCGGGAGCGGCGCTTCGAGCTCGCGGTCGCGGGAATGCGGGCGGTCAACCGCCTGCTCCCGCGCCGGCTACGCCAGTGGCCGAAGAACGCCCTACTGCGCCAGATCCACTGAGCCGACCCGGGCGCGCTGCTCGATCGGCAGCATCATGCTGAACTTCGTGCCAACGCCCTCTACGCTGCGCACACCCATCTCGCCACCGTGCGCGGTCACGATCGCCTTGGTGATGGTGAGCCCAAGCCCCACCCCGGGCACCGCATTGCGCGTCGCGGTCGAGGCGCGGAAGAAGCGTAGGAACAGCTGGTCGATTTCGGCCTCGGGGATGCCCATGCCGGTGTCACTGACGGTGACGACGACACGGTGTGCCTCGCCGTTCAGCGAGACGGTCACGGTGCCTCCCGACGGGGTGAACTTGATCGCGTTCGAGATGAGGTTGTCGCAGGCCTGCCCGAGCCGCACCGAATCGCCGCGCACCATCCCGCCGTCGACCATCTCGACACTGAGGTTGACACCGGCGCGGGCGGCGGCCGGGCGCGCGGAGTCCACAGCGGCCGACACGATCGGTGCCATCGACTGCACGTGCGTCTCAAGGTTGAACTTGCCCGACTCGACCTGCGCCGTGAACAGGAGGTCGCCGACGAGAGTCAGCAGGCGGTGTGCGTTGCGCTCTGCAACGCCGAGGTACTGCAGCTGCGTCTCGGTGAGCTCCTCGTCATCGTCGTCGCGCATCAGCTCGAGGTAGCCGAGGATCGAGCTCAGCGGGGTGCGTAGCTCGTGCGAGATTAGCCCCACGAAATCGTCCTTCAGCTTGGCGACCTCGTGCGCCTTCGTGCGGTCGTGCGCGACGAACAGGTAGCCCACGGTCTCACCGTCGTCGTCGAGCCTCGGGGTGACACTCAGCTCGACCGGGAGCTCGCTTCCGTCGGCGCGACGGTAGGTCCACTCTCGCACCTCGGCACTGCCGAGCCTCGCCTCCTCGACCAGCGCTGAGAAGCCGGGGTTGAGCACGGTCGCCCCCGCGGGGTAGTTCAATTCGCGCGCACGGTCTTCGAGCTCGTCGGCGAGATGGAACTCGTCGACGTGCCGCTTGTCCTCGACCTGGTCGGCGTCGATGCGGAGCATGAGCGCCGCTCCCGGATTCCACGCGTCGATCATGCCCGTGAGATCGGTGCCGATGACCGCCTGCTCCGTGACGGCACCCCAGACCCCGCGGAACATCCGCTGTGCCTGCCGCAGGCGCGCCTCGCTTTCGGCGAGCTGGTTCGTTCGCAGCTCGTTCGACTCCAGTGCGCTCTTGCGCTCCTCGGCGAGGCGCCGCACCGACGACAGCCGCAGCCTCGCCTGGCGGGACAGCTCGTTGATCACCGCCGCCGCAATCGTGAACACGGCGGCCGAAAAGGATGCGCGCAACAGCACGGACAGCGTCGAGCTGTCGCTCTGCCCGGCGACCGAGGGGAAGATCAACACGATCGCCGTGCCGATGAAGGCGAACCAGATGTGCTCCCGGCCCTCCTCGGCGGCGAACCAGATGATCGGCAGGATGATGAGCGCGGAGTAGCTGGAGAGCCCCTCCCCCGTGCCGAAGCGCAGGAAGCCGATAGCGATGAGATCGATCGCGGGCACGAGCAGCGCGAACTTCGCAGTCGGTGAAATGGCCGTGAGCACACCGGCGAGCACCGTCGCGAGCACCACGGCGACAGCGGCGGCGACTATTGAGGCGAGGCTCGTGACCGACTCCGGCATAAAGGCAACGATCACGACAGCGACGCCAAACAGGATCGTCGTCGGCGCTTGCTTCAGCAGCGGCGACGGATTCGGTGTGGCGAGGCGGTTGGCAACGGCCGTGAGCGTCACAGCCTGGCCGTCGACGACTGGGTAAGTTCGACGAGTCGATCGGCCAGTTCGCGTGGGCTGAACGGTTTGATCAGGTACTCCACGGCTCCCGCATCCCGGCCGGCGGCGTGCGCTGGCTCGTCGGCGGCGGCGGACAGCATCACGACCCGCGTGCCGGAAAGCTCGTCGTCATCGCGGATGAGGCCGCACAGCTCGAGACCGCTGAGGCCGGGCATCGAGACATCCGTCACAAGCAGGTCGGGTTTCAACGCGCGCACGAGCTCCCACGCCTCGGTGCCGTCGACCGCTGCGCCGACAAGTTCGAGTCCGGACTTGCGCACGGCGATCCCGACGAGAACGCGAATGTCGGGATCGTCGTCGGCGACGAGTACCCGTGCCTTGCGTGGCGGCACTGCCTCATGCGAATCTGACATCCCAGCCCCCCAGCCAACCTACTGACGCCAAATATACGCGCGTCGCCCCCTCTCGCGCCGGCACCGCACCGCCGTTGCCGGTGATCCCGGGCATCACGACTCGAGGTTGCGGGAGATCCGCCAGTGGTTGAGGTCGTCGCACCTGTCGTAGTCAACTTCGTCGACGAGGGCGTGGATTATCGACAGGCCGCGGCCCGACTCCTCGAGTTCCCCCGGCATGGAGGGGGCGACGAGGCTGATGTTGCCAGCGAGGCCGGAGTCGGTGAGGCTCGCGACGATCCGGTCTGCGGTGATCTCCACCGTGAGGGCACAGCTCACTCCCTCCCCGCCGTCCGCATGCCGGATAACGTTCGAGGCGAGCTCGATGAGCGCGGTCTCGAAGCTGAACCGATCGCGCAGCGAGATCTGCGGCGCGCTCGACCACACCGACTCGAGCATGTCGTGCACGGTGTCGACGTCGTCCGGAGGGGCGAGCATCGACAGCGTGTGCACGCTGATCTCAGTCATCGTTGAACGCCGTCTCGGCGCTGTCGTACGCGGTGAGCAGGCGCTCCATGTTGGTCAGCTGCAGGACGAGCTTGACTTGGTCGTTCGGCGCCGCTATTCGCAGGTCGCCGCCGGCCTGCCGCGCGGTCTTGAGCCCGTTGATGAGCGCGCCGAGCCCGGACGAGTCGATGAACTCGATCCCCGCGAGGTCGACGGCGATGCGGTTCTGTCCGCTCGAGACGGCCGATCCGACGTGGTCGCGCAGGCACGAGGCGGTGACCATGTTCAGCCTGCCGTCGAGCTGCAGCACCGCCACGCCATCGCCGAGATCCTTGACTGTGATGTCCATTAGTGGGGTGACTCCTCCGATAGGTAACCCGAGTAGCGGGCAGCGGGAAACAGGACGCTGAGAATGATGAGGTCGAACACGACCCAGACCACGTTGACGATCGTGCCGACTGGTTCACCGAAGCCGAGAATCAGCCGCACAATTCCGACGACCGCGGCGATCGCAAGGATTGCCGCGACGATGATTTGGAGGCGAATGAGCTTCCAGTTCGCACCGCCCTGGCGGGTCTTCTCCGTCACAACGAAGTCGAGCGGCCGCTGGAAATACACGTTCGCGACGGCCGTCGTGCAGGCCCGAATCCAGACGGGGAACAACGCGAGGCTGTACTGCTGGCCGCGCCAGGTCGAGATTCCCCGCCCGGTCACGGCGAACAGCACCTGGCTCGCGATGATGAAGGGCAGGAACCGCAGGAAGAACTCGAACGCCGTCGTGCTGACCGGGAGCACCCCGAAAACGAGGAAGATGACCGGGGCGGCGAAGTAGGCGATCGCGGCGAATCCGCTCAGATAGCTCCACATTGTGGAGAAGTACATGAGGCGCTGGGCGAGCGACATGCCGCGCTGAACGAGCGGGTTCTCCCGCAACAGCACCTGCATGGTTCCCTGAGCCCAGCGCAGCCGCTGCTTGAGGGCGGTGCCGAGGTCCTCCGGGGCGAGGCCGATCGCGAGCGTCTCGTGGTGGTAGGCGCTCTTCCACCCCATTCCGTGAAGCCGCATCGAGGTGGCCATGTCCTCGGTGACGGAGATGGTCGCGAGCGGCATGAGCGGCTGCGCCTCATCCGAGCGGTCGACGTCGATGGAGCGGAGGAGGGCCTGCACCGAGGTGAGCGCTCCGAGCGGCGACAGGTCGCGTGACGCGAGAGTGTCGACGTTCTGGTTCACATCGATGAGGGCATCCCAGTCCCCGTCTGTCTCCATGCGCAGCGCGTCGATCGCCTCGATGTCGCGGGCCATCAGTTCGAGGTCGTCGGCGACCAGTTCACGGGAAACCTCGGTGATCTGGCGCTGCAGTTGGTATGTAGCGCTGCCGAGCGGCTCTCCGGCGGCGATCGCGGCGCGTGTGGCGGCGATCGCGGCCGAGACCTTGCCGAGCGCGGCGTCGACGGTGGCGTCGGCGGCGCCATCGGTGCGACGTGCCTCCTTGAGCACCCCCGCGGCTCCCTTGAGCGCCTTGAGCACCGCGCGCTCGACCTCACGCACGTACCGCACGATACCGAGTTGCATAAGCGCCTCCCGGCGCAGGATCGCGTTCGAGCCGCAGAAGAACGCCGCATTCCAGCCGTCCTTGCCCTGCTGGATCGGGCCGTAGAACAAGGGGGCCTGGCTGCCGAGGGCATCTCTGTCGTCGACGTTCCCGAACACCTGCGGCGTCTGCACGAGGGCGACGAGCGGGTCGTCGAAGTAGCCGAGGGTGTTGTCGAGGATCTCGGGCAACGGGATCTGGTCGGCGTCGAGAATGAGCAGGAATTCGCCGGATGTCGCCATGAGCGCGTTGTTGAGGTTGCCGGCCTTCGCGTGCAGCGGGCGATTCTTCCAGTCGTCGCTGCGGGTGATGTACCCCAGTGCGGCCGCCTCGGCCGCCTCGCGCATCTCGTCGCGCTTGCCGTCGTCGAGGATCCAGGTCGAGTGCGGATAGCGGATGTCGAGCGCGGCGCGCGCGGTGCGGATGACGAGCTCGACGGGTTCGTTGTAGGTGGTGATGAACACGTCGACCGTGACGCCCGGCCGCGCGGCCGCGGGAGCGTCCCTGGGGAGGGAGCGCCACATCGTGAGTCCGTAGAGGCTCACGTCGATGAGGCTGTAGGTCTCGGCCAGGACGAGCGGCAGCGCGACCCACCACGCGTCCCAGTTGAGCGAGAAGAACAGGCGCCAGGCAATGTAGTTGATTCCGACGATCACGGTGACGACGATAAGCAGCCGCATCAGGAGGAGCCTGGCGAGATCGCGCCGGTCCGTCGCTGTTGTCTGGTCCACCACGACCATGCCGTCCCCCTTGGTGCAGCACTCGTCCCCCACGAGTGATGCTTAAGATTAGCCGCTCAGCCGTCGCCACGCGGGAAATTGCGACACCCCGTTCGGGGGCGCGGCCGCAGGTTCAGTCGGCGTCAGGCGTCGCGCCGCAGGGCGACGATCGTCACGTCGTCGGGATTCTGCTCGAGCCGCGCCACAGAGGCGATCGCGTCGACGAGCTCCCGCGCGCTGCGGGTCGACCTGGCAATCGCGGCGACCTCATCGACGGCGGTCAGGGTTCCGTCGTACAGGTCGAGCACTCCGTCGCTGAAGCTCACGATCGTCTCTCCGCGCCCGAGCACGGTTTCGAGCCTCGCCCAGCCGTCGTCGGCGAGCGCGCCGAGCGGGAAGTCGAGCGACGAGAGCCGCTCGGCCGTTCCATCCGCTCGCACGACGAGGGTCAGCCCGTGGCCGGCATCCGCATAGCTGACCAGGCCGTCAGCCGCGCGCACCCGCGCGTGGAAGAGTGTCACGAAGGTGGCCGCTTCGCTCAGCTCTGTTGCGAGGCAGGTCGCGAGGCGCTCCAGCGCGATGATGGGGTCGTCCCTGCGAGCGGCGCTCCGTACGACTGCCCTCGCGGTCGCGGCGATCATGCCGGCTCCGACCCCCTTGCCCATCACGTCGCCGATCGTCAGCGCAATTCCGCCGTCGATCGGATACCAGTCGAAAAAGTCGCCGCCGACGCTCTTCGAGGGGATGCACACGCCAGCGACCTCGTAGCCGGCGAGCGACCCTCCGTCCTTGGGCAGAAGGGCACGCTGCACGACAGCGGCCTGGCTGAGCTCACTGGCGGCCGCCTCCTCCCGCACCCGCACGATGCGCAATTGCTTTCGAGCCTGGCGTGCCAGCTCGTTGACAACCGCGGCGGCGGCACCGAACGCCACGGGGTTGAAGGCGGCCCGGAAGAGCTCGTTGGGGTTGCTGTCGACGTCGGCCGCAATCAGGAGAGGCACGATCACTGAGACGAGGGCTCCGAGAGCGGCGAAGGCGATGAAACGGCGGCCCTCCATTGCCGCGACCCAGACGACGGGGAGAATCGCGAGCGAGGCGAAGATCGACTGGCTCTCACCGGTGGCAAAGCGCAGCACCCCGATCGCGACGAAGTCAGCGGCCGGGATGAGGATCTCAAGCCGTTTGAGGGCCGGACGTGCCGTGATGACGACCGCGAACACGGTGTTGGCGAACATGATCACGGCTGCGGCGGCTAGGCCGGGCACGCTCGTCACCTCGAGTGACGGCACGACGACGCTCATGATGACGGCGACGCCGAAGAGGGCGAGGGTCGGAAGCTGTTTGACCAGTGGCGACGGTGCATCCAGCCCCAGGCTCCGGAGCATCCGCACGCCGTTCAGCCTGACCCCGGCGGCGAGGGCGGACGGCACCGTAACCGTCACGTCAGATCTTCTCGATCGGGCTGATCTTGATGAGCAGGCGCTTGCGGCCCGCGACGTCGAACTGCACCTCGGCGATGCTCTTGGTACCACTCCCGCTCACCGCGCTGACGCGGCCTTCGCCGAAGTCGAGATGCCGGATGCGGTCGCCGGGCTTCAGGGTGAGATCGCCGTTGTCCCGAACGGTGTTCGTCACCCCGCTTGTCCACTCGGTCTTCGGCCGCGCGGCGTTGCGGGCGGCGCGCGCGAGGGCCGTTGCGCCCGGCGCACCGGCGTCGAGGGAGTAGTCCGAGGTTCCGCTGCCGAGCGCGGGACCGGTGCCGAAGCCCGCCCGGTTCGCGTTGATGGCGCGCGGCTGGGTTCCCCCGCGGCTGTTCGCCATTCCGGGAGACTGCCGCCAGTCGATCAGCTCGGCCGGGATCTCCTGCAGGTAGCGGCTCGGCATCGCCACGTTGACCTCGCCGAACTGCGCCCTGGTCATCGCGAGTGACAGGTACAGGCGCCGCCGGGCGCGGGTGATCCCGACGTAGAAGAGGCGGCGCTCCTCGGCCGGCCCTCCCGGCTCGCCCGCCGACATCCGGTGCGGAAGCAGGTCTTCCTCGACGCCCGTGAGAAACACGGCCTCGTATTCGAGTCCCTTCGCGGTGTGCAGGGTCATGAGCGAGACGGTGCCGCTCGAGTCGTCCAGATCGTCGGCGGCCGCGACGAGCGAGGTCTCCGTGAGGAAGTCGATGAGGGTGCCCTCGGGGTTGTTCTTCTGGAATTCCTTGGTGACCGCGACGAGCTCCTCGACGTTCTCGGCCCTCGCCTCGTCCTGCGGGTCGCGGCTGGCCCGCAGCGCCTCGACGAACCCCGTCTTGGTCAGCAGGGCGGTGAGGATGTCGGAGACCGGCGCGGTGTCGGCGGTGAGCGCAACCTCGTCGAGGATCGCGCCGAGCCGCAGGATCGCGCCGGTCACCTTCGGGCCGAGGCCGAGCTGGTCTGCCTCGCGCATCGCCTCGCGCAGGGTCTTCTCCGACTTGTCGGCATGGCTCTGCAATGCGGCCTCGGTCGCCGGGCCGATCCCGCGCTTGGGCGTGTTCATGATGCGGCGCAGCGCCATCGGGTCGGCGGGGTTCGCGACGGCGATGAGATAGCCCATCACGTCCTTGATCTCGGCCCGCTCGTAGAACTTCGTGCCGCCGAGCACGCGGTAGGGCAGCGCCGAGCGGATGAACACCTCCTCGAGCGCTCTCGTCTGGGCGTTCGTGCGGTAGAAGACGGAGATGTCGCGGTACTGCACACCGGTCTCGTGGAGGGTGACGATCTCGTCGGCGATGAACTGTGCCTCGTCGTGCTGGCTGTATCCGGTGAACCCGACGATTTTCTCGCCGTCCCCGACGGTTGTGAACAGCTTCTTGTCCTTGCGGTCGAAGTTGTTCGAGATGACGGCGTTCGCGGCGCTGAGGATGTTCTGGGTCGAGCGGTAGTTCTGCTCGAGCAGCACGACCTTGGCGCCGGAGAAGTCCCGCTCGAACTCGACGATGTTGCGGATGTCCGCTCCGCGGAAGGCGTAGATCGACTGGTCGGAGTCGCCGACGACAGTGAGCGAGGCGGGCGCGAGCTCGCGGGTCGCCTCGCGCAGCTCCCGTCCGTCGAATCCGGTCGCGCCGGCGAGCAGGTCGGTGCGCGGCGCCCGGGTCAGCTCGCGGATGAGGGCGTACTGGGCGTGGTTGGTGTCCTGGTACTCGTCGACGAGGATGTGCCGGAAGCGCCGCTGATAGAGCGCCGCGACCTGGGGGAAGGCCCGGAACAGGTAGACGGTCTGCCCGATGAGGTCGTCGAAGTCGAACGCGTTCGCGCTCGAGAGGCTGCGCGTGTAGGCCCGGAAGATCTCAAGGAACATCGCCTCGGTCGGGTCGTTGAAATTGGCGCCGCGGGCGAACGACTCCACATCCTGCAGCTCGTTCTTGAGCTTGGAGATCCGACCGGATGCCGAGCTCACCGTGAAGCCGAAGGTGTCGGCGTTCAGGTCCTTGATGATCCGTTTGAGCAGCGCGCGGCTGTCGGCGGAGTCGTAGATCGTGAAGTTCTTGGTGAAGCCGAAGTGCTCGGCCTCACGCCGGAGGATGCGCACGCAGGCCGAGTGGAACGTCGAGATCCACATTCCCTCGGCACCCCGGCCGACGAGTTCCTGAACGCGCTCGCGCATTTCGGCGGCGGCCTTGTTGGTGAAGGTGATCGCGAGGATCTGGCTGGGCCACGCCTCGCCTGACTCCAGCAGACCGGCGATGCGGCGGGTCAGCACGCTCGTCTTGCCCGAGCCTGCCCCCGCGACGATCAGCAGGGCGGGGCCGCGGTACTCGACGGCGACGCGCTGCGCCGGGTTGAGTCCCTCGAGCAGGCGGGACTGTCCGTTGCCGGGCTGGGCGGGGTCGAGGATGAAGGTCATGACCGGTCAATTCTAGGCGGGGCCTCCGACACCGCCCCGCGCGGTGGGCAGCGAGACTCTGCGCTGTGCTCTTTCATTATTCAGGAGTGACGGGCAGGCAGCGGCTGCATCATTCAGGACTTGAGGGACGGAAACCGTTCCCATTGGTCGCGATTACAGCCAGGCCCCCCGAGAACTCGGGCCAATGCGGTCACCGCCACATCCTGTCGGCCCGGTACCTCCTGAATGATGAAAGCAGAGTGGCCGCAGATCTCCTGAATAATGAAAGTGGGGGTCAGGCTGGGGTGACCAGGTTCCTGCGCACCTGCAGGGCGAGGTCGGGGTGGTCTGAGAAGACCCCGTCGATTCCGGATGCCAGGATCAGGCCGAACTCGGTCGGCCAGTCACCGTGGTCCGACGCGGCCCCGTCGCCGCGATGCCCGAGGTGCAGGAATTGGTTCTCCGCCCGCAGCGTCCACCCGTAGATGAGCAGTCCGGCCGCGTGCGCCCGCTCGACCAGGTCGGTGGAGCTCACCACGCCGGCCTCGTCCTTCTGCAGGAGCAGTTTCTTGCTCACGCTGATGCCGTCGACGTGCCGCCGCAACTCGCCGAGTCCCTCATCGGTCAGCGACGACGCGTAGCTCGCGTGCGGCCGGTCGAACGGCACCCCCTTCGACTCGACGAGGTAGATGAAACGCCCGCCGACCCCGCGCTCCCGGAGCCTGTCGAAGAAGGTGAGCTCGAAACTCTCGATCGTCAGCCGCGGGTCGTTCGTCCATCCGGCGGCCTCGAGCGCACCGACCAACAGCGCGTCGAGGGGCAGGCCGATCCCGGCGAAGTAGCTCGCGTGCTTGATCTCGAGTACGGCGCCGACCTGTCGCTCCTGCTCGTCGAGCAGGGCGAGCAGATCTTCGAGCCGCATGATCGGCTCGGTGCCGCTGTGCACCAGGCTGGCGAAGCGGATGCCCGGCAGCGGCTCGGTTGCGCGCAACGTGCTGAGCTCGGCCCAAGTGAAGTCCTCGGTGAACCATCCCGTGCGGGAGACGCCGTCGATGCTCTTTGTCGTGCGGCGGTCGGCGAACTCGGGCTGCTCCGCGACATCCGTCGACTTCGACATTTCGTTTTCGTGCCGGATAACGAGCACTCCGTCGCGCGAGGCCACCAGATCGGGCTCGACCGCGTCTGCGCCGTGCTCGATCGCCACCCGATAGGCCGACTCGGTGTGCTCCGGGTGGTAGCCGCTGGCCCCGCGGTGGGCAATCACGAGGGGCGCGTCGGGTCCGAGAAGGTTCACCCCACCAGCGTATGGGCAGGCAAAGGCTTGCTAACCTGCACGTCATGGGCGTTTGCGTGAATTGCGGGGGTGCGCTTCAAGACAGGTGGAAGTTCTGCATCTTCTGCGGCACACCGGTCTCGAGGGCGCCGATCGGCGACCCCGCCGTAGATCCCGCCGCAGATCCCGGGCGTGAGCCGGATAGCGACCCCGCCGCAACGACCGACGCCGACGCCGAACCGGAAGCGGAACAGCCCGCCGTTCATCTCGGTCGCAAGCCAGAGATCACCGGGCCGGTCCACGATGGACCCGACTGGGAGCCTGAGCCGGTCCGCCCGCCGATCCCCTCCGCGATCCGCACTTTCGTGCCGGTCGAGATACCGAACGAGGACGAGGACGACCCGGCCACCCGCCAAATCCGGCCGAGGTTTCGGCCGCGCCGCATCGACATTCCGCTGCTCCTCGGCATCGCGCTCGGCATCGCCGGCTTCGCGCTCATCATTTACATGATCGCCGTGCTGAGCGGGCAGGGGTAGCGTGCCCTCCACCGCGGCGCACGAGCCGACGCTCGAGATCCCGCTGCGCTTCGGCACCTACCGTGCGCGCTATCTCCTCGCGATCGGCCTGCTGTTCGCGGGCGGCATCGCACTGCAGCTCTCCTCCGCGTACACCCTCGGGTTCACTCTTGCCGGCGCGGCGGCGACGGTCGCCGGGTGGATCGTCGTGCCCGCTCCCGGCTGGCGGCGTGCGTTAGTGGCGGGCCCCGCCCTGTTCGGCGTCATCGCGTTACTCGGTGGCGCCCAGTCAGGAGGGCTCCTCGCGCTCACTCTCGGCGGGTGGCTCATCGTGCGGATGCGTCCACTGGTGAGTTTCGTGGTGCTCGGCGCACCGGTGGCGGCCGCCTACGGACTTGCCGGGCTGTTCCCGCAATACGGTTACGGCGCAGTGGTCGGCGGCGTGCTCGGGCTGGTTCTCGTCGGCTCCGCCTGGCTGGCCCGGATGATCGCGGCATCGCCGTTCGCTCAGCGCCGAATCCTCACACACGGAATCCGAACAAACGTCCCGTAAAATAAATCTCGACGATGGGTCCCCCCCACTCACAGCGAAAGAGGAATCGATGGCCACATCAAATCCCGCCTTCAAGAACACGCCAGCTTTCTCCGCCGGCGCCACCAAGGGCATCCAGCTCTCCCAGAACCTCAGCGCCGGGCAGCTCGATGACCTCTACGGTCGCCCCTCCGCCACCTCGGTCGACACCGACCGGATGACCTACGAAGACACGATCGTCAAGACGGTCATCTCGTTCGGATTCGTGCTCGTGGGTGCCGCCGTCGGCTGGTTCATCCCGCTGCTGATGATCCCCGCCGCGATCGCCGGCTTCGTGCTTGCCCTCGTCAACATCTTCAAGAAGAAGCCGTCTGCGCCGCTCGTGCTGAGCTACGCGGCCGTGCAGGGCGTCTTCGTCGGCGGCCTCACGATGTTCTTCGAGTCGCAGCCGGAGTACTCAGGAATCGCCGTGCAGGCGGTGCTCGCGACCTTCACCGTCGTCGGTGTGACGCTCGCGCTGTTCGCGAGCGGCAAGATCCGCGCCTCGGCGAAGGCCACAAAGATCTTCCTCATCGCGATGGTCGGCTATGCGGCGTTCTCGCTGATCAACTTCGGCATGATGATCTTCGGAGCCACCGACCAGCCGTTCGGCATGCGCAGCATGGAGATCTTCGGAATTCCGCTCGGCGTGATCCTCGGTGTCTTCGTGATTTTGCTCGGCGCCTACTCCCTCGTGCTCGACTTCGACGGTGTGCAGCAGGGCGTGCGCAACGGTGCTCCCCGCGCGTACGCGTGGAAGGCAGCGTTCGGCATCGTTCTGACCGTCATCTGGCTGTACATGGAGATCCTGCGTCTGCTCGCGATCCTGCGCGGCAGCAACTAGAAAGCAGCGCACGTCACACCGAAAGGGCCGCCCCTCGGGGCGGCCCTTTTTTTGTGTGCTGATGACCAGTCAGCGACCGCGGACGGCGCCGTCGGTGCGGAGCGCCGCAGCGTACCCTGCGGTATTGCCGAGCGCGTTCGGGTGGAACGCGGCGGGGCTGGCCAGGTCGAAGCTGATGTACGACTCGGCCGAGCCTATGCCGTGCCCGGCGAACTCGTCCGTGACGTCGGTGAGCGACACCCTCGGGTTGCCCGTCGCGGCGACGGCCCCGGCGATGACCGAGTTCAGCGCGTCGGTCGCACTGTTCACGGGGCCCACCAACGGGCTCGGGAAGCTCGGGTCGAACAGCCGCGGATAGTTGAGCACGACGATCCGCGCCTTCGGGAACGCGGCGGCGACGGCGGAGTAGGTGCCGACGAGCTTGGTACCGACGCCCGGCAGGTTGGCGCTTGCCGTGTTGACCGCGAAGGCGCAGAGCGCCGATGTCGGATCGGGCGCGCAGGCCGCAAGCACCTGGTTGGAGCCGGCGTCGATGCCGCCCACCGTGATGGTCACGAGTGACGCCTTCGATTCGACGCGGTCGTCGATGTCCGCGAGCTGCGCAATCGTGGCGGTCGTGTCCGCGCCGGAGCAGGCGAAGTTCAGAGCCTCGCGATAACTGCTCGATCCCGCGGTGATCGCCGGGTAGCTCGAGGACACGCTCTGCAGACAGGGCCCCGGCAGCCACGGGGCCGCACCCTGGCCGGAGGTGAACGAGTCTCCGATGGCGACGTACGAGCCGCCGGCGGAACCGTTCGGTGCGGCGCCCGGCGAGGCGGAAACGGGGGCGACGGATGCGGCCACGACCAGGCCGAGGGACAGGAGCGAGACGGCGCCGAGGCGCGGCATGAAGCGGATTCGGGATCGCTGAGTTTGGGTCATGCGCTCAAGCTATTCCTCCGGGCGCGCCCGCCACAACGGGTAGCTCGGCCGGAACAGGTCTAGCGCATCGCCCCGGCGGCTACTCCCACTCGATCGTGCCCGGCGGCTTGGACGTGACGTCGAGCACCACACGGTTCACACCGGCCACCTCGTTCGTGATCCGGTTCGAGATGCGCGCGAGCACGTCGTACGGCAGGCGGGTCCAGTCGGCCGTCATGGCGTCTTCCGACGACACGGGGCGCAGCACGATCGGATGCCCGTAGGTGCGGCCGTCACCCTGCACTCCGACCGAGCGCACGTCGGCGAGCAGCACGACAGGGCACTGCCAGATATCGCCGTCGAGCCCAGCCGCGGTGAGCTCGGCGCGGGCGATCGCGTCTGCCTTGCGCAGCAGCTCGAGGCGATCGAGGGTGACCTCCCCGACGATGCGGATGCCGAGGCCGGGGCCGGGGAACGGTTGGCGGCCGACGATGACCTCTGGCAGCCCGAGCTCGCGGCCGATCGCCCGCACCTCGTCCTTGAACAGGGCGCGCAGCGGCTCGACGAGCTCGAACTTGAGGTCTTCCGGCAGTCCGCCGACGTTGTGGTGGCTCTTGATGTTGGCGGTGCCGGTGCCGCCGCCGCTCTCGACGACGTCGGGGTAGAGGGTGCCCTGAACGAGGAACCTGATCTCGTCGCCGCCGGCCGCCGCCTCCCGCGCGAGCGCCTCGGCCGCGCCCTCGAAGCTGCGGATGAATTCGCGGCCGATGATCTTGCGCTTCTGCTCGGGGTCGGTGACCCCCGCGAGGGCGTCCATGAACTGCTCGACAGCATCCACGGTCACGAGGCGGACGCCGGTGGAGGCGACGTAGTCCTCCTCGACCTGCCGGCGCTCGTCCTGCCGGAGCAGCCCATGGTCGACGAAGATGCAGACGAGCTGGTCGCCGACGGCCTCGTGCACGATTGCGGCGGCGACGGCGGAGTCGACCCCACCGGAGAGTCCGCAGATGACCCGGGCGGTGCCCACCTGCGTGCGGATGCGGGCGACCTGCTCGGCGATGACGCTGCCGCTGTTCCAGTCGGCCGGGATACCCGCGGCGGTGTGCAGGAAGTTCTCGAGCACCTTCTGGCCGAACTCGGAGTGCTTGACCTCGGGGTGCCACTGCACGCCGTAGAGCCTGCGCTCGTCGCTCGCGAAGGCCGCGACGGGGGTGGATGCACTGGAGGCGAGCACGTCGAAGCCGGCCGGCGCCTTCGACACGGAGTCGCCATGGCTCATCCAGGTGGTCTGGGCGGCGGGCTGACCGCCAAGCAGGCTGCTGTCGTCACCGGTCAGAGTGACCGCGGTGGCACCGTATTCGCGCAGGCCGGTGTTGCTGACCTCGCCGCCGAGCTGCTGGGCCATGACCTGGAACCCGTAGCAGATTCCGAGAACGGGGATCCCGAGGGCGAGGATCCCGGCATCCAGAGTCGGGGAATTCTCCTCGTACACGCTGGACGGCCCGCCGCTGAGCACGATGCCGACCGGGTCCTTCGCCATGACCTCAGCCGCGGTGATCGTGTGCGGCACAATCTCGCTGTACACGTTCGCCTCGCGCACGCGGCGCGCGATGAGCTGCGCGTACTGGGCACCGAAGTCGACCACGAGGACGGGTCTCTGCTGGGTCTCGCTCAATTGTTTGCCTCCACGCGCGCCGCGCGTTCTTCGAGTTCGGTGATTTCGATGCGGGTGCGACGGGTGATGAAGTGTTCGACGATGAACGACAGGAACGGCACGACGCCGCCGGCCGCGATCGCGAGGAAGCGGGAGAACGGCCAGCGCATGATGCTCCACAGCCGGAAGTCGGCGAAGAGGTAGACGACGTAGAGCCAGCCGTGGGCGATGAGGATCGCCGTGCTGAGGTTGAACGCCGTCACCGTGTCGACGGGAACGAGCGCGAAGAACCCGTTCGGGCCGCCGAGTTCCATCTCAAGCTGCAGGGGCGTGTACTTGAACACGACCTCGAACACGAGCAGCAGCAGGAGGGCGCCGGTGGCGTACGCGGTGACGCGGTAGAACTTCAGGGCCCCGCGAATTCGCGGCAGATCAGACGTTTTGGGCGTGAGAGGCATTGCCTTAGTTTACTTCTGCGCACGCGGGTCGGATTCGCCGGCCGGCTCAGTCTTGAGCGCCGCCTCCTCCGTCTCCCGCTCCCACGCATCCCGCACCAGCCGGTACCACATGAACACGGCGAATCCGGCGAAGACGACCCACTCGGCCGCGTAGAAAACGTTGAGCCAGTTGAGGGTGACGGTCTCGATCGGGGTGGGCGAGTCGATGGTCGCGAGGTTTCCCGGGGCCGAGTCCTGCACGATGTATCCGCCGTACGCGCTGCCCTCGAACCCGTCCCACTCGTTGATGAGCGCGGAGGGGGCGAGAGCGCTCCGCTCGCCGTCCTCGAACTCGGTCTCCTGCGGGGCTTCCCCCGCCAGGTAACGCCCCGTCACGCTGGCGGGCCCGCCCGAGAGGGACCGCAGGGCCGCGTCGGCCGCCGCCTCGGTCGGCGCCCAGCCGACCGCGACGGCGACGGATGCCGAGTCGGCTGTGACGAGGTGCCCGACGACCCAGAATCCCGTTTCGCCTCCGTTGACCCGGTTGCTGATCACCGAGAAGTCTGCCTCGATGAGCTCGCCGCTCACCTCGACGAGCTGGCCGTTGGCGCGCTGCGTCGTCGGCTTCTGCGGCTCTGCCACCTCGGACAGCGGCAGGACCGTCTCGGACTCCCGCTCGACGACCTGTCCGGAATCGATGCTGCGGGAGAGCTGCCACTGCCCGAGCGCGGCAAACGCCGCGGCCACGACCAGGGCGAGCACGAGCAGGGCGATCCACTTGGGACGGCGGGCGACACTCCACATGGTCAGTACTCCGGATCCGTCGGGCGCCGGCTGGGCATGTCCGACTGCTGTGCGGCCTGCTGGGCGACGGTGTCGTTCCGTCCGTCGTCGAAGTCGTCGGATGCCTCGTCGCGGTCGGATGCCTCGTCGGCCGGTGCCGAGCGGGACGCGTCTGAGACCTGGGCGACGGTGGGAGAGAACTCGTCCGCGGGCACGGGTGCTCCTGACATCGCGGCTTCGACGAGGGCGATCGCTCCGGCCCTCGCCTCGGCCCGGGCCTGGTCCCTCTCGCGCACCTCCCGGCGGGTCTTCGTGGTTCGGAGCACGACGGCGCCGATCCGCTCGGAGTTCGCGGCGAGGATCGGGCCCATGACCGACATGATGAGCACGTAGAGGCCCGCGAACGGCACAATGCGCTCGTCGAGGCCCGCGCTGAGCGAGAGGGTCGCGAGGATGAGCGCGAACTCGCCGCGGTTCTGCAGGATCACCGTCGCGTTGATGCCCGCCTGCGGGCCGAGCCCGTTGATCCACGCGATGAACTGGCCGGCAGCGATATTGAGCACGACGGTCATCAGCACGGCGAGCGCCACAGTACTGAGCACGGAGCCGAAGGTCGAGACGTCGAGGGTGAGGCCGAAGTTGAGGAAGAAGAAGGCACCGAACAGGTCGCGCATCGGCAGTGAGAGCGACTCGATCCGCGCCCGCCAGCGGGAGGCGCCGAGCACGAGCCCGATCATGAACGCACCGATCGCATCCGTCACCCCGAGGATCTCGCCGATTCCTCCGAACAGCACCGCGAGCCCGAAGAAGAGGATGGTGAACAGCTCGTCGTCCTTCGTGCGGATGAGGCGCGAGACCACGCGACCGCCCCAGCGGGCGATCGAGAACATCACGATGATGAAGAGGAAGGCGATGCCGAGCTTGACCACGACCGGCCAGATCTCGGTCTCGCCGCTGAGCACGACGGAGACGATCGCAAGGTAGACGGCAATGAAGACATCCTCGACGACGGTGACGCCGAGGATCATGGGAGTCTCGCGGTTCGGGAGCCTCTTCAACTCGATCAGGAGCTTCGTGACGATGGCGCTCGACGAGGTCGCGGTGATGCCGGCGATGATGAGGGCCTCGCGGGTGCCCCAACCGACCAGGAATCCGAAGGCGAAGCCGACACTCATGTTCACGAGGATGTACGAGCCGCCGGAGATGAGGAGCTTGCCTGCGTTGCCGACGAACTCGTCGAGGTCGAATTCGAGGCCGAGGTTGAACAGCAGGAGGATGAGGCCGAAGACCGCGATGAACTCGATGTTGCCGGAATCGAAGTTGAGCGGGAACCAGCCGGTGGACGGGCTCGCCGCAAGCCCGACGATCATGTAGATCGGGATCGCGGGCAGCCCGACGAGCTTGCCGACCCGGCCGAGCACGTACGCGATGAGCAACAGCAGACCGAGAACGATCAGCTGTTCACCCAGGTGCATCGCCTAGCCGCCGGGCGCGGAGTCGACGGCGACCGGGGGGCGTGGCGCGAATTCTCCGGATCGGTAGAACTTGAAGGCCTTCGCGACCTTCTCCGGTGAACCGGCCACGACGAGGGTGTCGCCGGGGAAGACTGTGAAGTCGTCGGCGGGGGCCGGGTTGGCGGAGTCCCCGCGCACGACCGCGACGACCATGAGCCCGACGACCCCGCAGGCCGCGAGGGCACCGACGTGCTTGCCTGCGATGTGGTCGTCGTAGTCGACGGTGAACCAGTCGATGCTCAGGCCGGGGATCTGGTCGAGGGCGTCGATTCCCTCCGTGATTCGTGTGCCGCCGAGCAACTCGGCGAGCGTGTGCGCCTCGTCCTCGCTCAGGCGCAGAGAGACCTTGGCCGCATCGGATGTGTCGTCCTCGTCGGCGAAGGTGATGAGGTCGCTGTGGCCTGACCTGTGGCTGATCACGCCGACCTTGCCACCGTCATCACTGACAAAGGTGTGCAGCACTCCGACTCCGGGTAGTTTGACCCGTCGAACATCGACCATGGGGGCAGGACTCCTTGCGGGTGGTTGGGAACCCGTCGAGTCTACCCGGCGCCGTCTGAGCGGATCCTGCCGCTACGTGGCGCTCACGATGTCGGGAGCCTCGAGCCGCACCCGGTCTGCTGAGGCGTCGTCGGGCATGGTCTGGCTTTCGCGTTCCGCGGCAACCCGCTTGAGGTAGTTGTTCACTTCCTTGTCGACGCGCTCCTGATCCCAGCCGTGCACACGCGCCATCAGCGCCGCGGCGACGGGCGCCGCGGAGACGCCGCGGTCCCACGCCTCGATCGAGATGCGGGTGCGACGGGCAAGCACGTCTTCGAGATGGAGCGCACTCTCGTGCGAGGCGGCGTAGACGACCTCGGCGCCGATGTAATCGTCGGCGCCCGGCAGCGCCTCGCCGAGCGAGGGGTCTTCGCGGATGAGGTCGAGAAGCTCGTCCGTCATCGTGCCGTAGCGGTTGAGGAGGTGCTCGATCCGCACCTTGTGCACGCCGAACGCCCGCGCGATCTTGGCCCGCTTGTTCCACGCGGCCGTGTAGCCCTCGGCGCCGAGCAGTGCGATGTCCTCCGTCGCGCTCGGCGGCACGTTGGCATCGAGCGCCGCGACGGCCTCGTCGATCGCATCCTTCGCCATGATCCGATAGGTCGTCCACTTGCCGCCGGCGACGACGACGAGGCCGGGAACGGAGTGGGCAACGATGTGCTCGCGCGAGAGCTTCGATGTCTGGTCGGACTCGCCCGCGAGGAGCGGCCGCAGCCCGGCGAAGACGCCCTCGACATCGTCGCGCGTGAGCGGCACCGCGAGCACCGAGTTGACGTGCTCGAGGATGTAGTCGATGTCGGCGGCGGTCGCAGCCGGATGCGCCTTGTCGAGGTTCCAGTCGGTGTCGGTCGTGCCGATCAGCCAGTGGCGGCCCCAGGGGATGACGAACAGCACGCTCTTCTCGGTGCGGAGGAGCAGCCCGAGCTTGGACTGGAAGCGGTCGCGCGGCACGACGAGGTGGACACCCTTCGAGGCGCGCACCTTGAACTGGCCTCGCTCGCCGACCATGGCCTGGGTGTCGTCCGTCCACACGCCCGTCGCGTTGACGACCTGCTTCGCGCGGATGTCGAACTTCTCGCCGGTCTCGAGGTCGTGGGCATGCACGCCGACGACGCGCTGGCCGACCTTGATGAACCCTTCGACGCGCACTCGAGACGCGACGTGGGCGCCGTAGAACGAGGCAGTGCGCGCGAGCACGGAAACGTAGCGGGCGTCGTCGACCTGCGCGTCGTAGTAGGTGATGCCGCCGATGAGAGCGTCGTTCGCGAGGCTCGGCGCCATGCGCATAACCTGGCGCTTGCTCAGGTGCCGGTGGTGCGGCACGCCGGGCGGGCGGCCTCCGGTGTAGCTGAAGATGTCGTAGAGCAGCATCCCGGCGCCGACGTAGACGCGTTCGATGACGCGCTTCTGAAGCGGGTACAGGAATCGCACGGGCTTGACGAGGTGCGGGGCGAGCCGCTGCAGCAGCAGACCGCGCTCCTTGAGTGCCTCGCGCACGAGTCGGAAGTCGAGCTGCTCGAGGTAGCGGATGCCGCCGTGCACGAGCTTCGAGGACCGGCTGGAGGTGCCGCTCGCCCAGTCCCGCGCCTCGACCATCCCGACCCGCAGGCCTCGGGTCGCCGCATCGAGCGCGCTCCCGGTGCCGACGATCCCGCCGCCGACGACGAGGATGTCGAGTTCTTTATCTTTCAGCGCGTTGATCGCGGCCGCGCGGTCCTCCGGGCCGAGCTTCGATGATCGGGTAACCGTCTTGAGCGTGCTCACTGCTGCCTCCCGGTGCTTGACGCCCGGCCTTCTGTTGCCGGGGCTCCCATCCAACCTATCTGGCGCTATACGGTGCGACAACGACTTCGACGCGCTGGAACTCCTTGAGGTCGGAATATCCGGTGGTCGCCATCGAACGACGAAGTGCGCCGACGAGGTTCATGGTGCCATCCGCAACTGTGGACGGGCCGAAGAGGATCTTCTCGAGAGGAGCGACCGAGCCGACAGACACACGGTGACCGCGCGGCAGTTCGCCGTGGTGCGCCTCGGCGCCCCAGTGCCAGCCGCCGCCGGGAGCATCCGTGGCGCGGGCCAGCGCCGACCCGAGCATCACGGCATCCGCACCGACCGAGAACGCCTTGGCGATGTCGCCGGAGGTGCCCAGCCCGCCGTCGGCGATGACGTGCACGTAGCGGCCTCCCGACTCGTCCATGTAGTCGCGGCGCGCGCCCGCGACGTCCGCGACGGCGGTCGCCATCGGGGCATGGATGCCGAGGGACTTGCGCGTGGTGGAGGCGGCGCCGCCGCCAAAGCCGACGAGCACGCCGGCTGCGCCGGTGCGCATGAGGTGCAGCGCCGGGGTGTACCCCGCGGCGCCGCCGACGATGACGGGCACGTCGAGCTCGTAGATGAACTTCTTGAGGTTGAGCGGCTCGTGGGTCTTGGACACGTGCTCGGCACTCACGGTGGTGCCTCGAATGACAAAGAGGTCGACGCCCGCAGCGACGACGGTTCCGTACAGTTCCTGGGTGCGCTGCGGTGAGAGAGCGGCGGCGACGGTGACGCCGGCGGCGCGGATCTCGGCGAGCCTCGCGGTCACGAGCTCCGGCTTGATCGGCTCGGAGTAGATGGCCTGCATGCGCGCGGTCGCGGCGGCGGCGTCGAGGGTGCGGATCTCCTCGAGCAGCGGCTCCGGGTTCTCGTACCTCGTCCACACCCCCTCGAGGTCGAGCACGCCGAGGCCCCCGAGCTGGCCCATCCGGATGGCGGTCGCGGGCGACACGACCGAGTCCATCGGGGCCGCGAGGAACGGGATCTCGAACTGGTAGGCGTCGATCGACCACCCCACCGACACATCCTGGGGATCTCTGGTGCGGCGGCTCGGCACGATGGCGATGTCGTCAAAGGCGAACACCCGGCGGGCGCGCTTGGCACGGCCGATTTCTACGTCAGTCACGGGCCCAGCCTAGTTGCCCTCGCGTTTGGCTCCGGCATCCGCTCGTCCCCTGGGGCAGGGCCGATCGGGCAAGCTGGGGTGATGACCGACCTGACCTGCGACCCGCTCGACGCACTCCGCGCACGCACGAGCGCGAAGTGGACCACCTTTCCCGGCGACGTGCTCCCCCTGTTCGTCGCCGAAATGGACTTCCCGATCGCCGCGCCCATCGCCGAGGCCATCATCGCCCGGGTGCTCGCCTCAGACACGGGCTATGTCGGGTCGCCGGCGCCCCTCGGCGCCGCCTTCGCCGGGTTCGCCGCGCAGGCCTGGGACTGGCAGGTCGACCCGGCACGGGTGCGCACGACGACGGATGTCAGCGTCGCGATCGTGGAGACGCTGCGCCGGGTGCTCGACCCGGGAGACGGTGTGATCATCACCCCGCCCGTCTACCCGCCGTTTTTCGACCTCGTACCCGAGGCGGGCGGCACGGTCGTCGAGGTGCCGCTCGTCGACGACGGCGTCGCCCACACGCTCGACCTCGACGGAATCGACGCGGCCTTCGCCGCCGGCGCCCGCGCTCTCCTGCTCTGCAACCCGCACAACCCGCTCGGGCTCGTCCACTCCCGCGCATCCCTCGAGGCCCTCGCGGAGCTCGCCGACGGGTACGGCGCGACGGTCGTGAGCGACGAGATCCACGCGCCGCTCGTGCATGCCGGCGTGCGGTTCCATCCGTTCCTCTCGGTGTCGGATGCCGCGCGCGAGCGGGGCGTGTGCGTCACCTCGGCGAGCAAGGGCTGGAACATCGCCGGCACCAAGTGCGCGATCATGGTCGCCGCGAGCGACCGGGGCATGGCGACCCTCGACTCGATGCCGTACGAGGTCGGGTTCCGCACGAGCCTGCTCGGCCTGCACGCCTCGGTCGCCGCGTTCGAGCAGGGGCGGCCGTGGCTGGATGCCGCGCTCAGGGCCATCGAGTCCAACGCCGACCTGATGCGGGAGCTGATCGACGAGCACCTGCCCGACGTCGTCTTCCGCCGGCCCGCTGCGAGCTACCTCGGCTGGCTCGACTTCCGGCCGCGAGGCTGGGGCGACGATCCCAGCATCCGCGCCCTCGAGTCCGGGCGAGTTGCCCTCAACGCGGGGCGCACCTTCGGCCGGCAGGGTGTTGGGTTCGCACGGATCAACCTCGCCTGCTCGAGCGAAGTGCTGGTGGAGGCGGTCCGCCGCCTCGCCGCCGCCTGATCAGCGGCCGGGTGTCCGCGGGCGAGTGCTTTCATTATTCAGGAGTGAGGGCTGATTGCTGGCCGAATCGGCCTCCTTGGGTCCACGCGCGGCTTTCATTATTCAGGAGATTGGGCCTGCGGCGGCCGCCGTCGTGTGAGCCGGATGCCGGATTCCCGGGCAATTACCGGACGGGCCGCGCTGCAGCATCCCGAATCGGCCGGCTGACTCCTGAATGATGAAAGCCGCCCCGGCCGGCTGACTCCTGAATAATGAAAGAGAAGCGGGGGTGGGGATTAGCGCTGGTAGTTGGGTGCCTCGACGACCATCTGGATGTCGTGCGGATGCGACTCCTTCAGCCCCGCGGCGGTGATCCGCACGAACTTGCCCTTCTGCTTGAGCTCGGCGATCGTGCGCGCACCGGTGTAGAACATCGACTGGCGCAGCCCGCCGATGAGCTGGTACGCGACGGCGGACAGCGGACCGCGGTAGGGAACCTTGCCCTCGATGCCCTCGGCGATGAGCTGATCGTCGCCCGACACGTCCGCCTGGAAGTAACGGTCGCGCGAATACGAGGTCTTCTTGCCGCGGGTCTGCAGCGCGCCGAGCGACCCCATGCCGCGGTAGCTCTTGAACTGCTTGCCGTTGAGGAAGATCAGGTCGCCGGGGCTCTCGTCGCAGCCGGCGAGCAGCGAGCCGAGCATCACGGTGTCGGCTCCGGCCACGAGCGCCTTCGCGATGTCGCCCGAGTACTGCAGCCCGCCGTCGGCGATGACGGGGATGCCGTGCTCGCGGGCGGCGAGGGATGCCTCGTAGACGGCGGTGACCTGGGGAACGCCGACTCCGGCGACCACCCTGGTCGTGCAGATCGACCCAGGACCGACGCCGACCTTGACAGCATCCGCCCCGGCCTCAATGAGCGACTGCGCGCCGGACCTCGTGGCGACGTTGCCGCCGATGACGTCGATGTGCGCGAAGCCCGGGTCGGATTTCATGCGGCGGATGATGTTGAGCACGCCGGAGGAGTCGCCGTTCGCGGTGTCGACGACGATGACGTCGACGCCCGCCTCGGCGACCGCAGTGGCCCGCTCCCACGCGTCGCCGAAGAAGCCGATCGCGGCGCCGACCCGCAGGCGGCCCTCGGGGTCCTTCGTCGCGTTGGGGTACTTCTCGCTCTTGTCGAAGTCCTTGACCGTGATGAGCCCGCGCAGGCGGCCGTCGGGGTCGACGAGCGGGAGCTTCTCGATCTTGTGCTGGGCGAAGATCGCGAGGGCCTGGTCGGGGTCGATGCCGACAGGGGCGGTGATGAGGTTCCGCGTGGTCATGACGTCCCGCACGAGCGTCGTTTCCTTCTCGAACGGCGAGACGAAGCGCATGTCGCGGTTGGTGATGATGCCGACGAGCCGGCCGTCTCCCTCGACGACGGGCAGTCCCGACACGCGGAACTCGCCGCACAGGGCATCCACCTCTGCCACGGTCGACTCCGGCGTCGTCGTGACCGGGTTCGTGATCATGCCCGACTCGCTGCGCTTGACCTTGTCGACGTGGGTCGCCTGGTCCTCGATCGAGAGATTGCGGTGCAGGATGCCGATGCCGCCGTTTCTGGCCATCGCGATGGCCATTCGCGACTCGGTCACCGTGTCCATGGCGGACGAGAGCAGAGGAGAGGAGAGCGTGATGCGGCGGGTGAGCCTGGAGGACGTGTCCGCTTCGCTCGGGATCACGTCGGTGTGGCCCGGAAGCAGCATCACGTCGTCGTAGGTGAGGCCGATGAAGCCGAAGGGATCTGGCTGGTCCATGAGTCTCCCGGGGATTGCGAGCGGTGGGTGGATGCTCCGGTATGCGGCGTCGAATCCGGTATTTGATCTTAACGGTTTACCGATCCACCTATTCCCCGTCCATAATGAGCGAACACGTTTATGTCCCTCCCTGAAACATGAGGGACACATTCACTCGATAACGTCAACGACGACGGCTGGCCTCAATCCGAGAGATTCCCTTGATCTCGGTCGCCTGCTCCTGGAGGTTTTGTGCCACTCACCATTCGACGAGCAACGTCTCTGATGAGAATCATCGGAGTCGTGCTCGGAACAACGATCGCAATGCTGATCCTGGCTCTCTCTGTCGGCCTCGCGCCGGCGAGCGCCGAGTCGACTCCGAGCCCCAGCCCGTCGCCAAGCGGCGACTTCACCAGCACGTTCACGATCGGCGGGCTCATCCGCGACGGGGACACGCCTCTCGAGGGCGTCGAAGTGCGGGTCGAGGGTCAGGGATTCGACGAGATCGGCGTGACCGGTCCGGATGGACGTTGGGTCGTCCCCGTTCCCGAGCAGGGCGAATACACCGCGACATTGCTGCCCGACACCCTCCCAGAGGGCGTCGCCCCCCGCGACCCGGACAACATCACCCGGGACGTGAACCTCTCCACGACCAACACCGTCAACGTGCTCTTCCCGACCGGCGAGGGCACGGTCGCGCAGAACAACATCGCCCAGACGATTCTCACGAGGTTCATCTACGGGCTCAACTTCGGCCTGCTGCTCGCCCTCGGCGCGATCGGCATCTCGCTGATCTACGGGACGACGAAGCTCAACAACTTCGCGCACGGCGAGATGGTCACCTTCGGAGCCGTCATCTTCTTCCTGTTCGGCACCTCGCTCGGCATCCCGCTCATCCCCGCGATCGCGATCACGCTCGTGCTGAGCGCCTTCACCGGCTATGCGCAGGATGCCTGGCTGCACCGGCCCCTGCGGAAACGCGGGGTGGGACTCGTTCAGGCGATGATCGTGACGATCGGCCTGTCGATCTTCGTGCGCTACGTCTTCCTCTTCTTCCTCGGCGGAAACATCGAGACTCTCGACACCGGGCTCACCCAGAACGTGACCATCGGCCCGGCAACGATCACCCTCGCCTCGCTCGTCAGCATGGGCGTCAGCATCGTGATGCTCGGACTCGTCGGCCTGTTCCTCACCCGCACCCGGGTCGGCAAGGCCACACGGGCCGTGAGCGACAACGCGTCTCTCGCCGCAGCATCCGGTATCAACGTCGACCGCATCATCCGCATCGTCTGGATCCTCGCCGCAACCCTGACCGGGCTCAGCGGCATCCTGTACGGCATCTTCCGCCAGGTCAACTGGAACATGGGGTTCCAGATCCTGCTGCTGCTGTTCGCGGCGGTCACCCTCGGCGGCCTCGGCAGCGCGTTCGGCGCCCTCGTCGGGTCGCTCATCATCGGGATAGTCACCGAGGTGTCCACCGTGTGGATCCCGAACGACCTGCGCTACGCCGTCGCGCTACTCATTTTGATTCTTGTGCTCCTCGTGAGACCCCAGGGCGTACTGGGTCGCAAAGAGCGAGTGGGCTAGGAGGCCATCATGGACTGGGGACAGATTCTCGATACGGCCGCCGGTGAGCTACTCAGCCCGGTCACGGCTGCGTACGCACTCGCCGCAATCGGCATCGGCGTGCACTTCGGCTACGCCGGACTTCTCAACTTCGGCCAGGCAGGATTCATGGCGATCGGCGCCTACGGGTTCGTCGTGCCGACGCTCGTTCTCGACTTTCCCGTCTGGGCGGCGTTCCTCACCTCGATTGTGGCGAGCGTGCTCTTCGCTTTCCTGCTCGGCATCCCGACCCTCAGGCTCAGAGCGGACTACCTCGCAATCGTGACGATCGCGAGCGCCGAGATCGTGAGGTATGTCGTCTCGACGACCGGCCTCACCGATGTGACCGGTGGCGCGGCGGGCCTCTCTGGCTTCAGCGGCGGCTTCAACGCGCTCAACCCGTTCCCCGACGGCATCTACGGCTTCGGCCCGTGGACCTATACCGAGAACCAGCTCTGGGTCCGCGTCGTCGGCTGGAGTCTCGTGGCCCTTGCGTCGGTGCTCGTCTTCCTGCTCATGCGCAGCCCGTGGGGTCGCGTTGTCAAGGGCATCCGGGAAGATGAGGATGCCGTGCGCAGCCTCGGCAAGAACGTGTATGCCTACAAGATGCAGGCCCTCGTGCTGGGAGGCGTCTTCGGTTCGCTCGCCGGCGTGATCTACGTGCTCCCCCGTGCAGTGCAGCCCGCCAACTACGGCACCACGCTCACGTTCTTCATCTGGACGATGTTGCTGCTCGGCGGGGCCGCCACCATCTGGGGCCCGATCGTCGGCGCGATGATCTTCGCGGCACTGCTCACGCTGAGCGACGGTATCCTGCGAGGGCTCATCAGCGCCGACATCGTCACTTTCATCAGTGGCACTCAGGCCGGCCAGATACGTTTCATGATCATCGGGGTCGTACTCATGCTGCTTGTGATCTTCAGACCCCAGGGAATCTTCGGGAACAAGAAGGAGCTGTCGTTCAATGTCTGACACGATCGTGACTCATCCGCTCGTCGACGGGGCTGTCGGGCCCGGCTGCAAGAAGGTCGACCCGATCGTCGTCGCCGACGGCGTCACTCGCACCTTCGGCGGCCTCACCGCCGTGGATGTTGCACACGTCGAGATCCCGCGCCACGCGATCACCGCGCTCATCGGGCCTAACGGAGCCGGCAAGACCACGTTCTTCAACCTGCTCACGGGCTTCGACAAGCCGAATACCGGCGAGTGGAGCTTCGAGGGCCACAGCCTCGCCCGGGTGCCCGCGTTCCGCGTCGCCCGCAAGGGGATGGTGAGAACCTTCCAGCTCACGAAGTCGCTCGGTCGGCTGAGCGTGCTGCAGAACATGCTGCTGGGCGCGACCAAGCAGCCCGGTGAGAACGTGTTCACCGCGCTCATCAAGCCGCTCTGGAGCAAACGCGAGCAGGCGATCACGTCCAAGGCCGAGGAACTGCTCGCCCGCTTCAAGCTGCTCGAGAAGAGCGAGGACTATGCGGCATCGCTCTCCGGCGGTCAGCGCAAGCTGCTCGAAATGGCGCGGGCCCTCATGAGCGACCCGGTGCTGATCATGCTCGACGAGCCGATGGCCGGAGTGAACCCGGCGCTCACCCAGTCGCTCCTCGGCCACATCAAGCAGCTCAAGTCCGAGGGCATGTCGGTGCTCTTCGTCGAGCACGACATGCACATGGTGCGCCACATCTCCGACTGGGTCATCGTGATGGCCGAGGGCAAGGTCGTCGCGGAGGGTCCCCCTGACCAGGTCATGAACGACCCGGCCGTCATCGACGCCTACCTCGGCGCGCACCATGACACCGACCTCGGCGACATGACGGGGGTCAACCCCGTGATCGAGGCGAATGACGCCGCCGCGGAGCACGCGGCCAAGAAAGAGGGCGCGATCTGATGTCGGACACAGTCAGTACGACCACGGGAACGGCCCCCACCATGACGGGCGAGCCGGTGCTGTACAGCACTGACCTCGTCGCGGGGTACATCCCCGGAGTGAACATCCTCAACGGGTGCAACATCACGGCCTACCCGGGCGAGCTCATCGGCATCATCGGCCCCAACGGAGCGGGCAAGTCGACGTTCCTCAAGGCCGTGTTCGGCCAGGTGAACATCCGCAGCGGCACGATCCACCTCAAGGGCGACGACATCACCGGCCTGAAAGCCGACAAGCTCGTCACCAAGGGCGTCGGCATGGTTCCGCAGAACAACAACGTCTTCCCGACGCTGTCGATCGAGGAGAACCTCGAGATGGGCCTGTTCCAGCGCCCCAAGGTCTGGGCGGAGCGCTTCGAGTTCGTCACGGAGCTGTTCCCCGAGCTCGCGAGTCGCCGTAAGCAGCGAGCGGGCTCGCTCTCGGGCGGCGAGCGCCAGATGGTCGCAATGGCCAGGGCGCTGATGATGGACCCGTCGGTGCTGCTGCTCGACGAGCCGTCCGCCGGCCTCTCCCCTGTCCGTCAGGATGAGACGTTCCTGCGGGTGCACCAGATCAACCGCGCCGGAGTCTCGGTCATCATGGTCGAGCAGAACGCACGACGCTGCCTCCAGATCTGCGACCGGGCCTACGTGCTCGACCAGGGCAAGGACGCCTACACGGGAACCGGGCGAGAGCTGCTGAAGGACCCGAAGGTGACCGAGCTGTACCTGGGTACCCTCGCAGCCGACGTCGACGCCGACAAGAAGGCACGCGGGGTCTGAGCCGCTCCTGACGCCTCGAAGGCCCCACGACCGAGGTATCTCGGTCGTGGGGCCTTTTCTGTGGGCTCAGGCGGGCACGGAGCAGCGTGCCGTGCGCACGACAGAGGGGCCCGACCTCTCGGCCGGGCCCCTCCGGGGTTCGTGCGTGGTGCTGGTGCGAATTACTCCGCGAGGCTACCGAACTCGGCGTTCAGCGGCACGTAGCGGTTGTCCGCTCCGTACTGGTAGATACCGACATACGCCTCGGTCGGGTCGCCGTTGTCATCGAAGGTGATCGGTCCCGAAGGGCCGTCGTAGTCGATGTCTTCGCCGTCGCCGATGAGTGCGAGGCAGTCCGCGAACGTCTCGCACTTCTCGCCACCCTCGGAAACCGACTTGAGGTTGTCGCGGATCGTGGTCGGG
The DNA here is from genome assembly GCF_040546025.1 of Marisediminicola sp. UYEF4. Taxonomy (NCBI): domain Bacteria; kingdom Bacillati; phylum Actinomycetota; class Actinomycetes; order Micrococcales; family Microbacteriaceae; genus Marisediminicola; species Marisediminicola sp. UYEF4. Next base: position 278,325 of record NZ_JBEPNA010000001.1, on the reverse strand, counting down.
TCGTCGCTGCCGCCCTGTGCCGCGGCAAGCGCGGCGAGGATGACGGCGTCGTAGGACTCGGCCGAGTAGCTGAAGTCCGTGAGGGCCGGGTCGATCTCGAGCAGACGCTCGCGGAACTCGTCGCTGGCGAAGTTGCCCGGAAGGGTTCCCTTGGCGCCATCGAGGGTTCCCTCGGGGAACTCGTAGCTGTTCGAGAGGTTTCCGTCGACGAAGTAGACCTTGTCAGACGCGAAGCCCTGCGTGTTGACGAGCTCGGGGATGATCGAGGCGGTCTCGGCGAAGGCGATGACGGCAACCGCGTCGGGACCGCTCGCGAGCACCTCGTCGACGATCGACGTGAACTGCGTGTCACCGGTGTTGTAGGGGACCGAAGCGGTCACCTCGCCGCCGGCGTTCTCGATGGCGATCGTGGCGTTCTCTTCGAGGCCGGTTCCGTAGGGGTCGTTGATGTAGATGATGCCGATCTTCTCGGCACCGTCACCGACCATGAGGTTACCGAGCACGCGGCCCTGGAGCACGTCGCTCGGGGCGGTACGCCAGTACCATCCGTCGTCGGCGTACTCGGAGAAGTCGGGCGAGGTGTTCGCGGGCGAGATCTGCACGACACCAGCCGCGATGAGCTGGTCGACGAACGTGAACGACACACCGGATGAAGCGGCGCCAACGACGATGTCAGCGGCCGCGTCAACGAGCTCGCCGGCCGATTGCGTTGCGATGTCGGTGTCACCATCGCCGGAGTCCTTGTGGATGACCTCCACGTCGAACTCGAAGTCTGATTCGCCGATCTCGGCTGCGGCCAGGTCGACGCCGGCGAACTCGGGCGGGCCGAGGAACGCGAGGTTACCGGTCTGCGGAAGTACCGTTCCGACCGTCAGTACGCCGTCAGCGGCGCGACCGGAGGTTGCGGGACCGTCGCCCTCGTTGTCTTCGGCGGGCGTGCTGGCACAGGATGCCAGCAGCATGATGCTCGCGGAAGCCACCGCGAGTGCCTTGATGCCCGTCGCGAAGGCGTTCGAGCGGGAAGGATGTGAGCCCTTCAGGAATGCGCTCATTGTGCTCCTTGATGTTGTGATTGCAGGCATAGAAATACCACGCCTGTTCTCTGAAGGTATAGAGGCGGGCGCGCGGGCACAATACAACGGCGTTACAGGCGTGTAACGCGACTAAATCGTTACATTTCATCATCCGGATGATCAACCGCGGCGGTACTCGGCTGTCCGCACCGCGAAACTCGACATTTTCGTGCGTCGTCAGGTGAGCAGGGGAACGTTGCGCCGTGCAGCCCTGCCGCTCCGGATCATGTCGAAGGTCAGAACCGTCAGGGCCACCCAGACGAGGCCGAATCCGACCCAGCGCTCCGGCGGCATCGCCTCGCGGAGCACGAACACCCCAAACGCGAACTGGATCAGTGGGGCGAGGTACTGGATCAGCCCAAGCGAGATGAGCGGAAGCCGCCGTGCCGCGCCCGCGAAGAGCAGCAGCGGAACGGCCGTGATGACCCCCGAGCCGACAATCAGGATCGTGTGCGCCACGCTGACGGTGCCGATCGTGAGGCCCGTGGTCGCCGCGACGAGCGCGAGTTGGAGGATGGCGACGGGGGCCAGCCACGCCGTCTCGAGGGCGAGCCCGCTCACGGCGTCCACCCGGGGGCCGACGCGTTTCTTGATGAGTCCGTAGAACCCGAACGACAGCGCGAGGGCAAGCGAAATCCAGGGGAACTCGCCGTACCCGATCGCGAGCACGAGCACCGCGACGAAGCTGATGCTCACCGCGACCCACTGCAGCGGCCGCAGCCGCTCGCGCAGCACGAGCACGCCGAGCAGAACCGTGACGATCGGGTTGATGAAGTACCCCAGCGCACCCGCGAGCACGCGGTCGGTGAGCACCGCGAAGATGTAGACCTGCCAGTTGACATAGATGAACGCGCCCGCGAGCGCCATCGTGAACAGGAGTCGCGGCGTGCGCACGATCAGCGCGACGGCCGTCCATCGCCTCGTCGCGCTGAGCAGGATCGCGCAAAAGACGAGCGAGAACAGGATGCGCCCGGCGACGATCTCGAACGGGCCGGTCGGGGCGAGCAGCAGGAAGTAGACCGGGAGCAGACCCCACAGCCCGTAGGCGGAGACCGCCTGGATGAAACCGGCCCGGCGCGTGGCCGCGATCGACTCCAGCGGGGACTTAGGTGTAGCGGCAACCGGCACTCCGAAATGCTACCCCGGGTACGACGAAGGCCCGCCCGGCGAACCGGACGGGCCTTGCGAAGAGGTGCTGGTGTTAGCGGACGACGACCGCGAGCACGTCGCGAGCCGAGAGCACGAGCAGGTCGTCCCCGCCGTACTTCACCTCGGTTCCGCCGTACTTGGAGTAGATGACCCTGTCGCCGACGGCGATGTCGAGGGGAACGCGGTTGCCGTTGTCATCGATGCGACCCGGTCCGACCGCGACGACCTCGCCCTCTTGGGGCTTCTCCTTCGCGGTGTCCGGGATGACGAGACCGGAAGCAGTTGTCTGCTCCGCCTCGACCTGCTTGATCACAATGCGATCTTCGAGCGGCTTGATGGAGACCGACACAGTTGACCTCTTTCTCAGTGCTAAATGGCTTTTGGGTTGGCACACTCATGGTGAGAGTGCCAGAAGTAGCTTACGGGTTTCGTTAGCACTCCCGCAATCGGAGTGCCAGTGAGAGGGTCGACCGGAGTGGAAGAATGGGGCGATGGAGACCTCCGAGCTGCTCGAAGTGCTGTCCGCCGACGGGCTTCGGCTGCTCGACTCGCTCGCCCCCTACGACGCCAAGGCCGACGTCGTGCGCGCGGTGAGCGAACTTCGTGCGGCGGGGCACTCCCCCGGCATGGTCGCGGCGGTGCTGAACCAGTCGAAGCTGCGGGCGAAGGCCGGCGCCAAGTTCGGGGCGTTCGCCGAGCGGATGCTGTTCACCGAGGCCGGACTTGAGCAGGCCACCCGCCTGAGCGTCGCGGCACTTCATGCCGGGCGTTTCCGCGACGCGGGCGTCTCCTCGGTCGCCGACCTGGGCTGCGGGATCGGCGCGGATGCCCTCGCCCTGGCCGCGCTCGACCTGCGGGTGACGGCGGTCGAGCGCGACGAGGTGACCGCGGCGATCGCCGCCTACAACCTCGCCCCGTGGGACAACGTGACCGTGGTGCACGCGGATGCTGTCGCCGTGCCGCTCGACGACGTCGACGCGGTGTTCCTCGACCCCGCCCGCCGCACCGCCGGCCACCAGAACACGTCGCGGCTGCGCGACCCTGCCGATTTCTCGCCGCCTCTCGATTTCGCGTTCGGCCTCGGCGAGCGGATGCCGACGGGCATCAAACTCGGCCCGGGTGTCGACCGTGACCTCATTCCGGCCGGCGCCGAGGCCCAGTGGATCTCCGTCGACCGGGAGGTGGTCGAGCTCGGGGTGTGGTTCGGCGGGGCCGCCCGGCCCGGCATCGGGCGTGCCGCGCTCGTCATCGGCGACCACGGCACCGCGGAACTCACCGCCGCCGCCGACAGCGAGGATGTCCCGACGGGCGGCATCGGCCAGTACGTCTACGAGCCCGACGGCGCCGTCATCCGGGCCCGGCTGATCGGCGACCTCGCCCGGCAGATCGGCGCGCGCATGCTGAGCACCGGCATCGCCTACCTGACCGCAGACGAGCTCGTTGCGACCCCGTTCGCACGCGCCTTCACAGTCATCGAGGTGCTGCCCTTTGACGAGCGCACCCTCAAGCGGGAGCTCGCCGCACGCGGCATCGGATCCTTGGAGATCAAGAAGCGCGGCGTCGACGTCGATCCCGCGCAGCTGCGCAAGAAGCTCGCCCTCAAGGGCAGGTCAAGCGGCACACTCATCGTCACGCGCGTCGCGGGGCGGCACTGCGCACTGCTGGTCGAGCGGGCGTAGCGCGCGCGGGCTGCGCCGCGCCGTCACGTCACGCACGCGCCGCGCCGTCACGCGCCGCGCCGTCACGCGCCGCGCCGCCCCGCGCCGCCAACGAGCGTGCCTGTTCGCGTCGAGTGTGCCTGTAGGACAAGTCACACTCGGCGGCATCAGTCGCCCTCGGCGCAAGGAGGCACACTCGCCGCAAGGAGGCACACTCGCCGCCAGCGGCCGGGCCGGGGCGGCACCGCGCACTGCTGGTCGAGCGGGCGTAGCGCGCGCGGGCTGCGCCGCGCCGCCCCGCGCCGCCCCGCGCCGTCACGTCACGCACGCGCCGCGCCGTCACGCGCCGCCAACGAGCGTGCCTGTTCGCGTCGAGTGTGCCCGTAGGACAAGTCACACTCGGCGGCAACAGTCGCCCTCGGCGCAAGGAGGCACACTCGCCACCAGCGGCCGACCCGGGGCGGCACCGCGCGCTGCTCGTCGAGCGAGCGTAGCGCGCGGTAGCCGACCCCGCTGAGCGCGGATTAGTAGTCGTAGTTGAAGCCGTCGGAGCTGCCCACGCTGAAGACGATGATCCAGAACACGAGCGCGACAAGCGCGATTCCGACGCCGATGAAACCGGTGATGAGCGCGGTGAGCCAGAACGGACGAGCCGGGGCTCCCTCGCGGTTCTTGCCGAGGAAGCCGAGCACGATGGCGGCTGCGGGGATGAACAGCCCGAGGATCGAGCCGATAATCGGCAGAATCGCGATCCCGGAGCCGAGTAGTCCGACGATTCCGGCGATCATTCCGATGAGGCTGAGTGTCTTCGTCGGGGCCGGCGAGCCGTAGCTGGGCTGCCCAGAGCCGCTGGGCTGCCCAGAGCCGCTGGGCTGCCCGTAGCCGCTGGGCTGCCCATAACCGCTGGGCTGCGCATACCCACCCGGCTGCGCCGGCTCGGAGCCGTAGGGCACCGAGCTGGGCTGCGCATACCCGCCGCCCTCGGGCGCGGGGGGAACCGGCGGTGGAGTGGTGGACTCGGGGGGTCGATTCGGATCGACAGGACCGTCGTCGCGGGGATCAGACATGTGAGGCTCCTTACAACGGCAATAAAAACTCAAAGGTTCTCACAGCATTCCCTAGGTCCGTGCGACTGTCAAACGCTTGCAACGCCTCGGGCGCGACGCCACTCAGGCCTGGATCGAGGTGACCGGAAGCGTTGAGTCTGCCGAGAAGCCGAGGCCGGACGGCGCGTGCCCCGCCATGATGAGCTGCGCCCCGAGCGCGGCGATCATCGCCCCGTTGTCGGTGCACAAGGCCAGTGGCGGGATGCGCAGCTCGATGCCGGCCTCGTCGCAGCGTTCCGCCGCGAGCTCGCGCACGCGCGCGTTCGCCACGACGCCGCCGCCGAGCAGGAGCCTCGGCACCCCGAGATCGAGGCACGCGGCGACCGCCTTCGCCACGAGCACGTCGGCCACCGACTCCCGGAAGGAGGCGGCGACATCCGCAATGGGCACGGTCTCCCCCGCATCGCGCTTCTGCTCTACCCAGCGAGCGACGGAGGTCTTGAGCCCGGAGAACGAGAAGTCGTAGCGATGCCGCTCGAGATCCTTCGCCTGGCTGAGCCCGCGGGGGAACCGAATGCTGCGCGGGTCGCCGCCGACGGCGGCCCGGTCGATCTGCGGCCCGCCGGGGTAGGGCAGGCCGAGAAGCCTCGCGACCTTGTCGAAGGCCTCCCCCGCCGCGTCGTCGATCGTCTCGCCGAGCAGCTCGACGTCGGAGACGAGGTCACGCACGAGCAGCAGCGAGGTGTGGCCGCCGGAGACCAGCAGCGCCACGGTGGGTAGTTCGATCGCTGTTCCATCCTCGCGGAGCACGTCGGCGCCGACGTGACCGACCAGGTGGTTGACGGCGTAGAGCGGGCGGTCGAGCGCCACGGCGAGCGCCTTCGCCGCGCCGACCCCGACCATGAGTGCGCCGGCGAGCCCCGGACCGCTCGTCACGGCGACGGCGTCGATCTCGTCGAGGCCCACGCCCGCCTCGGCCAGTGCGGCGGTGATCGCGGGGCTGAGCGCCTCGAGGTGCGCCCGCGCGGCGATCTCGGGCACGACCCCGCCAAACCGGGCGTGCTCCTCCATGGAGGAGGCGATGACGTTAGCGAGCAGGGTGCTGCCACGCACGATGCCGACCCCGGTCTCGTCGCAGCTCGTCTCGATGCCGAGCACGAGGGGCTCGGCGGCAGGCTTTGGCATCTCGGCGGCGCTCACGCGAGCACCGTTCTCGGGCTCTCGAGTCTGAGGCGCATCACGATCGCATCCATTCCGTCCGGCTGGTAGTAGGCGACCCGGACGGCGATTTTCTCGAAGCCGAGCGAGGCGTAGAGCGTCTGCGCGCCCGGGTTGTCGGCGCGCACCTCCAGGAAGACCTCCTGCACTCCGCGGCTGCGCGCCTCGGCGACCAGCGACTGCACGAGGAGGCGGCCGAGGCCCTCCCGGCGCGATGCCTCGCCAACCGCGATCGTCTGCACATCCGCCTCCCGGGCGCCGCGGGGAGCGAACAGGCCGGCGTAGCCCGCGATTGCCTCGGGCGTCTCCGGTCGAAATGCGACGAGGTAGTAGCACTGGCGGTTCGCGAGCTCCGAGCGCATCCCGTCGCGCGACCAGGCGTCGCTGAGGAAGCTGCTGTTCTCGATGAGCATGATCCGGTCGAGGTCGCCAGCGCCGGCCCGCCGCAGCTGCCACACCATCAGCTGACCCGCTTGGGGCCGGCCGACACGACCGCGTCGGGGGCGCGGAGGTACAGCGGTGCGGCGCCTGCGAACGAGCGGCCAGCGGCGAACATCGCCTCGGCGAGCAGGCCGAGGGCTGCCGCCGACACCTCGGCGGCGTCGAGCCGCTCGTAGGAGCCGTAACCGGCGACGGCGGCCGCGAGGTCGTCCGGCCGGACGAGTCCCGCCGGTTGCGCCCTGTCCGGGATCCCGGCGTCGTCCACGCCGCGGTAGGCGGACCAGTAGACCTCGCGCCGCCGGGCATCCGTCACGACGAGCACCGGCCCGGTCGCCCCGGCCGCGTAGTGGGCGAAGGCGATCGCGTCGTGGCTCACGACGCGCACGAGCGGAGCATCCGCCCCGAGGGCGAAGGCCTGCGCCGCCGCGATGCCCACCCGCAGCCCCGTGAACGGCCCGGGGCCCATGCCGGCGACGATTCCGGACAGCGCCGCGATCGGCACCCCGCACTCGGCGACGCACTCGGCGATGAAGGTGCCAATGATCTCGGCGTGCCCCCTCGTATCGGCCGAGGAGCGTTCCGACAGCACACCGCGCGTGCGGTCGACGACCGCGACGGACGTTCCGGCTGAGGTGTCGATCGCAAGGAGCATGCCGCCAGTTTAAGCGAACGGATGCCGCTCCCAGCGCGGCCCGAGCGGCCGGATGCTGACCTGACGCGGCTCGGGCCCACCGAGGTCCTCCGCCTGCACGGAAGCACCGCCCGCGCCCGTCGGCCGCGCGATCGAGACCTCGAGCAGCGAGTCGCTGATCCCGTCGAGCATCCCCGCCGCCCATTCGACGACGACGATCGAGCCGTCGAAGTCGATGTCGAGGTCATCGAGTTCGGCCGCGCCGTCGAGCCGGTAGGCATCGACATGCACGAGCGGGGCGCCGCCGTCGGTGCGCGGATGCGTTCGGGCGAGCACGAAAGTCGGGCTCGTCACCGCGCCGCGCACCCCGAGCTCGTCGCCGAGCCCGCGAGTCAGGGTCGTCTTTCCCGCCCCGAGCTCGCCGTTCAGGGCAACGATGTCCCCCGCCCGCAGCTGGCGGGCGATGCGGCGCCCGAGTCCGGCCATCTCCTCCGGCGTCTGGATCTCGAGCCGGATCATGAGGTGTAGCGCCGTTCGATCCGGCCGCCGAGCCGGGTGACGATCTCGTAGTTGATGGTGCCGGCCGCGTCTGCCCAGTCGTCGGCCGACGGAACTCCCGTGCGCGGGTCGCCGAAGAGCACTGCACGGTCGCCGACCGCGACGGCCGCGTCGCCGACGTCGACGACGAACTGGTCCATCGCGACCGTGCCCGCGATGCGGTAGGTCGTCCTGTTGATCGAGACGGGGCCGATGCCGGATGCCTGCCGCGGGATTCCCTCCGCGTAGCCGAGCGGCACAAGCGCGAGGGTTGTCTCCCGTGCCGTGCGATAGCGGTGGCCGTACGAGACGCCGGTGCCGGCCGGCACCCGCTTGACCGACACGATCCCCGCGCTCAGCTCGAGGGCGGGACGCAGGCCCAGCTCGACCGAGCGCCCGTCGTCGTAGGGGGTCAGCCCGTAGATTCCGATGCCGAGCCGCACGAGGTCGAAGCGGGCCGACGGCATCCGCAGGGCAGCGGCGGTGGAGGCGAGGTGCCGCAGTTGCGGCGTGAGCCCCGCCGCGCCGGCGAGCGCCGAGGCGTGCTCGAAGGCCTCAAGTTGTGCGAGGTCGTCGGTGTCCCCGGCGTTTGCGAGGTGGCTGAACAGGCCGCGGACGCGCAGCGCACCGCCGCGCTCATGCGCCGCGGCCACCGCGAACAGCGCCTCGCACTCCGCGAGCGGCACTCCGCCGCGGCCGAGGCCCGTGTCGACCTTGATGTGCACGAGCGCCGGTGCTGCCCGGGATGCCGTCGCCGCAGCCTTGTCGAGCTGCGCCAGTGAGCCGATGCCGATGTCGATGCCCGCATCGATCGCCGGCGCGAAGTCGGCGTCCGGAGCGTGCAGCCAGGTGAGGATCGGGGCATCGATGCCTGCGGCGCGCAGGGCGAGGGCCTCGGCGATCTCGACGACGCCGAGCCAGTTCGCTCCGCCCTCGATCGCGGCCCGCGCGCTCGGCACGGCGCCGTGGCCGTAGCCGCCCGCCTTGACGACGGCCATCGTGTGCTCGGCGCCGATCCGGCCACGCAGCAGCTCCACGTTCGCCGAGATGGCGGACAGGTCGACGCGCGCCTCGCGCAGCGGCCGGGCACTCACGAGTCGTGCCCCTCCGCGATGACCCAGGCGAGCGCGATGCCCGCGTCATGGGTCAGCGTGAGGTGGATGCTGGAGATGCCGCGCTCGGCCGCGATCGCCGCGACAGCTCCGTGCAGTTCGAACGAGGGGTTGCCGAGCTCGTCGGCGACGACCCGCATGTCGTGCCAGCGCACGCCTGCCGAGTCACCGATGGCCTTGATCAGTGCCTCCTTCGCGGCGAACCGGCCGGCGAGCGAGCGCAGCGACAGCATCCGCTCCGGGGTGGATCGCTCACTCTCGGCAAACAGGCGCGGCACGAGGCCGGGGGTGCGGGAGGCGGCACGCTCGAACCGCGCGAGCTCGACCACGTCCACCCCGATTCCCACGATCACGGAGCCATCCGCATCACTCGACCGTGACGGACTTCGCGAGGTTGCGCGGCTGGTCGACGTCGAGCCCCTTGGCGGCGGCGAGCTCCATCGCGAAGATCTGCAGGGGCGCGACGGCGAGCAGCGGCTCGAACAGCGTCGAGGCGAGCGGGATCGGGATGACGACGTCGGCGTAGGGCAGCACGGCGGCGTCGCCCTGCTCGGCGATCGCGAGGATGCGCGCGCCCCGTGCCCGGATCTCCTGGATGTTGGAGACCACCTTGGGGTGCAACGAGTTCTCGCCGCGCGGGCTCGGCACGACGACGAACACGGGCTGGCCGGGTTCGATGAGCGCGATCGGGCCGTGCTTGAGCTCGCCGGCGGCGAAGCCCTCGGCGTGAATGTAGGCGAGCTCCTTGAGCTTGAGGGCGCCCTCGAGCGCGACCGGGAATCCGGCGTGGCGGCCGAGGAACAGCACCGCGCTCGTGTCGACCATCCAGCCGGCGAGCTCCTTGATCTTGTCGTGCTGCAGGAGCACTTCCGCGAGCTGTTCGGGAACGGCCTGCAGCTCCTCGAGGAGCCCCGCGATCTCGCCCGTGGTGAGGGTGTTGCGCACGGCGGCGAGGTGCAGGGCGAACAGGTAGAACGCAGCGATCTGCGCCACGAAGGCCTTTGTCGAGGCGACCGCGACCTCGGGGCCGGCGTGCGTGTACATGACGGCATCCGACTCGCGCGGGATCGTCGCACCCTGGGTGTTGCAGATCGACAGGGTGCGGGCCCCGGCGTCGACGGCGTACTTGACCGCCATGAGGGTGTCCATGGTCTCGCCGGACTGGCTCACCGAGATGACGAGGGTCTTCCCGTCGAGAATCGGGTCGCGATAGCGGAACTCGTGCGAGAGCTCCACATCGACGGGGATCTTCGCCCACTTCTCGATCGCGTACTTCGCGAGCATGCCGGAGTAGGCGGCGGTGCCGCAGCCGAGGATCACGATGCGGTTGATCTCCGCGAGGGAGTCGCGCAACGGCTCGAGCTCCGCGACGTGCACGGCCCCGTCGGTGATGCGGCCGAGCAGTGTCTTGGCGATCGCCTCCGGCTCCTCGCTGATCTCCTTCGCCATGAAGCTCGACCAGCCGCCCTTTTCCGACGCGGAGGCGTCCCAGGCGATCTCGAACTCGTGGGAGTCCACCGGGTTGCCGTCGAAGTCGGTGATCGTGACGGACTCGGCTCGGATGCTGACGATCTGGTCCTGTCCGATCTCGACGGCGCGGTGGGTGTGCTCCACGAACGCCGCGACATCCGATCCGAGGAAGTTCTCGCCGTCGCCGAGCCCGATCACGAGCGGCGAGTTGCGGCGCGCGCCGACGACAACACCAGGCTCGTCGGCATGCAGCACGAGCAGGGTGAACGCGCCATGCAGCCGCGCGACGACGTTGCGCAGGGAAAGTGCGAGGTCGTGGGTCTTCTGGTATTCGAAGCCGACGAGGAACGCGGCGACCTCGGAGTCGGTCTCGCTCGTGAAGACGGTCTCCGGGTGCTGCTCGATGAGCTCGCGCTTGAGCTCGGCGAAGTTCTCGATGATGCCGTTGTGGATGAGGGCGAGCCTGCCGTCGTCGCCGAGGTGCGGATGCGCGTTCTGGTCGGTCGGACCGCCGTGCGTTGCCCAGCGGGTGTGGCCGATGCCCGTTGAGCCGTTCGCCAGCGCCCGGCCGTCCAGATCGTCGATAAGCATCTTGAGCTTGCCCGCCCGCTTTCGCGTGTGCAGGGCGCCATCCGGATCAATGACCGCGATTCCGGCGGAGTCGTATCCGCGGTACTCGAGGCGACGCAGGCCCCCGAGCAGGACCTCCACCGACTTGGCGCTTCCGACATATCCCACGATTCCACACATGGAGTCGATGTTACGGGAGCAAACCCGGCACTACGCGCTCGGGCTAGTCTTGGGGCCTATGGCTGAGCACGGATCCGGGCACGCGCCGAGCAACGGCAACGGCTCCCCCTTCATCGAAATCGATCGAGCGAGCTGGGCGGAACTCGCGCCGGCCACGCCGCTCCCCCTCACCCCGAACGAGATCGTCGAGCTGCGCGGACTCGGCGATGTGCTCGACCTGCGCGAGGTGAGTGAGGTGTACCTGCCGCTCAGCCGGCTCATCAATCTGTACGCAGCGAGCGCAAAGCAGCTCCACCGGGCCACAAGCGACTTCCTCGGCAAGCGCGCCGAGAGCACCCCGTTCGTGATCGGAGTGGGCGGCTCCGTCGCGGTCGGCAAGTCGACGATCGCGAGGCTGCTGCGGGAGCTCCTTGCCCGCTGGGACGACACCCCCCGGGTCGAGCTCATCACCACCGACGGCTTCCTCCGCCCTAACGCCGAACTCGAACGGCTTGGCCTCATGGGCCGCAAGGGCTTCCCCGAGTCGTACGACCGCCGCGCGCTGCTGCGATTCGTCAGCAAGATCAAGAGTGGCGCGGAAGAGGTGCGGGCACCGTTCTACTCGCACCTGAGCTATGACATCGTGAGCAATGCCGAGATCGTCGTGCGCCGCCCCGACATCCTCATCGTCGAGGGCCTGAACGTGCTGCAGCCCGCGACGAGGACGCACCGCCTTGCGGTGAGCGACCTGTTCGACTTCTCGGTCTACGTCGACGCGCGCAGCAACGACATCGCCCGCTGGTATGAGGAGCGTTTCCTGAAGCTTCAGCAGGGCGCATTCGCGAACCCCAAGTCGTACTTCCACCGTTACGCGACGCTGTCGCCGGACGAGGCGCGGGCGACGGCTCGGGACATCTGGGACCGGATCAACGGTCCCAACCTGGCCGAGAACATCCTGCCCACCCGCTCCCGGGCGACGCTTGTGCTGCGCAAGAACGCGCAGCACGCCGTTGACCACGTGCTGGTGCGTAAGATCTAGCCGCCCTCACTCGCCGAAAGTGCTCACTCGCTCCGAAAGTGCCCGTTCCTGCGGGCACACTCGGCCGCGACAGGCACGCTCGGCGGAATACCCGCGTGACTGTTAGCGCGGCGGGCACCGATGGCGCACTCAGCCACCCAACCGCGGCTGTACCCGCACCACCCCTGCGCGGCGGCACTACCCGCGCCACCCGCACTCGGCACTACCCGCCCCACCCTCGCTCGGCTCTACCCGCACTCGCCGAGAGTGCTCACTCGCTCCGAAAGTGCCCGTTCCTGCGGGCACACTCGGCCGCGACAGGCACGCTCGGCGGAATACCCGCGTCACTGCGCGTCAGCGGCGTCAGCGGCTACAGAGCGAGCTGGTCCCGCACGATGTCGGCGAGCTCGTGGGCGATGCGGTCGGCGGTGGACTGCTCGTTTGCCTCGACCATGACCCGCACAAGGGGTTCGGTGCCGGATGCGCGCAGCAGCACGCGCCCGTTCGTCCCGAGCTCGGCCTCCGCCGCCATGACCGCCGCCGCGACGACCTCGTTCGCGGGGAGGGCACGCCGGTCGACACCCGTCACGTTGATCATGATCTGCGGATAGACCGTCATCACCGAGGCGAGCTCGGCGAGCGACTTCCCGGTGCGGGCCATCTCGGCCATGATGTGCATTCCGGTGAGAATGCCGTCGCCGGTCGTGGCGAAGTCGCTCATGATGACGTGGCCGGACTGCTCCCCGCCGAGGCTGAGCCCACGCTCGTTGAGCGCCTCGAGCACGTAGCGGTCGCCGACCTTCGTCTCGACCATCGTGATGCCGTGCTCCGCCATCGCGACCTTGAGTCCCAGGTTGCTCATGACTGTCGCGACGAGGGTGTCCTCGCGCAACAGGCCGCGCTCCTTCATCGACAGCGCGATGATCGCCATGATCTGGTCGCCGTCGACGACCTTGCCGGTCGCATCTACGGCGAGGCAGCGGTCGGCGTCGCCGTCGTGGGCGATCCCGAGGTGTGCGCCGTGCTCGAGCACCGCCGCGGCGACGCCTTCGAGGTGAGTCGAGCCGACACCATCGTTGATATTGAGGCCGTCGGGGTCCGCTCCGATGACTGTGACCTTCGCACCGGCATCCGTGAACACCTCGGGCGAGACGCCGGCGGCGGCGCCGTGGGCGCAGTCGAGAACGACGTGCAGCCCGTCCAGGCGGTGCGGCAGTGCACCGAGGAGGTGCAGAACGTAGCGGTCCTCGGCATCCGCGAACCGCTGGATGCGTCCGACCTGCACACCGGTCGGCGCGAGCTTGGGTGCGCCGAGCGCCGCCTCGATGCGGTCCTCGACGACGTCGGGCAGCTTCGTGCCGCCCTGCGCGAAGAACTTGATCCCGTTGTCGGGAGCCGCGTTGTGCGACGCGGAGATCATGACGCCGAAATCCGCGCCGATGTCACCGATGAGGAACGCCGCAGCGGGAGTGGGCAGCACTCCGGCATCCAACACGTCCACGCCGGACGACGCGAGCCCCGCGGCCACCGCCGCGATGATGAATTCACCCGAGATCCGTGGATCCCGCGCGACCACCGCGACGGGGCGGCGCCCTGAGGCGCGCCGCCCGTCCGCGATGCTTCCTTCGCCGAGAACGACCGCCGCCGCCTGCGCGAGGCTCAGCGCGAGTTCGACCGTGAGGTCAGAATTCGCGAGTCCCCGAACGCCGTCGGTACCAAACAGACGTGGCATGAGAGGCGGCCGTTGCCCGAAACGCGATTAGCGCTTCGAGAACTGAGGAGCCTTACGCGCCTTCTTGAGTCCGGCCTTCTTGCGCTCCTTGACGCGAGCGTCACGGCTGAGGAAGCCGGCCTTCTTCAGGATCGCGCGGTTGTTCTCCTCGTCGATCAGGTTGAGCGAGCGGGCGATGCCGAGGCGCAGCGCGCCGGCCTGGCCGGAGGGGCCACCACCGGTGATGCGCGCGATGACGTCGTAGCTGCCGACGAGGTCGAGCACCTTGAACGGGTCGTTGATCAGCTGCTGGTGCAGCTTGTTCGGGAAGTAGTCCGCGAGCTCGCGGCCGTTCACCGTGAAGGTGCCGGAGCCGGGAGTGATGCGCACGCGGGCGATGGCCTGCTTGCGGCGGCCGACGGCCGCTCCGGGAACGTTCAGCACCGCGCGGGGCGCCTTGGGAGCCGTGTCAGCAGCGCTTTCGGTCGAGTAGTTGTCCTGTGCGACCTCGCCGAGAGCGGCGCTGTCGAGGGAGTCTGAAATCTTCGCCATGAGTAAAGGAATCCTTTTGCTTTATTACTGGCGGCGCTACTGCGCGACCTGGGTGAGGGTGAAGGTCGTCGGCTGCTGTGCCGAGTGGGGGTGCTCCGGGCCTGCGTACACCTTGAGCTTGGTCAGCTGGGCGCGTCCGATCGAGTTCTTCGGGAGCATTCCGCGAACGGCCTTCTCCACTGCACGGGTCGGGTGCTTCTCGAGCATCTCCGCGTAGGTGGTCGCCGTGAGTCCGCCCGGGTAACCCGAGTGGCGGTAGGCCTTCTTCTGCGCGAGCTTCGAACCCGTGAGGGCGATCTTCTCGGCATTGATGATGATGACGAAGTCGCCGGTGTCCATGTGGTTGGAGAAGATCGCCTTGTGCTTGCCGCGCAGCAGCGAAGCCGCGTGGGTCGCGAGGCGGCCGAGGACGATGTCGGTCGCGTCGATGATGAGCCAGTCGCGCTGGATGTCATCGGGCTTCGGGGAATAGGTGCGCGTCACAGTAGTGCTGCTTTCTGTCGAAATGAGGTGTTCGTGAATCCCACTCCGTGGAACGTTCCCGATGGGAACCTTGCCGGTGGAGGGCTCAACTTCGGATGTCGCGCTAGATGAGCGCAGGCACCAAGGGTCAAGGTTAGTCCCCTTCGGCTCACCCGGTCAAACTCGCCCCGGCGCCGAGCGCCCGACGTCGAGCTTCGGGCGTCGGTTGCGCGTCAACTCGGCGCGCACCTGGAGACCATCCGCCGTTTCGGGGTAGCCGACCTCGACGAGCACGAGGCCCTTGGCCGGCATCACCTTGAACTCGCTCCCGCGGGCCAGCTCGTCCCGGATGCCGGCGAGCCGCTCGACCGGGAGGTTGCCCTGCCCTGCCGCGACGCAGGCGCCGACGAGCGAGCGCACCATGCTGTGACAGAAGGCATCCGCCTGCACTCGCGCAACGAGCACGCCGTCGGTGTCCCGGTCCCACCAGAACTCCTCGAGGTCGCGCACGGTCGTCGCCCCCTCGCGCGGTTTGCAGTAGGCCGCCCAGTCGTGCAGGCCGAGCAGCGAGGCCGCCGCCTGGTTCATGAGCCCGACGTCGAGGGCGGCCGGGTACCAGAGGGTGCGGTGCCGGTCGAGCGGATTTCGCGGAGCCGCGGTGTCGGCGATGCGGTATTCGTACCGTCGCCAGAGGGCCGAGAACCGTGCGTCGAAGCCGGGCAGCGCCAGCGCGCTCCGCGCCACATACACGTCGCCGTCGAGCCCGGCGATGCCGTTGATGCGCCGGCCGAGCGACGCCGGCCCGTCGTAGACCCGCCCGGCGAGCTTGCCGCGCCGGGGCCGGTCGAGGCTGCGCAGCTGGGCGGGGGTGAGGTCGAGGTGGGCCACCTGGCCGGTCGCGTGCACTCCGGCATCCGTTCGTCCCGCGACCACGAGCGACGCCACGGGAGCGTGCCGGCGCAGGATCACTGCGAGGGCGTCTTCGATCGCGCCCTGCACGGTTCGCACAGTCGGCTGCGTCGCCCAGCCGGTAAAGTTGCCACCGTCATACGCGATGTCGAGGCGGATGCGGGTGGTCGGCGGTTCCGACCGCGGCTCGCCTGCGTGCTCCGGATTCATCACGCGAACGAGTCTATTGGCGCCTGAGGGGTGATCCCGCAGGGACCAGGGGGAAGGGGTGAGCGGATGTCCGTGCTCGCAACCGCCCCCCTGCCGACATCGAATCGGGCGGCCCGGTTCGCCGGTCTCGACGGGCTGCGTGCGATCGCGGTCGGCGCTGTTCTCGTCTACCACCTGACGCCCGGGGTGCTGCGCGGCGGCTTTCTCGGCGTCGACCTGTTCTTCGTGATCAGCGGGTTCTTGATCACCTCGCTGCTGCTGCGCGAGCGCGGCGAGACGGGTCGCATCAGCCTCGTGACGTTCTGGCGGCGCCGGGCGAGGCGGCTGCTGCCCGCGCTCGGCCTGCTGCTGCTGGCGACCTGCTCCGCGGCCTGGCTCATCGGCGGCGACGTGCTGGTCGACCTCTCCCGCCAGGTGCTCGGGGCGCTGACCTTCAGCAGCAACTGGCTCGACATCACGGGCGACCGCAGCTATTTTGACACCACCTCCCCCGAGCTGTTCCGCAACCTCTGGTCGCTCGCCGTCGAGGAACAGTTCTACGTGGTCTGGCCGCTCGCCGTGCTGGCCCTCGCGCTGCTGCCCGGCCGGGTGTGGCGGCTGGCCGCGGTGGGGCTGCTGGCCGCGGCATCCGTCACGGCCATGGCGGTGCTCTACGTTCCCGGGGGCGACGCCACCCGGGTCTACTTCGGAACCGACACCCACAGCTTCGGGCTCACCATGGGCGCCCTCGTGGCCCTCGCGGCGCACGAGTGGGTGCCGCAGCGGTCGGGCTGGTCGCGGACTGCCCCGCGCTTCGCCCCTGCCGTCGCGGCCATCGGTCTCGCCGGAATTGCGGCGGCAATGGTCTTCCTGTCGGAGGATGCGCCGTTCGGCTACCGCGGCGGCCTCGCGCTGGTCTCGGTCCTTGCCGCGCTCACGATCGCCGCGGCGATCGTGCCCTACTCCCCCGTCGGTCGGATGCTGGATGCCGCCCCACTGCGCTGGGTTGGCGAGCGGTCATACGGCCTCTACCTCTGGCACTGGCCCGTGTTCATCCTCGTGCTGAGCGCGCTGCCGACCTGGCCGCGTTCGGGCGCGAGCGGCTGGGCGCTCGGAGGGATCGCCCTCGCGATCACGGTCGCCGCCGCCTGGTTCTCCCACCGGTTCGTGGAGCAGCCGGTGCGGCGCCACGGGTTCCGGGCGAGCCTGGCGGCGGTGGTCGGCCCGCTGCGCGGCTCGACCGGCGCATCCACCAGCGCATCCCGCCGACGCATCGTCGCCACGACCGGCGCGCTCGCCCTTGTCGGCGCGGGACTGGTCGGCACCGTCGCCGCCGTCGCCGCGAACCCGGTCACCAGCGACGCGCAGGCCAGAATCGAGCAGGGGCTGGATTCAATCGAGCGGCCGGGTGCTCCGGGCCGGCCGGGTGCTCCGGATGCCTCGACACCGCGGGACCAGACGACTCCCGCGCCGCTGCCGGGCGGGGACCAGATCACCGCGATCGGCGACTCCGTCATGCTCGCCTCCGCTCCCGAGCTGCAGGCCGCGTTCCCCGGCATCCAGATCGATGCGGTCGTCTCGCGCCAGCTCGCCCAGGCGCCGGCCCTGCTGACGACGCTGATGGATGCGGGCACTCTGCGTCCGGTCATACTCGTCGGGCTCGGCACCAACGGCCCGATCGACCGCGCGACGCTCGACGAGCTGCGCACGCTAGTCGGGCCGGCCCACCAGATTGTGGTGGTGAACGTCTACGCCCCGCGCGGCTGGACCGACGGCGTCAACGCGGCACTGACCAGCTTCGCGCGGCAGCACCGCGACGTGGAGCTCGCCAACTGGCGCGATGCGATCGCCGGGCAGCTGCCGCTGCTGGCACGGGACCAGATCCATCCCGGTTCCGAGGGCGGCGAGATCTACGCTGCCGTCGTGCGGGATGCGCTGCAGCGGCTCGCCGAGATCCCGCCGCTGCTGCGGCCGAACGACTACGGGCTGGCGCCACAGCCCGAGTAGCGGGTGCCCCGCACGGTTCCCCCGCGCGCTCACGCGCACGCTGTTCAGCCGCGTGTGTGAAATCGCACCAGCGCGACTGAACAACGCCCGCGTGAGCCGCCCCACGGCAGACGCCACGACACAACGCGAAAGCCCCGCGCCTCCCAGGGAGGCGCGGGGCTTTCGGTGCTCGTGTGAGCGTGCAGCGGATTCTACTTGGCGTCGGGGTCCGACGCGGTCTCGGCCGGAGCCCCGTCCGTTGCGGTCTCGTCGGCGGGAGCCTCGTCGGTCGCGGTCTCGTCAGACGCGGCGGCCTCCTCGGAGGGCTCCTCCTCGACGGGCTCCTCGACGACGACGGCCTTGGCCGGCTTGTCGGCCTTGGCCTTCGGCTTGGCGTTGACGGGCTCGAGAACGAGCTCGATCTGCACCATCGAGGCGTTGTCGCCCTTGCGGAAGCCGAGCTTCGTGATGCGGGTGTAGCCGCCCTCACGGTGCTCGACGAGCGGCGCGATCTCGGTGAAGAGCTCGTGGATGACGCTCTTGTCGCCGATGATGCCGAGGGCACGACGACGGTTGTGCAGATCGCCCTTCTTGGCGAAGGTGATCAGGCGCTCGGCGACGGGGCGAAGGCGCTTGGCCTTCGTCTCGGTCGTCTTGATGCTCTTGTGGGTGAACAGGGCGGCGGCGAGGTTCGCGAGCATGAGACGCTCGTGAGCCGGCCCTCCACCGAGGCGCGGACCCTTAGTAGGTGTAGGCATTGTGTTCTATCTCCGTCAATCTTGAATGTGAGTCGTCGCGAGCGACGAGACTAGTTGGTCTCTTCGACGGCGTCGTCATAGCCGCTGTAGAAGTGGGCTCCATCGAAGCCGGGAACGGTGTCCTTGAGAGACAGTCCCATCTCGACCAGCTTGTCCCTGACCTCATCCACCGACTTCTGTCCGAAGTTGCGGATGTTCATGAGCTGCGTCTCCGACAGTGCGACGAGTTCGCTCACGGTGTTGATGCCCTCGCGCTTGAGGCAGTTGTAGCTGCGCACGGAGAGGTCGAGGTCCTCGATCGGCATGCTCAACTCGGTGGAGAGAACGGCGTCGACCGGCGCGGGGCCGATCTCGATGCCCTCTGCGGCCGTGTTGAGCTCGCGCGCCAGACCGAACAGCTCGGTGAGGGTGCGGCCGGCGGATGCGATGGCGTCGCGCGGGGTGATCGCGGACTTGGTCTCCACATCGACCACGAGGCGGTCGAAGTCGGTACGCTCACCGGCACGAGTCGCCTCGACGCGGTAGGTGACCTTGAGCACGGGCGAGTAGAGCGAGTCGACCGGAACCTGGCCGGCCTCGCTGAATTCGCTGCGGTTCTGGGTCGCCGACACGTAGCCGCGGCCACGCTCGATCGTCAGCTCGAGTTCGAACTTCGCCTTGTCGTTGAGCGTCGCGATGACGAGCTCCGGGTTGTGGATTTCCACACCGGCCGGCGCCGAGATGTCGGCAGCGGTGACCTCACCGGCGCCCTGCTTGCGCAGGTAGGCGGTGATCGGCTCGTCGTGCTCGCTGGAGACGACGAGGCCCTTGATGTTCAGGATGACCTCGGTGACGTCTTCCTTCACCCCGGGAACCGTGCTGAATTCGTGGAGCACTCCGTCGAGGCGGATGCTGGTGACAGCGGCGCCGGGGATCGAGGAGAGCAGGGTGCGGCGAAGCGAGTTGCCGAGCGTGTAACCGAAACCGGGTTCGAGCGGCTCGATGATGAACCGCGAGCGGAACTCGGTGATGTTCTCTTCGGTAAGAGTTGGACGCTGTGCAATCAGCACTGTTGATTCCTTTCGGCGAAGTGTCCGCTATTTGACACTTGGGGCTCCCGACTGGATGGCGGCCCAGTCGTGTATTGAGTTGTGGTGAAGTACGGGGCATGCCGGGTAGTGGGGCGCGTGCGCGCTCCCGCCACCCGGCAGCCAAGGAAGAGCAGTGTTAGACGCGGCGACGCTTCGGCGGACGGCAACCGTTGTGCGCCTGGGGCGTCACATCGTTGATCGAACCGACCTCGAGGCCAGCGGCCTGAAGCGAACGGATTGCGGTCTCGCGACCCGACCCCGGTCCCTTCACGAAGACGTCGACCTTCTTGACACCGTGCTCCTGCGCCTGGCGGGCGGCGGACTCCGCCGACAGCTGCGCGGCGAACGGGGTCGACTTGCGCGAACCCTTGAAGCCGACCGTGCCGGAGGATGCCCAGCTCAGAACGGCCCCGGTGGGGTCGGTGATGGTGACGATGGTGTTGTTGAACGTCGACTTGATGTGGGCCTGGCCCACGGCGACGTTCTTCTTCTCTTTACGACGCGGCTTACGAGCGGCCGATTTTGGTGCTGCCATTGTTTTCTCCTAAAACTTGTATGGCGATACGAGCAATGCTCGCTATCGGGCCTTCTTCTTGCCGGCGACGGTGCGCTTCGGGCCCTTGCGGGTACGAGCGTTGGTCTTGGTGCGCTGTCCGTGGACCGGAAGTCCACGACGGTGACGGATGCCCTGGTAGCTCCCGATCTCGACCTTGCGGCGGATGTCGGCTGCGACCTCACGACGAAGGTCACCTTCTACCTTGAAGTTGACCTCGATGTAGTCACGAAGTGCGATGAGCTGGTCATCGGTCAGATCCTTGACGCGGATCTCGCCGCTGATCCCGGTGTCGGCGAGCGTTTTGAGGGCGCTCGTACGGCCAACGCCGTAAATGTAGGTCAGTGCAACTTCCACGCGCTTATCGCGCGGAATGTCTACGCCTGCTAGACGTGCCATGGTGGCTTCTCCTGCTGTGTGAATGGAGGTCTGTAGCGGTTCCTGTGCAGTGGCCTCCAACCACTGGTGTCCCCCTCGTGAAAGGGATCCGGACCGCTATTTTCTGTGTTCAGTTGCGTACTGCGAGCCGCGTTCCGGGGGTATTAGCCCTGGCGCTGCTTGTGGCGGGGATTCTCGCAGATGACCATGACGTTGCCGTTGCGACGGATGACCTTGCACTTCTCGCAAATCGGCTTGACGCTGGGGTTGACCTTCATAGTGATTCCTTGTGTTCGCTGTCTTCGTACCCGCCGGAACCCGGCTGGCCGTTACTTTCCAGCATCCGCACCCGAAGGCCGGCTACTTGTAGCGGTAGACGATCCGGCCGCGGGTCAGGTCGTACGGGCTCAGCTCTACGATCACGCGGTCCTCAGGAAGGATCCGGATGTAGTGCTGGCGCATCTTTCCCGAGATGTGGGCAAGAACACGGTGGCCGTTGGTCAGCTCAACGCGAAACATCGCGTTGGGAAGAGCTTCGACTACTGCGCCCTCGATCTCGATGACACCGTCTTTTTTCGCCATATCCTCTTCGTCGCTAAAATATTGTGTTTGCTGGTCGTGCGTTGGATTATGGTGGCCGCCACGGCGGGAAATCCCGAACGTGGAGCGCGCGTGAACGCGCCCAAGACACCAAAGAGCAAGCTTAGGCGATGGTGGCCCGTTTCGGCAACTCGCCTTTATACTCACCCCCAGGCAATGCGGCCCGGGGCGCGCCGTGCCGGCCGAATCAGCGCGCTGCGGCCTGTTCGGCCGCGACAACCTCGACGACCGGGCCGTACGGCTCAGTGCCGGGCTCGAGGCCGGTGACCGTGGAAGTGAAATCCGCTGCACTGAGGTCGCGGAGCAGTTCCCGCATCCGCACGCTCTCGGGGTCATCGGGCAGGTCGAACCGCAGTGCGGCTCCCATCGCCCGCACGAGCGCGGCGGGTGTTCCGCCCGCGGCGGCGAGCTGGGTGGCGGGCGAGACGAACCGTTCGTTGCGGCCGAGTTTGCGCAGCGGCTGGCGGCCAACCCGTGCCGGGGTGTCGGGAAGCTGGGGGTTGGCGAAGCGCACGAGCGTGCGAGCGACGTAGTCGGCATGCTCCGCGGGGTCGAAGCCGTGTTTGCCGACGAGCAACTCGGAGGTCTCGTCGAGCACCGCGCGCACCTGGGCGAGCACCTCGGGAATGGCGACAGCCTGCGCGAGCGACTCCGCGCCGTGCACGAAGCCGTGGTACGCGACCGTCGCGTGGCCGGTGTTGACGGTGAAGAGCTTTCGCTCGATATACGGGGCGAGATCGGCGACGAAGTGCGCGCCAGGAATGGAGGGAACGTTGTCACCGAACGGCGGGCTCTCGATCGCCCACTCGAAGAAGTCCTCCACCGTGACGTCGAGGCCGCCGGCGCCCGCGACCTGCGGCACGATGCGGTCGACGGCGGTGTTGGCGAAGATCGCCCGAGCGGCCAGCCAGACGTTCGGGCGATCTCCCAGCACCTGGCCGACCTCGCGCTCGAGCAGGTCGGTGGCGCCCAGGGCGTTCTCGCACGCCATGACGGTGAGCGGCGGCATCCCGGCGGGCCGCGTCTCGATCCCCGCGGCGATCACCGGGGCGACGAAGCGGAGGATGTTCGCACCGACTGCGGTGGTGACGACCTCGGCCGTCGCGATCTCATCGATGACCGCCAGCTCGTTCGAGCGGCTGTTGAGGGCGCGGTAATTGTTCACGGTGCGGGTCGCCGCGTTCGCGCCGACCTCGTGCACCTGGTAGCTGGGCGCCGCCGCGAGGGCGTCGATCACCCCGGCATCCACATCGGCGAAGACGACCTCGTAGCCCGCGTTGTGCAGGATCAGGCCCACAAAGCCGCGCCCGATGTTGCCGGCGCCGAAGTGCACCGCCTTCATGCGTTCACGTCGCCGAGCAACTCGAGCATGGCATCGGCCGAGTCGGCGTCCAGAAGCTTCTGCACCTCGTCGTCGTCACTGAAGATGATGGCGATCTTCGAGAGGATCTCCATGTGCCCGCCCTCCTTGCCGGCGATGCCGACGACGAAGCGAACCTCGTTACCGTCCCAGTCGATCGGGGCGGCGTAGCGCACGAACGAGAGCGCGGAGCGGAGGATCGTGTCCTTGCCCTCGTTCGTGCCATGCGGGATAGCCAGAAAGTTGCCCATATAGGTCGAGGTCATCGCCTCTCTCTCGAACATGAACGCGAGATACTCGTCCGTCACGGCCCCGGCCTCCAGGAGGATGGCGCCGGCCTCCCGGATCGCCTCCTCCTTGGTGGAGGCCGATCCGGCCGAGACTATCTGTGACTGGTCGAGCACGTTCTCGTTCATTTTGTTCCTCACTCGCTTGCTTGTCTGGCTATCCCGGACTGCCCGCTAGAGCTGCTGCTCTGTGACTAGGCTAACCACCTCGTCATACTTCGGGCTGGACATGAAGTTGTCCACCGAAATGTGCGCGGCCCTGGCGTTCTTCTGCTTGGCCCGGTCCGTGAGGTCGGCGTGGGTGATGATCAGGTCCTCGCTGCCGTCGAGGTTGGCGATCGACATGTTGGTGACCGTCACGCCCTCCACTCCGGCCTTGGTGAGCTTGTTGCGCAGCACACTGGCACCCATCGCGCTCGATCCCATTCCGGCGTCGCAGGCGAAGACGATATTGCTGATCCTCGTCTGTGTCGTTCCGGATCCGGCGAAGAGGGTGCTCGTGACCGAGCTTTCCTTGCCCTTGAGGTCGTTCATCTTGGCGGCTCCGGCGACGAGGCCGTCGTTGCCCGACTCGAGCAGTTCGAGGTCGCGCTTGCGGCTGGCTCGCAGGATGATCGCGGCGATGAGGAACGAGACCGACGCGGCACCAATGACCGAGAGCACCACACCGACGTAGCTGTCAGTCGGCGTGTTGATCAGCACCGCGAAGATGCTGCCCGGTGATGCCGGAGCACGCAGGCCCGAGCCGAACGCGACGTTGATCGCGATGCCGGTCATGCCTCCACCGATCATGGCGGCGATGAGGATCGGCTTCATCAGCACGTACGGGAAGTAGATCTCGTGAATACCACCCAGGAACTGGATGATGATCGCGCCCGGTGCGCTCGCCTTGGCGATTCCGGTTCCGAAGAACATGAACGCCGCGAGGAGGCCGAGGCCGGGGCCGGGGTTCGCCTCGAGGAGGAAGAGGATCGACTTGCCGGTCTCGGTCGACTCCTGCACACCGAGCGGCGTGAGGATTCCCTGGTTGATGGCGTTGTTGAGGAACAGCACCTTGCCGGGCTCGATCAGCAGGCTGGCAAGTGGCAGCAGGCCGGCGGTGACGAGGAAGTCCACCGCCGAACCGATGGCGTTGCTGAGCGCCGTGACCGCCGGTGCGATTCCGAAGAACGCCCCGAGGGCGACGAGCATACCCAGGATGCCGGCGGCGAAGTTATCGACGAGCATCTCGAAGCCGGGCTTGATCTTCCCTGCCCAGATCTTGTCGACCTGCTTGATGAGGTAGGCCGCGAGCGGTCCCACGATCATCGCGCCGATGAACATCGGGATGTCGGTGCCGACGATGACACCCATGGTGCCGATCGAGGCCACGACACCACCGCGGGTGCCGTAGACCATACGGCCGGCAGTGTTCGCGATGAGCAGCGGCAGCAGGAAGATGATCATCGGGCCGACGAGCTCGGCGAGCGACTCGTTCGGGGTCCATCCTGTCGGGATGAAGAAGGCGGTGATGAGGCCCCAGGCGATGAAGGCCGAGATGTTCGGCATGATCATCCCGCTGAGGAAGGCGCCGAAGCGCTGGATTCCTACCCTCCAGCCCGGCTGCGCGTTCACCTCGCCGGTCTTTGTGGTTGACGTCGTCGTCATGGTGTGGCTCCTCTTTCTAGGGTGTGCTGTGGATTGCGGGGTGGAATTAAGCGGCGTCGTGGTCGGTCGCAAGCAGCGCGACGAGTTCGGCGATGGCCTCCTCGGCCCCGTCGCCCTCGGCCGTGAGGGTGACCTCGTCGCCCAGCTCGATGCCGAGCGAGATGACGCCGAGGATGCTCGCGGCATTGACCGACTTGCCGGCCTTCGCGATCTGCACCGCGAAGCCCGACTTTGAGGCTGCCTGGGTGAAGAGCGACGCCGGTCGGGCGTGAAGGCCGTGAGCGGATGCGATGATGACAGACTGTTCAGCCATGGTTGCTTTCTGTTGGGGCGCCCTGTTCGAGCACGAGATCGACCGCGACGGCGGCGCCGGTCGCGTTGAAGGCCAGTGACGGCAGAAGCGTGACGGGGACTCCGGCGGTCGCGCTCGCGGCGCGGATCGACGGGAACGCCGCGGCGAGGTGATGCCCGACGAGCACGAAGTCGGTGTCGGCGAGGGACGCGGGGAGGTCGTCGGTGCTTCCGGCCCGGATGGTCAGGGCGAGGTCGCGGGCGGATGCGTCTTTGCGCATCCAGTAGACGAGGAACGAACTCGAGGCGCCAGCCCCGCAGACGACGAGTATTCGTGTCATTGCACGCCTCCTTGCGTCCGGTCCATCCCGTTGCCCAATACTGGCCCGGCAGCCGCATCCGGGGCCAGCAGGTTTTCTTCCGCTCCCCCGGAAGGTGCCCGCATGCGGCACGATGACCCCGGGAGTGGTTGACTTGTCTACGAGGGCTTTCGACAACGTCGGCGCAACGATCAAAGGAGATCTCCGGATGCAGCCCCCGGAGGGCAGCAGATGAGCGACAGGCACGAGAGGCTACTGGGCTACCTGTCGCTCAGCGACGGCTGGGTGACCGCCGCCGAGCTCTCCGACCACCTCGGCGTGAGCACGAGAAGCGTGCGCAGCTACGTGACTGCGGTCAAGGCATCCGCCGCCCCGCTCGAGGTCATCGCGTCGTCGACGAGCGGCTACCGGCTCAATCGCGACCTCTACTCCTCCTTCCTCGCCCAGCGCACACGCGCGCCGGAGAGCGAGTCGCCGCGCGATCGCATCTACCACCTGCTGCGCCGGCTCGGCGACGCCCCCGCCGGACTCGACATCTACTCCCTCGCCGACAGCATGTACGTGAGCGAGTCGACCATCGAGTCGGACCTGCGCAAGCTCAAGGCCGAACTCGACGGGTCCGAGCTCGTGCTCTCCCGGCAGGAGGCGATCGTGCGCATCTCCGGCTCCGAGCTGGACCTGCGCCGGCTGCTCAGCCGCATGTTCCGCGACGAGGGCGCCCAGGGGTTCCTCGAGCTCGAGAGCATCGAGCAGGAGTTCGAGTCGTCGAATCTGCGCGGCTTCAAGACCGACCTGATCGAGATGCTCGACTCGCACGGCTATTTCGTCAACGAGTACGGCATCAACAACGTTCTGCTCCACGTGGCGATCGCCGTGGACCGAAGAAAGAAGAACCAGCTGGCCAGCGCCGTGCCGGGGACGGACGCTGCGCCGCAGGACATCGCCGCCGAGCTCGCCCGCCTCATCGAGCGGCACTTCGATGTCGCGCTCGGGCAGGATGACGTCGACTACCTCGTGCTGCTGCTCACCACAAGGGTCGTCACACGCAGCGCCCGCGGCAACCTTCCGCCATTCGCCGCCGGAACCGTGTCCGACCCCCATGTCGAAATCGTCACCCGCATCGTGGAGCGTGTCAGCGAGGAGTACCTCGTCGACCTCGACGACAACGACTTCATCGCGCGACTGGCACTGCACGTGGGCAGCCTCATCGTGCGCGCGCAGGACAAGTCGTACTCGCGCAACCCGATGACCCGCTCGATCAAGACGGCGTACCCGATGATCTACGAGCTCGCGGTCTTCATCGCGAGCGAGGTGCAGCGCGAGGCGACGATCGTCATCAACGACGACGAGATCTCCTACATCGCGCTGCACGTCGGGTCGTACCTGGAGCGGGAGTCGCGACGCGAGGAGCGCGTGACCTGCGCCATCGTCTGCCCGAACTACTACGACATGCACCTGCTGCTGCGCGAGCGGCTGGAGGCAGTACTCGGCACCGAGATCCAGATCGACACCGTGATCACCCGCACCGACGTCGACTGGTCAACACTCGCGACCGACCTCGTGCTGACGACAATCTCGCCCGGCACCTTTGCCGACAACGTCGTGCCGATCCAGCCGTTCCTCACCGACAACGACATCGACTCGGTGCGCCGGGCGATCAGCCGGGTGCGCCGACAGCGCCGGCGCGCGCGGCTCAAGGAGGACCTGCTTCTGTTCTTCGACGAGGCCCTCTTCGTGCGCAACGTGAGCGGCACCGACGAGGAGTCGGTGATCCGCGAGCTCGGCGGCCGGATGGTCGCATCCGGCATCATCGACGAGGCCTATCTCGATGCCGCGATCGAGCGCGAGCGGATGTCATCGACCGCGTTCACCGACAATCTCGCGGTGCCGCACGCGATGACCATGACAGCCAAGCGGACCGCGATCTGCATCGCCGTGAACGAGACCCCGATCAGCTGGGGCGAGAACCGCGTGAACGTCGTCGCCCTCGCCGCGTTCAGCGCGACCGACCGCACCACCTTCCAGGCGATCTTCGACCAGTTCGTCTCAGTCTTCGCCGACCGTGACGATGTTCACCAGCTCGTGCGCCGCGCGGTCGACTTCCCCTCGTTCATCGAGGAGATCGTGCGCGGAATCGACAAGTAGGCCGCCTCTGCCGGTTGAGCAGCTCGCGCGGCCCCTGCCGGTTGAGCGGGTCGTGCAGCGACCGTGTCGAAACCCGTGCCGGGACGGATGCACTTGGGCGGGGTTCGGGGCCGTGGGCGGCCGCCCCGGTTCCCGCCGAGTCCCCTGTGTCGCGAAAGTCGGAACCCCGGTGGATCTGCCGGTCCGCATCCGCCGAAACACGTCAATTTCCGCGATGACTCCGACTTTGGCGACACCGGCCGGACTCTACCAACGCCGACTACGGAGTAGGGGTTCCTTGCCGGCGCATCCGAACGACCACCACTGCGACTCGGCGCGATCCTGGCGCAGGCACGGGTTTCGACACGCGCGCCAGAGCGCGCTGCTCAACCGGCAGGGAACGATTGTGCCCGTTTGTGACATCCGCGCCCGGACGAGTGGGCGCAATTGTCACAAACGGGCGCTCACACCACGCGGCCTCCGCGCGTTGAGCAGGTCGCGCAGGTCCCGCAGGTCGCGCAGGTCCCGCAGGTCCCGCAGGTCCCGCAGGTCCCGCAGGTCCCGCAGGTCGAGCAGGTCGCGCAGGTCCCGCAGGTCCCGCAGGTCCCGCAGCGACCGTGGCGAAACCCGCCGCAGTAACGAGGTTTTGACACCCGCCCCAGAGCGCGCTGCTCAACCCGCAGAAATTGCCAGAGCGCCGCAGAAACCCTCAGGCGATCGGGGTCGGCGTCACGCCGAACGGCGCGAGCCCGGCCGCCCCGCCGTCCTCCGCCGTGAGCACCCAGATGCCGTCCTTGTGCACGGCGACGGAGTGCTCCCAGTGCGCTGCCATCGTGCCGTCGGCGGTCGCGACGGTCCAGTCGTCCTCGCGAGTCCGGGTGTCGATGCCGCCAAGGGTGACCATGGGCTCGATCGCGACGACCAGGCCGGGCTTCACCGCCGGGCCTCTGCCGCGCACCCGGTAGTTGAACACGGGCGGGTCCTCGTGCATCGAGCGCCCGATGCCGTGTCCGGTGTAGTCCTCGAGGATGCCGAAGGTGCCGTGGCCGTCGACGTAGTCTTCGATCGCGGCCCCGACCTCGTTCAGGTGGCGGGCACGCGAGAGTGCGGCGATGCCGGCCCAGAGCGACTGCTCGGTCACCGACGAGAGGTTCTCGCGCTCGCGCACGACCCCGGGCCGGGAGGCATCCGGAACCACCGCGGTGAACGCGGCGTCGCCGTTCCAGCCGCCGAGCTCGGCCCCGCAGTCGATTGACACGATGTCGCCGGGTGCGAGCATGCGCCCTCCGGGGATGCCGTGCACCACGTCATCGTTCACCGAGGCGCAGATGGTGTGCCGGTAGCCCACCTCCAGCATGAAGTTCGGCGCGGCACCCGCGGCTCTGATGCTGGCCTCGGCGATCGCGTCAAGCTCGAGCGTTGTGATGCCGGGGCGAATCGCGTCGCGCACCGCCCGCAGCGCCGCAGCCGTGATGAGCCCGGGCTGCACCAGGAGCCGCAACTGCGCGGGCGTCTTGTAGATCGAGCGAAGCGCCACGCCTAGACGGCGGGAACGGCGCCGGGACGCTGGATGCCGTGCGCCGCGAGTGCCGCGGTGATGCGGCCCTCGACCTCGTCGATCTCACCGATGCCGTCGACCTCGACCAGGAGGCCCTTGTCGCTGTAGGCGGCGACGAGCGGCGCGGTCTCGCGGGCGAAGACATCCTGGCGGTGACGGATGGCCTCTTCCGAGTCGTCCATCCGGCCCTGTTCGACGGCGCGCTTGCGCAGCCGCGTGACGACCTCGTCGGTGTCCGCGACGAGCTGGATGACGCCGTCAAGGCTCTGCCCGCGCCCGGCCAGCAAGTCGGTGAGGTACGCCACCTGGTTGAGCGTGCGCGGGTAGCCGTCGAGCAGGAAGCCCTCGAGGGCATCCTCCTCCGAGAGGCGACTCGCGACGAGCTCGTTGGTCAGGGAGTCGGGAACGTAGTCGCCGGCGTCGACGATCGCCTTGACCTGAGTGCCGAGCTCGGTGCCGGTACGGATGTTGTGGCGGAAGATGTCGCCCGTCGCGATCGCGGGAATGCCGAAGTCGGCGGCCAGCTTCGCCGCCTGGGTGCCCTTGCCCGCCCCGGGGGGACCGACGATGAGCAGACGGGGCTTGGTGCCCTGGGTGAACGCGATCATCGGAGCAGCCCTTCGTAGTGACGCTGTTGAAGCTGCGAGTCGATCTGCTTGACCGTTTCGAGCCCGACACCGACGATGATCAGGATGCTCGCACCACCGAACGGGAAGTTCGCGTTGGCCCCGACCGTCGCCAGTGCGATGAGCGGGATGAGGGCGATGAAACCGAGGTAGAGCGAACCGGGCAGCGTCACGCGGGTGAGCACGTAGTCGAGGTATTCGGCCGTGGGACGTCCGGCACGGATTCCGGGGATGAAGCCGCCGTACTTCTTCATGTTGTCGGCGACCTCCTCCGGGTTGAAGGTGATGGCCACGTAGAAGTACGTGAACCCGACGATCAGCAGGAAGTAGAGCGCCATGTACAACGGGTTGTCGCCCGAGGTCAGATTGTCGGAGATCCACTGCACCCACGGCGACGGGGCTCCTCCGCCGGCCGGCTGGTTGAATTGGCCGACGAGCGCGGGCAGGTACAGCAGCGACGAGGCGAAGATGACGGGCACGACGCCTGCCATGTTGACCTTGATCGGGATGTAGGTGTTGTTGCCGCCGTAGGTGCGGCGACCGACCATGCGCTTGGCGTACTGCACCGGGATGCGTCGCTGCGACTGCTCGACGAATACGACGGCGGTCATGATCACGAGGCCGACGGCGAGGACGAGGAGGAAGACCTCGAAGCCCTGCGACGCCTGGATGCCCCAGAGTGCGGAGGGGAACGTGGCGGCGATCGAGGTGAAGATCAGCAATGACATTCCATTGCCGACGCCGCGCTCGGTGATGAGCTCACCCATCCACATGATGAGGCCGGTGCCCGCAGTCATCGTGATGACCATCAGCAGTGTCGCGTACCAGGACGGGTCGATGATGAGGTTCGCACACTCGGGAGCGCCGCTCGTCGAGGGGAACAGCGCGCCGCTCCGGGCGACCGTGATGAGGGTGGTCGACTGCAGGATGGCGAGCGCGATGGTGAGGTAGCGGGTGTACTGCGTGAGCTTCGCCTGGCCGGACTGGCCCTCCTTGTGGAGGGTGTCGAAGTGCGGGATGACGACGCGCAGCAGCTGCACGATGATCGACGACGTGATGTACGGCATGATGCCGAGCGCGAAGACCGAGAGTTGAAGGAGGGCGCCACCGCTGAAGAGGTTGACGAGCTCGTAGAGGCCCGTCGTGCCGTCATTCGAGGCGATACACGCCTGCACGTTGCCGTAGTCGACAAACGGTGCGGGGATGAAGGAGCCGAGTCGGAACAACGCGACGATACCGAGCGTGAACCCGATCTTCCTTCGAAGGTCGGGCGTGCGGAAGATCCGCGCTACGGCTCTGAACACGAGTCCTCCAGGTTAGTTCTGATGAAGCAGGAGGGGTGACCCTTGCGGGCCACCCCTGAAACTTGCGTCTCTTGCGACTACTTGACGGAACCGCCGGCAGCAACGATCTTCTGTTCGGCAGAGCCGGACACCTTGTCGACTGCAACTTCCAGCTTAACCGCAATGTCACCCGACCCAAGAATCTTGACCTTCTCGTTCTTGCGCACGGCACCCTTGGCGACGAGGTCGAGGATCGTGACCTCACCACCGGAGGGGTAGAGCTCGGCGAGCTTCTCGAGGTTCACGACCTGGTACTCGACGCGGAACGGGTTCTTGAACCCGCGCAGCTTCGGAGCACGCATGATGAAGTTGATGTTTCCACCCTCGAAGCCGGGGCGCATCGTGTAGCGCGCCTTCGTGCCCTTGGTACCGCGACCCGCGGTCTTACCCTTGGATCCCTCACCACGACCGACACGCATGCGGTCTTTCTTCGCGCCGGGGGCCGGGCGAAGGTGGTGCATCTTGAGAACCTGCGGGCGAGCCACGACCTCGGCGGCCGGAGCCGCCTTCTTCTTGGCCGGAGCCTTCGTGGCCGGAGCCTTCGTCGCCGTCGCCTGCGCGGCAGCGCCCTCGGCAGCATCCGACTTCGCGGCGGCGGGCTTCTTCGCTGCGGGCTTCTTCGCTGCGGGCTTCTTCGCGGCGGGCTTCTTCGCGGCGGTCGCCGCGGTGTCTGCCTTGGCGGTTGCCGGCTTCTTGGCTGCAGCCTTGGGGGCGGCGGCCTTGTCAGCGGTGGCCTTGGCCGGAGCCTTGGCGGGTGCCTTCTTCGCGGCTGGCGTGGTTTCTTCAGCCATTAGTCAATCTCCTCGACGCGAACCAAGTGAGCGACGGTACGGACGTAGCCGCGATTCTGCGAATTGTCTTCGCGAATCACGACCGAGCCGATGCGCTTGAGCCCGAGGCTCCGCAACGTGTCGCGCTGGTTCTGCTTTTCACTAATTTTGGACTTGATCTGGGTCACCTTCAGGCGCGCGGCCATCAGACACCTGCCTTCGTGTCAGCCTGGGCGCGCAGGAGGCGCGCGGGCACGACATGCTCGACCGGAAGGCCACGACGTGCGGCGACCGCAGCGGGCTCTTCGAGCTGCTTGAGGGCAGCAACGGTGGCATGAACGATGTTGATCGTGTTCGACGAGCCGAGCGACTTGCTCAGGACGTCGTGGATGCCGGCGCACTCGAGCACCGCGCGGACCGGACCACCGGCGATAACACCGGTACCGGCGGATGCGGGACGCAGCAGCACGACGCCGGCTGCGGCCTCACCCTGCACGGGGTGCGGGATCGTCGCGGCGACGCGAGGAACGCGGAAGAAGTTCTTCTTCGCCTCCTCGACGCCCTTGGAGATCGCGGTAGGCACTTCGCGCGCCTTGCCGTAGCCGACTCCAACGAGACCGTTACCATCGCCGACGACGACGAGAGCGGTGAAGCTGAAGCGACGACCACCCTTGACGACCTTCGACACGCGGTTGATCGTGACGACACGCTCGAGGAACTGGCTCTTCTCGCTGTCGCGCGATCCGCGCTGCTGGTTCGGGTTGCGCTCACGGCCGCCACGACGAGCCTCGCGAGGCTCGGCGGCGTTGTTGTTCTCAGTTCCGGCTGCCGTCTCGACAACCGCGGTCTGAACGACTGCGGTCTCTGTCGATTCGGGCGCCACGACTGCTTTGGGCTCCACGGCCTGCTCCTTGTTTGTCGATGCGTCGCTCACAGGTCCAACCCGCCTTCCCTGGCGCCGTCCGCAATGGCCGCAACGCGACCCGCGTACTTGCTGCCACCACGGTCGAACACGACGGCGTCGATTCCGGCGGCCTTCGCGCGCTCGGCGACAAGCTCGCCGACCTTGCGTGCCTTGGCGGTCTTGTCACCGTCGAAGGTGCGCATGTCGGCCTCGAGGGTCGACGCCGACGCGAGGGTGAAACCCTTGCTGTCGTCGATGACCTGCACGAAGATGTGACGAGCCGACCGGGTGACGGAGAGACGCGGACGCGCCTCGGTGCCAACGACCTTCTTGCGAAGACGTGCGTGTCGGCGGCCCTTGGCGGCCGACTTGCTCTTGCCTCTAGTTCCGAGAGCCATTTCTACTTACCACTCTTTCCGGCCTTGCGGCGGACTACCTCGCCTGCGTAGCGCACACCCTTGCCCTTGTAGGGCTCTGGCTTGCGCAACTTACGAATGTTTGCGGCGACCTCTCCGACGGCCTGCTTGTCGATGCCGTGCACCGTCAGCTTCGTGTTGCCTTCGACAACAAAGGAGATGCCGGCGGGGGGAGCGACGACGACCGGGTGCGAGAAGCCGAGGGCGAACTCGAGGTTCGCGCCCTTCGCCGCCACGCGGTAACCGGTACCGACGATCTCGAGACCCTTGGAGTACCCAGTGGTCACACCGATGATCTGGTTGGCGATGAGCGTGCGGGTCAGGCCGTGCAGCGAGCGCGATTCGCGCTCGTCATTCGGACGCGTGACGAGCAGCTGACCGCCGTCGAGGCTGACCTCGATGGGCTTCGCGACGGTGAGGTTCAGCTCACCCTTCGGACCCTTGACGGTGACGGCAGAGCCGTCGACCTTGACGTCGACCCCAGCAGGGATCTCGATGGGGAGTCTTCCGATTCGTGACATATTCGGCTACCACACGTAGGCGAGGACTTCCCCACCCACGCCTTTCGAAGTTGCCTGGCGGTCCGTGAGGAGGCCAGAGGAAGTCGACAGGATCGCGACGCCGAGGCCACCGAGAACGTGAGGGATCTCCGTGGACTTGGCGTAGACGCGCAGTCCGGGCTTCGATACGCGCTTGATGCCCGCGATCGAACGCTCGCGGTTCGGGCCGTACTTCAGGTCGATGGTCAGGGTCTTGCCGACGCGGGCATCCTCGATCTTCCAGCCGGCGATGTAGCCCTCTTTCTTGAGGATCTCCGCGATGTGGGACTTGAGGTTGCTGCTCGGGAGCGACACGGAATCGTGGTACGCCGAGTTCGCGTTGCGCAGTCGGGTCAGCAGATCTGCGACCGGATCTGTCATTGTCATTGCGTTTGTTTCCTAATCTCGTCTGGTTTCGACGCCCGTTACGCGGGCGCCGACCTGGTCGATCGGTGGTGCAGGGGTGTTACGGAGTGTTCTCTGCAGTGCGGAACGGGAAGCCGAGCGCCTTGAGCAGCGCGCGACCCTCGTCATCGTTCCTCGCCGTGGTGACGACAGTGATGTCGAAACCGCGGACGCGGTCGATCTTGTCCTGATCGATCTCGTGGAACATCGACTGCTCCGTGAGGCCGAACGTGTAGTTGCCGTGACCGTCGAACTGCTTGTCCGACAGGCCGCGGAAGTCGCGGATACGCGGGAGCGCGAGCGACAGGAGCCGGTCGAGGAACTCCCAGGCGCGGTCGCCACGAAGCGTGACATGGGCGCCGATCGGCTGGCCTTCGCGCAGCTTGAACTGTGCGATCGACTTGCGAGCGTTCGTGACGACGGGCTTCTGGCCCGTGATCGCGGTGAGGTCCTTGACGGCCCCATCGATGACCTTGCCATCGCGCGCGGCCTCGCCGACACCCGTGTTGACGACGATCTTCACGAGTCCGGGCACCTGGTGCACGTTCGTGAACCCGAAGTCCTTGAGCAGCTGGGCCGAGATCTCGGTCTTGTACTTCTGCTTGAGGCGCGGCTCGATCTTCGCAGCCTTCTCCGCAGTTGTCGTGTCAGTCATTACAGGTCCTCACCTGACTTCTTGGCGTAGCGAACGCGCACGGTCTTGCCGTCGTCGTTCTTCTCCACGCGGAAGCCGACGCGAGTCGGCTTCTTGGTCTTGGGGTCGACGAGGGCGACGTTCGACACGTGGATCGGTGCCTCCATCTGCTCGATGCCACCGGTCTTGCTGCCGCGCTGCGTCTGTCCGACGCGAACGTGCTTGGTGACGAAGTTGATTCCCTCGACGATCACGCGGTTGCGCTCGACGAGAACCTCGAGCACGCGCCCCTGCTTGCCGCGGTCGCCGCCGCGGTCCTGCCGGCGGCCGTTGAGGACCTGAACCAGGTCCCCCTTCTTGATGTTCGCCATGATTAAATAACCTCCGGTGCGAGCGAGATGATCTTCATGAACTTCTTGTCACGAAGCTCGCGGCCGACCGGCCCGAAGATGCGGGTACCACGGGGGTCCCCATCAGCCTTCAGGATGACGGCGGCGTTCTCGTCAAACTTGATGTACGAGCCGTCTGAACGGCGCGTCTCCTTCTTGGTGCGAACGATGACGGCCTTGACGACGTCACCCTTCTTGACGTTGCCGCCCGGGATGGCGTCCTTGACGGTGGCGACGATGACGTCGCCGAGGCCGGCATAGCGGCGGCCGGAGCCACCGAGAACGCGAATCGTGAGCAGCATCTTGGCGCCGGTGTTGTCGGCGACCTTGACTCTGGATTCCTGCTGAAGCATCTTGTGTCCTTATTTTCTAAGCAAGCCGAGGCTTACTTAGCCTTCTCGAGGATCTCGACCAGGCGCCAGCGCTTCGTGGCGCTGAGCGGACGGGTCTCACTGATGAGAACGAGGTCGCCGATGCCGGCCGAGTTGGCCTCGTCGTGGACCTTGACCTTGGACGTTCGGCGGATGACCTTGCCGTACAGCGGGTGCTTGACGCGGTCCTCGACCTCGACGGTGATGGTCTTCTCCATCTTGTCGCTGGTCACGTAACCGCGACGCTCCTTGCGCTGTCCGCGCGCGTTCACGTCCTTGACGTCGTGAGCGGCGTGCTCGCCCGCGGTAGTTTCCGTGGTCTTAGCCATTACTTCGCCTCCTCGTTCTTGTCAGTGGACGCTGCCTCGTCGGCGGGCGCCTCTACGGCGGCATCCGCCTTGGACTTCTTCTTCGCCTTGGTCGCCTTGGGAGCGACCTCGAGCGGAGCAGGGGTGGCACGGATGCCGAGCTCGCGCTCGTGGATCACCGTGTAGATACGGGCGATGTCGCGCTTGACGGCGCGCAGGCGACCGTGGCTCTCCAACTGTCCCGTGGCGGACTGGAAGCGCAGGTTGAACAGCTCTTCCTTGGCCTTCTTGAGTTCGTCGACGAGCCTGCCGTCTTCAAAAGTATCGAGCTCGACTGTGGCGAGCTCCTTGGAACCGATCGCCATTATGCGTCGCCCTCCTCGCGCTTGATGATGCGTGCCTTGAGGGGCAGCTTGTGAATGGCCCGGGTGAGGGCTTCGCGCGCGACATTCTCGGGAACACCGCTGAGCTCGAAGAGCACGCGTCCCGGCTTGACGTTGGCGATCCACCACTCGGGGGAACCCTTACCGGAACCCATGCGGGTCTCGGCGGGCTTCTTGGTGAGCGGGCGGTCGGGGTAGATGTTGATCCACACCTTTCCACCACGCTTGACGTGACGCGTCATCGCAATACGAGCGGCCTCGATCTGGCGGTTGGTGACATAGGCGGGGGTGAGCGCCTGGATGCCGTACTCGCCGAACGAAACCGTCGTGCCACCAGTCGCCTGGCCACTACGGCCGGGGTGGTGCTGCTTGCGGTGCTTGACCTTGCGGGGAATCAACATTACTTTTCTGCTCCCACTGCTGCCGGGGCAGCTTCGGTTCTCGGAGCTGCGGCACCGCGACGCGGTCCACCATCACGGCCGCCGTCACGGCGGTCGTCGCGGCGGTCCGGACGCGAGGACTTGGCGTTGGCCTGCTCGCGAGCGAGCTCCTTGTTGGTGATGTCGCCCTTGTAGATCCAGACCTTCACGCCGATGCGGCCGAACGTCGTCTTGGCCTCGTAGAAGCCGTAGTCGATGTTGGCGCGCAGGGTGTGCAGCGGAACGCGACCCTCACGGTAGAACTCCGAGCGGCTCATCTCCGCGCCGCCGAGGCGACCGGAGACCTGGATGCGGACACCCTTGGCTCCGGCGCGCTGGGCGCCCTGGAGGCCCTTGCGCATCGCGCGGCGGAAGGCCACGCGAGCGGTGAGCTGCTCGGCGATGCCCTGAGCGACGAGCTGAGCTTCTGCCTCGGGGTTCTTCACCTCGAGGATGTTCAGCTGGATCTGCTTGCCCGAGAGCTTCTCGAGGTCGGTGCGAATACGCTCCGCCTCGGCGCCACGTCGACCGATCACAATGCCCGGACGGGCGGTGTGGATGTCGACGCGGACGCGGTCGCGGGTGCGCTCGATCTCGATGCGCGCCACTCCGGCGCGGTCGAGGCTCGTCTTGAGCAGGTTGCGGATCTTGATGTCTTCGGCGACGTAGTCGCTGTAGCGCTGTCCGACCTTCGTGCTGTCAGAGAACCAACGCGACACGTGGTCGGTGGTGATACCCAGACGGAAGCCGTAGGGATTTACTTTCTGGCCCATTACTTCTTTCCTGCCTTCTTCGGCTGCGCTGCACCGGTCGCGACGGCCGTCTCATCTGGCGTGGCCAGGACGATCGTGATGTGACTGGTGCGCTTCAGGATCTGGAACGCGCGTCCCTGTGCACGGGGCTGGAAACGCTTGAGCGTTGTTCCCTCGTCGACGTAGGCCGACGAGACGAACAGGTCCTGCTCGTCCAGGTAGCTGTTGCTCGCGTCGGCTTTCACCTTGGCGTTCGCCATCGCCGAAGCGACGAGCTTGTACACCGGCTCGCTCGCACCCTGGGGCGCGAACTTCAGGATGGCCAAGGCCTCCATAGCCTGCTTGCCGCGGATCATGTTGACGACACGACGAGCCTTGGTGGGGGTGACGCGAATGTGCTTCACGCGAGCGATGGATTCAACCATTTCTCTACTCCTCCTTCCGCCACCGCGTTAGCGGCGGCGACCCTTCTTGTCGTCCTTCACGTGTCCACGGAAGGTGCGGGTGGGAGCAAACTCTCCGAGCTTGTGCCCAACCATCGTCTCGGTGACGAACACCGGGATGTGCTTGCGACCGTCGTGCACCGCGATGGTGTGACCCAGCATTGCCGGGATGATCATCGAGCGGCGCGACCAGGTCTTGATCACGTTCTTGCTGCTGGCGGCGTTCGCGCCGACTACCTTGCGAAGCAGGTGGTCGTCAACGAAGGGGCCCTTCTTGAGACTGCGTGGCATCCTCTACAACTCCTACTTGCGCTTCTTGCCGGCATTGCGGCGACGAACGATGAGCTTGTCGGACTCTTTGTTGATGTGGCGAGTGCGACCTTCTTTCTGGCCCCACGGGCTGACCGGGTGGCGTCCACCGGAGGTCTTGCCCTCTCCACCACCGTGTGGGTGGTCGACCGGGTTCATGGCGACACCACGCACGGTTGGGCGTACGCCCTTCCAGCGCATACGGCCGGCCTTTCCCCAGTTGATGTTCGACTGCTCGGCGTTGCCGACCTCGCCGATTGTGGCGCGGCAACGGGCATCCACGTTGCGGATTTCACCCGACGGCAGACGGAGCTGCGCGTAGGGGCCATCCTTGGCGACGAGTCGCACGGATGCTCCGGCGGAACGCGCCATCTTGGCGCCGCCACCCGGCTTCAACTCGATCGCGTGAATAACGGTTCCCGTGGGGATGTTCTTCAGCGGCAGGTTGTTGCCCGGCTTGATGTCGGCGGATGCGCCCGACTCGACGATGTCGCCCTGGTTCAGCTTGTTCGGCGCGATGATGTAACGCTTCGAGCCGTCGAAGTAGTGCAGGAGCGCGATGCGCGCGGTGCGGTTCGGGTCGTACTCGATCTCCGCGACCTTGGCATTCACGCCGTCTTTGTCATTGCGCTTGAAGTCAATGACGCGGTACTGGCGCTTGTGGCCACCACCGATGTGACGGGTCGTGATGCGGCCGGCGTTGTTACGTCCACCGGTCTTGGGGAGCGGGCGAAGCAGCGACTTCTCCGGGGTCGAACGCGTGATCTCGGCGAAATCTGCTACCGAGGATCCGCGACGACCGGGGGTCGTGGGCTTGTACTTGCGAATTGCCATGAGTTATCCCTTTTCCCTAGCCGACAGCCGTGAAGATGTCGATGGATCCGGACTTCAGCGAGACAATGGCGCGCTTGGTGTCCTTGCGCTTGCCCTGGCCGAACTTGGTGCGCCTCGTCTTGCCCTTTTTGTTCAGGGTGTTGATCGATGCGACCTTGACGCCGAAGATCGACTCGATCGCCAGCTTGATCTCGGTCTTGTTCGAACGGGGGTCCACGACGAACGTGTACTTGCCCTGGTCGATCAGACCGTAGCTCTTCTCGGAGACGACGGGCGACAGGATGATGTCGCGCGGGTCCTTGTACGTTCCGGTCATGCGCTGACCTTCTCCTTCTCGGCGGTGGCCTTTTCGGGGCTGACGCGCTTCTTGCCGCTGCTCATCGCGTCTTCCTTGACCTTCTTCGTCGACACGGGGCCGGCGATGAAGCCATCGAAAGCAGCCTTCGTGAAGACGATGTCGTCGGAGACGAGAACGTCATACGCGTTGAGCTGGTCGTACGGAAGCACGTGGACGGACGGGATGTTGCGAACGCTCTTGGCGCTCAGCTCGTCGTCACGGGTCAGCACGATCAGAACGTGCTTGCTCGTGGCGATGCTGGCGAGCAGTTCGACAATGGTCTTGGTCGACGGAACATCTCCGACGGCGAGCACATCGACAACGTGCAGGCGTCCACCGCGGGCGCGGTCGGACAGTGCGCCCTTGAGCGCCGCGGCGATCATCTTCTTCGGGGTGCGCTGCGCGTAGTCACGCGGCGTCGGCCCGTGGACGATGCCACCACCGGTCATCTGGGGTGCGCGGATCGAGCCCTGGCGGGCGCGACCGGTTCCCTTCTGCTTGAACGGCTTGCGGCCGGCTCCGGACACCTCGCCGCGACCCTTGGTCTTGTGCGTTCCCTGGCGTGCGGCTGCACGCTGGGCGACGACGACCTGGTGGATCAGCGGGATGTTGGTCTGGACGTCGAAGGTCTCGGCGGGAAGCTCGACGGTGTCGACCTTCTTGCCCTTCGAGTCGATGACGTCGAGCGTGGCGTTTGAGTCAGCCATGCGTTACGCCCCCTTCACTGCGTTGCGAACGAAAACGATGCGGCCGCGGGCTCCGGGAACAGCACCCTTGACCAGGATGAGGCCCTTGTCGAGGTCGACGGCGTGAACCTTGAGGTTCATCGCGGTGACGCGCTCGCCACCCATACGACCGGCCATGCGCATGCCCTTGAAGACGCGGCTGGGGGTCGAAGAGGCGCCGATGGAGCCGGGCTTGCGGTGGTTACGGTGCGAACCGTGGGACGAGCTGACGCCCTTGAAGTTGTGACGCTTCATGACGCCGGCGAAGCCCTTGCCCTTGGAGGTACCGACGACGTCGACCTTCTGGCCGGCCTCGAAGATGTCGACCGCGATTTCCTGTCCGAGCGTGTACTCGGCAGCATCCGCGGTGCGGACCTCCGTCACATGACGGCGCGGCGTGACGCCGGCCTTGTCGAAGTGACCGGTCTTGGGCTTGTTGACCTTGCGCGGGTCGATCTGGCCGTACGCGATCTGAACGGCCGAGTAGCCGTCGATCTCGGGCGTACGCAGCTGCGTCACGACGTTGGGGCTGATCTCGATGACGGTGACCGGGATGAGCTTGTTGCTCTCGTCCCAGACCTGGGTCATGCCGAGCTTCTTGCCCAGCAGGCCCTTGCTTGTCTTGGTGATAGACATCCGGAGCCTCCTAGAGCTTGATCTCGATGTTGACGTCGGCGGGCAGGTCGAGTCGCATGAGCGAGTCGACGGCCTTCGGCGTCGGGTCAATGATGTCGATCAGGCGCTTGTGGGTGCGCTTCTCGAAGTGCTCGCGGCTGTCCTTGTACTTGTGGGGTGAACGGATCACAACGATCACGTTCTTCTCAGTAGGAAGGGGCACCGGGCCAACGACAGTCGCGCCGGCACGAGTGACCGTGTCAACGATCTTGCGCGCCGAGCTGTCAATGACCTCGTGGTCATACGACTTAAGTCGAATGCGGATCTTCTGTCCCGCCATGTGTGACTCACTCTCTTTAATGCATCGTGGCTCTGGGCTATTGGATGCTTGGTTTGCTCAGCTCTCGCTGTCGCACCACTGTTTTGGTGTCAATTACTGCTTGAGTCTCACCGACCCCCGCGCTCGGGCGTGTCGCCCTCGCGGACACACGCGTCACCGCACGAGTCTTGAGTTTCGGATGTGTTGTGTTCTGCTACCCGCGGCCTAGAACCGGG
This sequence comes from Marisediminicola sp. UYEF4, assembly GCF_040546025.1. Classification (NCBI taxonomy): domain Bacteria; kingdom Bacillati; phylum Actinomycetota; class Actinomycetes; order Micrococcales; family Microbacteriaceae; genus Marisediminicola; species Marisediminicola sp. UYEF4. The sequence continues at coordinate 237,411 of NZ_JBEPNA010000001.1, read as the reverse complement.
CCCGTGGCCTCAGTTCTATGCACTGCCTGGCAGTGATCCGGATTCGTAAACCCGAAAGTGTTGAACTAGGAGAGTTTGCCACAGTCTCGAGTGACCTGCAACCCGGGCGTGTCGCGTTGGGCGTGTCGTGGTGTGGCGGGGATTCGCGGGCTTCGAGTGAGCGACGCCGGGGGCAGATCGCGCCGCACGTGCGGCGCGCGCCGAACGTGGCCGGTGCGGCCGAGTGTGCCCTTTCCAGTAGGCGCACTCGGCACCACCGGGCACAGTCGGCACCAACGGGCACAGTCGGCACCACCGGGCACAGTCGGCACCAACGGGCACACTCAGCACCAACGGGCACAATCAGCACCAACGGGCACACTCGGCCGCTACCCTTGCCTGCCCCCACGTCATCTGACTACAGCCGCATCCGACACGCGCGCCCACTCGCATCCGCCGGGGCAGCCCGCTCGGACAGCCAGCGCGGGCGTCCGCATCCGCGCCGAGCGTGCCCATCCGCGCCGAGAGTGCCCTTTCCAACAAGCACGCTCGGCGCGACAGGGCACACTCCGCGGTCGGCGTCGGCCAGCAGTCGCCAGCCAGCAGTCGTCGCCCAGCAATCGTCGCCCAGCAATCGTCGCCCAGCAATCGTCAGCCAGCAATCGTCAGCCAGCAGTCATCGTCCGGCACTCCACGCGCGGGGCCGCCGATCGCGCGGCACACCTGCCCGGTCGAGCTTGCGGATGAGCGGACCGCCTTGCCACGCGTCATCCCATCCCCAGCGCACAAAGGCGGAGGACTGCTCACGCAACTCGTCCTGGCGTACCTTCTCCTGCCAGAGCGCCTGTTCGGGGGTGCGCCCGCGGAGGTACTCGGGGTCCTCAAGCTTGATTCGGCCGTCCGCTTCACCGATCACCGCGAGCCCCCTCTTCGCAATGTCGCGCCAACTGAAATCAGCGAAATACTCCTCGCCATGTGCTCCGAGGTAGCGCACCTGTTGCTCGGGCAGCACATATCCGAAGTCGTGAAAGCGAACCATGCTGACCGACTCCAGCGGTGAGCCGGACATCCCGGTCGCGAAGTCGATCACCGTGACGGCTCGGCGAACGTTGCGGAACGGCCGGAACTCGTCGACGTACTCCCACAGCTCGTCCTTCGCCAGGCCAAATACGCGCTTCTCGCGAAGGATGTGGTCGAGCGATGCGACGCCACTCATCATTGGCCGCGACGCAATCAGATCGATCGCTGTGCGCAGGGGCGACGTCACCAGGAAGCCGCTCCTCTCGACGACGTCCTCCTCCCTCAGGTCGACCGAGTGACGGATGACGCCGTGCCTGCTGCGCCGGCCGTCCAAGGACGGGGCCGTGATCGATGGCAGCACCGATCGTGAGCCGACGATGGGGATGCCCCATATTGCCGCCGCCGATTCGTGTGAAAAGACCAACCTGTTGCTCGCCGTCGCCTGCGTCGCTTCAATTTGAAGCAGATATCGGTTTCGTGCGTTCAGCCCGGCCCACTCGGCGGAGCCGACGTACACACCGCGCCGAAGGCGCACCAGCTCGCCACCACTCACCCCCCGCTGCAAGTTCCGTGGGGATTCCCCCAGTCTGGACCGGGCGGACGCCTTATCTAGTCGGGGCAACGGTGACAACGGCATAGTCGGAGCTTGCCCCCGTTGCTGAGGGTGGCGGGCTGTCACGGCGTGCTTAAGAGAGCCACCACTCCCGGTGAAACCTGTGCAGGAGGAGTGGCCGACGGCCACGCCGGCGGTAGGCGCGAATGTGAGTGCCGTCAGTTCGACCCGCCGAGTGTGCCTGCTCGCGGCGAGCGTGCCTGTTCCAACGGGCACACTCGGCAACGGCGGGCACGCTCGGCAACCGCGGGCACGCTCGGCAACCGTGGGGGCGGCGTCCGCGGAGCGGAGCGCCCGCGGAGCGCACGCGGAGCGCACGGTGCTGGGGCTAGCGAGAGTGCCTGTACGCGTCGAGCGTGACTGTCCCAACGGGCACACTCGGTGTCAACAGGCACGCTCGGGGATTGATACGCGGAACAGCGGAAATGCCGGGCGCCGCTGCAGGGATCGGCCGCGCGAGCTAGCGCAGCGCGAGTTAGCGCAGCGCTAGCTAGCGCAGCACGAGTTAGCGCAGCGCGAGTTAGCGCAGCGCGAGTTAGCGCAGCGCGAGTTAGCGCAGCACGAGTTAGCGCAGCACTAGTTAGCGCAGCACGAGTTAGCGCAGCGCGAGTTAGCGCAGCACGAGTTAGTGCGGCACCGATGAGTGTCGCCCGCCTGTACTCCGCACGCGTGCCGCAGCATCCGCGGCACGCTCACCAGCTCACGAGCGAGCGGCCCGACGCGCGTCACCCTGGCACACAGCTACCGGTACAGCAGCGCGCGCAGCTCCGACTCCGCCGACTCGGTGCGCGCCGGGTCGATCGTGGTCCCGGCGTTGTAGAGGTCCACCACCCGCGGGTCGACATAGCTCGACTTGGCTATCGCCGGGGTGTTGCCGAGCACCTCCGCAGCATCCCGCATCGCCTGCGCGAGCGCTTTCGACCTCGCGGTCTTCGTCCTCTCCGGGCCGTTGTTCGCCAGGCTCACCGCTGCGGCGACCGTGCCGCGCAGGGTACGGAAGTCCTTCGCCGTGAACTCTCCCCCGGTCTGCTCCCGCACGTAGTCGTTGATGTCCTCGGCGGAGATCGGACGCCAGCCGTCGTCCGCGCGGTAGGCGAGCAGCCGGGCGCGCGGGCCGCGCCGCTTGAGCGACCGCACGACGGCGGCGAGGTCGGCGTCGGTGATGTCCGATTCCCACGGCTGCCCGCTCTTCGCCGGGAAGCTCAGCGCTACCGTCGCCCCGCTCACGGACGCGTGCGCGCACAGCAGCGTCGACAGCCCGTGGCTCCCGTTCGACTCCACGTACCTCTCGGAGCCGACGCGGAGCGACCCCGCGTCCAGCATCCGGAACGCCGTCGCGAGCGCCCGCTCCTTGGTGGGTTCGTCGCCACGGAGGTCGATCGTGACCCGTCGGCGGGCGGTGGGGAGCGACTCGGCCAGCCGCAATGCGCGGTCGAACTTGATGCGGTCCTTCTGCTCGCGCCAGGTCGGATGGTAGATGTACTGGCGGCGTCCGGCGGCGTCGATACCCGTCGCCTGCACGTGGCCGTTCGGGTACGGGGCGATCCAGACGTCGGTCCACGCGGGCGGGATCGCGAGCTGCTCGATGCGGGCGCGAAGGTCGGGGTCGGTGATCGGGTGCCCGTCGACGTCCTTGTAGGAGTACCCGCGCCCGGCGCGAACCCGCCGCAGCCCGACAGCGGAGGAGTCACTGCGACGAAGCCTCGGCATTCGTCCACGGTACGTGATGAGGGGCGGATGCGGCGGATTGTCGCCTCGAGTGGGCTGCCGCCGCCCCATTCCGTGTCCACTTCCGCCGAGTGTGCCGATTGGCGCCCAGTGTGCTCGCTGTAACAGGCACCGTCGGCAGGAGCGAGCACACTCGGCGCAGTGCGAGATCGCGAGCGCATGCCCGCGGCACCCCACGGGCTACTCGGTACTCGACGCGATCACGCGATGCACGAGAGGAACTCCCGGACGGTAGGCGAGGTGCACGTAGCTCGGGGCATCGAGCAGCACGATGTCGGCGGCGGCGCCCACGCGGAGGTGTCCGATGTCGGTGCGGCGCAGCGCCTGGGCCCCGCCGAGGGTCGCGGCCCGCACCGCCTCGGCGGCGGTCATGCCCATCTCGCGCACCGCGAGTGCGATGCAGAACGGCATCGAGCTCGTGTAGCTCGATCCCGGGTTGCAGTCGCTCGCGAGGGCGACGCACACACCGGCGTCGAGCAGGCGGCGGGCATCGGGATACGGCGACCGCGTCGAGAACTCCACGCCGGGCAGCAGCGTGGCGACGGTGCCGGCCCAGAGCGCGCCGTCATCGCCCCGTGCGACCGCGACCACATCGCCAATCGCACCCGCACCCGCACCCGCGCCCGCGCTCACCGCGACCACATCGCCAATCGCACCCGCACCCGCGCCCGCGCTCACCGCGCCCACATCGCCAATCGCACCCGCGCCCGCGCCCGCGCTCACCGCGCCCACATCGCCAATCGCACCCGCGCCCGCGCTCCCCGCAAGCGCCTCGACATCGTCGTCCGCGAGGTAGGTGCAGTGGTCCACGCTCGCCGCCCCGAGCTCCACAGCAAGGCGAATGCCGCCCGAGATCCCCAGCTGGCCCGCGTGCACCCGCGCGCCGAGACCCCGCGCGATGCCAGCCATGAGTATCGAACGTGCCTCGTCGACCGTGAAGGCGCCCTCGTCGACGAACACGTCGATCCAGCGGGAGTGCGGCGCGCAGGCGTCGAGCATCTCCCCCTTCACAAGGGCAACGTACTCGTCGCGCCTCCCGGAGTAGTCGGCGGGCACCACGTGCGCGCCGAGGTACGTAGTCTCGGCGGTGAGCGCGCGAGCGATCGAAAGGATGCGGGACTCGTCAGCCACCGTGAGGCCGTAGCCGCTCTTGATCTCGATGGTCGTCGTGCCTTGCGCGCGCGCCTCGCCGAGCAATCGCCGCGCCCCGGCGAGCAGCTGCTCATCGGTCGCCGCCCGCGTCGCCGCGACCGTGGAGCGGATGCCGCCCGCCTCGTACCGGCTCCCGGCCATGCGCGCCTCGAACTCGGCGGCGCGGTCGCCCGCGAAGACGAGGTGGCTGTGGCTGTCGACGAAGCCGGGGATCGCGCAACGACCACCGGCGTCGATGCGCTCGTCGGCATCAGGGGCGCGTGGCGAGTCCCCCACCCACGCGACGCGTCCGTTCTCGATCACGATCGCGGCGCCGCTCCGCTCCGGGCGCTCGGCGTCGTGCGTCACGAGCAGACCGATGTTCTCGATCAGGATACTGGAGGCGGCCGCGCCAGCGGCGCCGGCCGCACCAACCGCGCTCACCTCTCCGCCCATCCGGCCGCCGCCTCGAGCACGCACAGCGCGACGAGGCGCACGGTGCGGCCGTCCGGGGAGTCCGCCGCCGCATCCACCTCGGTCAGGTCGATCGACTCGACGAGCGGATGCCGCCCCGCCACCCGAGCGGCCGCCCGCAGCTCCGCCGCCGAGATGCCGCCGGGAACGGATGCCGGACAGCCCGGCGCCACCGCGCGGTCGCACACGTCGACGTCGAGGTCGACGTGCACCGGGCCGCCCGCGGCGCCGGCGATCTCGAGGGCCTCGGCGACGGCATCCGCGATGGGGCGCCGCGCCAACTCCCCGCGCGTGATCACGGTGATCCCCAGCTCCGCGGCCCGCTCCGAGTACAGCGCGGAGTTGGCGAAGTCGGCGATGCCGACCTGCACGACGCGGTGTCCGTCGAGTCCGGCCTCGAGCAGCCGGCGCACCGGCGAGCCGTTACTCACTCCGTCGCGGAGGTCGTGGTGGGCGTCGAGGGTGACGAGGCCGGCGGTGTCGAGGCGGTCGCCCCAGGCGCCGAGGGCGGCCGGCACGGTCGCGGCGTTATCCCCGCCGAGCACGATGAGCAGCGACGAGTGCTCCGCCGCACGGCGGGCTGCGACGGCCGCGACAGCCTCGCCGTCGCCATCCGGCTCCGGCACGTCGCCCCAGTCGGCGATGGTCGGCCAGCGCGAGCCGCCCGCCCACTGGCTGTAGTAGCGCAGCGCCGCGCGCACCGCGGCCGGGGTCGCGCCGGCCCCGGTCGGCGAGAGCGACGTGCGCCACGTCGGGATGCCGAGGATCGCGAGGTCGGTGTGCGCGCCCGTGAGTCCGGCGGGCCAGTCTCCCGCGCGCGGCCAGAGCGGGTCGTGCGACAGTGCGGCCATCAGTGCTCCTCGACTAGACCCGAGCGGCCCCGGCAACACCAGGCCGCCTCTGCACCAGCATCCGCGCCCCGGACCCGCACGGCAATCATCCCTCCCGCATCGGCACGCGCACCGCGAGCCGCTCGGCGACCTCGAGCGCCTCGCCGTAGCCCGCGTCGACGTGACGGATCACGCCCATCCCCGGGTCGTTGGTCAGCACCCGCGCGATCTTCTCGCCGGCGAGCGCGGTGCCGTCTGCGACGGTGACCTGGCCGGCGTGGATGGAGCGTCCGATTCCGACTCCCCCGCCGTGGTGGATCGAGACCCAGGTGGCGCCGGATGCCGTGTTGACGAGCGCGTTGAGCAGCGGCCAGTCGGCGATCGCGTCGGAGCCGTCCTTCATCGCCTCGGTCTCGCGGTAGGGCGAGGCGACCGAGCCGGAGTCGAGGTGGTCGCGTCCGATGACGAGCGGCGCCGTGACCTCGCCGGAGGCCACCATGTCGTTGAAGCGCAGCCCCGCGCGGTCGCGTTCGCCGTAGCCGAGCCAGCAGATGCGGGCGGGCAGCCCCTGGAAGTGCACCCGCTTCTGCGCGAGCGGGATCCACTTCTGCAGCGACCGGTTCTCCGGGAACATCTCGAGCACTGCACGGTCGGTCGCCGCGATGTCGGCGGGGTCGCCGCTCAGCGCCGCCCAGCGGAACGGGCCCTTGCCCTCCGCGAACAGCGGACGGATGTACGCGGGCACGAATCCGGGGTAGGCGAAGGCGTCCGCATAGCCGGCCGTGCGCGCCTCGGTGCGTAGGTTGTTGCCGTAGTCGAAGACCTCGGCGCCCGCCTTCTGGAACCCGACCATCGCCTCGACCTGCCGGGCCATCGAGTGCCGGGCGGCATCCGCGAACCCGGTCGGGTCGGCCTCGCGTGCCGGATGCCACTGGTCGAAGCCGAACTCGAGCGGGAGGTAGGCGAGCGGATCGTGCGCGCTCGTCTGGTCGGTGACGATGTCGATCTCGGCGCCGCGGGCGAGCAGGTCGGGGAAGACGGCGGCGGTGTTTCCGAGCACCCCGATCGAGAGCGGGCGGCGGGCATCCCGTGCATCCAGCGCGAGCTCGAGCGCGTGCTCGACCGAGCGTGCCTCGACGTCGAGGTAGCCGTGCTCGATGCGCCGGGCGATGCGGCTCGGGTCGACGTCGACGACGATCGCGACGCCGTCGTTCATCGTGACGGCGAGCGGCTGCGCCCCGCCCATGCCGCCGAGTCCGCCGGTGAGGGTGATGGTGCCGGCGAGGGTGCCGCCGAAGCGCTTCTCGGCGACCGCGGCGAAGGTCTCGAAGGTGCCCTGCAGGATGCCCTGGGTGCCGATGTAGATCCACGACCCTGCGGTCATCTGGCCGTACATCGTGAGGCCGAGCTTCTCGAGCCGGCGGAACTCGTCCCAGTTGGCCCAGTCGCCGACGAGGTTGGAGTTCGCGAGCAGCACGCGCGGCGCCCACTCGTGCGTCTGCATCACGCCGACCGGACGTCCGGACTGCACGAGCATCGTCTCGTCGCCGCGCAACGTGGTGAGGGTGCGCACGATCGCGTCGTAGCTGGCCCAGTCGCGCGCGGCCTTGCCCGTGCCGCCGTAGACGACGAGCTCGTCCGGATGCTCCGCCACCTCCGGGTCGAGGTTGTTCTGCAGCATCCGGAGCGCGGCCTCCTGCGGCCAGCCGAGCGTCTGCAGGGAGGTGCCGCGGGCGGCGCGGACGGGGCGGGGAGCGGACATGTGGCTGTCTCCTTCTGTGTTGTTGGGGGGCGGATGCGGGGGGGTCGGGCTACACGAGCCCCGGCGCCACCCCGCGCGCAGCGGCCACGAGCTCGCCGCTCACGACGAGGTCGACGGCGGCCTGGATGTCCGGGGCGAGGTACCGGTCGGGCCCGGGCCCGGGCACGCTCTCACGCAGGCGGCCGATGACCGCCGCGGTGCTGGGCGCTGGCGGCATCCGGCGCATGTCGATTCCGCGGGCGGCGGTGAGCAGCTCGATCGCGACGACCCGGGTGAGTCCGTCGACCCCGCGGCGCAGCTTGCGGGCGGCGCTCCAGCCCATCGAGACGTGGTCCTCCTGCATGGCGCTCGTCGGGATCGAGTCCACCGACGCCGGCACCGCGAGCCGCTTCAGCTCGCTCACGATGCCCGCCTGGGTGTACTGGGCGATCATGTGGCCGGAGTCGACGCCGGGGTCGCCGGCGAGGAACGGGTTGAGCCCGCCGCTGCGGGCCTGGTCGAGGAACCGGTCGGTGCGCCGCTCGCTCATGCTCGCGAGGTCGGCGACGGCGATCGCGAGGAAGTCGAGCACGTAGCCGATCGGCGCCCCGTGGAAGTTGCCGTTCGACTCGACCCTCCCGTCGAGCGTGACGACGGGGTTGTCGATCGCGCTCGCGAGCTCCCGGCCCGCGACGGTGGCGGCGTGGGCGATCGTGTCGCGCACGGCACCGTGCACCTGCGGGGCGCAGCGGAGCGAGTAGGCGTCCTGCACGCGGGTGCACTCGTCGGTCTGGTGCGAGGCGACGATCGGCGAGCCGGCGAGCAGCGCGCGGATGTTCGCGGCGGAGTCCGCCTGACCCGGATGCGGCCGCAGCGCCTGCAGGTCGGCCGCGAACACCGCGGTGCTGCCGAGGAGGCCCTCCACGCTCATCGCGGCAGCGAGGTCGGCCGCGGTCACGAGCGCGCGGAGGTCGGTGATGGCGAGCACCAGCATCCCGAGCATGCCGTCGGTGCCGTTGATGAGTGCGAGGCCCTCCTTCTCGCGGAGCTCGAGCGGACGGATGCCGGCGGCGGCCAGCGCGTCGGCGGCGGGCAGCATCCGTCCGGTCGCGTCGCGCACGTCACCCTCGCCCATCGTCGCGAGCGCGCAGTGGGCCAGCGGCGCGAGGTCGCCGGAGCAGCCGAGGCTGCCGTACTCGCCGATGACCGGGGTGACGCCGGCGTTCAGGAGCGCCGCGTAGGTCTCGGCGACCACGGGTCGCACGCCGGTGCGACCGGTGGTGAGGGTGGACAGGCGCAGCAGCATCGTGGCGCGGGTGACCTCGCGCTCGATTTCGGCGCCCGAGCTGGCGGCGTGGCTGCGGATGAGGGAACACTGCAGGGCAAGACGGTTCTCGACCGGGATGAACCGGGTCGCGAGGGCGCCGAAGCCGGTGGAGACGCCGTAGTGCGGGGTCGTGTCCTCGGCGAGGGACTCGATCACCGCGCGCGAGGCGGCCATGGCCTCGAGCGCAGCCGGGGAGAGGACAACGTGCGCGCCGTGGCGGGCAACCGCGACGACCTCTGCGAAGGTGGGGGCGGCTGAGGTGAGGGTGACCGTGGCGAGCCTGGCGATCGTAGTGACATCCATGTCCCCATTAGATGTTTTCGCGGGGCACCGCGGGAGACGTCCACGCGATAAAGTGTCTGGGATACCAGACGGGAGCATGATGGCCGACATTCCTGCCGCGCGCGGCGCGCTGCGAATTCTGACGCACCTTGCGCGGCAGAGCGGACCGGTCGGGGCATCCGCCATCGCGCGCGACCTCGGGCTGCCACGGTCGTCGACCTACCAGCTCATCCGGGTCATGCAGGACGAGGGCTACGTCGTGCACTATCCCGAGCTGCGCGCCTACGGGCTCGGCTCGCTCGTGTCGGAGATCGGGTCGTCGGTGCTGCGCGCCACCCGGCTCGGGCGGCTCGCGCAGCCACTCATCGACAAGCTCGTGCTCGAGGTCGGCGTGCCGGCGGTCGCGCAGCTCGGCGTGCTGCACGGGTCGGACGTCTCCTACGTCAGCAAGGCCGCCGGTCACCGCGCCCCAACGACGGTCGCGAGCGTCGGAGTGCGGCTGCCCGCGCACCTGACCGCGACCGGCCGGTCGATGCTCGCGGTGCTGCCGGCCGGGCAGGTGCGGGCGCTGTTCCCACACCGGGAGTCGCTCGTGACGAGGCGCGGTCTCGGACCGACGACGCTGCGGGCGCTCGACGAGATACTCGCGGCGACCGTGCGCCGCGGCTTCGCTGTCGAGGACGGCGAGATCACCCAGGGCTACGCCTCCGTCGCGGCGACGGCGACCGACCGCCACGGGTATCCGGTGGCGGCGATCGGGCTGACCTATCTGAGCGTCACCACCGTTTCCCCGGACGAAATCGCGCGGCTGGGGGCGGCGGTCGTGGCAGCATCGGCGGCGCTGACCGCGCGGCTCGGCGGGGCCTGACGCGCCGACGGGCGCAGGGTGTGCCGACCGCACGCAACACAGGAGAATCGGCGACACTCCGGATCGCGCGACCACCACAACCGGCGTGTCCCCACAAACACCTCGGTTACGGGCCCGCTGAAGACCTCCAGCCCCGCGGATGCTGCCCCACAGGCATCCGCACGGCTCCACGAGCACGCGAGCCAGCAGCATCCTCACGCAACACAGGAGAAACGGCGACACTCCGGATCGCGCGACCACCACAACCGGCGTGTCCCCACAAACCCCTCGGTGACCGCCCCCCAAACGCACAACGGGGCCGGCCCCGAAGGACCGACCCCGTCTAGTACAGCGGGTATTACTTGAGGATCTTCACAACCGTGCCGGCGCCGACGGTGCGTCCACCTTCGCGGATAGCGAAGCGGAGGCCTTCCTCCATGGCGATCGGCTGGATGAGGTTGACAGTCATCTCCGTGGTGTCGCCGGGCATGACCATCTCGGTGCCCTCGGGCAGCGTGATGATTCCGGTGACGTCCGTGGTGCGGAAGTAGAACTGCGGGCGGTAGTTCGCGTAGAACGGGTTGTGACGGCCACCCTCATCCTTGGACAGGATGTAGGCGTTCGCCTCGAACTCGGTGTGCGGCGTGACCGTACCGGGCTTGACGACAACCTGGCCGCGCTCGACGTCCTCGCGCTTGGTTCCACGAAGCAGCAGTCCGACGTTCTCGCCGGCGCGTGCGTCTTCGAGGGTCTTGCGGAACATCTCGATGGCGGTGACGATCGTCTTCGACGACTTTTCCTTGATGCCGACGATTTCAACCTCGTCGTTCGGCTTCAGGACGCCACGCTCGACACGACCGGTGATGACGGTTCCACGACCGGTGATCGTGAAGACGTCCTCGACGGGCATGAGGAAGGGCTTGTCGGTCTCGCGGACGGGCTCCGGGACGAACTCGTCGACCTGGTCCATGAGGTCGGCAACGGTCGCTGCCCACTTCTCGTCGCCCTCGAGCGCCTTGAGCGCCGAGACGCGAACGACGGGAGCGTTGTCGCCGTCGAACTCCTGGCTCGACAGCAGCTCGCGAACCTCGATCTCGACGAGCTCGAGGATCTCCTCGTCGTCGACCATGTCGGTCTTGTTCAGTGCAACAACGATGTACGGCACGCCGACCTGGCGGGCGAGCAGCACGTGCTCACGCGTCTGGGGCATGGGGCCGTCGGTCGCCGCAACCACGAGGATCGCGCCGTCCATCTGGGCCGCACCGGTGATCATGTTCTTGATGTAGTCCGCGTGGCCGGGAGCATCGACGTGAGCGTAGTGACGCTTCTCCGTCTGGTACTCGACGTGCGAGATGTTGATCGTGATTCCACGCTGCTTCTCTTCGGGCGAGTTGTCGATCTGATCGAACGCCGAAGCAGTGTTCAGGGTGGGGTACTTGTCATGCAGCACCTTGGTGATTGCCGCGGTCAACGTGGTCTTACCGTGGTCGACGTGACCAATGGTGCCGATGTTGACGTGCGGCTTAGTCCGCTCGAACTTTGCCTTCGCCAATGGGTCCTCCTCAGGACTTCGTCGTAAGAGCACGCGAATGACGGATGTCGATCGCTCGTCTTACTGGTTTGGGGGTTGTATTGATGTTACTAGAAAGGCTATTGAGCCCTAATTCGTGGGTGTTACTCGCCCTTGTTCTTCTGGACGATTTCCTCGGCAACCGCGCGCGGCACCTCGGAGTAGCTGTCGAAGGTCATCGAGTACACGGCGCGGCCCGAGGTCTTGCTCCTCAGGTCACCGACGTAACCGAACATTTCCGACAGGGGGACGTTGGCCCGGACGACCTTGACGCCGGTGGCGTCTTCCATCGACTGGATCTGTCCACGACGCGAGTTGAGGTCACCGATGACGTCGCCCATGTACTCCTCGGGCGTGCGCACCTCGACGGCCATCAGCGGCTCGAGCAGAACGGGGTCGGCCTTGCGGGCCGCTTCCTTGAACGCCATGGAGCCGGCGATCTTGAACGCCATTTCCGACGAGTCGACATCGTGCGCCGCGCCGTCGAGCAGGATCGCCTTGACGCCCACCATCGGGTACCCGGCGAGGATGCCGACCTGCAGGGCATCCTGGATTCCGGCATCCACCGACGGGATGTACTCGCGCGGGATGCGACCACCGGTCACCTTGTTCTCGAACTCGTACGTCTTGTCAGGCGTGACTTCGAGCGGCTCGAGCGAGATCTGGACCTTAGCGAACTGTCCCGATCCACCCGTCTGCTTCTTGTGGGTGAAGTCGTGCTTGGCGACGATGCGGCGAATGGTCTCGCGGTACGCGACCTGGGGCTTGCCCACGTTGGCCTCGACGTTGAATTCGCGCTTCATCCGGTCGACGAGGATGTCGAGGTGAAGCTCGCCCATTCCCTTGATGACCGTCTGGCCGGTGTCCTGGTTCTGCTCGGTGCGGAACGTGGGGTCTTCCTCGGCGAGCTTCTGGATAGCGATACCCAGCTTCTCCTGGTCGGCCTTGGTCTTCGGCTCGATGGCCACCTCGATGACCGGCTCCGGGAACGTCATCGACTCCAGGACAACCTGGTTCTGCGGGTCGCAGAGGGTGTCGCCGGTCGTGGTGTCCTTGAGGCCGATGACCGCGTAGATGTGGCCGGCGGTGACCGAGTCGACGGGGTTTTCCTTGTTGGCGTGCATCTGGAAGATCTTCCCGATGCGCTCCTTCTTGCCCTTGGTCGAGTTGACCAGCTGCGCACCCGAGTCGGCACGACCGGAGTAGACGCGGATGTAGGTAAGGCGACCGAAGAACGGGTGAACCGCGACCTTGAACGCGAGGGCCGAGAACGGCTCCGTCGAGTCCGGGTGGCGCAGGATGACCTTCTCTTCGTCGCGCGTGTCGTGTGCCTCGATGGCAGGAACGTCGAGCGGCGTCGGAAGGTAGTCCACAACAGCATCCAGCATCGGCTGCACGCCACGGTTCTTGAACGCCGAGCCGCAGAGCACCGGGTAGATCTCGCTGTTGACCGTGAGCTTGCGGATCGCGTGCTTGATCTCGGAGACGGTGAAGTCGGTGTCGCCGTTCATGAAGCGCTCGAGGAGCACGTCGTCGGTCTCGGCGACAACCTCGATGAGGGCCGCACGGTACTCGTTGGCCTTCTCGACGAGGTCGGCCGGGATCTCTTCAATGGTGTACTTCGCGCCGAGCTCGACGTCACCCTTGGAGTCTCCGCGCCAGGTCAGCGCCCGCATCTCGACGAGGTCGACGACACCTTCGAAGGTGTTCTCGAACCCGATCGGGAGCTGGATGACGAGGGGCTTGGCGCCGAGGCGCTTGATGATGGTGTCGACCGTGTAGTAGAAGTCGGCGCCGAGCTTGTCCATCTTGTTGACGAAGCAGATGCGGGGCACGTCGTACTTGTCGGCCTGGCGCCAGACGGTCTCCGACTGGGGCTCAACGCCCTCCTTGCCGTCGAAGACGGCAACGGCGCCATCGAGCACGCGCAGCGAACGCTCGACCTCGACGGTGAAGTCGACGTGGCCGGGGGTGTCGATGATGTTGATCTGGTGCTTGTTCCAGAAACAGGTGGTCGCGGCAGACGTGATCGTGATGCCACGTTCCTGCTCCTGCGCCATCCAGTCCATAGTGGCTGCGCCGTCGTGAACTTCACCGATCTTGTGAGTGATCCCCGTGTAGAACAGGATGCGCTCGGTGGTCGTCGTCTTGCCCGCATCGATGTGAGCCATGATGCCGATATTGCGGACCTTGTTCAGGTCGGTGAGCACGTCTTGTGCCACGGAGTTCCTCCGAAAGATTGTGGATGTGAGTGCTGGGTGAGGGAGCCTGAGACCTCGGTGTCAGGCTCCCTCGGCGCTTCGGCGAGCCAACCGCTTGTGCGATTGCCCGAGAAGCGGTGGTTACCAGCGGTAGTGCGCGAAGGCCTTGTTAGCGTCGGCCATCTTGTGGGTGTCTTCGCGACGCTTGACTGCGGCGCCGAGACCGTTCGACGCGTCGAGGATCTCGTTGGTGAGACGCTCGGTCATGGTCTTCTCACGACGACCCTTGGCGTAGGTGGTGAGCCAGCGGAGGGCAAGCGTGTTAGCGCGGTGAGGCTTGACCTCGACCGGCACCTGGTACGTCGATCCACCGACGCGGCGGCTCTTGACCTCGATGGTCGGGCGCACGTTGTCGAGCGCCTTCTTCAGCGTGACGACGGCATCCGCACCGTTCTTGGTCGAGACTCCGGCGAGGGCGTCGTAGACGATGCGCTCGGCGAGGCCCTTCTTGCCATCAAGAAGAATCTTGTTGACAAGCTGGCTGACAATGGGGGCTCCGTAGACCGGGTCCGCAACTACGGGACGCTTCGGTGCTGGTCCTTTACGTGGCATTACTTCTTATCCATTTTCGCTCCGTAGCGGCTACGCGCCTGCTTACGATTTTTGACTGCCTGGGTGTCGAGCGCGCCGCGCACGATCTTGTAACGCACGCCGGGGAGGTCCTTCACTCGTCCGCCGCGGACGAGCACCATCGAGTGCTCCTGCAGGTTGTGTCCCTCGCCGGGGATGTAGGCGGTGACCTCGGTACCGTTGCTCAGCTTGACACGAGCGACCTTGCGCAGAGCCGAGTTCGGCTTCTTCGGGGTGGTCGTGTAGACGCGGGTGCACACACCGCGCTGCTGGGGGTTGGCCTTGAGGGCGGGCGCCTTGGTCTTGACGACCTTAGGGGTGCGACCCTTCCGGACCAACTGCTGAATGGTTGGCACTACATACTCCTTGTGATGACTGCACGGTGACAGTTGTTGCTTGTTTCGCATTCGAGCACGTGCGTCACCGCGCGGTTCGAGTTCAGATGGACCCGACTGGTGAACACAGAGGAGGCCTCTGTTTTCGCCGGTGGGTATGCCGTGGGGGCTGAATGTTGCCCAACATGGAGAGCGTTTCTCGCGGCCCGCAACTAGTGTTTCGTTACGAGCGCACGGCAAAACGCACACCGGTAAACCTTAGCCCGTGCACGCGTCGCGGTCAAATGACGACGGGGTTCAGGATGCTGGCCGCGCGCGTTCCGCCAGGCCGGCGAGACCCACCACGACTCCGGCGATCAGGGCCGACGAGATCACGAAGGGGCTCAGCAGGTAGGTGCCGAAGAACACGGGGATCACGGCGAGGTTTTCCCGCACGATCGAGTAGACGATCGAGCCCGCCGCCGGCGAGGCGATGAGCGCCCAGAGCGATGCCGAGCCAGCGCGCATCCCGAGGCTGTGCGGCAGCCGCCGGAACACGAAGGAGAACACGACGCCGCAGGTTGCGACCGCCATGGCCGGGCCGACAAGCGTTCCGGCATCCGGCAGCTCGACGAGGTCGCGGTCGAGGAACAGGCTGAGAAACCCACCGACGAAGACGAGCAGCGCGACCGCGAGCACCGTGGCACCCAGCGCCAGGAGCCCGCGGCCGGGCGGCTCAGGCGGCGTAGGAGCGGTCATACTCCGCGCGGTGTGCGGCGGTCGCCTTGTCGTACTCGTCGCGCGCGGTGAGGTTGCGCTCCTTCATGCGGCGTCCGCGCGAGCTGATCGCGGCACCGATCCACATCGAGGTCTCGCGGGCGACGAGCGCCGCGGCGATGACGAATGGGTTGACGGCGTAGGCGGCGAATGCGGCCGCCGCTGCGGACGGGGTCATCGCGACAACGTTCTCGGTGAGCAGCTGCACGCCGATCGTGCCGAAGTAGACGATTGCTCCGACGATGAGGCTGCCGAGAACGAAGGCCCACCAGGCGGCGCGGTTCACGAGCAGCACGACGAGGACGAACCCGACGACGAACAGGATGCCGGGAACGTAGAACACCGGGTCGGTGAGGAAGCGGGTCAGGGTCGTGAGCAGGTTCTGACCGGGGGCGGCAATCGCGACGATGATCGTGGCGACGAGCGCGTAGAGGATGCCGAAGATGACGACCGACACGACTGCGATGAGCGAGCCGATTCCGCGGTTGCCCTTGCGCTTGGGCGCGACGGGCGCCGGCGGCACGAAGATGCGCTCCGGCTGCTGCGCGGCGGGCACCGTGGGAACGGTCGGCTGCACGCGGGTCGGCTCGTCGCGCTGGACCACGGCGGTGGGCTGGGCGGCGGTGTGGGCGACGGGCTGGGCAGCGGTTTCGCTCGCGACGACGGGCGGGGCGGCAACCGTCCGCTCGGTGTCGGAGTTCCTGACGTCGTTCGTGACGTCGCGCTCGCCCGTCGCGGCCGGCACCGAGCCGGTGTTGCGCGAGGCGTCAGGCGCGAAGCGCGAGTCGTCCGACGACACCACGGGGGTCTGTTCTGCGGAGTTGTTGTCGGCGCGCGCCGAAACCGGCTCGTCGACACTGAGACCCGAGTCACGCTCGGCATCGACCGACGTCTTCTCGCCAGAAACGGTCTCGTCTGAACGGGTCTCCGGAGCGCGCACCGGCGGCGGTACGAGCGGCGGCGGCGTGTTGGATGCTGGTTCGTTGCGGTCTTCGCTCACGGGATGACACTCCTAAGTAACTGGGTGGCATTGCTGCCGGATCAGGATCAGCCTACCAATGGAGTGTCACCCCGCCGCGTGGGCGCGCGCTGCCGCGGTGTTAGTCGCCTTCTGCGGGTGCGTTAGTCGCCTTCTGCCGGGGCGGTCTCGTCCGCGGCCGGGGGATCGGTGAGCACGTAAACGAACCCGTCGATCTTGACCTTGCCGCCACCGCCGTCATAGGTGATGTCGAGCGCCTCGACCAGAAAGAGACGAGTGCCGTATTGCACCTTCTCAACGAACGCCAGGAGTGCCACGGGATCGCCGGTGAACTCGACGGAGATGGGCACCGCGACGAAGTTCTCCGGTGCCGGAGCGGCCGTTTCTGTGTCGGGAGCGACCGTTTCTGTGTCGGGAGCGACCGCCGCAGTGTCGTCACTCTCCTCGGGCGCCGGTGCCTCCACAGGTGCCAGGGCCGCCGCGGCTTCGGCGGCTGCGCCGAACTTCTCGGGGACCCCAGCCGTAATCGATGTCAGCTCTACCGCACTCTCGGCAGCTAAGGCGTTCAGCTGTCCGAGCAGGGTGGAGACCTGGGCATCCGGCGGAAGCGCAGCCTCCAACTCGTCGAGCTGCTGGGTGAGTGCGGGAAGGTCCTCATCCAGTTCCTTGAGTTTGACGAGAGTCTGCTCATACGTCGCATTGAGCGTTTCGACGCCGACGCGTTCCTCATCGGCGGCGCGCGCTTCGGCGAGCTGCGGCTCCATGCCGAGAATCCAGCCGAGTGCCACGAGCAATGCCATCACGAGTACCGCTCCTGCGGTCCACCATCGAGTGATCGTCATGTCACTCCTCCTCTTCGTTCTGGAATCGCAGCGAGTAGGCCTCGTCGTTCACAAGCAGTTCGAGGCTGACGATGTAGCCGTCCGCCGGGCTGCCCGCCACTGTGGCGGGCGGGGCGATTCCCGCGAAACCCGTGATGCCGGCGAGATCATCGAACCAGGCCTCGACATCCGGCACCGTCACGCTCGTCGCGGTGATGGTGATCGTGGCAACCGCTGCCTGCTGCAGCGGATTTTCGACCGCCTCCGCTCCCTCGGCCGCGACGACGGGGGCAATCACCAACTGGGTCAGCCCTACTCCATCGGGCAGTGTCGTGCTGACCTCGTCGAGGTAGGCTCTCCAATCGATTTCGGTTGTGGTTGCCAGAGCGCGCGCGGCAATGGCCGCGTCGACCTTGTTGGCGATCTGCCTGGCCTCGGCGAAATCGAGCTGGCGGGCCAGCAGATCCAGGCTGCGGTCGCGTTCGAGCTGCAGCACGGTCTGGCTCGTGATCGAGCGGAGGGTCGCGTACCCGACGCCGCCCGCCACAATGACGGCCACCGTCACGACAAGGATGACGAGCATCCGCACCACAGCCTTGCCCTTGTAGGCGGCCCTGACTTCGGGTGGCAGCAGGTCCGCGCGAGGGGTGCCGCCAATCGCGAGCGGTGCGGAAGCCGCTTTCCGCCCGGACGAGGACTTCGGTGCCTTGGACGCCTTTGGAGTCTGAGGCTCCTGTGCCTCCTTGGCCGGCGCTTGGGCTGTCGCGGTCATGCTGCCCTCCCCAGGACGAGTCCGAGTGCTACTGCTGCGCGTGCGGGCGAGCCCGCCAGCTGCTTGGCATCCTTGCCGAGTTGGACCTTCGCGAAGGGGTCGGCGATGGTGACGGTCATCGAGGTCATCGACGCCAGCGTCTCGGCGAAGCCAGGCAGGCGGGCCGCCCCGCCGCTGAGCACGACGTGCTCGACCTGCCGATTTTCTCGAGTATTCGCGAAATAGTTCAGGGTGTTGCGCAAACTGTTGAGCAGCTCCCTGGTGACCTCGTAGATCACCTCGACCGCCGGTCGGTTCTCGGGCAGCACGCTCCCGTTCGCCATGCCGATGCCGGCCTTGACCCGTTCGGCCAGCTCGCGGTCGATACCGAGTCGAGTGATGAGTGCGCGGGTCAGGTCGTCGCCCCCTGCCGGAATGATTCGCACAAACTGGGGCACACCACCGGTGGAGATGACGATGTTGGTGGTCGTCGCGCCGATGTCGATCACCGCGGCGGTGCCGGGGATGTCGGCGCCTATCGAGCGCTGCAGCGCGAAGGGGATGAGGTCCACGTCGACCGGCCACAGGCCCGCCTTGCGCACCGCGTTGACGTTGGCCAGCACGGATGCCTTGACCGCAGCCACCAGAAGCCCACTGACGGCAGGCCCCGTTTCGCTGGCGACCTCGGCGACGGGGTAGAAGTCGAGCAGCGCCTCGGCGACGGGTACGGGGATCAGATCCTGAACCTGAAACGGCAGCGCTTCGCGGATGCTTTCGATCGAACCACGCGGCACGACGAGGTCGCGCGCCAGCACCTTCTGATTGCCGAGTCCAATCACGACATCGCGGGTGCGGAACTTGCCCTCGGCCCACAGTTGCTTGAGGGCCGTCGCGACCGTGTTCTCCTCGACGACCTCGCCGTTGCGGACAGCGCCCTCCGGCAGAGTGACCTCGTGATAGCGCATCACCACCGGCCGCTTCTTTGCGACATACTCCAGCTCGATGCCGCGAAGCACCTCGTTGCCGATGTCGAGTCCGACTATTCGTGTCGCCACGTCGTTCCCCCTAGACCAATCCGAACAGTGCCAGATACGCGGTCGCGATCTGTTCTCCAGCAAAAATCCCCACCCAAGCCCCCACAATCATCCAGGGGCCGAACGGAATGGCGGTGCGGCCGGTCGCGCCGCGCGTCATCACGAGCACCAGACTAAAGAGTCCACCGAGCAGAAAGGCGGCGAACGCGCCCACCGCGAGCGGACCCCAGCCCAGCCAGCCGAGGAAGAGTCCGATGACGCCGGCGAGCTTGACGTCACCGAATCCCATTCCGCCTCGATACAGGCTTGCCATCGCGAAGTAAGCCACGAAGAGACTGAGTCCACCGACCGCCATCGTGAGCAGCCGCTCCGGCGCACCCGCGGTGAGCGCGGCCGCCGTGAGCAGCACCGCTGCGACCGGGTAGGCCGGCAGCACGATGCTGTTGGGCAGGCGCTGGGTGTCGAGATCGATGAGGGCAAGGGCCACGCTGATTGCGGCGAAATACAAGAACGCCACGAGCGCGAGAATCGTCGCCACGATCTGTGCCGTTCCGCCAGCTCCGGTTGCCACCGTGGCGAGAACGAACCACGCGACCGCGGCGAAGAACAGGGCTGTTCCCAGCTCGACCAACGGGTAGCGCGCGGAGATCGGAGCACGGCAATCACGGCATTTGCCGCGCAGCACCAGCCAGGAAACGACAGGCAGGTTGTCGAGGGGTCGCACTCGAGCGCCACAGCTTCCGCAGGCACTCGGCGGCGACACGATCGATCGCCCGGCCGGCACCCTGAAGATCACCACATTGAGAAACGATCCAATGAGGCTACCGAAAACCCCGACGCCGACCGCGATCATCAGCTCAGCTCTCGAAAGCTCACCCTGCCACCCAGCTTCGAGCTGGTCAGCACGAGGATGGGAGGAAGGCTCGCGTCGAAGTTCACCCCGGTCACTCCCACCGGCACGTAGGTGAGCTGCGCCTGCTGCCGAAACTCCATGGTTCCGCCATAGAGCTGCCCGCGCCAGTTGTTGCGGTCGCTGATGATCTTGCACGGTGTGTAGGCCATCGCGGCGATGGTCGGCGCGATGTCTGCCTCGTTGGTGAGGGTGATGGTTCCGACCGGGGTGGCAGGGTTGACGACGGCCGGGCACGTCGGCTGCCCGGCCGGAGTGGTGTAGTTGTCGGGAACCATGAACCACAGGTAGCGGGTGGCAGACGAGTTGGTGGTGGCGACGAGCTTGTCGACGTTGAACTTCCAGGCGATGAAAGTGATGTTTGCGCTCAACTGGATGTTTCGGATGTTGTTCTGAAAGTCCAGGCCAGCAGCACCGCACGAGCGGGCATCGACCACGATGTTGCCGAGGCTGGCCGATTGTGCATTGAGGGAGTCCCAGAAGGCATTCGAGTTGCCGATGTTGCAGCTGCTGGTCGACGGCCAGGTGAGCACGGTGTACCCGTTCCACGCGGTCGGGTGCGGGTATGGGATGTCGGTCCAGTCCGGAACCCTCGGAATCGGCAGCGGCGCAAGCCCGGTGAAGTTGGTGCTCGTCGTGCCATCGATGGCACCGCTTCCGGTGACGGCGACCGTGCCGCTCGATACCACGTTGCCCTGCACACGGCCGCCACTACCGACCTTGACCGAGTTGCTGGATGTTCCCGGAAGCGAGACGCTCCCCTGCACGAGGTCGTCAATCTGCACATTTCCCGCAGAATTAACGCTTCCTCGAACCTCTCCGATTCCGCTCCTCAGTTTGACGACATCGCTGCCTGCCGCGACGCCCTGACCAAGTGCGATGACGTCCTTCTTCACCACGGTGCCGGTCCCGCCGATGTCGACGTACTTGGACACATGGATTGCGCCGTTGACGTCACATCGATTGAGCTCGATGTAGCCGTTGGCCAGGAGCACGCTGCCGTCGATTGTCGCGCCGTTTTCGCACACGACGTTGCCGTTCTTGATCTGCACGTCAGCCGCGATGCTCGCGCTCGAGGAGTTGAGCACGAAGTTTCTGAAGACGCCCTCCATCGTGTAGGCGTAGACGGCGGGCTGGATTGCCGGTGCGGGCACGTAGATCGGCACGTTCGCGTAGACGGCTTCGACTGTGCGGCTGTCGCTCGGCGACGCTCCGGTGACCGTCGTATTCGCGGCGTAGCCGGTGGCCGTGATCTTGATCAGCGTGGCCGCGTTCGTCGGGCATCCGGTCACCCAGATCGGGTTGACCGAGTTGATGGAGTGCTTGAGTTCGTACTTGTAACGCGGAACGGTGGTCGACTCGAACGTGGTCACGCATCCGCTCTGGATGGCGACCAGCGCACGATCCACGCCTGCCTCCGCGGCGGCTCTCGCCTGAACCCCCGCGCGCGTTGAACTTGTCACGCCGAGGCCGTTGATCGTGGCGGTGACGACGGTGACGCCGATCACGCTCGTGACGAGCGCGAGGCCCAACACCGCGAGCATGGTGCTGCCCCGCTCGTCGCGCTGAGGGAATAGTCGGTTCAGGTTCAGAAACATATCGGGCTGTCCGCTCCTGCTGGTGGTGGTTGCCGGCTGGATGCCGACGTCTTGATGAGAACCGCTTTGCTGGTGCCGTTCTTGGATTCGAACGTGAGGTCGATTCGCCGGGCAGTCAGTGCGAATACCGGAGCAGTGCCGGAAACCTTCACGTCGGCGTTGAGCACGGTCCAGGTGGCCAGCTGCGCTGCGGTGGGAGCCGCAATGGCCGTTGCCGATTGCTTCCACCGGATCTCGCCGTTGCCGAAGTACCAGGCGTTGCACGCCCAGACGGGCGCCGCGGCCGAGCCGACCGAGCGGGTCATCAGCAGTTGGGTGCCCGACGACGGGGCGGTGAGATTGATGTTGCTCGAGTTGCGCACGCCGTTGGTCACGGACTGGGCCACGAGTTGGCCCGTGTTGGTCGCGCTGTTGACTCCGCGCACCGTGCGCTCGGCATTGACCGAGTTGAGGAAGATGCCGCCGACGATGAGCAGCACGACAACGGACAGGCCAATGTAGACGAGAAGTTCGACGAGAGTAAAACCGTCGTCCGAGTCCTTCACGGCGCCGCCGTCTTGACGTAGAAGAGGGTCGTGGCGTCGGCGAGCGGCTGGGTGACTCCCGTTCGGGTGACCCAGACGCGCACGCTGACGACTCCCGGATAAGTTGTGGGGCACGCGGCGACCTGGCGGTGCGGCTGGTACACGGTGCCGCGCTCGTCGGTCGATGCTGCCGGTATGGCGTCGTCGAAGACACTGACTTCGGAGCAGGTCGTGCCGAGCTCGCGAAGCTTGTCGAGCTGCTGGCCGGCGAGCTGGCTCGCGGTGGCGATTGTGGTGGTTCGCACCGACGTGCTCATGCCCTGGATGAGAATCGGCAGAAAGGCTGTGGCGAGAAGGGCAAGAAGGAACATCGAGATGATGATCTCGACGAGGCCGATGCCAGCTTCGCGGATTTGCGTCTCGCGCACAGCGGGTGTCATCGGTTCTCCTTTCGTCTGCACGTCGATAGATGAAAAGTCGACGGAACGCCCGTAGGGCGCCCCGTCGACTACTCGATTTTGACTAGACGCAAGCCCCGGCAACAACGCCGCCAGTGTTCGTGATCGAGAAGGGCTTATCACCCGTGCTCGTGCTGACCGCATCAATGCAGAATGCCGGACCCACGCCACTCGCGATCGTGACCGACGCCACGTTCGACGACTTCACGAAGTCGAGGAGCGTAATATCGGTGGTCCCGAGCGGCTCGTCGACCAGGTAGCTGACGTAGGCAACCTTTGCATTGGCGAGGTCGGACTTCGCAGCCGAGTCCTTCGCCTTGTCCTGCTGGCCGAGGAAGACGGGGATGGCGATCGCGGCGAGGATGCCGATGATGATCACGACGACGAGGAGCTCGATGAGGGTGAAGCCCTTTTCGTCGTTCCTGATGCGCTCGTTGCGAGCCTCGAAGGCCTTGGTGAGTGAAAGCATGTGCGGTTCCAATCCTGTGATGTGTGAAGTGATGAACAGGTGGCCCCCGGTTGTGTGCCCCCTGAGAGCAACTCTGACAGCCGGCCCCAAGGCTGTGTATCCCCCCTACGGGGCGAAACAGCCCCCAGAACACGGGGCACAACGGCCTATTCGATGAGAGTGAAGATGCTGAAGATCGGCAGGTAGAGCGCCACGATCATGCCGCCGAGCACGACGCCCATGAAGGCGATCATGAGCGGCTCGATGAGTGCCGTGAGCTGCTCGGTGGTGGATTCGACCTCTTGGTCGTAGAAGTCGGCGATCTTGCCCAGCATCGTCTCCAGTGCGCCCGAGTCCTCCCCCACCGAGATCATCTGGGTGACCATCGACGGGAAGATCGATTCCTCGGAGAGCGGTCCCGAGACCGTCTTTCCCTGGCGCACCGACTCCTGCACCGCGATCAGCGCCTTCTCGATCACATAGTTGCCGGAGGTCGAACCCACAATCGAGAGCGCCTGCAGAATGGGCACGCCCGACTTCATCATCGTCGAGAAGTTCCTCGTGAATCGCGCGATCGCGATCTTGGTCATGAGCGCGCCGAAGACCGGCAGCTTGAGCTTGATGGGATCGACGACCTTGCGCACCCGCTCGGTGTTCTTGTTCCTCGCCCACCAGAACGAGAACGCGACGAGCACGACAACGAGCACAGGGCCGAGCCATTGCAAAATGCCCGACAGCCAGACGAGGACGAGGGTGGGCAACGGAAGCGTGCCCCCCAGGCCGTCGAACATGGTCTCGAACACCGGCACGATGAAGATCAGCATTCCGACGACGCCCAGCAGGGCCATGATGAGAACCACCACGGGGTAGGTCATCGCCGACTTGATGGTGCCGCGCAGCTTGACTTCCTTTTCGTAGTTGTCAGCAATCGATTCCAGCGATCCCTCGAGGAAACCGCCCGTCTCGCCCGCCCGAACGAGGTTGATCATGAGCGGGGGGAAGATCACCTCGTGTTTCGCGAACGCCTCAGATAGCGATGCGCCGGCCTCGACGTCCAACCGAACCCGGTCGAGCGTCTTCTTCAGGGTCAGATTCTCGCTCTGGTCCGTGAGAATCGTCAGCGCCCTGATCAAGGAAAGACCGGCAGAGATCATGGTGGCCATCTGCCGGCTCATGACGGCGAGGTCCTTGAGACCAACCCGCTTCTCGAATAGCCCGCCGAGGGAGATCTCCTTGTTCAGACCGGCCCCACTCCCCGCCGGAGCAATCGACGTTGGCGCAATACCCATAGTCCGCAGCCGCGAGGCGACGGCGGTCTCGCTGGCGGCATCCACCTTGCCCTTGACGATTTTTCCCGACGAGTCGCGCCCCTTGTAGGCGAAGCTGGTGGCGGTAGCCATGGCCTACTCGCGCCCGGCGGAGTAGCGGTCGCCGAAATCAATGCCGCCGGTCATGCCGCCACCGTCCTGGGTTTCCTGTCGGGAGATGAGGCGCTTGAGCGTCTCGTCGTCGTGGCACTTCTCATACGCCGCCCGCACGGTGATCTGGCCACTGTTGACGAGCTCGGCGAGGTGCTGGTCCATCGTGAACATGCCGTGCTCGCGACCGGCCTGCATCGACGAGCTGATCTGGTAGGTCTTGCCCTCGCGGATGAGGTTGTTGATGGCGGGCGTGGCCACGAGCACCTCGGTCGCGACGACTCGGCCCTTGCCGCTCGCTCTCTTGATGAGCGTCTGGCAGACGACGCCCTGCAGGGTGGCGGCGAGCTGCGCCCGCACCTGGCCCTGCTGGTGCGGCGGAAAGACGTCGATGATGCGGTCGATCGTCTGGGCGGCATCCTGCGTGTGGAGGGTCGCGAACACGAGGTGCCCGGTCTCCGCCGCCGTCAGCGCGACCGACACGGTCTCGAGGTCGCGCAGCTCGCCGACCAGGATCACGTCGGGGTCCTGGCGCAGCACGTGCTTGAGCGCGGCCGCGAAGCTGTGGGTGTCGTTGCCGACCTCGCGCTGGTTGACGAGCGACTTGTGGTTGCTGTGCAGAAACTCGATCGGGTCTTCGACCGTCATGATGTGGTCGGCGCGCGTGCGGTTGACGAGGTCGACGAGCGCGGCGAGCGTGGTCGACTTGCCCGACCCGGTCGGGCCGGTGACGAGCACGAGGCCGCGGGCGAGCTTGGCGAACTGGGCGACCGTGTCGGGAACGCCGAGATCAGCGAGCTGCTTGATCTCGGTCGGAATGATGCGGAACGCCCCGCCGATCGCGCCGCGCTGCTGGTAGAAGTTCACCCGAAAGCGCGCGTTCTCCGAAATCGTGTAGGCGAAGTCGAGTTCGAGGAGCGTGTCGAACGTCTCCGCCTGCGCGGGCGTCAGGATGCTGCGCAGCGCCGAGGTGACCTTGTCGATGTTCCACGGGGTCGTGAAGGCCCCGGGCACGAGTCCGCCGTCCATGCGCAGCATCGGCGGTGCGTTCGTCGTGACGTGGAGGTCGGATGCGTTGGTGCGCAGCACCTCTTCGAGCGCCAGGATCAGGTCGGGGTCGGGTCCGTCGGTGGTCGGGATGACGGCGCGGCGGCGGGAGCGCGTGTTCGCCTCGTCGAGGTTCGGGAACGCGAGGGTTGGCGGCATGACCGCCTCGTCGACGATCTGTGGGCGCGGCGGCTGGTAGTCCGGTTCATCGGCAGCCGAGAGGGTGTAGACGGGCATGGCGACGGGGACCTCCTCGTCGGTCATCTCGTACACGGGCGGCGGCGCGAGCACCGCCGGCACGAGAGCGGCCGGGATCTCGAACTTCGGCTCCTCGTGGGGAGCCGGCGTGTAGACCGGCTTCGCGAACATGGTGCTGCTCTCAACGACCGGCAGCTCGTACACCGGGGCGCCATAGCCCGAGTCGGTGGGCGGGTTCGCGTTGCTCACCGGGCCGCTGTGGGCCGGCGGCGGCGGGAAGCCCCACGACTTGTTGCCCCCGGTCACCGGAATCTCGTACACAGGCTTGTCCATAGTCATTTCCCCCCGTGGCCTAGGCCACTACCCTCAAGATTTCTTCGATCGATGTGTATCCCAGCTTCGCCTTCGACCAGCCGTCCTCCCGCAGCGTGAGCATCCCCTGCTCGCGTGCGGCCCGTGCGATGTCGGCCGCGGATGCCCGGGCGACGGCGAGCCTCTCGATCTCCTCCGAGACGATCATGAGTTCGTGGATGGCGATGCGTCCGCGGTAGCCCGTGTTCGAGCAGTGCGTGCATCCGACCGGCTGGTGAAGAGTCGGAACCGGTGTCGACGGGTCGTAGCCGACCCGCAGATTGATGAGGTCTTTCGCCTCGGGCTCGTAGGGCACCTTGCAGCGGCTGCAGAGCCGGCGCGCGAGGCGCTGAGCAACGACGCAGTCGAGCGCGGAGCCGACCAGGAACGGCTCGATCCCCATCTCGGTGAGCCGGGTGACGGCGCTCGGGGCGTCGTTGGTGTGAAGGGTCGAGAGAACGAGGTGGCCGGTGAGCGAGGCCTCGATCGCGATCTGCGCGGTCTCGTGGTCGCGGATCTCACCCAGCAGCACGACATCCGGGTCCGAACGCAGAATCGAGCGCAGCGCGCTCGCGAACGTCAGCCCGGCCTTGGGGTTCACCTGCACCTGGTTGATGCCGGCCATGCGGTACTCGACCGGGTCTTCGACGGTGATCACGTTGATCTCCGGACGCGAGACGGTGTGCAGCGTCGTATAGAGCGTCGTCGACTTACCCGAACCGGTGGGGCCGGTAACGAGGATCATGCCGTACGGCTTCGTGTACGAGCTGCGGTACGCCTCGGCGTTGCGCTCGAGCAGGCCGAGGTCGCTGAGCTTCATGTCGGACTCGGCGTTGTCGAGAATTCGCATGACGATCTTCTCGCCCCACACCGTGGGCAGTGTCGCAACGCGGAGGTCGATCTTGCGGCCGGCGTGCATGACCGACATGCGGCCGTCCTGAGGCTTGCGACGCTCGGCGATGTCGATGTCGCTCATGATCTTCAGCCGTGAGATCACGCCGTTCTGGATCGACTTCGGCGCCCGCTGCATCTCGTGCAGCACGCCGTCGATGCGGTAGCGCACGCGCAGGTCGCGTTCGGCCGGCTCGATGTGGATGTCGGATGCCCTGTCTTGGATGGCCTGGCTGACGATGAGGTTCACGAAGCGCACGATCGGCACATCGTCGTCGACGGCGTCGCCGAGGCCATCGGTGTCGACCGGGCCGCTCTCCTCTTCGAGGGCGTTGGTGAGGTCGCTCAGCTCGCCGTCGGCGCGGTAGTAGCGCTCGATCGCGGCGAGCAGGTCGACCTTCTCCGCGACGACCGGCATGACGCTCATCCGCGCGGCTGCGCGCACATCATCGAGGGCGAACACGTTTCCGGGATCGACCATCGCGAGAAGCATCCGGCCGTCTTCGATGGCGATCGGGAGCACGTTGTAGCGGCGGCAGACGCTCGCGGGAACGACGCTGATGGCGACGCGGTCGACCTGGTACTCAACCAGCTCGACGAAGGGAAGATTCAGTTTCTCAGCGAGCGCGGACGCGAACTGCGCCTCAGACACGATTCCCTGGGCGACGAGAGCACGAACGAGTGGTTCGTCGTCTTCGTCTGCCGAGAGGTTGTCGAGGTGCTCGATCGGCAGTACACCGCGAACGATGAGGATGTCTGTCAGGTAAGCCACAGATCCCCCTTGGGTTATAGTTCAGCCCCGCCAGAATTCGGGTCTGGCGTCAGCATATGGGGGACAACGTTCGTGTATACCCACTTGAGTTCCTAGCTAACCGGTTGATCGGGCACGGCACCATACCCGCAAGGTGGGGGTACGCGGGGGCAGTGTCACGTTGTGCACGCTTCTGCCCCGTCGCAGGTAGAGCAGGTCGCGCAGCGACCCCGTCAAAACCGGCCCTGTGCGGCTCGCGCGGGTGTTGTTCACTCATGCTGGTGCGATTACGCCCGCGGGGCTGAACAGCGTGCGCATGAGCGTCACACGGGGCTCCGCGAAACACGAAAGGCCCCCGCATTTCTGCGGGGGCCTTCGTGGTGCGGACTACTGGTTACAGGTAGGTACCGGGCGTGTAGTCGTCCGAGCTGAAGCTCTCGAAGTCGACGAACGACAGGTCGGACTCGCTGAACACGGACTCTTCGGTGAAGATCCGGTTCGGGTAGCGCTCGGCCTTGGCTTCTTCCGTCGCCTCGACGCTCACGTTGCGGTACTTCGGGAGACCGGTTCCGGCCGGGATCAGCTTTCCGATGATCACGTTCTCCTTGAGACCCATGAGCGGGTCGGACTTGCCCTCCATGGCGGCCTGCGTGAGAACACGCGTGGTCTCCTGGAAGGATGCGGCCGACAGCCACGACTCTGTTGCGAGCGAGGCCTTTGTGATACCCATGACCTCCTGGCGGGCCGAGGCGGTCTTCTTGCCCTCGGTCAGCGCGGCGCGGTTGATCTCGTTGTACTTGAGACGGTCAACGAGCTCACCCGGCAGCAGGTCGGTGTCGGCGTGGTCGACGACGGTGACCTTGCGGAGCATCTGGCGAACGATGACCTCGATGTGCTTGTCGTGAATCGGTACACCCTGCGAACGGTAGACACCCTGCACTCCACCGACGAGGTGCTCCTGAACCGCACGAACACCGCGAACCCGGAGAACTTCCTTCGGGTCGATCGCGCCGATGTGCAGCTGCTGTCCGAGCTCGACGTGCTCGCCATCCTCGATGAGGAGGGTCGCGCGCTTGAGCACCGGGTAGGCGATCGCTTCGTCACCGTTGTCGGGAGTCAGGATCAGCTTGCGGCTGCGGTCCGTGTCCTCGATCGTGATGCGTCCGGCGGCCTCGGCGATCGGGGACGCACCCTTGGGGGTACGCGCCTCGAACAGCTCGGTCACGCGGGGCAGACCCTGCGTGATGTCGTCGGCGGAAGCGATACCACCCGTGTGGAAGGTACGCATGGTGAGCTGCGTTCCGGGCTCACCGATCGACTGGGCCGCGATGATACCGACGGCCTCACCGATGTCGACGAGCTTGCCGGTGGCCAGCGAACGGCCGTAGCAGGCCGCGCACACACCGACGGCGGACTCACACGTGAGCACCGAGCGAACCCGGGCGTGCGTGACTCCGGCGGCGATGAGCTCCTCGATCAGAACGTCTCCGATGTCGTCGCCGGCCTTCGCCACGACCTTGCCCGACGCGTCGACCGCGTCTTCGGCGAGGCTGCGGGCGTAGAGGGTGCTCTCGAAGTTCGGGTCGAGGACCAGCACTCCGTTCGCATCCGGCGTCGCAACCGTGAG
Source organism: Marisediminicola sp. UYEF4 (assembly GCF_040546025.1). Taxonomy (NCBI): domain Bacteria; kingdom Bacillati; phylum Actinomycetota; class Actinomycetes; order Micrococcales; family Microbacteriaceae; genus Marisediminicola; species Marisediminicola sp. UYEF4. The sequence continues at coordinate 208,141 of NZ_JBEPNA010000001.1, read as the reverse complement.
GTTGAGTCCACGGCTGGTGCCGCAGTCGTCCTCGCGGATGATGACATCCTGCGACACGTCGACGAGACGACGCGTGAGGTACCCCGAGTCGGCCGTACGGAGGGCCGTGTCGGCCAGTCCCTTGCGGGCACCGTGCGTCGCGATGAAGTACTCGGCGACCGAGAGTCCCTCGCGGTAGCTCGAGATGATCGGGCGAGGGATGATCTCACCCTTCGGGTTCGACACGAGTCCACGCATACCGGCGATCTGGCGAACCTGCATCCAGTTCCCACGGGCACCGGAGGTGACCATGCGGTTGATCGTGTTGTTCTCGGGCATGTTCGCTTCCATCGCCGTGGCGACTTCGGCGGTGGCCTTGTTCCAGATCTCGATGAGCTCCTGGCGACGCTCGGCGTCGGTCGTGAGGCCCTTCTCGAACTGCGACTGCACCTTCGCGGCCTGCTTCTCGTAGCCACCGATGATCTCGCGCTTGTTCGGCGGGGTCAGGATGTCGGAGAGCGCGACGGTCACACCGCTGCGGGTCGCCCAGTAGAAACCGGCGTCCTTGATGCGGTCCAGCGCCGCGGCGACCTCGACCTTGGGGTACCGCTCGGCGAGATCGTTGACGATCGCGGAGAGCTGCCCCTTGTCGGTGACGGCCTCGACGTACGGGTAGTCGGCGGGGAGCGTCTCGTTGAAGAGAGCGCGACCCAGCGTCGTCTCGGTGGTGATCGTCTTGCCGGCAACGTACCCGGCAGGCTCCTCCCCCTCGGCGAAGACCACGTCGGACAGACGGATGCGCACCTTCGCGTTGATGTCCAGCGAGTGCTGGTCGAACGCGAGGATCGCCTCGGCGACCGAGGAGAACGCGCGGCCCTCGCCGACGACGCCTTCCTTGAGGGTCGTGAGGTGGTGCAGACCGATGATCATGTCCTGCGTGGGCAGGGTGACCGGGCGGCCGTCCGACGGCTTCAGGATGTTGTTCGACGCGAGCATCAGGATGCGCGCCTCGGCCTGGGCCTCGACCGACAGCGGAAGGTGGACCGCCATCTGGTCGCCGTCGAAGTCGGCGTTGAACGCCGCACACACGAGCGGGTGGAGCTGGATGGCCTTGCCCTCGACGAGCTGAGGCTCGAACGCCTGGATACCCAGACGGTGAAGGGTGGGCGCGCGGTTCAGCAGCACGGGGCGCTCGCGGATGATCTCCTCGAGCACGTCCCAGACCTGCGGACGCGAACGCTCGACCATGCGCTTGGCACTCTTGATGTTCTGCGCGTGGCTGAGGTCGATGAGGCGCTTGATCACGAACGGCTTGAACAGCTCGAGCGCCATCTGCTTGGGCAGACCACACTGGTGCAGTTTGAGCTGCGGGCCGACGATGATGACCGAACGGCCCGAGTAGTCGACGCGCTTGCCGAGCAGGTTCTGGCGGAAACGACCCTGCTTGCCCTTGAGCATGTCGCTCAGGGACTTCAGGGCGCGGTTGCCGGTACCCGTGACGGGGCGGCCACGACGACCGTTGTCGAACAGCGCGTCAACGGCCTCCTGCAGCATCCGCTTCTCGTTGTTCACGATGATCTCGGGGGCACCGAGGTCAAGGAGGCGACGGAGGCGGTTGTTGCGGTTGATCACGCGACGGTAGAGGTCGTTGAGGTCGGAGGTTGCGAAGCGGCCACCGTCGAGCTGCACCATCGGGCGCAGCTCCGGCGGGATGACCGGGACGACCTCGAGCACCATGGCGGCCGGCGAGTTGCCGGTCTGCAGGAAGGAGTTGACCACGCGCAGTCGCTTGATCGCGCGGATCTTCTTCTGGCCCTTGCCTTCGGCGATCTGGAGGTGGAGCGACTCGCTCTCCGCCGCCAGGTCGAACGCCTGCAGGCGCTTCTGGATCGCTTCGGCGCCCATGTAGCCGCTGAAGTAGATGCCGAAGCGGTCCTGGAGCTCGTGGAAGACAGCATCCTCCGCCTTGAGCTCGCCGACCTTGAGGCCACGGAAGTCGTCCCAGACGCGCTCGAGGTGGGCGATCTGCTCGTCGAAGCTCTTGCGAGCCTGACCCATCTCCTTCTCGGCTGCATCCTTCGTGCGACGCTTCTGGTCGGCCTTGGCACCCTCGGCCTCGAGTGCGGCGAGGTCGACTTCGAGACGTGACAGGCGCTCGGCGATGCGCGAATCGCGCTGTCCCTCGAGGGCCTTGATCTCGAGCCGGAGCTCGTTCTCGAGTCCGGGCATGTCGGCGTGACGTGCCTCTTCGTCGATCGAGATGATCATGTACGCGGCGAAGTAGATGACCTTCTCGAGGTCCTTCGGCGCCATGTCGAGCAGGTAACCGAGACGGCTCGGCACACCCTTGAAGTACCAGATGTGGGTGACCGGTGCGGCGAGCTCGATGTGGCCCATGCGCTCGCGGCGCACGGAGGACTTGGTGACCTCCACGCCACAGCGCTCACACACGATGCCCTTGAACCGGACTCGCTTGTACTTGCCGCACGAGCACTCCCAGTCACGGCTCGGCCCGAAGATCTGCTCTCCGAAGAGACCATCCTTCTCAGGCTTCAGCGTGCGGTAGTTGATCGTTTCGGGCTTCTTGACCTCACCATGCGACCAGCGACGGATGTCGTCGGCGGTAGCGAGACCGATTTTGATTTCGTCAAACGCGTGAACGTCGAGCAATGTTTACTTCTTTCCTTGGAAAACGAAAGTCTTTATCGGGCCGGGCTTTAGATGTCGTCGATGGACGAGTTCTCAAACCTGGTGGAGATGTTGATGCCGAGTTCCTCGGCGGCACGGAAGACCTCGTCGTCCGTGTCGCGCAGGCTCACCGCGCTGCCGTCGGCCGAGAGCACCTCGACGTTCAGGCACAGCGACTGCATCTCCTTGATCAGAACCTTGAAGCTTTCCGGGATGCCGGGCTCCTGGATGTTCTCGCCCTTGACGATCGCCTCGTACACCTTGACGCGGCCGAGGATGTCGTCGGACTTGATCGTGAGCAGCTCCTGGAGTGCGTAGGCGGCGCCATAGGCCTCGAGGGCCCAGACCTCCATCTCTCCGAAGCGCTGTCCACCGAACTGTGCCTTACCACCCAGCGGCTGCTGCGTGATCATCGAGTACGGTCCGGTCGAGCGAGCGTGGATCTTGTCGTCGACGAGGTGGTGCAGCTTGAGGATGTACATGTATCCGACTGCCACGGGCTGCGGGAACGGCTCACCGGAACGGCCGTCGAACAGACGGGCCTTTCCGGACGAGTCGATCAGGCGGTCGCCGTCGCGGGTGAGCGTGGTCGAGTCCAGGAGGCCCTCGATCTCGGCCTCCAGCGCGCCGTCGAACACCGGGGTGGCGACCTTCGTGCCGGGAGCGGCGGAGAACGCCTCTTCCGGAAGGTTCGCTGCCCACTCGGGCTTGCCCTCGACCTCCCAGCCCTGCTTCGCGACCCACCCGAGGTGGGTCTCGAGAACCTGGCCGAAGTTCATTCGTCCCGGGATACCCAGCGGGTTCAGCACGATGTCGACGGGGGTTCCGTCGGCGAGGAACGGCATGTCCTCGACCGGCAGGATGCGGGAGATGACGCCCTTGTTGCCGTGACGACCGGCGAGCTTGTCACCCTCGGTGATCTTGCGCTTCTGGGCGATGTAGACGACAACGCGCTGGTTGACGCCGGAGCCGAGCTCGTCGTCGTTCTCGGTGTTGAACTCCTTGACGGCGATGATCGTGCCCTGCTCGCCGTGGGGAACCTTGAGCGACGTGTCGCGCACTTCGCGGCTCTTCTCGTTGAAGATCGCGCGCAGCAGGCGCTCCTCGGCGCTGAGCTCGGTCTCGCCCTTCGGCGTGACCTTGCCGACGAGGATGTCGCCGGGGCGGACCTCGGCGCCGATGCGGATGATGCCGCGCTCGTCGAGGTCGGCGAGCAGCTCCGGGGAGACGTTCGGCAGGTCGCGAGTGATCTCTTCCTTGCCGAGCTTCGTGTCGCGGGCATCCACTTCATATTCTTCGATGTGGATCGACGACAGCACGTCGTCCTTCACCAGGTTCTGGCTCAGGATGATCGCGTCCTCGAAGTTGTAGCCCTCCCACGACATGAACGCCACGAGGAGGTTCTTGCCGAGCGCGAGCTCGCCGTTCTCGGTCGCGGGACCGTCGGCGAGGACCTCGCCGACCTCGACGCGGTCACCCGCGCTGACGATCACGCGGTGGTTGTAGCTCGTGCCCTGGTTGGAGCGGTCGAACTTGCGAAGGTAGTAGTCCTGCGTGCCACCCTCGTCGAGCATGACGGTGACGACGTCGGCGGAGACCTCGGAGACGACTCCGGCCTTGTCGGCCGTGAGCACGTCGCCGGCGTCGATGGCCGCGTAGCCCTCCATGCCGGTTCCGACGAGCGGGCTCTCGCTGCGCAGCAGCGGGACGGCCTGGCGCTGCATGTTCGCACCCATGAGGGCGCGGTTTGCATCGTCGTGCTCGAGGAACGGGATGAGCGAGGTCGCGACCGACACCATCTGGCGCGGGGAGACATCCATGTAGCCGATGTCCTCGACCGGGATGAGGTCGACCTCTCCGCCCTTCTTACGTGCGAGCACGCGAGGGTCGGCGAAGTGGCTGTCCTTGGTCAGCGGGGCGTTGGCCTGCGCGACGACGAACTCGTCTTCCTCACTCGCGGTGAGGTAGTCGATGTCGGTTGTGACCTTGCCGCCGACAACGCGACGGTACGGGGTCTCGATGAAGCCGAACGCGTTGATGCGTGCGAACGACGCGAGCGAACCGATCAGGCCGATGTTCGGGCCTTCCGGGGTCTCGATCGGGCACATGCGGCCGTAGTGAGAGGGGTGGACGTCTCGAACCTCGACGCCGGCGCGCTCACGCGACAGGCCGCCGGGCCCGAGGGCCGAGAGGCGACGCTTGTGGGTCAGGCCCGCGAGCGGGTTGTTCTGGTCCATGAACTGCGACAGCTGGCTCGTTCCGAAGAACTCCTTGATCGCGGCGACGACGGGGCGCACGTTGATCAGGGTCTGCGGCGTGATCGCTTCGATGTCCTGCGTGGTCATGCGCTCGCGAACGACGCGTTCCATGCGGGACAGGCCGGTGCGCACCTGGTTCTGGATGAGCTCTCCGACGGCGCGGATGCGACGGTTGCCGAAGTGGTCGATGTCGTCGATGTCGAGACGGATGTCGACGGCCTTGCCCTCGCGGACGCCCTCGATGGTCTTGCGCTCGTCGTGGAGTGACACGAGGTACTTGATCGTCGCAATGATGTCGGAGACGGTCAGGACCGAGTCGCTCAAAGCGGCTTCGATACCGAGCTTGCGGTTGATCTTGTAGCGACCGACCTTCGCGAGGTCGTAGCGCTTGGAGTTGAAGTAGAAGTTGTCGAGGAGTGCACGCGCGGCCTCGGCGGCAACCTGCTCTCCCGGACGGAGCTTGCGGTAGATGTCCTTGAGCGCCTCATCCTTGGTCAGGATGTTGTCCTTCTCGAGGGTGAGCTCGATCGAGGCGAAGCCCTTGAACTCCTCCATGATCTCTTCGCTGGTCAGGCCGAGCGCCTTGAGGAACACGGTGACCGACTGCTTGCGCTTGCGGTCGATGCGAACGCCGACCTGGTCGCGCTTGTCGATTTCGAACTCGAGCCAGGCACCGCGGCTCGGGATGATGCGTGCGGAGTAGATGTCCTTGTCGGAGGTCTTCTCCTGCGCGCGGTCGAAGTACACGCCGGGGCTGCGCACCAGTTGGGAGACGACGACACGCTCGGTGCCGTTGATGATGAACGTTCCCTTTTCGGTCATCAGGGGGAAGTCACCCATGAAGACCGTCTGGGTCTTGATCTCACCCGTGAGGTGGTTCATGAACTCGGCCTCGACGTAGAGAGGAGCGGAATAGGTCTTGCCGCGCTCCTTGCACTCGTCGATCGTGTACTTCTCCGGCTCGAGCTCCGGCTTGGCGAAGGAGAGCTGCATCGTCTCGCCGAGGTCCTCGATGGGGGAGATCTCCTCGAAGATCTCCTCGAGTCCGCTGCGGGTCGGCAGATCCTGGCGACCGGCGGCCTGCGCGTCAGCGACGCGCGTCTTCCACAGGTCGTTGCCGACGAGCCAGTCGAAGCTCTCGGTCTGCAGTGCGAGCAGATCGGGAACCGTCAGGTTGTCAGTGATCTTGGCGAACGAGAGACGCGATGCGGTGCGTCCGTTCTTGAGTGAATTGCTGGTGGTTGCGTTTTTCGCAGCAGCCAAGGAAATAACCTCCGGTGGGCCGTTGGGCCAGTTACAGTCGGTGTGATTGTTGCTTCGCAGGATGGCTGTACGAGACGTGTTCGTACAGGCAATGCCGACCGCAATATGAAGGCGTGGGGTACTGGAAGCGCAAGGATCAAGCATAGGCCTCTTTGGCGCGCCGTGTCCACTCGTTTCTTGACCTGATTCTCGGAATCGGTTATAAGCACTGCGAACTCTCAGCGTGGGGAGGGGTGCTGCGGGGCGGAGCGGATGCCGGCCGAGAGCGCATCCGCCGACTCCACGCCCCCCATCGGCCGAGGAGTGTCCCCTCGCGCCGAGAGCGCCTCCTCGCGCCCAGCGTGCCTGCTGCAACAGGCACACTCGGCGACGACGAGCACACTCGGCGAACAGGTTGCGGAATGCCGTCTGGCCGGTCAGTAAACCAGCGGCACCGGCACACCCTCCATCGCCGCGACCGGCGCATGCCCGGCGACTCGACCGACACCGCCGCAGCAGAGCCCGCGGATGCCGGGAGTCACCACGACTCCCGGCATCCGCCCGCCCGGTTCTACAGGTGCGACCCGAAGACCTGCGCCGCGACGAGCGGCTTCACCACACGCTCGAACGGCTTGTCGACGAAGTACTCCTTGAGGCGGTCGTCGAGCAGCTCGTTCGCGATCCCGGCCATGACCATCGACTGGTCGAGCGAGAGGTAGCGGTCGGCGACCGTGCCGCTCTCGGTCGCGACGGCGTCGTAGAAGCCGCCGGGACCGTAGGCGCCCAGCTCGCTCTTCATCGCCGCGAGGTTATCGAGGGCGCCCGCCTTGTCGTACGGCAGGGCGAGGAACGACGCGTGCGCCGTGACCACTCCGTCGCCGAAGGTCGGGTCGGGGTTGGTCGCCTCGCGGCATCCCTCGTAGCCCTTGTCGACGTCGGTCTTCTCGGCATCCGAGCCGTAGCCGTCGGAGCTGATTCCGATCTCCTCGACGCCGTACTCCCGGTACTCGGCGAACGGGTCGCTCGCGGGCGAGAAGCCCCAATAGCCGTAGCCGGCCTCGTCGAGGCCGTGCTCCTTCTGGGCGCGCACGGTGGCCGGGTGGTTGACGGCCCAGGACTTCTCGCCCCAGCTCGACTCCGGAACGAACAGGTCGGGCATGAGCGCCTCGAACATGCTGCCGCCCCACGCGGGAACGAGCGACATGCCGCGGTATTCGTAGGTGCCCTCATAGACGGGGACACCGAGGTACTCGCGCGTCACGCCGGTCGGCTTCTGCTCCTGCCAGGAGTAGTCGCAGCCCTGCTCCGGCATTGTGCGCCAGGTTCCGTAGTAGGACTTCTCGGGGATGTCGCCCTTCGCGATGCCGATGTAGGTCGCGATCCGGGCCTCGCTCACGGTCGTGTCATACCAGTGGCAGGTGTAGTACAGCTCGCTGGTGTCGCCGCCGTAGTTGCCGGGGATGTTGCACCCGGGCGGCGGCTGCACCCAGAATCCGCCGCGGTTGAGGCCGACGGTCGGGCGCGCGTCGAGGTCGTGGAAGTAGGCGAAGTCCATCTCGTCGTAGAGGGACTGCGCCTGCGCGGCGAGCTTGGGCTCGGCCTCGACGACGACGCGGAGCGCCGACGCGAGCCATCCGTTGTCCACCGTGCTGACGAACGGATAGACCGGATCGCCCGAGCTCGGCCACGTCGTGAGCTTCGCGCCGTCGGTCGGCGAGTACCAGTTGTAGTACATCCCGCTCGGCTCGTGCCGCTCGAGTGCGGCGATCGACGCGAGCGTCTTCTTCATCCGCTTGAGGGCGTCCTGCTTGCCGATGATGCCGAGGTCTCGCGCCGAGACTACCGACCACAGGTATCCGCCGATGTTGGTGGGACTGGTGAATCCGCTCGGGGCGGTGAGGTCGCCCTCGATGTTGTCGGCCGGCAGCCCGGTGTCGGGGTCGGTCATCGCGTCGAGCGATGCCCAGGTGTCGGCGGCGTAGGTTTTCAATGTGGCGTCGTCGGCGGATGCGACGGGCGTGCCCGGGGCCGCCGGCTTTCCCGCGTTGGCGGTGGCGGCCGGGGCGATGATGAGCGCCCCCGCGATGAGTGCCGTGACCGTGACGACGGCCCGGCGTCTGACTGCGAACATGCGAAACTCCCTTGTTTGCTCACGTCAGGGTCACACAAAAACTTAACACCTGCAAGGTTTCTGATGGATTGGGGCGAGGCTGGGCGGCGGATGCTGGGGCGGCGACGGCAATGGCCGGGGTGGCGGCTAATGCTCGGGGGCGGGGGCGGCAATGGCCGGGGTGGCGGCTAATGCTCGGGGGCGGGGGCGGCAATGGCCGGGGTGGCGGCTAATGCTCGAGCGTGCCTGTTCGTGCCGAGCGTGCCTGTTCCACCGGGCACACTCGACGGAAGCGAGCACACTGGGCGAGCGCGAACGCGAGCCGTCTCGGCGAGCGCGGTCATGGGCACTACCCGTGCTCACCCGCGGCCCAGCGCAACGGGCACACCGGGCGAGCGCGACTGTTGACTCGGTCAAGCACGGTGCCAATTCGCGTCGAGCGTGCCTGTTCGCGTCGAGCGTGCCTGTTCGTGCCGAGCGTGCCTGTCCCACCAGGCACACTCGGCGTCAGCGGCCTCACTCGGCGGCCGCGAGCCGCCTCGGCGAGCGCGGTCACGTGCACTGGTCACGCGCACTACCCGCGGTCACGCGCACTACCCGCGGTCACGCGCACTACCCGCGCAATGCCCGCTCAGCCACCACAGTCGGCGAGCGCACTCACGCGAAGTACCCGCGCGCTGGGCATCCGCGGTCCCCGCATTCGTGAAACGCGGGACGAGCGCGCAGTCGCTGGCGGTGTGCCACCGGCAACTTCGCGTGCAGCCCGCGTCGCGCGGGAACACCCGCGCGACGGACGTTAGCTGTTATCGCGACCATCCCCGGCGCCGCCTCGTGCCCCGCGACCACCACCGGCTCGTCGAGCGCACTGCGCACTGCGCACTGCGCACTGCGCACTGCGCACGAATCCCAGCGCGCGGCTACTCCCCCGGAGCCGGAGTCACCTCACCCGCCCGCGCGGCGTCCCGCTTCTTCCAGGCGAGCGCGGCGAGCGCCTCCCAGATCAGCCCATGCGCGTTATTGACGGTCACATCGGCGTGGTCGTACGGCGGGCTGACCTCGGTGACGTCCATGGCGATCACGTTCGTCTCGAGCACGATCTGGCGCACCATGCGCAGCAGGTCGATGGGTGCGAATCCGCCGGGCGCCGGCGTTCCGGTCGCGGGCGCGAACGCCGGATCGAGCACATCGATGTCGATCGACAGGTACACCGCATCCGCCCGCTTCCGCGCCGCGGCGATCACGTCGGTCATCACGGAGCGAACCCCGCGCTCCCAGAACTCCTGCATCATGAAGTGCTTGAGGCCGTTGTCGCGCATCCACTTCTGGTCCTCCTCGCCGGGCCAGTATCCGCGCAGGCCACACTGGATGAAGTTCGGCCCGGGGATGGCGCCCGACTCGATGAGGCGGCGCATGGGGGTGCCATGGCTCGCAAGGTTGCCCTCGATGATGTTCGCGGTGTCGGCGTGCGCGTCGAAGTGGATCATGACGACGTTGCCGTAGCCGTGGTGCTCGGCGACGGCGGTGGCCGCCGGCCAGGTGATCGAGTGGTCGCCGCCGATGACGACGGGAACGATGCCGCGACTCGCGACATCCTGAACCCGGTCGTACACGGCCCTCTTTGACAGCTCCCACATTCCGTGGCTCGTGACGGCGTCGCCGTAGTCGACGACCTCGAGGTGGTCGAACATCTCGATGCCGAGGTCGAGGTGGTAGGTGCCGGGATCGTAGGCACTGGCGCGCAGCGAGCGCGGGCCGAACCGGGCACCGGGGCGGTTGGTGGTGTTGTCGTCCCACGGCGCACCGACGATCGCAACGTCGGGCTGCCACTCGTCGAGCTGCTGCGGCTCGGTGAGCAGGGGCCGCATACCGAACGTCGCCGGCCCGACATAGGACTGCGCGTCGAGCTGCTTGCGGAGGCCGGCGGGAATGTCGCGCTTGGGAGCTGTCATGCACGAATGCTAGTCGTGGCGGGCGCGCGGGTGTGGCAGGGTCGGAGCGTGACCGATCTTCCCTCCGCCCACCTGAAGCTCAGCGGCTTCCACACCGTGATCGAACCCGATCGCTGGGTGCCGGGCGCGTTCACCCTCATCGTCGACGGCACTCCGCAGTCGCATGTGAACGTCGACGATCCGAGCGAGCTGTTCTTCGAATATGTGCAGCGCATCGGGCACGTGATCGACCAGCTCGGGATGCCCGGCGAGCCGATCACCGCGGTGCATCTGGGCGCGGGGGCGTTCACCCTGCCGCGCTACATCCACGCGACCAGGCCGGGCTCGCGGCAGCAGGTGATCGAGCTCGAGATGGAGCTCGTGGACCTCGTGCGCGCCGAGCTTCCGCTGCCCAAGCAGGCCTCGATCCGGGTGCGGCACGGCGACGCGCGCGCGGTCGTCGAGAAGCTGCCGCCGGGGCTGCGGGGCAGCGCCGACCTCGTTGTCGTCGACGTGTTCTCCGGGGCGCGCACGCCGGCGCACGTGACGAGCATCGAGTTCTACAGGGAGGTCGCGACACTTTTGGCGCCGGGTGGCGTCGTGGCGGTGAACGTCGCGGACGGTCCGGGGCTCGCCTTCGCTCGCGGCCAGGCTGCGACGCTGCTGTCGGCGGTCGTCGAGGTCGCCGCGCTGGCCGAGACGCAGATCCTCAAGGGGCGCCGCTTCGGCAACGTGGTGCTCGTCGGCTCGAACCAGCCGCTTCCGCTCGACTGGATGCCGCGGCTGCTGGCCGGCGGGCCGCATCCGTCGAAGGTCATCGCCGGACGCGAGCTGACCGACTGGATCGCCGGCGCCCCGATCGTGACCGACGCGACCGCGATCCCGTCTCCGCCGCCCGCGAAGAATATATTCCAGACCCGCGCTGGCTCCTGAGTCGATGGGTGCGGCCGCGGCTGGCTGCGGCTGTCGGTGGCTTTCATTATTCAGGAGTCAATTGCCGCGGCATCCCTCCCTCCGCCGCCGCTCGCCCGAAAGAGTCGCCCTTTCCGGCGATTCGCGCCGGGAGCGGGCCTCCCAGCCGAGGGACTCGCTGTCAAATCCCCCGCGTGGCCCTCACCTCCTGAATGATGAAGGGATGACAACGATGTGGCGCAGCGCGTGGGGGGCGGGGCTTGTCGCGGCCGTCGTCGTACTGGCCGGATGCTCAGGACCGACCGAGGAGCCGACGCCGGTTCCTCCCGCGCCGAGCGAGACAGGCGACCCGGAGGCCGGGCCCGTGCAGCCCGTCGGCGACACGACCGTGATCGCGACCGGCCTGACCGCGCCGTGGTCGATGGTGCGGATGGCGAGCGGCTCGACCCTGATCAGCGAGCGTGACTCAGCTCTGGTCAAGGAACTGACCGCGACGGGCGAGGTGCGTGATGCCGGCGTGGTCGGCGGGGTCGTGCCCGGCGGCGAGGGCGGGCTGCTCGGGCTTGCGGTGCTCGCGGCGGAGGGAGCGGCGGAGGGCGCGGCGGAGCGACCGGCGGAGGGCACGGCGACCACCTGGCTCTACGCCTACTTCACGGCGTCCGAGGACAACCGCATCGTGCGGATGCAGCTCGAAGGCGACCCCGGCACCTACCGCCTGGGCATCACGGAGGACGTGCTCACCGGCATCCCCAAGTCCACCACCCACAACGGCGGCCGCCTCGCGTTCGGCCCCGACGGCATGCTCTACGCCACTGCCGGCGACGCGGGCGAGCCCGACCGCGCGCAGGATGTGGCGTCGCTTGGCGGCAAGATCCTGCGGATGCTGCCCGACGGGGCCGTGCCCGAGGACAACCCGTTCGCCGACTCGCTCGTCTTCTCGCTCGGCCACCGCAACCCGCAGGGACTCGCCTGGGACAGGGACGGCCTGCTCTGGGCCGCCGAATTCGGCCAGAACCAGTGGGACGAGCTCAACGTGATCCTCCCCGGCCAGAACTACGGCTGGCCGGAGGTCGAGGGCATCGCGAGCGTCAACGACTTCGTCGACCCGGTGCAGCAGTGGGCGACCTCCGAGGCGAGCCCGAGCGGGCTGGCGTTCGTGCGCGACACGTTCTTCCTCGCCGCGCTGCGCGGCGAGCGCCTCTGGACGATCTACCCCGGCGAGGAGACGATCGATTCCGTCGCCTACTTCCAAGGCGAATTCGGGCGGCTGCGCGACGTCGCGGCCGGCCCCGACGGCACCCTCTGGATGCTCACGAACAACACGGACGGCCGCGGCGAGCCGACGGAGGGCGACGATAAAATCATCGAGGTCCGACTCGCGCCTCCGGTCGAGGGGTGAACAGCCGAGTCGGGGATATCCTCGTGTCAATGATCAGCAATAGCCTTCACGATACGCCGGACCTGCGCACTGCCCAGTCTCGACTCGACGAGCTCGGCACCGCGAGGAGCACCGCTGCCGTCGCCGAACGCGCCGATCTGCTGCGCGTGCTCGGCCGGCTCGACGAGGCCCTCGCGACCGCCGAGGAAAGCTACCGGCTCGCTTTCTTCACGGGCGATCGGGAGGACGTGACCGCCGCCCGACTGCGGCGCGCCCGCGTGCTGCAGGACAAGGGATCGCTCGATCGCGCCCTCACCGAGGTCAAGGCCTGCAGCCTCGCCGCGCACACCGAGGCCTGGGGCGAGCTCGAGGCATCCGCTCTCTACCAACTCGCGAGCGTGCTCGTCGACCTGCGCCGGCTCGAGGAGGCACGCTCGACCATCTCGGAGCTCGTCAAACTCCGTGCGAGCCAGGGCGCTCCCCCGGAGCAGCTCACGGCCCTCGACGAGGCGCTCGAGACCATCATGCGGCGGATGCTGACCGAACCGGCCTGAGGCTCGTCGCGGGTTCTGGTGCACAGCCTCTTGTCGAGGGCGTAAGTCCACAGGCTGCGAGGCGAGATGGCCAATGTCGGCGGAGCCGGGTTATCTTCGAGGCGTGGCAGAACTAGATCGCGTGCGGCGCTGGGCGGATGCCCTCATCACACTGCACCTCGATGCGACGTGGTCGTTCGGGTTCGACGCCGCGAAGACGCGCGCCGGGCTGTGCAACTTCACCCATAAGCGCATCACCGTGTCCCGCTATCTCGCCGCCCGCTACGACGACGACGAGATTCACCAGGTGCTGCTGCACGAGGTGGCGCATGCGATCGCGGGGTCGGCGGCGGGCCACGGGCCGCGCTGGAAGCGGATCGCGCACGACTTGGGCTACGAGGGAAAGCGGCTGCACGACGGGGCGATCGCGAATGATCTCGCCCCGTGGGTCGGCCTCTGTCCGGGCGGGCACGAGCATTACCGGTACCGCAAGCCCGCCCGGGCACTAGCCTGCGGGCGGTGCGCGAAGAAGTATGACCCGGCCAACCTCATCGCCTGGTCGGAGCGGATCATTTCGCCTGCGGCGCGGCGGAGCGCGGCGGGATAGCGCTCGAGTCCGACCGGGCAGACCGGGCAGACCGGGCAGACCGGGCAGACCGGGCAGACCTGCACGCCGCCCGGTCCACGCGTGCCACGCGTGCTACTCGGTGACCTTGACCTCTTTCCAGAAGGCCACGTAGCCGCTGAAATCCTTGCCGACGCGGTCGAACGCCGTCGGGTAGGGGGTGGGGTAGCTGAAGGCGCGGTCCTGCAGCGAGGTCTCGCCGTCCTGAACGTTGAAGTACTGGCAGTCGCCCTTCCACGGACAGTGGTACGGGCTGGGGCTCTTGGTCAGAAATTCCTCGTTGACACTCGAGGGCGGAAAATACCAGTTGCCCTCGATCGAGATGAGATCTTCCTTGGGAGCTTCGGCGACGACGGTGCCGTTGACAGTTGCCTTCATGGGTGTACCTCCGGAGTTGATGCGAACGAATGCTGTCCTTGGCCGAACAGTGCGACTTCGCGACGAATTCCCGAGTACGCAGCAGATGGGGGCGACTCACGGGTGACACGCCACCCACCGCGTTGTACTCGGTGGCCGTGACGACGAGACTGGCCACATGCGTGTTCTCCTCAAACTGATCCTCGACTGCGAACCGGATGCCGCGTGGCGCGCGATCAGGTCCCCGGCCGGACTGCGCAGCGTGTCCGCGCCGCTGATGGTCTTCCACTCTCTCGAGCCCGACGGCTTCCAGGAGGAGTGGTCAGAAGGCGAGCATCCGGTGCGGGTCGCGGGTCTCGGCGTTCTCCCGCTGGGAGAGCAGGTCATCGCGATTTCGTATCCGCCGACGCACGGCCACACGAGGCTCGTGCGCGATAGCGGCTACGGCGTGAGCGGCATCTTCACCGCCGTCAACTACTGGGAACACACGATGGCCGTGGCCCCGGCGCACGGCGGCGGCACGCTCTACCGCGATCAGCTCGTCTTCGATGCGGGCCCGCTCAGCCCGCTGCTGTGGCCGATGTACTGGGTGTTCTGGCAGTACCGGGCGCTGCGGATGAGGGCCCTCGCACGCACCTGGTAGCCGTCGATCAATGCTCGGAAGCTGCGTTGGCCGACTTGTCAATGGCTTGCCCGAGCTGCGGCGCAGAGGTTTGACTCCTCTCATTCGCTGGTCGAGGCGGCACTCCCGCTCGACTGTCTCATGAGGGGGAAGCATCCGAATGACAAAAGCATTCTTCGGCGACGCCGGGCCCACCGTCGTGCCTCCAGCAACCGGCCCCATCCCGGTGCAGAAGGCGTTACGGTCGACCGTGCCGGGCGCGGCCACTCCGTCAGCGGGAGCGATGACCCCATTCGCCGTCGGCTCGACGACAGTGCGACTCAACGACGCGAGCGTGCGAAGGTTCTTCGCGCGACGCCACACGGCCGCCGGCTGACAGTTACGGCCGCGGGGCGACCGGCATCCGCTCGTCGGCCTCCGCGAGCCGCCCACTGCAGTCGCCTCCGCCGCCCCAGACGACACACATTCGGGCAACTCGCGCAGCTGTGGCGGGCCACCAGGCAGATCGCGACACTCGCGCCGTGCACGCCCAGCGCCGCGTCACAGCCTGCCGCGGTTAGCCTCGAGTCATGACCGCCCTCGAGATCGCCGACTGGCGCCGCCGCGTGTTCGCCCTCTACGCCGAGGTGCGTCACGCCACCGACCTGTACGCCGCCCACGATCTGTGGCGGCGGGAGCGTGATCGGTTGTTCGCGGAGCATCCGT
This sequence comes from Marisediminicola sp. UYEF4, assembly GCF_040546025.1. Taxonomy (NCBI): domain Bacteria; kingdom Bacillati; phylum Actinomycetota; class Actinomycetes; order Micrococcales; family Microbacteriaceae; genus Marisediminicola; species Marisediminicola sp. UYEF4. Next base: position 192,804 of record NZ_JBEPNA010000001.1, on the reverse strand, counting down.
CCACTCCCCTGCTTCCCGCGGACCTTGCAGAATTCACCGGCCTCAAGGTGAAGCCCTACGACCCTGACTGGCGCTTCGAGGTGCAGGTTGCCCCCGCCGAGCCCCGGCGGTTCGAGGTCGAGACGGGAACCGACGGCATCGTTCCGTTCGACCTCGTCGGAGTCGTGGATGTTCCGGCTGTCGGCCCGCTCGACGTGTGGAGGCTGGCAAGCTACGGCGGAGGGCTGTTCGTTCCGGTGAAGGATGCGCTCGCGGGCCGACCCGGCGGCACCTATGGCGGCGGACGCTACCTGCTCGACACGGTCAAGGGTGCGGATCTCGGCGCTGGCAGCGCCCCCGACTCGCTCGTGCTCGACTTCAACTTCGCCTACAACCCCTCCTGCGCGTACGACCCGGCGTGGGCCTGTCCGCTGGCCCAGCCGGGCAACACCGTCGCGGTCGAGATCCCGGTCGGCGAACGGTACTAGGAGGCGGCTCTCACGCCGCCGCGGAGGCCACCTGCTAGGCTGGGGTCACTTGCGAATCCGCTGTCGGGTTCCTTGCGTCGGAGAACGCTAACTCTTCTCATCGGAAACGCCTCACACAGGCATCCGGTTCGTAGACATTTTCTTACGGCGAACGGATGTGGCCATTGCCATCTTCGCCATTATGGGTCCACTTGCGCGCCAGCCGCGCTGCCGGACCAGCATCTGCCCGAAAGGCACCTTCTTGTCTGAAACAACCACGCTCGAAACCACGTTCGCCGCACTCGGCGTCCCGGCGCCGATCGTCGCCGCGCTGTCCAAGGCCGGCATCGACTCGCCCTTCCCGATCCAGCAGGACACCCTGCCCGACACCCTCAACGGCCGCGACGTCCTGGGCCGCGGAAAGACGGGATCCGGCAAGACGCTCGCCTTCGCCATCCCGATGATCGCGCGCCTCGGCGGCAAGCTCGCCGGCGGCAACCGCCGCCCCGGACGCCCGCTCGGCCTGATCCTGGCCCCGACGCGCGAGCTCGCGACCCAGATCACCACGGCCATGGAGCCGCTCGCCGCCGCCTACAACCTGAAGCTCACCACGATCTTCGGTGGCGTCTCGCAGCAGCGCCAGGTCGCCGCCCTCAAGTCGGGCATCGACATCGTCGTGGCCTGCCCCGGCCGTCTCGAGGACCTCATGAAGCAGGGCCTCGTGTCGCTCGACGCCGTCGAGATCACCGTGCTCGACGAGGCCGACCACATGGCCGACCTCGGCTTCCTGCCCGTCGTCACGCGCATCATGGACAAGACGCCGAACAACGGGCAGCGGATGCTGTTCTCGGCGACGCTCGACAACGGCGTGGACAAGCTCGTGAAGAAGTACCTCCACAACGAGGTGCTGCACTCGGTCGACGAGGCCAACTCCTTCGTCTCGGCGATGACCCACCACGTGTTCGAGGTCGAGTCGGTCGAAGCCAAGCGCCTGCTGATCGAGAAGCTCGCCTCGGGAACCGGCCGTCGCATCCTGTTCATGCGCACCAAGCACCACGCCAAGAAGCTCGCCAAGCAGCTCAGCGACGCCGGCATCCCCGCCGTCGACCTGCACGGCAACCTGTCCCAGCCGCAGCGCGACCGCAACCTCGCCGCCTTCGGCGAGGGCAGCGTGCGAGTGCTCGTGGCGACGGATGTTGCGGCGCGCGGCGTTCACGTCGATGACATCGAACTCGTCATCCACGTCGACCCGCCGGCCGAGCACAAGGCGTACCTGCACCGCTCGGGCCGCACCGCCCGCGCTGGCAAGGAGGGCGAGGTCGTCACGCTCGTGCTCCCGACCCAGCGCAAGGACACCGCGGCGCTGCTGCGCAAGGCGGCCATCACGGTCACCCCGCAGCAGGTCACCGCAGCATCGCCCGCCGTCGCCGCGCTCGTTGGCGACGTCGCCGCCTATGTGAAGCCGGTGCCGCGCGCCGAGCAGCCCGTTCGCGGGCAGTCGCAGGGCGGACGCTCACAGGGTGCCAACGCGCAGCGCAAGCGCGAGAACCGCGACGGTGCTCCGGCCCGTAGCGGCGGCGCACGCTCCGGCGGCGGCCGCTCCGGCGGCGCCTCGAGTGGCGCCGGTGGCGGCCGTCCGGCCGCTGGCGGATCGCGCAGCTTCTACAGCACCGCGAGCGGCGAGGGCGCAGCGCCCACGTCGTCCGCGCGTCCGGCCGGTGCCGATGGCGGAAGCCGCAGCGGCAGCCGTAACGGCGGCGGCGCTGGTCGTGCCGGATCTGGCGGCGGGCTCGTCGGCATGTCGCAGGGCGGCGCCGGACGGCGTCGCGGCGGCGGCCGCTAGCTGACCTGGCGGCCGGGCGCTTCGGCGCACGGCCGCACCATACTTCGGCGGGGCGCTCGCGCGTCCGGCCGGTACGACGAGCTGGGCTGACTCCGCGAGCGGGGCAGGTCCAGCATCCGCGAGTTTCCCTCTTGTGCTGGATGCCTCTGGTATCGCACGACACAATCGGGCAACTCGGCGGCAGTGCCACTCGGTGGCACCGCCGATGACGGTGCCGCTGGTTTGCGACCCGCCGCTGCCCTAACAGGAGCGCATGTCGCGAACCGGCGGATTACCCGTTAACGACCCCGCCGGTCCAGCAGGTCGCACGCGACACGCGAGGCAGAGCGCGCTCCCGATCCACTCGGAGCGCCACGACCGCTACGCCCGTGACCCCCAGCCGGAGGACTCGCCCGCCGGGCCGCGACGCTGCGGCACATCCCAGGGATTGTCGTCGCGCAGCGGCTCTGGCAGCAGCTCGGCCGGCGCACCCTGGTAGCTGACCGCCCGCAGGAACCGGGAAATCGCCGCGGTGCCCACCGACGTGCCGGAGTCGCTGGTCGTCGCCGGCCATGGTCCGCCGTGCTGCATCGCCGGAGTCACCGCGACACCGGTCGGCCAGCCGCCGAACAGCACGCGTCCGGTGTGACGGGTGAGCCAGTCGACCAGTTCGCGCAGCGGCAGGCTGCTCTCGCCCGCGGCGGCGTGCACCGTCCCGGTGAGGTTGCCCGCGAACAGCTCGTCGGCCAGGTCGGCGAGTTCGTGGTCGTTCTCGTATTCGACGACGATGGCGAGCGGGCCGAACGCCTCGTCGAGGAGCGCGTCCTCGGCATCCACGAGCCCGGCGGCGCTCACGCTCACGAGCGTCGGCGTGGCCCAGCCCTGTCCGGCGTCGTCGAACCGCAGCGACCCCTCGGCGATGACGCTGACCCCCGGGGTTGCGAGGATCGTGTCGCGTCGATCACCGAACCCCTTCGCGATGCCGGGGTACAGCAGCCGGTGCTCCGGCACCCGTGCTGCACGCTCGGCGAGCCCGGCAGCGAGGCCATGGCCGGTCGGCACGAACAGGAATCCGGGCTTGGTGCACAGCTGCCCGGCCGATCCGCTGACGCTCGCAACGAAGCCGTCGGCGATCTGCTCGGCGCGCTCGGCGAGGGCGTCAGCGGTCACGAATACCGGGTTCACGCTGCCGAGCTCCCCGTAGAACGGGATCGGTATCGGCCGGCCCGCGGCGATCCCGGCGAGCAGCTGCCCCGCATGGATCGACCCGGTGAAGCTTCCGGCCTGAATGCGCGAGTCCTGGAGAAGCGCGACACCGGCATCCTGCCCCATCACGAGCTGCAGGATGCCGTCGGGCGCCCCGACCCCCGAGAGGGCGTGGTTGACAACCCTGGCAGTGGCCTCGGACAGCCGCGGATGCCCGGAGTGCGCCTTCACGATGACCGGGCAGCCGGCGGCGAGGGCCGAGGCGGTGTCGCCACCGAGCACCGAGAACGCGAACGGGAAGTTGCTCGCGGCGTAGTTGAGCACGGGGCCCAGGGGGATCAGGTAGCGGCGCAGGTCCGGACGCGGTCCGAGAACGAAGTCGGGGTCGGCCTCGTCGATACGGACGTCGAGGTAGCCGCCATCGAGCACGACCTCGGCGAACAGCCGCAGCTGCACCGCGGTGCGCTTGAGCTCACCCGCGAGCCGCGCCTCGGCGAGCCCGGTCTCCTCCATGGCGATGGCAATGAGCTCGCCAGCGGATGCCGTCAGGGCGTCGGCCGCCGCCACGAGTGCCGCGGCACGGTCGCTCGGCGAGGTCTCCGCCCACTCGGCCGCGACGTGCTCCGCGCGGGCGGCGATGATCTCGAGCTCGTCCAGGGATGTGCTGGTCATGGTGCTCCTCACGGTCGGATGCTGCGGATTCAGAACTGGAACCCGGTCGGGAACGGATCGCTCGGATCGAGCAGGTACTGCCCGATGCCGGTGACCCAGGCCCGCCCGGTGATGGTGGGGATGACCGCGGGGATGCCCTCGACGGTCGTCTCCCTGATCAGCCGGCCGACGAAAATCGACCCGATGAACGATTCGTTGACGAAGTCGGTGTCGAGCGCGAGCTCGCCGCGCGCCCAGAGCTCGGCCATGCGCGCCGAGGTTCCGGTCCCGCACGGGGAGCGGTCGAACCAGCCGGGGTAGATCGCCATGGCGTGACGGCTGAAAGTGGCGTCTGATCCGGGGGCGATGAACTCGACGTGGTGGCAGTGGTCGACGCCGTCGATCGTCGGATGCGAGGGCGGATCGGTCTCGTTGATCGCGGCCATGATCGCCAGGCCGGCCGCGAGGATCTCCTGCTGCTGCGACCTGTCGAAGGTGAGCCCGACCGCGTCGAGGTCGACCATCGCGTAGAAGTTGCCGCCGAACGCGAGGCTATAGGGCACGGAGCCATAGCCGGGCACCTCGACGGTCGCGTCGAGTCGCACGCAGTAGGAGGGCACGTTCTCGATCGTGACGGAGTCTGCGTGGCCGTCGCGCACGGCCACCCGCGCGATGACGAGGCCCGCGGGGGTATCCAGCCGGATCGTGGTGACCGGCTCGACGACCTCGACCATTCCGGTCTCCACCAGCACGGTCGCGACGCCGATCGTGCCGTGGCCGCACATCGGCAGGCATCCGGAGACCTCGATGTAGATCACGCCCCACTCGGCGTCTGGCCTCGTCGATGGCTGCAGGATCGCACCGCTCATCGCCGGATGCCCGCGCGGCTCGTTCATGAGGAACAGCCGGATGTCGTCGAGGTGCTCGATGAAGTGCAGGCGCTTCTGGTTCATGGTGGCGCCGGGGATCACGCCGACACCGCCCGTGATGACGCGCGTCGGCATCCCCTCGGTGTGAGAGTCGACGGCGGTGAGCATGCGGGTGCTTCGCATCGGGCAATCCTTTCACTGCGACCGGGTCTCCGGTCACATCACCTCAAGATCCAGTCAAATTGCGTCGACGGTGCTCTGGTGCGCCGAGCGAGCCTCCATGAACGGGCACGCTCGGCGCGGACGGGCACACTCGGCGCGGACGAGCACACTCGGCGGCCAAGCTGCGCACCTAGCGGCAAGGTGCGCGCCTAGCGGCGGGCGGCGAGGAAGTCGAGTGCGCGCTGCGTGTCCGCGCGCACCTGCGCCTCGTTCTCCGGGCTCAGCGGACCGCGCGGCGGGCGGGTCGCCCCGCCGTAGCTGCCGCCGGCCATATCGACCGAGAGCTTGATTGCCTGCACGAACTCGGTCTTCGAGTCCCAGCGGAACACCGCGACGAGCGCCGTGTAGATCTCGAGGGCGTCCGCAATGCGGCCGGCCTTGACGAGGTCGTAGATTTCGACTGCCTCGCGCGGGAACGCATTCGGGTACCCGGCGAACCAGCCCGTCGCGCCCGCGACGAGCGACTCGAATAGCAGGTCGTCGGCGCCGCAGATGACGTCGATGTCGCACAGCTCCTTGATCTCGAGCACCCGGCGAATATCGGCCGAGAACTCCTTGATCGCCACGACCTCGGGAATCTCGGCGAGCTTCGCGACGAGCGAGGGTACGAGGTCGACCTTGGTGTCGAAGGGGTTGTTGTAGGCCATGATCGGCATCCCGACCTCGGCGACCCTCGTGAAGTGCTCGATCACCTCGGACTCGTTCGCCCGGTAGATCGTCGGCGGGAGCAGCAGCACGCCGTCGGCGCCGTCCTCCTGGGCGTATTCGGCCCACTTCTTGGCCTGGTGCCAGCCGACACCGTGAACTCCCGCGACGACGAGGCCGCGGTCGCCGACGGTCTCCACGGCGACCTGCACGACCTTGCGGCGCTCCTCATCGGTGAGCGACGAGTACTCGCCGAGCGATCCGTTTGGTCCGACGCCGCGGCATCCGTTGTTGATGAGCCAGTCGCAGTGCGCCGCGAACCTGTCGTAGTCGACGGCGAGTCCGCCGGGCGCAGAGGCGTCGTCTTTGAAGGCGAGGGTGGTCGCGACGATGACGCCTCCCAAGTCGAATGTTTTGTCGGTCATTGCGTCCCTTTCGCTTTATCGGTCGTGTGGTCGGTGTCGGGGTGCGCGGTGGTTCCCGCGGCGAGTTCCCCGAGACGGATGGGGGCGGCGATCGGCCGCCGGTCGGTGGATGAGCCGTCGCCGAGACCGCCGGTGCGCGCCTGCAGCAGCTCCTCGACGGAACGCCCGCAGATGCGGCCCTGGCAGATGCCGAGCCCGGCGCGGGTGCTGAGCTTCAGCGCACGCAGCGACCGGGAGGCGGTGCTGTCGGCGACCCCGCAGAGGCGGCCGTAGGTGACTTCCTCGCAGCGGCAGACGATGGTGTCGGGCTCGAGCATGGCGGGCCAGCCGGGACGGATGCCATGGGCGGCCTCGATGCGGCGCGCGAAGCTCGCGAACACGCGGCGACGGCGGACGGCCCCGGCGACCGACGGGTCGGCGGCGGTGCCGCCCGCAGCGACATGCCCGGCGATCTGGCCCTCGGCCAGTGCGAGGTCGACGCCGCCGATTCCGGTTATCTCCCCCGCGGCGTGTACGCCGGCGACGGTGGTCTGCTGACCGTCGTCGACCGTGACGAAGCGCTCCGGGCCGAGCGCGCACCCGGCGGCGATGGCGAGCTCGAGGCGCGGGGTGAACCCGTGGCTGACGCACACGGCATCGGCGGCGATGCGCCGTCGCGTACCGGGGATCGGCACCCAGTCGGCGTCGACGTCGGCGATGGTGACTGCCTCGACCCGGTCGGTTCCGTGCGCGGCGACGACCGCGCGGCCCGTGGAGTAGGGGATGCGGTGCCGGAGCTGCCCGGCGACGTAGCCCGCGAGTTCGAGGGCCTTGCCGCCCGCGCTGACGAGCTGCCAGGGCTGGGGTAGCCAGCCGCGAACGAGGGTAGGCGCGCCGCTGGCCTCGAACACCCCGACGACTCCCGATCCGGTCTTCGCGAGTGCGGCGGCGACGGGAAGCAGGAACGGTCCGGCGCCGGCCACGACAACCCGGTCGCCGACGACGATGCGCTCCCCCTTGGCAAGGGCCTGTGCGGCACCGCCGGTGAAGACGCCCGGGAGGTCCCAGCCGGGGAAGGGCAGGGTGCGGTCGTGCGCGCCCGTGGCGAGAACGATGCGGTCGGGGCGCACGACGAGGCGCTCGCGGTTCTCGCCGTCGGGTTCGCCGAGGAGCACGTGCACGGTGCCGGGCCCCGCGGATGCGCCGGGGAGGCTGCCGGCGTTGGCGGATGCCGCCGACCCCTGCTCGATCGCCCAGACCTGGGCGTTGCGAAGGATCCGGCAACCGGGATCCTGCTCGAGCTCGCGACTCAGGGCCTGGAACTGCCGGAAGTGGTGGTGCAGCGTGTGCTCCCGCGTGGAGGGGCGCTCGGCCGGGAGGTGGCGCCAGTACTGGCCGCCCAGCTGGTCGCTCGAGTCGAGGACGATGACGGATGCGCCGCGCCGGCGGGCCGCGCGGGCGGCGGCGAGGCCGGCGGGTCCGGCTCCGATGATGAGCACCTCAGTCATCGCGGCCGCCCCGTTCGGAGCCCGGCGGCACCGGTAGAGCGTCGTGCTGCGTGACGACCACGTTGCCGTCGACCGCACGGCGCTGGCAGGCGCGCACGTCGCGGGCGCCGTCGACCTCGACCAGGCAGTCGAAGCAGACGCCGATTCCACAGAAGATGCCCCGTGGGCGGCCCGCGGCGGAGGTACGGCGGAAGCCGAGCCGGCCGCTGGCGAGGATCACCCCGGCGATGCTCTGCCCGGCAATGCCCTCGAGTCGCTCCCCATCGAGGGTGATGGCGAGCGCGGTCGGAACTGCAGGGCGGATCGGGTCGTCGCCGGCCGGCAGCATCCGCGGGCTCACGCCGCCACCCCGGTGAGGTGCGGCAGCAGCGAGGCACGGGACGCCTGGAACGGGGCCGCATCGATGCGCGTCGGGGTTCCGAGCATCAGGTCGCGCACGAGCTCGGCGGTGGCGAGGCTGAGGCCGATGCCGGCGCCCTCGTGGCCGGTCGCGTGCCAGAGTCCGGGCAGGCGCGGGTCCTCCCCAATGAGCGGCAGGTGGTCGGGCATGAACGGGCGGAAGCCCCCGTAGCTGCGCATCACCTGGGCTCCGGCGAGGAACGGGAACAACCGCAGTGCCTTCGCGGCGAGCTGGCCGAGCACCTCGACCTCGAGCCGCGAGTCGAAGCCCTTCTGCTGGCGGGACGAGCCGATGAGCACGGTGCCGGCGGCGGTGGACTCGACGACGCTCGACACCTGCAGGTCGCCGGCATCCGACCCCACGGCGCCAACGTAGTCGCCGTCGTAGACCTTGTGGAAGATGCGATGCGGCATGCGGGAGGTCACGAGCAGCTCGCCGCGACGCGGGCGCACGGGCAACGCGACGCCGAGAAGTTCAGCGACCTCGCCCGACCAGGGGCCGGCCGCGATGAGCACGCGCGAGGCGCGCAGCGGGCCCTGCGGCGTCTGCACCCCGACGAGGGCGCCGGAGGAATCGCGAATGCCGCCGCTGACGGGTGTGTTCTCGAGCAGCCGGGCGCCATGCTGCTGGGCGGATGCCATCAGGGCGTCGGTCGCGATGGCCGGCTGCACCTGGGCATCCTCCGGATAGAAGACGGCTGCCTGGAACGAGTGGGTGAGGTCGGGTTCGAGCTCTCTGGCCTCGGCGGCGTCGAGCACCCGCGCTTCGACTCCCGCGCCGCGCTGCAGGGCCGCGAAGTCAAGCAGCGGGCGGGCACCTGCGGCGGTCGTTGCGACGACAAGGCCGCCCTTGCGGTCGAATTCGAGCGAGGGGAATCCCCGCCCGAGCTCCTCCCGGAGCCGGGCCACGGTGCCGTCCCAGAGGGAGGAGGCGTACTGCGCGAGCTGGAGCTCATAGCCGGGCCCCTTGTCGGAGACCAGCAGGTTGCCCTCGCAGGCCGCGGACGTGCCGCTCGCGGTTGTGCCGCGGTCGACCACGGTGACCGCTACGCCGGCGACGGCGAGTGCCCTGGCGCAGGCGGCACCGATGATGCCCGCGCCGATGACGATCACATCGTTCGCCACGCGCCTCCCCTTCCGATCGACTTATAGTATGTTACACACTACTAGCGCCGGGCGGGTTCACGGCGCCCGTCATGCGCCGAGGTAGGCGTCGATGATGCGGGAGTCCGAGATGAGGTCGGATGCCCGCCCTTCGAGCGTCGTCGCACCGTCTTCGATCACGTAGGCGCGGTCGGTGACCTTGAGCGCAGCTCGAGCGTTCTGCTCGACGAGCAGCACGGTCGTGCCCTGGTCGCGAATGTCGCTGATGACCTGCATCACCTGGGCGACGATGAGCGGCGCGAGCCCCATGGACGGCTCGTCGAGCATGAGCATTTTCGGACCGGCCACGAGCGCCCGCCCGATCGCGAGCATCTGCTGCTCGCCGCCGGACAGCGTTCCGCCGTGCTGGGCGCGGCGTTCCGCGAGCAGCGGCAGCAGTTCGAAGACCTGCTCGATCCGCTTGGCGACGAGGCCGCGCTCCTTGACGAGGTAGCCGCCGAGCTGCAGGTTCTCGAGCACCGAGAGGGTGCTGAAGATGCGTCGGCCCTCCGGCACGTGGATGAGTCCGGACCCGACGACGTTCCAGGGCTGGGCCTTGGAGATGTCGGTGCCGTCGAAGGTCACCGAGCCGGAGTGCACGCGCACGATGGCGGATGCCGTCGAGAGGGTCGTGGTCTTGCCGGCGCCGTTGTTGCCGAGCAGGGCGACGATCTCGCCCTCGTCGACCCGCAGGCTGATTCCGCGCAGTGCCTGCACCTTGCCGTAGAACACCTCGACGTTGTCGAATTCAAGCATCGCCACGAGAGGGCACCTCCTCTTCGTCGTCCTTGCCGAGGTACGCCTCGATCACGGCGGGGTTTGCCTTCACCTCGGCGGGGGTTCCCTCGGCGATCTCCTTGCCGAAGTTCATCACCACGATGCGCTCCGACACCTCCATCACCAGGCCCATGTCGTGCTCGATGAGCACGACAGCGGTGCCGAGGTCGCGGATGCGCCGAACGAGTTCGAGCAACGTCTGCTTCTCGTTGTGGTTGAGTCCCGCGGCGGGCTCGTCGAGCAGCAGCAGCTCGGCCTTGCGGGCGAGAGCCCGGGCGATCTCGACCTGCTTCTGTTGGCCGTAGGCCAGGTTGCGGATCGGCACGCCGCGCTGCCCCTTGTAGCCGACGAAGTCGAGCCAGTAGTGGGCCTCGTCGGTGTAGAGCGTCTCGCTGCGCTTGAACCGCGGGGTGTGGAAGATGGCGTCGAGGAAGTTCTGGCCACCGTAGAGGTGCATGCCTGCGCGCACGTTGTCCAGCACGGTGAGGTCGGGGAACAGCCTCAGGTTCTGGAAGGTGCGCGAGACTCCGCCGGCAGCGATGTCCGCCGGGCGCTTGCCGGTGATCTCGGCCCCGTTGAGTGTCACGCTGCCGCCGGTGGGCTTGTAGAAGCCCGTGATGCAGTTGAACGCCGACGTCTTACCGGCCCCGTTGGGGCCGATGACGGCGATGATCTCCTTGGCGTTGGCGACGAACGAGAGACCGTCGACAGCCTTGACCCCGCCGAACTGGATCTGCAGGTCTGTGACCTCGAGCACGGCGCTCATCGGCTTCTCCCCTCGGCCACTGCGGCATCCACCGCGGTTATCTTACGTTCGGCCTCCTGTCCGCGCGCGGGCCAGAAGCCCTGCGGGCGGAACACCATGACCACGACGAGCAGCACGCCGAAGACGAGGTAGCGATATTCGGCGAAATCGCGGAGCAGCTCGGGCAGCAGGCTGATCACGAGGGCGCCGAGAACGACTCCCTTCATGTTGCCCATGCCGCCGAGCACGACGGCCATCAGCACGAGGGCCGACTGCAGGAACAGAAAGCTCTGCGGCGACACCGCCGACAGGTGGGATGCGAAAAGGATCCCTGCGAACCCGCCCCAGACCGCGCCGAAGATGTAGGCGAGCAGCTTGACCTTGTAGGTGTGGATGCCCATCGCCTCGGCGGCGTCCTCGTCCTCCTTGACGTAGCGCCAGGCCCGGCCGAGCCGGGACTTGCCCAGCCGCGCCGCGGCGAGAACGAGCCCCGCCACGATCAGCACGGTGATGTAGTAGAAGATCACCGGCTGTTGCAGGTCGAACTCGCCGATGGTGAGGAAGCTGGGGATGCCGAAGATTCCCGACGGCCCGCCCGTCACCTGGAGGTTGTTCGCGGTGATGCGGGTGATCTCGCCGAACCCGAGCGTGACGATCGCGAGGTAGTCGCTGCGCAGCCGCAGCGTCGGGGCCCCGATGAGGAGCCCAGCGAGCACCGTCATCACGATCACCGCGGGAAGGGTGAACAGCACGGGCAGCTCGAACATCTTGGACAGGATGCCGGCGGTGTACGCGCCCACCGCGAGGAAGGCGATGTAGCCGAGGTCGAGCAGTCCGCAGTACCCGACGACGATGTTGAGGCCGGCCGCGAGCACCACGAAGATCAGGGCGGTGGTCATCACGTTGAGCGAATAGGCGGATGCCGTGATGAATGGCATCAGCAGGGCAATGCCGAGGGCCGGCAATCCGATGTATTTGTTCTCGAAAATCGCCGTGACGCGCGCGCCCAGCGTGTTCGTCTTGGGCGGCGGGGGCGGCGCGAATGTGGTGTCGGTGTTCTCGCTCATGTCAGACACGCTCCGTAACGCGCTCGCCGAGGATTCCGGTCGGGCGCAGGGTCAGGAAGAGGATGAGAACGGCGAACGCGAATGCGTCACGCCACTGCCCGCCGACCAGCTCGGACCCGAAGGCCTCGACCAGGCCGAGCACGAGGCCGCCGAGCATGGCGCCGCGGATGTTGCCGATCCCGCCGATGACCGCCGCGGTGAACGCCTTGAGCCCGATGATGAAGCCCATCAGGAAGTCGATCTTGCCGTAGTAGGCCCCGGCCATCACGCCGGCGGCGCCCGCGAGTGCCGAGCCGATGAAGAAGGTGCGGCTGATCACGGCATTCACGTTGACTCCCATGAGCAGCGATCCCTTCATGTCGAGGGAGATCGCCCGCATTGCGCGGCCCGTCGAGGTGCGGCGGATGTAGGTGTCGAGCGCGATCATCAGCAGGCCGGCGATGATCATCAGCACGATCTGCGGCAGCGTCACCCGCGCGCCCAGCACCACGAAGACGTCGCCGGTGAGCCGGATGGGGAATCCCCTGGGGTTCGGGCCGGCGATGGCGGCGATGCCGTACTCGAGGGTGAAGGAGGCGCCCACCGCTGTGATGAGCACGGCTAATCGCGGGGCCCCTCTCAACGGTCTGTAGGCGAGGCGCTCGATGACCACTCCGACGGTGCCGGTGATCAGCATGCTCAGCATCATCACGATGACGAGGGCGAACAGCCCGAGCGAGGTGGCGAGGCCGCCGAACGACGCGAGCACGGCGAAACCGATGAAGGCGCCGAGCATGTAGAGGTCGCCGTGGGCGAAGTTGAGGAGTTTGATGATGCCGTAGACCATGCTGTAACCCAGCGCGATCAGGGCGTAGAACGAGCCGACGAAGAGCCCGTCCCAAATGATTTGACTCATGAGCTACCTGTCCAGTGAGGGGATTGAGACGGGTGCCGCGGCCGGGTCTCGGGGACCCCGGCCGCGGCATCCGTCAATCAGACGGTCAGGACAGGGAGTCCTCGAGAACGAACTTTCCGCCCTCCATCTTGAGGATGACGAACCCGCCGTTGGACAGCGTGTGCTCGTCGGTGAACTCCAGCGGGCCGGAGAACATGTCGAAGCCGCTGATGCCCTCGAGCGCCGCGATGACCTCGTCGCCGCCGGTGCCCCCGGCGCTCTCGATCGCCTCGGCGGCGAGACGCACGGCGTCGTACGACTGGGTCGAGTACGGGCCGGGAGCGGCGCCGAACTCGGCCTCGTAGTTCGCGATCCATTCCTCGGCGCCCTCGAGGGTGTCGGGGGTCGGCGTCATCGTGGCGAAGACGCCCTCGGCCGCGTCGCCGGCGATCTCGGCGAGCGTCGCGTCGGCGCTGCCGTCGGCGACCATGATCTCTCCGGCGTAGCCCGCCTGGCGGAGCTGGTCGATGATCAGGCCGCCCTCCTGGTAGTAGCCGGTCCAGTAGACGATCTCCGCACCGGACCCGGTGATGTCGCGCACGACGGCGGAGTAGTCGCTCTCACCCGCGTTGACGGAGGTGTTGAGCACGACCTCGGCCGTGCCATCCTCGGTGATCTGCGACTCGGTCTCGGTGGTGATGTCGGTCGAGTAGCTCGTGTTGTCATCGACCAGTGCGACGGTGGCGTAGCCCGACTTCGTGATGAAGTCGAGGGCCGCGGTGGACTGCTGGAGGCCGGTGCCGTTGATCAGGAACACGTTCTTCAGGCCCTCGCGCACGAGGTCTTGGGAGTTGGCGGCCGGAATGATCATCGGGATGTTCGCGCCGCCGAAGATCGGCAGCTGCGGCAGCGTCGCGCCGGAGCAGTATCCGCCGACCGAGACGACGACCTCGCTCGAGACGAGCTTGTTGGCGCTCGCGACTCCCTGCTGGGCGTCGCAGGCCTCGTCCTCGACGAGGAGTTCGAGCATGCGTCCGTCGAGGATTCCGCCGGCGTCGTTGATCTCCTTGACGGCGAGCTCGGCGCCGTTCTGCATGTACTCGCCGGTGGGGGCGCTGCTGCCGGAGATCGGGATGACCATGCCGATCTTGATCGGGCCGGTTGCCGCTTCGCCGTCGTCCTCGGCCTCGCCGCCGAGTAGTCCGCCGCTGCATGCCGTGGTGGCCAGCAGCACGGCTGCGGCGATGCCCAGTAGGGCTGTGGTGCGCCTGGGGGTTCTCATAATCTGCCTCTCCTTGGATGGGGACACTCCGCGGGCGCTTCCACAGAATGCTTCGCCAGGAAAGACTCAGCTTGGGAGCAGCACCGCTCCAGTAAAATATGACATGCCACTCTTTGGCGTGTCAAACATTAGAAGGTCACGATTTGGCGGCGGGCCGCGGCCGGGCGCCCACTCGCCACGGGCCTATTCGGCGGGTGATTCCGCCCACCACGCGAGCACGTGGCCGAGATGGGCGATCGTCAGCTTCTCGAGCGCCTCGGCATCACCGGACTCGATCAGGTCGAGCATCTGGTGGTGTTCCGCCGCCGACACCGACAGCTCGGGGCTGTGTGCCATTCTCGCGAGGTTCACCATGCGGGTCTGCGACCGAAGTTCGCGCACGAGGGTGACGAGGCGCTCGTTGCCATACTCCGCGAGAAGCGCGAGATGGAAGTCGCGGTCGGACTCGATGAACTGGGTGAGCTCGGCAGCCTCGGCATGAGCGCCGATCTCGTCGGCCATCGTGCGCCACTTCGGCATCCGAGCGGGTGGAACCTTGCCCGCGATTGCTCCCGTCGCGGGCGCCTCGAGCAGCTGACGGAGCTCGACGATCTCGCGCAGGTCCCGAAGGCTCACCTGGGTCACCCGGAAGCCCTTGTTGCGCACGGACTCGACGAAGCCGCGCTGCTCGAGATCGAGCATGGCTTCGCGGACGGGGGTCGCGGACACCTCGAACTCGGCGGCGAGCGCGGGCACCGAGACGAGGGTGCCCGGCGCGAGCTCGCCCGAGATGATGGCAGCCGATAGGGCCTCTCCGATCCTGTCGCGCAGGCTCGCCGTCTTCTCGACCTTGCGGATGGTCGACGCACTCATCTGGGTTCCTGCTTTCGGCGACAAGCTCGATTCTCGAGCGTTCGTGGATAGCATCATGATATGTGGCATATTACGAATCACGTGAGGACAATCGACTACCACACGGCGGGTGAACCGTTCCGAATCGTCGTCGAGGGCACCCCGGACGTCCCCGGTTCGACCGTCGCCGAGCGGCGAATGGCCGCGGCCGGCTCCCCCGAGATCGACGCCGTGCGCCAGTTCCTCTGCCAGGAGCCGCGGGGCCATGCCGACATGTACGGCGGTTTCGTTGTGCCTGCCGATGACGACGGCGCCGACTTCGGCGTGCTCTTCTGGCACAAGGACGGCTACTCGACGGCGTGCGGCCACGGCACGATCGCGCTCGGCGTCTGGGCGGTGGAGACGGGACGCGTCGCATCGGAGCCGACCGGCGAGACCGCGGTGACGATCGATGTGCCCTCCGGACGCGTCGTGGCCCGGGTGACCCAGGTGGACGGCGTGGTGATCGGCGTCGTGTTCGACAACGTCGAGTCGTACCCCATCGCCCGCGGGGTCGAGGTAGAGACCTCAGCGGGCCGGGCATCCGTCGATCTGAGCTACAGCGGCGCCATCTACGCGAGCGTCGACGCCGGCAGCATCGGCCTGGGCGTCACGCCCGAGAACTATCCCGAGCTCATCAAGGTCGGGCGCGAAATCAAGTGGGCGCTCAACGACCACTCGCTCGCACGCCATCCGAGCGATGCCCGGCTCAGCGGCGTCTACGGCACCATCCTCTACGACGACCTTGGCGACACCGCCGATGGCCCGCACCAGCGCAATGTCACGGTCTTCGCCGACGGGGAGGTCGACAGGTCGCCGTGCGGCTCCGGCACCGGGGCGCGGCTGGCACTGCTCGCCGCGTCGGGGCGCCTGGCGCCCGGGCAGACACTCACCCACGATTCGATCATCGGAACCCGGTTCCTCGGGCACGCGACGCCGGCGCCGGGCGGTGAGGACCGGCGCGGCATCCTGCCGACGGTCGAGGGGATGGCGTACAAGACGGGCGAGCACAGCTTCACGCTCGACCCGAGGGACCCGATCGGCACCGGATTCGTGCTGCGATGAGCGGCACGGGGGCTGAGGTGGGCGGCACGGACGGTCCCCCGTGGATCTCGGCCGAGCAGGTGTTCGGGCGGGTCGGCTTCGGCGTCGCGGCCGCTGCCATCGGGCGCGCGCTGAAGGAGGGACTGGAGCCGGCGAGCGACTTCGCCCGCAGCATCCTCGACGTCGAGCGTGGGCATCTGCTGATCATGCCGAGCGCGTCGAGCGCGTTCGTCGGGGTCAAGATCGCGACCGTTGCGCCGGGCAATCCGGCGCTCGGCAGGCAGCGCATCCAGGGCGTCTACCTGCTCATGGACGCCGCCACCCTCGCCCCCGTCGCCCTCATCGACGGGGCCGCGCTCACGACGCTGCGCACTCCCGCGGTGTCGGCGGCGGCGACGGACCTGCTCGCGCCCGAGGTCGTCGACCACCTGGTGGTCTTCGGCTCCGGCCCGCAGGCCTGGGGTCACATCCAGGCGATGCGGGCCATTCGGCCGATCGGGCGGGTCACCGTTGTCGCGCGCGACCGGGGCAAGGCCGAGGCGTTCGCCGCGCGGGTGTCGGCGGGGGCGCCGAATGCCGAGGGGCAGAGCCGCGGCGGCGACGGTGGCATACCGGCGACTGTCGGCTCGGCATCCGACGTGCGTGATGCGCAGCTCATCGTCTGCGCGACGACCGCGCGCACTCCCCTGTTCGACGGCACCCTCGTGCCGGCCGACTCCTGCACGATTGCTGTCGGATCGCATGAGACGGATGCCCGCGAGCTCGACTCCGCCCTGATCGGCCGCGCCCAGATTGTCGTCGAAGACATCGCGGTGGCGCTGCGGGAGGGCGGAGACGTCGTCATCCCGATCGGCGACGGCACGCTCGACGCCGACGCGCTCGTGCCGCTTGCCGCGATCGTCACCGGCGCCGCACCGGTCGACCGCGACCGGCCGCGTGTCTTCACCAGTTCGGGCATGTCGTGGGAAGACCTTGTCATCGCCGCTGAGGTCTTTCGGCGCGGCTGAATAGCGGGTCCGTGCGCACGGTTGCGCGGCGGCCAGGGTACATCGAGGCCCTTTTCGGGGTACAGGTGCGTGCAATTCGGGGGACAATTAGGGTACAAAAGCATTCAGCTTCTGGCATTTGACCCCCATTCGGGGCTATAGTTGTGAGCTTAGTGTTTCTCCCGACGATGCCAGCGCAATGACTGCCCTGGCACGGGATTGAGACCTCACCACCGCAACCCCCCACCGACGCCAAGATCGCCGTCATCGCTCCCCAGCCTCATGACGCGCGCCCCCGCGTGCCTCTGCGGCGGATCGGAATCACCGAACGCATGGCCTTTACCCGCACCAGGCGCCCCTACCGCGGGCCGCGCCGCACCGAACGCGAGCCTCTCCCCGCCCGAGTGGAGAACACCGCGGTGCACTCGCCTACCCTCGTGCTCTTCGTGCTCATGGCCACGATCGGTGTGCTCGGCTACACCTGGTTCCTGCTGAACCCCGACAACCGGGGCGACTGGCTGCCCTATGCACTCGTCATCACCGCCGAGATCGTGCTCGTCACGCAGGCCCTCGTCTCGATGTGGACGATCCTGTCCGGCGGCAGGGACCCCCGCGACTTCTCCTTCCACCACGCCCAGGAGCGACTGTTCGACGGCGAGTCGGTCGACGAGCACAACCTCGAGGATCACCCCCAGCACTGGCCGATGATGCTCGAGGAGAAGCCCGTCGGAGTCGACGTGTTCATCACCGTCTACGGCGAGCCCGTCGAGAAGATCCGCACGACGGTCGTCGCCGCCCTCGCCATGCGCGGAGAGCACACGACCTGGATCCTCGACGACGGACGCTCGGATGCCGTGCGCGACCTCGCCGACGAGATCGGCGCCCGATACGTGCGCCGGCTCAGCAGCAACGGCGCCAAGGCCGGCAACGTCAACCACGCGCTGACCATCTCGAACGGCGAGTACTTCGCGATCTTCGACGCCGACTTCGTGCCCGAGCCGGAGTTCCTCTACGAGACCGTGCCGTTCTTCGTCGACGAGAAGCTCGCCTTCGTGCAGACGCCGCAGGCCTACGGCAACATGCACAACCTGGTCTCGCGCGGGGCCGGCTTCATGCAGTCGGTGTTCTACCGGTTCATCCAGCCCGGCCGCAACCGATTCAACGCCGCGTTCTGCGTCGGCACCAACGTCATCTTCCGCCGGACCGCGATCAACGATGTCGGCGGCATGAGCACGGACTCCAAGTCCGAGGATGTCTGGACGTCGCTTCGCCTCCACCAGGCCGGCTGGAAGTCCGTCTACATCCCGGTGACGCTCGCGACCGGCGACGCCCCCGAGACGATCGAGGACTACACGAAGCAGCAGCTGCGCTGGGCATCCGGAGGATTCGAGATCCTCATGCAGTCCAACCCGCTCAGCCCGCGCGTTCGCCTGACCGCCGACCAGCGCCTGCAGTACTTCGTCACCGCGACCCACTACCTCGTGGGCATCACCCCGCTGCTCCTGCTGCTGGTTCCGCCGCTCGAGATCTACTTCGACCTGCGGCCGGTGAACCTCACCGTCACCTGGCTGACCTGGGCGCTGTTCTACCTGGGCTTCTACGGCCTGCAGATCCTGCTCGCGTTCAACACCATGGGCTCGTTCCGGCTGGAGACCCTCGTGATGGCCACCGTGTCGTTCCCCATCTACATCCGCGCGTTCATCAACGTGTTCGCCGGACGGGAGCAGAAGTGGCACGTCACCGGGGGCAGCGGCAAACGGTCGTCGCCATTCAACTTCATCATTCCGCAGGTGCTCGTGTTCCTGTTCCTGGTGCTGACCTCGCTGGTGGGCATCTACAAGGACTACCTGCACCAGGTGCTCACCCTCGCGACCGGCTGGAATCTCACCAACACCATCGTGATGGGCGTGTTCATCGTCGCCGCGCTG
This sequence comes from Marisediminicola sp. UYEF4, assembly GCF_040546025.1. Classification (NCBI taxonomy): domain Bacteria; kingdom Bacillati; phylum Actinomycetota; class Actinomycetes; order Micrococcales; family Microbacteriaceae; genus Marisediminicola; species Marisediminicola sp. UYEF4. The sequence goes on along the minus strand of NZ_JBEPNA010000001.1, from coordinate 173,916 downwards.
CGCGAGCCGCGGGCGATGCGCCTCGCGGCGACGCGGGACGAGGCGGATGCCCGCGACGCCGCGGCCGCACGAGCGGCGTCGGCCGGCCGCGCTCGCCTCAACCCCGAGTTCGGTCGGGCGGCGTACATCACGGCGCGACCCGATGCAGAACCCGCACTGGCCACCGCCGCCCCCGTCATCATGACGGCGAGCGCGACAGCGACTGCGACCGACCCCACACTCACTTATCCCACCCGTAGGAGCCTCAAATGACTTGGTCCAACCGATTCAGACTTCTCGGCGGCGCGCTTCTCGTGCTCGTCATCGTCGCCGCCAGCACCATCGTCTTCACTCAGCGGGAGGGCCAGGTCGCCAGCGAGACGGCCTCGTTCGAGGCCGTCTCCTATTCGGTCGGCTCCGACTACGCCGGAACCGTCACCGAGCAGTTCGTCGAGGAGGGCGCCGCCGTCACCAAGGGCGACAAGCTCCTGAGCGTGCAGAGCGCGACCCTGCTGAGCGCCCTCGAGTCGGCGCAGGGCGTGCCCGAGAACACGGCCTACATCGTGGCCGATGACGGTACGCTCACCCTCATCGCCACGGAGCCGGGCATCCTATCCACGGTCGAGGCGCAGGTCGGCGGATTCGTCGCCGCCGGGCAGCCGCTCGCCACGGTCGAACGCGACGCGTCGATTTTCGTGCTCGCCGACTTCACCATCGACCCGTACAACTTCACCCGCGTTGAGGACGGCGCCAGGGTCGAGATCGTACTGCCCGACCACCAGCGCCTCGAGGCGACCGTCGCCAAGAAGTCCGTCGACACCGTCGACGGCAAGGCCAACGTGCAGCTCGAGATCACGGGCGACGACTTCGTCGCGGGCGCGATGGACGGGCTCGTCGCGAGCGGCACCCCGGTCACCGCGATCCTGCAGTTGCGCGAAGAAGGCCCGCTCGCGGGCATCGCGGACTCCCTCTATCTACTCCTGGAACAGGTGGGCATATGACTCCGAATGTGACGAAACGATCCATCAGCGCGGGCATCGCCTCGGGCCTCGCCCTCGCGCTCCTCGCCGGCTGCACAACCGGTGAGGGCGAGAGCGGCGCGGCCTCGGCGCCCGGGGAGGGCATCTTCCCGGACTCCCGCATGCAGAGCCTCGTCGACGGCATCGTGCAGCGCAGCGTCGCCCCGGCGCCCGAGTCGCGGCTCGCCGAGGGGCTCCTCCCGCCGACGAACCAGTGGTTCTCGGGACTTGCCTTCGGCGAGGAGCCCCTGCCGGTGTTCCCGCTGCCCCTGTCGTTCAACCTCACCGAGCCGGGCTTCGCGTTCGGCCTGCCCGAGGTGACCACCGGCGCGCAGACGATCAGCGCGCCGTTCACCCCGTCGATCACGGTGGATGCCGGCGCCTCGGCGAGCGAGATCAGCGCCTACGACGAGGCCTCGGTCACGATCGACCAGCTCGACTCGAACGGCGACACGATCGGCGCGGTCACAATCGCCCAGGGGTCCCCGCTCGTGAGCTTCACGGCCGAGCAGGACGTCGAGCTCACGCTCGGTGCACCGTTCGAGCCCGTCGACGGCGAGCTCGCCTCGGCGACCGTCGCCGACACCGAGTATGGCCTGACGACCGCCGGCGAGCTCGACGGATCGACCCTCGCCCTGGCCAGCGGCGAGAGCGCCGTGTGGTTCGCGGTGCCGGGCGACGGCGACATCGCCGAGCTCGCAGCATCCGCCGCCCCGGTCGAGTCGACGAGCATCGAGTACTCCGTCGACGGCGAGACCGCCTCGACGACACTCGGCTACCAGGCCGCGGGCGACACGCTTATCGCGGCAATGCCGCACCAGCAGGCAGAAGGCGCGGATGCCGGCCTCGGCAGCTACGAGTCGGCCTACGGCTCCATGACCCTGCAGTCCGGCACGAACCTGTCCTGGACCTCGCCGGCGATCGAGCCGAGCTCGAGCGTCGATGTCAGCACTCTCGACGACGACCAGCGCGCGACGCTCGCCGAGCAGGTCAAGAAGGATGCCGCGGGCGAGATCGAAATGCCCGCCGACACCTACTTCGGCGGCAAGGCGATGTACCGCCTGGCCAACATCCTCGACTTGGCCGAGCAGCTCGGCGACGAGGAGTCGGCCGCGGTGCTGTCCAAGCGCCTCAGCGGCGCCCTGGCCGAGTGGATGGAGCCCGGCGGATGCGACGAGCGGGAGGAACGCTGCTTCGTCTACGACCCAGAGGGCAAGGGAATCGTGGGCCTCGCGCCCTCGTTCGGCTCCGAGGAATTCAACGACCACCACTTCCACTACGGGTACTTCTTCTTCGCTGCATCCGTCGCGGCAAAGTACGACGACGCGCTGCTCGAGAAGATCGAGCCCGTCATGACACTGCTCGCGGCTGACGTCGCCACAAGCGGCGAGTCGACCCTGTTCCCCGAGCGCCGGGCGTTCGACGCGTACGCGGGCCACTCGTGGGCATCCGGTTACTCGCCGTTCGCCGACGGCAACAACCAGGAGTCAAGCTCCGAGGCGGTGCTCGCCTGGAACGGTCTCGCCCTCTGGGCGGCGACCACCGACGACGCCCCGCTCGAGACGCAGGCACGGTGGATGCTGGCCGCCGAGGCCGACTCGGCGAACGCCTACTGGACAAACTTCGACCGCACGGAGAGCGTCTACGAGGGCTATGAGCACTCGATCGCTCCGCTCAACTGGGGTGCCAAGCGCGACTACGCCACGTGGTTCAGCGCGGAGCCGGCCGCGAAGCTCGCGATCATCGCGCTGCCGATGAGCCCGGCCTCCGAGTACCTCGGCACCGAGCCCGAGCGGGTCGACGAGAACGTGGCCGCGGCCACTCCGGGCGGGTTCGACGTACAGTACGGCGACTGGCTGCTCATGTATGCGGGACTCGGCACAGCCGACAACGCCGAGCTGGTCAGCGCAGCCAAGTCGATGCCCGAGGAGCTGCTCGACGACGGCAACTCGCGCAGCTACATGCTCGCGTGGTTGATGACGCGGTAGCCCGCACGACGTTGTGCTGGGTGCCGCGGCGACCCCATGGCGGTTCAGTGCCGCTGCTGTCACAATTCAATTCGAGTACCCGAGTTCCTTCACCTCACACGGAGACCACCGTGACCGACGGCACCAAAGACTCCCCGTGGCAGCTCACGACCGCGCCGGGCACCTCGCAGTACACGATGTATGTGGACGGCGACGAGCTCATCTGCCAGGTCGGGTCGACCACCCTGAAGTACCACGCGCGCGCCATCGACGATCTTCACGCGTGGCTCACCGAACAGGGCGACTGGGTGCCGCTCGGCGCCGCCGACGAGAAGAAGCCCGTTACCGAGGGCACCGTGGAGGAGTGGGGGCGCTCCGGCAGCAACCCCGTCGGTGGGTGGTACGGGCTTCGCAACGGCTACCGCGGCCGGTTCGGCATGTACCTGCCACCACTGCTCGAGCACCTCGGGCTCGTCGAGCTCACCCATGACCCCCGGAACAATTCGGTGCGAGCGCTCTGATGAACGAGGTGCCGCGAGGGCCGAGAATCCGGTGACGGAGTGGTCGCCGCTCGAGTATCTCGAGCGCAAGCCGAGCGGAGCGCTCGACACGATCGCCGAGCGGCTGTGGTACTTACGCGCTCCGTCTCCGCAACAGTTCGAACGGATTCTGCCGCTGCCGTTTGTGCACCTCATCATCAACCTCAGCGATCCGTACACGGTCCGCCAGCTGGATGGCGCGAGTGTTGCCCAGCGCGTCGAGGGTGCATTCATCGCCGGAATCCAGCACACCGTGCTTGTCAATGAGAATCCCGCAGTGCTCCGCCATGTCGCGATCAGGTTGCGGCCCAGTGGCCTGATCGCGCTCACCGGTCGCAGCGTCGGACATGACGTGGTGGATGCTGAGCCGCTGATACCCGGCATCACAGCACTTCGGGCCTCGATTCTGCACGCATCGTCGGCCGTCGATGCGCTCGACCAGTTAGAGACTCAGCTCCGGGCATGGATACGACCCGGGTGGTCTCTCCACCCCGCCCTCGAGCGCGCCCTCCGCATGATCGATGGCGACCCGAACCTGCGCATCGCCGAGGTCGCCCGCGCGGTCGGCATCTCCGGCAAGTCACTGATCGACCTCTTCACGATGCACTGCGGCATCACCCCCAAGCGGTACTCGGAGGTCGCTCGGCTGCACCGATTCGTCAACTCGATTCCGTCGCTGGCCCCCATTCCGACCTGGACCGAACTCGCCGCCGAGACCGGCTACTACGACCAACCCCATTTCATCCGCACGTTCACTCGCTTCACCGGCCAGACTCCACAGCGGTACCTCGAATCTGTGAGGAGCACCGTGGGCGCGGCGCCATCGTTCCTGCCAACCGGGTCGATCGAGACGGGTTAGTTTTCTACAATCGCGGGCTCCGTGCTCTGGCGCAGACTCAGGTCCTAGCCCTCAGGAGGAAACGTGGACATCGTCATCAACCCACTTGCTGTCGCACTCGCCGCGCTGTCGACCTTCGTTATCGGCGGGCTCTGGTACTCGCTGCTCTTCGGAAAAAGGTGGCAGCGGGCGGCGGGGGTCACCGGTGAGACACTGCGCACCGGGTCACCGCGGGTGGTCATCGGGTCCTTCGCTCCCGCCCTTGTCATGGCCGCGAGCCTCGCTGCGTTCATCGGGTCCGGCGGCGCGCTTTTGGGCACCGCCGCCGGTCTCGCTGTAGGCGTCACCTGGATCAGCGCCGCTTTCGGCACCAACTACCTGTTTGAACGACGACCGCTGATCTTGTTCGTCATCAACGCGTCCTACAACATCGTGGCCTTCACCATCATGGGGGCCATCATCGGCACGATGCAGGGCTAAGGAAGCCGGGCCACGATGAACCTCGGCCAGTGCCAGCGCGAATGCACTGGCACTGCCGCCCCACGGGTCGCCCGCCCTCGGCTAGAAGAGTCGGCCGACGGATGCGAGGCCGGCGCGCAGCAGTGCGCCGCGCCCGCCCTCCATCTCGGCGGCGATGGCGTCAGATGCGGCATCCGCGGGGCTCATCCAGGTGAGCTCGAGGGCATCCTGACGCGGATCGCACGAGCCGGTGACGGGCACGACGTAGGCGAGCGACACGGCGTGCTGGCGGGCATCGCTGAACTGCGTTCCCGGGAACGGAAAGTACTCGGCGACCGAGAACGGCACCGTGCTCGCGGGAAGCAGCGGGAAGGCCATCGGCCCGAGGTCCTTCTCGAGGTGCCGGAAGAGCGCGTCGCGCAGGGACTCTCCGAACATCACGCGACCCGAGACAAGGGTGCGGGTCATCGCGCCCTCGAGGTTCGCGCGGAGCAGGATGCCGACCTCGGTGACCTCGCCGAGCCCATTGACACGCACCGGCACCGCCTCGACGTACAGCAGCGGCAGGCGGCGCCTGGTCTCGGCCAGCTCCTCGTCGGACAGCCAGCCGGAATTCGGGTCAGGTGTGCCTACTGAGCTCATGCTTCATTCTCACTCACGAAACAGTGTGCGCGCGTCATCCGGCGCGGGCGGGCTCAGCCGGAGCTGCGCATTGCCCGGGTTACCGCGACCCATTGGCCGAACGGATCGCGGCCGTCGAGCAGCCGGCCGTACTCGTGCGACTCGACGCCGTAGAGCGCGAGACGCCCGTCGGCGTCGGCGTGGATGCCCCAGCCATACCGTTTGCCGAGATCCGACGAGCGCAGGCAGGCACGCGGCTCGGCGTAGAACTCCTCTCGGGCCGCGGCGCGATCGGCATCCGGGATTCCCCGCCGCACCGCCATCACGGTGAAGATGACATCGCCCGAGGTCAGCTCGTACGGATGCGCGTTGATCAGCTCGTAGGTGAGCGCGGCGACGGTCGGGATGGCGACGGTCAGCTCGGTCGAGCTGCCGCGGCGCGCTGGCGGTTTCACCCCGCGCACCGCCCGGTTGTCGGGCGCGACCGCGATAAAAGTGTTGACGTAGTCCACCCGATCCATCCCCCGATGCTAGGAGGCACACCAGTCGGGCGCCATGGGCTTGCGCGGCGCCACGGTCGTATGCGCGCACATGTTCGAACCCGGCCCACTCCGCCCGGCGGATTATCGGCGCGGTGGGAGAAGATGGGGCAATGGGTTCGCCGCTCGACCTCTTTTCCCGTGCCACCCGCGAATGGTTCACGGGGGCGTTCGCCGCGCCCACCACCGCGCAGGCGGGCGCGTGGAGCGCGATCGCCAGCGGAGCGCACGCCCTCGTCGTCGCGCCGACCGGCTCGGGGAAGACCCTCGCCGCGTTCCTCTGGTCGATCGACCGCCTCGCATCCGCGCCAGCACCGTCCGAGCCGAACCGACGCACCCGCGTGCTGTACATCTCGCCGCTCAAGGCCCTCGCGGTCGATGTGGAGCGCAACCTGCGCGCGCCACTGGTCGGCGTCACCCAGACCGCCCGCCGGCTCGGGGAGGCCCCGCCCGACATCACGGTGGGCGTGCGCTCGGGAGATACGACTTCCGGCGACCGGCGGACGCTGCAGCGCACGCCTCCGGACATCCTGATCACGACCCCGGAATCGCTCTACCTCATGCTCACGGCCTCGGCGAGGGAGACCCTCCGCGGGGTGGATACCGTCATCGTCGACGAGGTGCACGCGGTCGCGTCGACGAAGCGGGGCGCGCACCTCGCGATTTCGCTGGAGCGGCTCGACGCCCTGCTCGACAAGCCGGCGCAGCGCATCGGACTCTCCGCGACCGTGCGCCCGCACGAGGAGGTCGCGCGGTTCCTCGGCGGCAGCGAGCACGTGAGCATCGTGGCGCCGCCGTCGACGAAGAAGTTCGACCTGACGGTCGTCGTCCCGGTCGAGGATATGACCGAGCTCGGCACCGCGCCGATCCTCGAGGGGTCCGCCGCGGGAAGCGCGCCGACCCAGGGCTCGATCTGGCCGCACGTCGAGGAGAATATTGTCGACCGCATCCTCGAGCACCGGTCGACGATCGTGTTCGCGAACTCTCGGCGGCTCGCCGAGAGGCTGACGGCGCGGCTCAATGAGATCTGGGCGGTGCGCACAGCGGAGCCGGAGCTCGTCGGTGTGGGAGCGAGTGTCGACACGCTCGCCGTGCCTCAGCCCGCGGTGGGGGAAGACCCTCGGTCGCAGGCTCCCTCGGCGCTGGGGTCGCAGGATCGCTGGCGCGATCCTCAGAGCTCCACCGCGCTCGCCCGCGCCCACCACGGATCCGTCTCCAAGGACCAGCGCGCCCTCATCGAGGACGACCTCAAGAGCGGGCGTCTGCGCTGCGTCGTCGCGACCTCGTCGCTCGAGCTCGGCATCGACATGGGCGAGGTCGACCTCGTCATCCAGGTCGAGGCGCCCCCGTCGGTCGCGAGCGGGCTGCAGCGGGTCGGCCGTGCCGGCCATCAGGTCGGCGAGGTGTCGCGCGGCATCATCTTCCCGAAGCATCGCGCGGACCTGATCCACTCCGCGGTCGCGAGCGAGCGGATGTCGTCGGGCCAGATCGAGGCGCTGACGGTTCCGACGAACCCGCTCGACGTTCTCGCGCAGCAGACCGTTGCCGCGGTCGCCCTCGACACCCTCGATGTGGAGGAGTGGTTCGACACCGTGCGCCGGGCGGCCCCGTTCGCGAACCTGCCGCGCGGCGCGTATGACGCGACCCTCGACCTGCTGAGCGGGCTCTACCCGTCGGACGAGTTCGCCGAGCTGAGGCCGCGCATCATCTGGGACCGCGTGAAGGGCACGATCACCGGACGCCCTGGCGCCCAGCGCCTCGCGGTCACCAGCGGCGGAACAATCCCCGACCGCGGGCTCTTCGGCGTTTTCATGGTCGGGTCGACCGGGGCTTCGACAGGCCCCACGGGCGGAGGAGGTGGCCGCGTCGGAGAGCTCGACGAGGAGATGGTCTACGAGTCCCGGGTCGGCGACGTCTTCGCGCTCGGGGCGACGAGCTGGCGCATCGAAGACATCACCCACGACCGCGTGCTCGTCACCCCCGCCTACGGCCAACCGGGGCGCGTGCCGTTCTGGAAGGGCGACGGCATCGGCCGCCCCGCCGAGCTCGGCCGCGCGATCGGCGCGTTCACCCGCGAGGTCGCGACCGCGTCGATCGAGGATGCCCGCGCCCGAGTCGGCGCCGGTGGTCTCGACTACCGCGCGGTCAACAACCTCATCACGTTCATCGACGACCAGAAGAAGGCCACCGGCCACGTGCCTTCCGACCGCACGCTCGTCGTCGAGCGGTTCCGCGACGAACTCGGTGACTGGCGGGTCATCCTGCATTCCCCCTACGGCATGCAGGTGCACGCGCCCTGGGCGCTGGCCGTCGGCGCGCGAATTCGCGAGCGTTACGGCATGGAGGGCGCCGCGATGGCGAGCGACGACGGTGTTATCGCTCGCATTCCCGACACCGACAGCGAGCCCCCGGGAGCAGAGTTGTTCGTCTTCGATGCGGACGAGCTGAGCGACATCGTCACCGAGGAGGTCGGCGGATCGGCGCTGTTCGCGTCGAGGTTCCGGGAGTGCGCCGCGCGCGCCCTGCTGCTGCCGCGCTACAACCCGGGAAAGCGGTCGCCGCTCTGGCAGCAACGGCAGCGCTCCGCCCAACTCCTGGCGGTCGCGGTGAAGTACCCGAGCTTTCCGATCGTGCTCGAGGCGGTGCGGGAGGTGCTGCAGGACGTCTACGACCTGCCCGCCCTGACCGCGCTCGCGAAGCAGATCGAGAGCCGGCAGATTCGCGTCGTCGAGTCGCAGACCGAGCAGGCCTCGCCCTTCGCGCGGTCGCTGCTGTTCGGCTACGTCGCCGCGTTCATGTACGAGGGCGACTCCCCGCTCGCGGAGCGGCGGGCCGCCGCCCTGTCGCTCGACTCGACCCTGCTCGCCGAGCTCCTCGGGCGTGCCGAGCTGCGCGAACTGCTCGACCCCGACGTCATCGAGCGCACCGAGCTCGAGCTGCAGCGCCTCGCCCCGGACCGCAAGGTCAAGGGTGGCGAGGGTGTCGTCGACCTGCTGCGCATCCTCGGCCCGCTGTCCGTCGAGGAGATCGAGGCGCGGGTCCAGCCGGCGCCGAAGTCGGTGGGGGGTGCGGCGGGTGCGGATGCTGGTGGCGCCGTTGCGGATGCCGGGGTCGCAGCGGACGCGGAGGCCGAGACCGCCGTCGCGGCATCCGACACCTCCGACGTGCCGCGCTGGCTCGCGGAACTCGCCCGCGCCAACCGGGTCTGGCGGGCGGGCGCCGACCGGTGGGCCGTGATCGAGGATGCCGCGCGCCTCCGCGACGCGCTCGGCACCCCCCTACCCATTGGCATCCCGGCCGCCTTCATCGAGCCGGTCCAGGATCCCCTCGGCGACATCGTCGGACGCTACGCCCGCACCCACGCCCCGTTCACCGTCGCCGCGGCGGCAGAGCGGCTCGGCGTCGGCACCGCCGTCGTGCTCGACACCCTGCGCCGGCTCGAGAAGCAGCGCCGGGTCGTGGAGGGCGAGTTCCGACCGATGCAGACCGGCAGCGAATGGTGCGACGTCGAGGTGTTGCGCCGCTTGCGCAGCCGGTCGCTCGCCGCGCTCCGGCACGAGGTCGAGCCGGTGGATGCCGCGACTCTCGGCCGCTTCCTCCCGGCCTGGCAGCACGTGACCGAGCCGCTGAGGGGGGTCGACGGCGTCGCGCAGGTCATCGACCAGCTCGCCGGGGTCGCACTGCCGGCATCCGCGTGGGAAAGCCTCGTGCTGCCCGCCCGGGTGCGAGACTACTCCCCCGTCATGCTCGACGAGCTCACCGCGACGGGTGAGGTCATCTGGTCGGGCGTTGGCGCGCTCCCGGGAAGCGACGGCTGGATCAGCCTGCACCTCGCGGAGTCGGCACCGGTCACCCTCGCCGAGCCCACCGGCGATGAGACCACCGAACTGCAGCGCTCGATCCTCGCGGCGCTCGCGGGCGGCGGGGCGTACTTCTTCCGGCAGCTGTCGAACGCGGTCGGCGGCGAGCTCGGAGTACTCGACGACAAGCAGCTCGCGGCCGCGATCTGGGACCTGGTCTGGTCGGGCCTGATCACCAACGACACGTTCTCGCCGCTGCGATCGTTCCTCGGCGGGGCGGCCCCGGCCCGTCGCGGGGTGCCGCGCAGCCGCTCCTACCGCGGACGCGCCCGACCGGCCCTGCCGACGCAGAGCGGACCGCCGAGCGTCGCCGGGCGCTGGTCGCTGCTGCCCCTCGCCGAGCCGGATGCGACGGTGCGCGGCCTCGCGACCGCGGAGCTGCTGCTCGAGCGGCACGGCGTCGTTACGCGTGGCGCGGTCGCGAACGAGGGCGTCCGCGGCGGTTTCAGTCTCGTCTACAAGGTGCTGAGCGGCTTCGAAGACACCGGACGCGCCCGCCGCGGCTACTTCATCGAGCATCTCGGCGCCGCGCAGTTCGCCACCGGCGCGACCGTCGACCGGCTGCGCTCCTTCACCCGCGAGCCCGACGATTCCACCCCGCCCGTCGCGATCACTCTCGCCGCCACCGACCCCGCGAACCCGTACGGGGCCGCGCTGCCGTGGCCGGCTGCGCCCGTGGCGGATGCTGCGGTCGGCGCCGCGGTCGGTGGACCAGGCTCCGGGTCGGCGGGAGCCGGCGGCACCGGGTCCAACGCGGCCGGGTCCGAGTCGGCCGGCTCTGGCTCGGCTCGCTCGCGCGCGACGGTGACGCCGATCCCGGCATCCGCCCCGCCCGAACCCACCGCGCGCGGCCACCGACCGGGGCGCAAAGCCGGCGCGCTCGTCGTGCTCGTCGACGGCCGGCTCGCGCTCTACATCGAGCGCGGCGGCAAGACCGTGCTCACCTTCGGGGCCGACGAGGCGACCCTTGTCGTCGCGGCGGCGTCGCTCGCGCAGACGATCCGCCGCTCGGTCGGCAAGCTGCGGATCGAGAGGGTCGACGGACGGTTCGTGATCGGCACCCCACTGGGCGACGCGCTCACGGACGCCGGATTCCAGACCACGCCGCAGGGCCTGCGGCTGCGGGGGTGATCCGATGCCAGAGGGCGACACCGTCTACCGCACCGCGAAGAACCTGCGCGCGGCGATCGAGGGCGCGCAGCTCACGCGGTGCGACATCCGCGTTCCGGCGTTCGCGACCGTCGACCTGACCGGCCAGCGGGTCGACGAGGTGGCGAGCCGCGGCAAGCATCTGCTCATGCGCATCGGCGAGCACACCATTCACACCCACCTCAAGATGGAGGGCTCCTGGCACCTCTACCGGCACGGCTCGAAGTGGCGGCGTCCGGCGCACTCGGCGCGCATCGTGCTCGAGACGAGCGACTGGGTCGCGGTCGGATACGCGCTCGGCATCGTCGAGGTGGTGCCGCGTTCCGAGGAGCACACCGTCGTCGGACACCTCGGTCCCGACCTGCTCGGCCCGGACTGGGATGCTGCGGAGGCGCTGAGCCGGCTGAGGGCCGACCCGGCGCGCGCGGTCGGACTCGCGCTGCTCGACCAGAGCGTGCTCGCGGGACTCGGGAACGTGTATCGCAACGAGTTGTGCTTTCTGCGCGGCATCCTGCCGACGCGTCCGGTCGGCGACGTCGTGCAGCCGGAGCGGCTGATCGCGCTCGCGCACTCGCTCATCGATGCGAACAAGGACAGGGTGGAGCGCACCACGACGGGCACCCTGCGCGGTGCCACCGACTGGGTCTACGGCCGGCGCGGGCAACCCTGTCGGCGCTGCGGCACCCGGATTCTCGAAGGACGCCTCGGCGTCAACGAGCTCCAGCTTCGTGAGACGTTCTGGTGTCCGAGCTGCCAGAGCTGACGGGGCTGCGGCGCCCATTCCAGGTCTGGGCGTGGAGGAAGACGGTCAATGCCGCCACGGCGAGCCCCAGCACGATGAAGAGCGGGCCGGACTGTTGCAGCATGTAGCTGAGTTGGTAGTCGGCCTGGCCGGCAGTAGTGCTGGTCTGCAGTTCCTCGGTCAACGCGAACGACCAGCGCACCATCGCAATTCCCACGAGGGTGACGAGCACGCAGATCATCCAGAGGACGAGCACGAACGGGTTGCGGCGCTGCGGTGCGTCGGCTGACTCGTGTGTCATGTCGGCGAGGTCATCCGCGGCCTCGGTACGGGCGGCGGCGGTGCGGGCCGCGCCATCGGCGGCGGCGTCGGTGCGGGCCGCGCTCCTTGTGCCTCCGGTCCCACCGGCACCGGCGGGTGTGTCCGACCGGAGGCCGGGGACAGGGCTCGGTGCCCGGCCTGTGGCCGCAACTGCCTCCAATCCGCTCGGTTCCACGGCGAGTGGGCGATATCCGGGCTGGAACGCCGGATCGAACCGCGGATCGAACCCGGCCACTTCACCGCTTCGCTCAGTCATCCTCACCTTTCCGATGTGGAGCGAGTCTAGGACTACTGGTGGCCACGAAACAGCCCACCGCAGCAGGTTCGGCAGGAGAATCGGCAGCACGCCGTCGGCCGGCGACACCGATCACGGAGTGGCTGCACGAACTCCTCCGTTACAGTCACCGCGGTCGCGCGAGCCGCGACCGCACCGCACCCGCGACCGCACTGATCTACCGCCGCTTCCGCCACCGCACCGCGTGCACGAACAGAATCCCGGTGGCCGTCGCGACACCGAGCACCATCAGCAGCGGCGCACCGAAAATCAGACTCTGCACGAGGAAGTAGTCGTACGGCGCCGAACCGGTGCGCTGGGCCTCCGCCGTCAGCTGCCCGACCGACTGGAACAGCCCGACACCACCGAACACCATGAGCGCGCTCGCGACCCACAGCACCAGCAGGAATGGATTCGTCGAGCGAGCGGGCGGTGCGGCATCCGTCTCCTCGACGTCGACGCCACCGGATGCGCCCGGGCCCGTCTCGGCGTGCGCGAAGGGAAGCGGGGGTCCGGGCGGGCGCGGGCCGGCCCCGCTCGGTGCGACGTCCGACTGCGAACCAGCGGCGCGCTGCCCGGCGGTGGGGCGGCCAGCACTGAGTGGATCCGCATCGCGCTGAATCGCATCGCGCTGATCCGAGGGCGTAGCGGCCGCAGCATCCGCGATGCCGGGCCCGGGCGCTCCGCCGTTGGATCGCTGCCGCGTCGCCGCACCGTCGTACCCAGGCTGGAACGCCGGATCGAACCGGGGGTCGAACCTGCTCGTCTCACCGCTTCGGTCGGTCATCGGCGCCCTTTCCCTGTGTGCGGAGAGCTTACGCGCGCCGGCTTGGTGATGAGAGAGCGCGTGGAGGGCTGATCGCTTCGGGGCGTCCGGAACCCTGTGCGAGACAGTCCGCCTCAAACGGTTGCATCGTCGTGCCAAATGTTAGGGTTCCCTAAGTTGAGCTAGTTAAAACGTGCTAGTTCTCTTACCGAAAGGCGCATTCTCCCAAATGAGCTACATCAAGTCCGCCCTGCTCGATGAAAAGGGCTTCGTCATTTTGGATCGCTACGACCAGGCCGTCGACCCGCAGGAGTGGAATGACCTCGAGTACGTCGATTGGAAGTCATCCGGCGTCACTCAGTTTGCCCCTCTGGCCAGCGCCTTCGGCGAAATCGAGGCCAACGGGTTCTGGAATCACATCCCGCCTCGTACCGACAAGGACGGTGTCTGGATCGACTCCCAGGTCGCCGCGGCGCCGCATCTCACGGCCCGCGCGAAGGAGCCCGGCGCGAACGTCGGCCGCTGCCGCGTCATCGAGCTGCAGCCTAACGACTACGCGAATACGCTCTACAACCTCCACCAGGACGACAACAACCGTCTGAATCCCGATGGCAGCGGGTGGATCGTGCGCGGGTTCTTCAACCTGACCGATGACCCCGAGTCGTTCATGACCCTGCGCGAGGACCGCTGGGACCCGACGACCGAGATCCGCATCCCGCTGCCCGCTGGCGCGCAGATCATCGTCGACACGCAGCGATTCTGGCACGCCGTCTGGCACAAGGGGCCCGAGCCGCGCTACTGCCTCATCACCTCGTGGGAGTCGGGCCCGGCGCTCGACGCCTACATCGCGAAGCATCACGGCCACAACAACCACGTGAACCCGCCGCTCGACCAGAAGATCATGGACGACGCCCAAGCCGAGGTGCACCGACGTTATGCCGAGCGCTCCGCGACACTCGCCGCGCAGGGCCGGGTCGACAGGGATTCGGTCGACTCCGAGGCATAGGCCCGACTTCGTCCACGCCGTCCGCCCCCGGTCGACTCCGGTTGCGGGCGGCGCCACATCAGCGCCGCTTTGCGTCAGCGCCTCTGCGTCAGCGTCCCGGTGTCAGCGTCGCGGTGACCGCCGGTTCGCAGTCGGTCGGGTGCGCCCGGCCGACTGCTCCTTCTTGCGCGGCTGCACAACCTTCTTCGGCGGTGCGACCTTCGGAGTCGGCGGCGTCGGCGTGCTTCGGGAACTGTGCGCTGTGCGGCCGCGCACGATGCCGACGAACTCCTCGACCCGCTCGGTCGTCTGAGCCATGAGCCAGGCGATCGCGATGCGCGTCTCGGCAGCATCCGTCACGGGAACGGCGGCGACGTCTTTGCGGGCATGCAGGCGCGCGATCGACTGCGGAACGATCACGACGCCGACATTCGCGGCGACGAGTTCGATCGCGTCTTCCCATTCGCCGGCGAGATGATTCTCGGGATCGAGATCGGCAAGCGTCACGGAGTCGAGCTCGGCGATCGGATGTCCCTTCGGCACAACGACGACGGGGGCCTCGACGTAGAGCGTGATTGCACTCAGGTCGTCGTCGCCGAGCGCGTCGAGCGCGCTCCCGGCATCCTCGCCGCCGGCCAGCCTCACGAAGCTCACGTCGGCCGATCCGTCATGCAGAACAGAGGACTGGGTCTCACCGGTGCTGCGCAGCACCTGCAGCGGAGCGTCTGGGCGGCGTTCCTGCCACGCACGGGTCCACTTCGTGAGGGTCACGCCGGGCACTGCAGCGATGCGGAAGAAGTCCTGCTCGTCGTCCACGCGGATCCTCCCACCTGCCGCGACGCATTCGCGGCAGCTCTCAGGCTAATGCAGGCGCCACCGGCGGGCGGCAGCGCAGAGGTGCCCGACACCCGGCGGACCGGACGCGCGGAGTACGATTATCGGATGACTTCGCCCAAGACCCCGCAGACCATGAAACCCGAGACCGCGGCGAAGAAGCTCGGCATCCTGCTGGAAGCGGCGCCAGCCGAATTCCGCGACCAGCCCATCACCCGCGACGCGTACAACGAGATGCTCGCCAACCCGCCAGCCTGGCTCACTGAACTCCGCGCGACCGGACCGCACCCGCGCCCCGTCGTCGCCGGAAAGCTCGGCGTCTCGATCAGCGGTCTCGCGCGCGGCGAGATCACCGAACCGCTCACGTCGGCCGAGATCCTGGCGCTGCTACAGGCCCCGCCCGCCTGGCTCGTCCAGGAACGCGCCACCCAGTTCGAGGTTCGCGCCGAGAAGGAGCGCGTCGCCGCTCGCGATGCCGAGCGCCGGGCCCGCCAAGCGAAGTAGCGCGGCGAGCAACCGGAGCGACGGCCGACCATCCGCGCTCCGGCAACCCGTTGCCCGGGTGGGGCTCCGGGCGTAGTTTCCGGCCGATGAGCCAGTTCCCGAATGAGTGGTTCGGCGCACACCTCGCCCCGCGATCGGATGTCGGGCCCTGACTACGACGGCCATCCGTCGACGCTCGGCCGACCGCCGTCCCGAGTGACGCCGCCCGCTTCGGCACCGCGCCAGGTGCGCTCGTAACTCAGGAGAAAATGCGAATCGCCGTGCTCCGACGCCGCGAAAACCGGCGTTTCCGCCGGATCCCCGGAGTTACGACCGCTGATCGGCCGGGGCGACCGGCCAGCAGCGCACCATTAGGAGGCGCCACTCAGATCAGGCTGAGCGCGTGGTTCTTCTCGAGCGCCTGCGGCGACGAGAGCGGCGAGCCCGACCGTGAGGCTGCTGCCGCTGGCGCCGAAACGGGCGCCGAAGCCGGCCGCCCCGCAGTAGCCGAATCATCCGCCGCCACATCCACCACGGCATCGCCCAGCGCCGCCTCGAGCGCCCGCAGAATGTCCTCCATCAGGTCATTCGCGTGCTCGAGCCCGATCGAGATCCGCACGATCCCGGCACCGGGACGCGCGCTCGCCTCGACCGGGCGGTGCGTCAGCGAGGCTGGATGCTGCACGAGCGAATCGATCCCGCCCAGCGACACCGCGTGGGTGATCAGTAAACACGCCTCGGTGAAGCGGGCCGCCGCACCGAATCCGCCGGCCAGGTCGAGCGCGATGAGCGCCCCCGCGCCGGACGACTGGCGCCCGATGAGGCCCAGCGGATCCTGCCCCGGAAGCCCCGGATAGTGCACGCGCGCAATTGCGGGATGCCCGACGAGACGTTCCGCCACGAGCGCCGCCGTGGTCTGCTGCGCGCGCACCCGCACCGGCAGGGTGCGCAGGCCCCGCTGCAGCAGGTACGCGCCAAACGGATGCATAAGGCCGCCGGTCAGCGCGCGCAGCTGGCGCAGGCGCACCATCCACTCCCCGGGTCCGGAGATGGTGCCGCCCATCGCGTCACCGTGTCCGCCGAGGTATTTCGTGGCGCTGTGCATCACGAGGGTCGCGCCCGACTCGATGGGGCGTTGCAAAACGGGCGTCGCGAACGTGTTGTCGACCATGACGGGAACGGTGCCCGCGGCATCCGCAACGGCGCGAATGTCCGTCATCTCGAGCGTCGGGTTCGCAGGCGACTCGAGCAGCACGAGCCCCGTGTCGGGACGGATGGCGTCGGCAACACCATCGGCGTCGACCCAGCTGACGGTCGTTCCGAGCAGCCCGGTCGCGAGCACGTGATCGGTGCCACCGTAGAGCGGACGCAGCGCCACAACGTGCGGCTTGCCCGCGGTCACGCAGGCGATCAGCACGGCGGTGAGCGCGGCCATCCCGCTCGCGAAGGCGACCGTGCCGGCGGAGCCCTCGAGCGCCGACAGCCCGTCCTCGAAACGGGCGACGCCGGGCTGCCAGAGCCGCTGGTACACGGCGGAGTCCCCGGGGGTCGGCGTGCCCCCGGTCGCGAGGTTCTCGTACGAGTCGCCGCCCGACTCGATTCCGGTCAGCGGGTTCGTGGTCGACAGGTCGATGGTCGGGACGTGGGAGCCGGATGCTGTGACTCCGGCCATCCCCGCATGCACCGCGATCGTGTCGATGTGGTGGGCGGGTGCGGGCTGAGACGCAGACTCGGACGAGGACGGCAGCGATGGCGACATGGGTCGAGGCAAACAGATGCTGGCTCAATCCGCAAGTATCTTCGCAGCACCTTCGATGAATAGCTGTTCTAGCGCATAAACTGTAGGAATGACCGAGCACGCTGCCAGTGGGCCGAAGAAGCCCGAACTCGACCGCGTCGATCGCGCCCTGCTGCGCGCGCTGTCGATCAACGCCCGCGCGTCCGGGGCCACCCTCGCCACCGAGATTGGGGTCGCGGAGTCAACGGTGTCGACGCGGTTGCGCCGGCTGCAGCAGCTGGGGCACATCCGCGGATACCGGGCGATCGTCGACCTCACCGCGCTCGGCGCGTCGCTGCAGGCACTCATCTCGGTGCGGCTCGGCCGGCATGCACGCGCGCAGATCGATGACTTCCGATCGAAGGCACCGCACTGGTCGGGGGTCATCGGCCTGTTCCACACCGGTGGCGCGGACGACTACCTGCTGCACGTCGCCGCTCGCGATGCCACGGGCCTGCGCGACTTCGTGCTCGAGCACCTCGCGGAGCATCCGGCGGTCGCCCATACCGAGACGAACATCATTTTCGAGTATGTCGAGGGCGACGGCTGGCAGGACCTCGTGGACGAGACCGCCGCGGCGCGCAGTACCCTTCGACCCTGAACGCGCGATCGCGTGCGCGCCTAGGCTGAGTCACGAGTGACCCGGACCACCGAGATTGGGGACCAGCGCATGGCGGATGCCCCGATCACCGACCCATCCCTCGTCGACGCCGCCGACGTCACAGCCAGCTACAAGGTCGACGCCGCCGTCGGGCTGTCCGCCGCGGAGGCCGCCAGGCGTCTCGACCGCGACGGACCGAATGAGTTGCGCGGCACACCCCGGGTACCGACGTGGCGCCGGATCCTCGAACAGTTCCGGGATTCTCTCATCTACCTGCTCCTCGGCGCGATTGCGGTCTCGCTGATCGGCTGGCTCATCGAAGGCGCGGAGGGTTGGCCGATCGACGCGGTCGTCATCGCGGCGATAGTGCTGCTCAACGGGCTGCTCGGCTGGGTACAGGAGGGACGCGCCGACGACGCGGTCGCCTCCCTGTCGACCATGACCGCCGCGTCGTCGACGGTGCTGCGCGATGGCCGGCTCGCGACCGTGCTCAGCTCCGAACTCGTGCGCGGGGATGTGCTCGTGCTCGGCGAGGGCGACCAGGTGGGTGCGGATGCCCGGCTCATCGAGGCGAACGCGCTGCGCATCGCCGAGGCCTCGCTGACCGGCGAGAGCCACCCCGTAGCCAAGAACGCGAACACCCTCGCCCGGCACGCCTCGATCTCCCACCGATCCTGCATGGCCTTCAAGGGCACGGCCGTGTCGCAGGGCGTCGGGCGCGCCATCGTCACCGGTATCGGCATGAATACCGAGGTCGGACAAATCGCGACGATGCTCGATGCGACCACGGAAGGTCTGACCCCGCTGCAGAGGGAGATCGGCCGGGTGGGCCGGGCTCTCAGCGTGGCGGTGATCGTGATCGCGCTCGTCGTCATGGTCACGACCGTGCTCGTGCAGGGCGTCACGACGCCGACCGGTCTCGTCACGGTCTTTCTCCTGGGTGTCTCGCTGGCGGTCGCGGCGGTTCCCGAGGGCCTGCCCGCGATCCTGTCGGTGGTCCTGTCGATCGGTGTGCAGCGAATGGCCAAGCGCAATGCCGTGGTGAAGCAGCTCAAGTCGGTCGAGACGCTGGGCTCGGCGTCGGTGATCTGCGCGGATAAGACCGGTACCCTCACTCGCAACGAGATGATGATCCACAGCGTCATCACGGCATCCGCCCGCCTCCAGGCCACCGGCGCCGGCTACCAGCCCGACGGCGCTCTGCTCGACGATGGCGAGCCGATCACCGACCCGGGCGCGCTGTTCGAGGTTCGGTTGCTGCTCGGCGCGGGGTCACTCGCCAACAACGCGCAGCTCACCCAAACCGACGGAGAGTGGACGATTCAGGGCGACCCGACCGAGGCGGCCTTCCTCGTCGCGGCGGGCAAGCTTCCCGGCACGCATGAGGTCGTCGCCCGGCACGAGCGCATCGACGAGATCCCGTTCACTTCGGAGCGCAAAATGATGTCGACGGTGCATCGCGAGACGCGCGACGGCGCCCTCGTTCTCTTCAGCAAGGGCGCACCGGATGTTCTCCTCGAACGGTGCGATCGGATGCAGCGGGGCGAGTCGGTCGTGCCGATGGACGAGGGCATGCGGCGGCAAGTGCTGGCCGACATCGAGGCGCTGTCTGACCGCGCCCTCCGCACGCTCGGCGTCGCGTACCGGCCGATCGGCGCGGCGAGCACGGACGCGACGGCGGGCGCGGATGCTGCGGCGGGCGCGGATGCTGCGGCGGGCGCACTCACCGCTGTGCCCGGCGATGCCAACGACTGGGAGAGTGACCTCATCTATGTCGGGGTCGTCGGCATCATCGACCCGCCGCGCGAGGAGGCGAAGTCCGCGATCCGGGAGGCGCAGCGCGCGGGTGTGCGGATCATCATGATCACAGGCGACCACCCTGCCACTGCTGCGCGGATCGCGGCCGACCTCGGAATCACCGGGCCGGGCCCGGGCCCCACTTCGCTCGAAGGCCGGGCACAGGCCGAGGCCCTCGCCGGCGACGACCTTGACACCCTCGACGACGTCGAGCTTGAGGACGCGGTGCGTACGACATCGGTTTTCGCCCGGGTCTCGCCGCGGCACAAGCTCCGCATCATCGACGCGTTGCAATCCAATGGCGCAATCGTGGCGATGACCGGGGACGGCGTCAACGACGCGCCCGCGCTGAAGTCCGCGGACATCGGCATCGCCATGGGCATCACTGGCACCGAGGTGACCAAGGACGCAGCGAGGATGATCCTCGCCGACGACAATTTCGCAACGATCATCGTCGCCGTTCGCCAGGGGCGCGTCATCCTCGACAACATCAAGAAGTCGTTGCGCTACCTGCTCTCCTCGAATATGGGGGAGGTCTTCACGGTCTTCTTCGGTGTACTCCTCGCCGGAACGCTCGGCCTGGCCGGCGCGGACGACGGCGGGGTCGTACTTCCCCTCCTGGTGACGCAAATCCTCTGGATCAATCTCGTCACCGATTCCGGTCCCGCCCTGGCGATGGGAATCGATCCGGAGATCGACGACGTGATGGCGCGTGAGCCTCGAGGCGTGAACGACCGGGCGATCGACGCGGCGATGTGGGCGGGCATCCTGAGCACCGGTCTGGTAACGGCGATCGTGACGCTCACCACGATCGACCTGTTCCTTCCGGGCGGGCTGCTCGAGGGCGGGGACACGCTTGCTGTCGCCCGCACCGCCGGGTTCACCACACTCGTGTTCGCGCAGATGTTCAATGCGCTCAATGCTCGGTCCGCGTCGAGCAGCGCATTTCGTCGGCTCTTCGTCAATCGATGGCTGTGGGGCGCGCTCGCGATGACCGTGGCACTGCAGGTGGCAGTCGTCGAGTTACCGCTGTTGCAGACGGCGTTCGGAACGGTGTCGATGGATGCCGAGCACTGGCTGGCCTGCGTCGCCCTGGCGTCCGTCGTTCTGTGGTTCGAAGAACTGCGCAAGCTCGGCATCCGGCTGCGCGCCGGGATGATCGCACGCTCGGGCTGACGGCTGACGGCTGATGCCGGTCGCGCGCTGGCCTCAATCGCGGAGTCGCTCGATCGGGTCTTTCTGCCCTTCATGGCGGTTCGGAATGCGACGTACCGTTGCCGCGCGAGCAAACGGAGGACCCCATGATTGCTGAACGAGTGGAACTGGAACCCCGCACTTTCATCGGTCTGCACGACGTCGTGCCGATGACCGACTTGACCGGCTTCTTCGGCAGGGCGTACACGGTTATCGGCGCCGAGATCGAGAAACAGGGGGTCGAACAGGCTGGACCGCCGATCGCGCTCTACCACGGCATGCCGACCGACACGATCGACATCACTGCTGGCTTTCCGATCAGCCAGCCGATCACCCCGGCGAACGGCACGGTCGTGGCCACCCTGCCGGGAGGTCCGGCTATCGAGACGATCCATACCGGCACATACGACAGTATGGCCAGTACTTACAGCGAGCTCATGGCCTGGCTGGAGGAGCAACACATCGACCTACCCGAGGACATGTGGGAGGAGTACCTCGTCGGTCCGGACACCGAGGCCGACCCGGCCAAGTGGCAGACGCGAATCGTCGTCCCTCTGGCCTGACAGAGCTCTCCCCCGCGCCTCATCCGGCTCGCAACCACGGCGGGAGCTTGTTCGGCATCGGGCGTGGGGTGCGCTCGGGATCGACCGAGGCTGGCGGGATCAGCGCGTAGCCGTCTCCGGTGCGCTCGATGCGCCAGCCGTGATCGTGCAACAGCATGTGATGTCGGCGGCACAGGAGGATGCCGTTGTCGAGGTCGGTCGGGCCACCAGGGTCGTAGGGGTCGATGTGGTGCGCCTCGCACCAGCTGGCGGGCCTGTCGCAGCCGCCGAACATGCATCCGCCGAACTTTCCTGCGAGGGCGACTCGCTGAGCGCGCGAGAACAGTCGACGGGTGCGGCCCAGATCGAGCACCTCGCTCGCACCGCCGAGCACGATGGGCAGTGCCCCCTGGTCGCACAGGATGCGGCGGGCGGTTGAGGCCGGCATCGGCTCGGAGCAGCCCTCGAGCCACGCGACGCCCGAGTCGGTCTCGGGGTGCTCACGACCGTGCTCGTCGATCGCGCGCGTGAGGTCGTCGAACGAGATCGTGACGCGCAGCCCGGGTTTGATCGAGCCGAGAATGGTTCCGTCGTCGCGATCGACGCCGATGCGCACGAGCTCGGTGAGCGCATCGAGGGCCATCTGCTCGTTCGTGCGGTCGTCGTCGAGGAGTCCGGCGGCCCGGTCTTTGTCGTCCTCGTCGGTGAACCGGGGCCCGCCGAGCCGGGGGCTCATCGCCGCGTCGATCGCCCCCGTGATGATCGCGTCGGACTCCGGATCGAGCACGAGGCTCACCCGGCGCAGGCCGTCGATGAGCCGGCCGCGGCGGAGCGAGCGCTTGGCGCGGAGGAAGCTCGCGCGGTCCACAACACCACGCCGATCGAGGGTATCGCGCAGTGCCCGCGCCATCCTCGTCAGGTCGTCGGCGTTGGCGCTCTCACCCTCGTGAGCGAGCGTCGCGGTGGCCGCACGGAGCAGTTCGGGGTCGATCTCGTCGACGACCGGCACGAGAGCCCGATAGACGCCGTCGGCGGCCTCCACACCGATGCGCCCCTCGCGCACCGCGGTCGACATCTCATCGAACGGCGTGCCCTCCTCGCCGGCTGCCGCCGACTCCGCGAGCATCGTTCCGACTCGGATGCTGCGGCTCGCCTCCCGCAGGCCGGACCGGGTGAGAGAGCGCACGAGCGACTCCTGGTTCACGAACCCCTGACGGGATGCGAGCCCCGAGTGACCGAGCTCCCGCCGCGAGCGATGGGCTACCTCGAAGGCGAGCTGCGCGACCAGCACCTCCGCTTGGCGGACGACCCCCTCCACCGCGGGCAGGGCGGCGAGAAGTTCGGCTTCGGTCATGAGCGCGGCGTCAGCATCCGTCGGCAGCACCTGCTCGAGCGCGTGCCGCGCCTCGATCAGGTAGTCGCTCGGCGTCGTCATGGGGTCAGTCAACGGCAGGGGGCGGTGCCGTGGGACTAGTCGCTGATCCGAGCAGTCATCGGTGCACAGCTTCTGCCTGGGGAGGAGAAGTGGGTCAGTCTTCGAGCTCCAAACGCATACGGAAGTTCGTCAGCAGCACCCCGTCCCGCTCGACGTGCTGCTGGGCGACAACGACGAAGCCGTTCCGCTCGAAGAATGCGCGGGCGGTCAGGCTTGCGTCAACGGTCACGGCCGTGAGTCCCGCCTGCCGGGCATCCGCGAGCACGGTCTCGAACAGGGCGCTCGCGATGCCGCGACGGCCGAACGACGGGTGAACGAACAGCATGTCGACGTGTCCGGCACCGTCGAGGTCGGTGAATCCGACGACCCGGCCGTCGATCTCGGCGACGCGGGTGGCCACGGCAGCGCGCCCGCGGGCCCACTCGGCAAGGTCGATGTCGTCCGGCGCCCAGACCGCAATCTGGCGCGCGTCGTAGTGCGCCGCCGCCGTCTCGCGCACCGCGGGAAGGAACACGGCGAGGGTTCCGGATGCGTCGGCGTCCCGATAGGGACGGATCAACCCGCCGTCAGCGAAGGGACTCACAGCCTTTCAGCCGCGACGACGCACACCACAGCACCTGCCCGGGCGCAGCACCTCCCCTGCAGCTCCGAACCAAGCGTGTCTCTCACACCACGTCGCTGGACTCGGCCCACAGGTTGATGTCCATGTCGACCGCGAACTCGTCGATCGCGGTCAGCTCGTCCGCCGTGAACTGAAGCGTGCCGACCGCGGCGAGGTTGGCCTCGAGCTGCGCGACCGACGAGGCGCCGACGAGCGCCGAGGTCACGTTCTTGCTGCGCAGCGTCCACGCGATAGCGAGTTGCGCCAGGGTCTGTCCGCGGCTCTCCGCGATCTCCGTCAGCCCGCGGATCGACGTGAGCGTCGCCTCGTTGACCATGTTCTTCTGCATCGACCCCTCACGTGCCGCGCGCGCGTTCGCGGGGATGCCGCCGACGTAGCGGTCGGTGAGCAGCCCCTGGGCCAGCGGCGAGAACGCGATGCATCCGGCACCGAGGTCTTCAAGGGTGTCGAGGAGGTCCTCCTCGACCCAGCGGTTGAACATGGAGTATGAGGGCTGGTGGATGAGCAACGGCGTGCCGAGGTCGGCGAGGATCAGTGCCGCCTCACGGGTGCGCGACGGCGAGTATGAGGAGATCCCCGCGTAGAGCGCCTTGCCCGAGGTCACCGCGGTGTGCAGTGCACCCATGGTCTCCTCGAGGGGGGTGTCGGGGTCGGCACGGTGCGAGTAGAAGATGTCGACGTAGTCGAGCCCCATGCGGTCGAGCGACTGGTCGAGGCTCGCGAGCAGGTACTTGCGGGATCCGTTGTTGCCGTACGGGCCAGGCCACATGTCGTAGCCGGCCTTCGACGAGATCACGAGCTCGTCCCGGTAGGGCGCGAAGTCGCGACGCAGGTGCTCCCCGAAGTTCTCCTCGGCGCTGCCGTAGGGCGGCCCGTAGTTGTTCGCGAGGTCGAAGTGCGTCACGCCGAGGTCGAACGCGCGGCGCAGAATCTGCTGCTGCCGCTCGAACGGCACATCCTGCCCGAAGTTCTGCCACAGGCCGAGCGACACCGCTGGCAGCAGCAGGCCGCTCTTTCCGGTGCGGCGGTAGGGCATGGAGTCGTAACGGGTCTCGGCGGCAACGTAGGTCATCGCCCCATGCTTTCACGAGGCGGCCCCCGGGCAGAACTCGGATGCCTGCCCCGGGCAGAACCCGTATGCCTGCCCCGCGCGAACCCGGATGCCTGCCCCGCGCGAACACCGCATCACCCGTGCCGGTCGAACTGCGCCGCACGGCGGTCCTCCCTGAGCTGCAGCCGCGCCCGGCTGATCGTGGCGTCGACCTCCATCACCGCGCAGGCGAAGTCCTCCGGCCCGAGGTATCGGCTGACGACGAGTGTTGCGAGCCCTGCGACAAGGTCGATCTGGGCTTTGCGAAGCAGAAGGTTCTCCTGGAGCCACGGCGGCTCGATGAATCCGGGGAGGGTGTAGATCAGGTCGTCGGCATTCATGATCCGGGCGAACGCGCCCGCGGGCTCGAACTCGCGCTCGATCGCGAGCTGCGCGAGAAGCGGGGTGGTGAGCGAGCGGGATCCCTCGGTTTCGAGGTACCGCCGCAGCAGCGGATCGAGGAAATGCAGCCGACGTCGCCCCACTCCGGTGGCTGGCTGCCGGGCGAAGAACTGGGTGAGGATCTGGTCGATAGACGGTCGTGGAGTTGTCATGGCGTCAGGATGGTTTCGGCCACCGACATCGCAGCGCTCCCCGCGAAATACGGAGGACAACTCGCTCGCGGGCGCCTGTGGGGAGGAGGGCCAGCATCCACAACAGGGCCCCACGCCCCCACCTCGCCGCGCGTCCATCGGCTTGGCTCGCGAGCATGCCACCGCCTGGATAGCCGACCATCCGATCGTCGCCTTCTTCCTCGCCTACGCGATCTCGTGGACCCTCTGGGCCTCTCCGCGCGCGGCGGCGGCCAGGTCCTGTTCTTCCTCAGCGGGCTCGGGCACTTATCGGCCGCACTCATCGTGACCCCCGACCTGACCGAGCGCCAGCTCGACCCCTGCGAGACTGGTCCCATCGACCTTTTCTCGCTCCCCCCTGACTGGTCCGCCCTGTTTTCCCGCGCGGCCCCGGTCGAGGTGCCACCGACGGTGCTCCTCGGAATTCTCGCGGTGGCAGCGGCCCTCAGCATCCCGCGCGTCACCTGGCAGCAGTTCGGGCTGTTCACGACTCTCGTGCACGAGCTCGGCCACGCGGTCGCCGGGCTGCTGACCGGGCGCGCGGTGACGGGCATCCGTATCCGCCGCAACCACTCCGGGGAGGCGCTCAGCACCGGGCGCGGCTCGATCGGTGCGGTTGTCAGCGGCATCTTCGGCTACCCGGCCCCGGCGATCGTCGGCGCCGCTCAGCTCTGGAGCGTCTTCAACGGCTACACCGCGATCGCCCTGTTCGCGGGCGGCATCGCGCTGCTGCTGACCCTGCTCGTGATCCGCAACCTGTTCGGCGTGCTCGTCGTGCTCGCCTCCGCCGGGGTGAGCGCGGCGCTGTGGTTCTTTGCGACGCCCCAGCAGCAGAGCTACGCGCTGCTCGTGCTCGGAACGGCGCTGCTCGTCGGCTCGGTGCGCGCCCTCGTGAGCGTGATCCGGGTGCACACGCGGCGCGGGCGGCTCGGCTCCTCCGACGCGTACCTGCTCTACAAGCGCACCGGGGTGCCGTCGTTCGTGTGGCTGCTGCTGTTCGCCGCTGCGATTGGCGGATGCTGGTGGATCGCCGTCACCGCGTATCTCACGCGCTGACGTTCCAGCATCCGCGCCCGCTCAGTTGCGGACCGAGTCCCGGAGCGCCTCGGGAGTGATCGTCGGGATCGTGTCGGTAATCGTCGGGATCTCGGCGACCACCGGGATGGTGTCGGTGACCAGCGGCACCTGCGGCACCATGAGGGTGCCGTCGTCGCGCCGGGTGCCGCCGCTCGGTATCTGGCGCGGCTTGCCAGGGCGAACGGTGCCCTGGCCGTCGAGCGGGATGAGCGCGTCGACGCCGGCGGAAACGGTGTACGAGGTGCCGCGCACAAGGAACGAGATGGGATTCTGGCCCTCGAGAACACTCACGTGCATCGAGTCGCTTCTGAGCGTGACGAGCACGCGGGTGCCGTGCCAGATCATGCGGTAGCGCAGCTCGGGCCAGCTCTTCGGCAGGCGCGGGTCGAAGGTCAGCACTCCGTCGTGGTCGCGCATCCCGCCGAAGCCCGAGACGAGCCCGCTCCAGACGCCACCGGCAGAGGCGACGTGCACGCCGTCTGCGGTGTTCTTGTGCAGGTCGGCGAGGTCGACGAACAGGGTGTGCACGAAATAGTCGAGCGCGAGGTCCTGGTAGCCGATCTCGGCGGCGATGATCGACTGCACCACGTTCGACAGGGTGGAGTCGCTCGTCGTCAGCGGGTCGTAGTAGTCGAAGTCGGCGAGCTTCTCCTCGAGGGTGAACTGGTTGCCGTGCAGGAACAGCGCGAGCACCACGTCGGCCTGCTTGAGCACCTGGAAGCGGTAGATCACGAGCGGGTGGAAGTGCAGCATGAGCGGCTTCTGCTCCGGCGGCGTGTTCTCGAGGTCCCAGACCTCGCGGTCGAGGAAGTGCGAGTCCTGCGGGTGGATCTGAAGCGCATCCGAGAACGGGATCAGCATCGCGTCGGCGGCACGGGTCCACTCGTCGAGCTCCTCCTTGCGCAGGCCGAGCCGCGCGACCATGCGCTCGTAGGCATCCGGACGCTCGATCGCGAGGTCGCGCACGGTCTGCGCCGCATAGCTCAGGTTGAACCGCGCCATCACGTTCGTGAACAGGTTGTTGTTGACGACGGTCGTGTACTCGTCTGGCCCGGTGACCCCGTGGATCTCGAAGGTGTCGTTGCCGTTGGAGCGCCAGAACCCGAGGGTGATCCACATGCGGGCCGTCTCGACGGCGATGTCGATCGCGCCGTTGGCGAGGAAGTCGATGTCGGCGGTCGCGTGGATGAACTTCGCGAGCGCATAGGTGACGTCGGCGTTGATGTGGTACTGGGCTGTGCCCGCGGCGTAATAGGCGGATGCCTCTTCGCCGTTGATCGTGCGCCACGGGAACAGCGCGCCGGCCTCGTTGAGCATCCGGGCGCGCTGCCTCGCGAGCGGGAGCATGTCCTGGCGCATGCTCAGCGTGTTCCGCGCCCAGAGCGGCGACGTGTATGCGAGGAAGGGCACCATGTAGATCTCGGTGTCCCAGAAGTAGTGGCCGCTGTACCCGCTGCCGGTCACGCCCTTCGCGGGGATGCCCAGCCCGTCGGCGCGCGCGGTGGCCTGGGCGAGCTGGAAGAGGTTCCAACGGATCGCCTGCTGCAGGTCATCGCGGCCGGGGATCTCCACGTCGGAGCGACTCCAGTAGGCGTCGAGCCACTCGCGCTGATTCACGTGCTGCATCGCGACGCCCTCGACGGCGATCCGGTCGAGGGTGCGGCGACACCGGTCGATGAGCTCGCTCGTCGGAGTGGTGCGCGCGGTGTGGTAGCTGACGACCTTGGTGACCTTCACGGGAACGCCCCGCTTGGCCGAGACCGAATACGCGTTCTTGGCGATGTCGGGGTCGATGTAATGGTCGGTGGTGTAGTCGTTGGCGGTCTCGATCGTGTGGTCGGCGACGACCGCGACCGACATCCCCGAGTTCGCGACGCGGTAGCTGAGCGCGCTGCGCTCGCTCTGCTGCCAGTGCTGGCCCGGGACGAAGACCCGGTCGGCGATGCGCTCGGCCTTGCGCGGGTCCGTGGATGCCGTACCCGGTCCGGCCGATCCCGCATACTCGTCCTCGCCGTCCTGCCGGTTGAGCATCTGGCAGGAGATCGTGACGGGGGCATCGGAGTCGATCATGGTGACTTCCATGGTCATCACGGCGAGGTGGCGCTCGGGGAACGACACCATGCGCGTTGCCGAGACCCGCACGCGCTTGCCGGATGGCGTCAGCCAGAGCACGGTGCGGCGCAGCACGCCCTCTTTGAAATCGAGGGTGCGGTTGTAGTCGAGCAGGTCGGCGGTATCGAGCGCCAACGGCTCGTCGTCGACGTAGATGCGGATGACCTTGCTGTCGGGAGCGTTGACGATTGTCTGGCCGACCTCGGCGAAGCCGTAGGCCTGCTCCGCGTGGCGGATCTTCCAGGTCTCGTGCAGGCCGTTGATGAAGGTGCCGTGCTCGTGCGCCTTACGACCCTCCGCGTTGTTGCCGCGGAGCCCGAGATAGCCGTTGCCGAGCGCGAACAAGGTCTCGTGCGGGCCGGTGTTGGCGGGGTCGTACGCCGTCTCGACGAGGCGCCAGGGATCGACGGGGTAGCGGTCGCGGTCAAGCATGTCGGTGTTGTGGGTCATTTCGAGTCCTCAATGAATACGGCGAGATCGTCGATGACGATGTCGGCTCCGGCGTCGAGAAGGGCCTGCTCGCCCACGCCGCGGTCCACACCGACGACGAGCGCGAAGGCTCCGGCGTGGGCGGCGGCAACGCCGGAGATCGCGTCTTCGAACACGGCCGTTTCGGCCGGGTCGACGTTCATGGCGCGGGCGGCGTGCAAGAACATGTCGGGTGCCGGCTTGCTGCCGAGCCCCTCTTCTACCGCGACGACGCCGTCGACGACCACGGGAAACGGTTCGAGGAGGTTCGCGGCGGTGAGCACCCAGACCGCGTTCTTCGAGCTGGAGACCACACCCATCGGCATCCCGATCGCCCGCAGGGATTCGACCAGGGCAAGCGAGCCAGGGTACGGCGCGATGCCGTCCTGCTCCAGCATCCGCGCGAACACGTCGTTCTTGCGGTTGCCGACCCCGCTCACGGTGTCGACGGAGCCGGCGTCATCGGCCTCGCCTGTTGGCAGGTCGATGCCGCGCGAGGCGAGCATGCTCGCGACGCCGTCCATGCGCTGCTTGCCGTCGAGGTGGCGGTAGTAGTCGTCGTCGGTGTACTTTTCGGCAACACCCTTCTCGGCGAAGAGCTCGGAGAACATCGTGCGCCAGGCGTGCATGTGGATGTCGGCGGTCGGTGTGAGCACGCCGTCGAGGTCGAAGAGAACGGCGCTGAACCCCGCAAGGCTGGGCAGAGTGGCAGGCACGGTGAAACTCCAAGTGCAATATCAGGGGGGCCGGGGCTGACGCTAGCCCCTTGAAATTCTACTCGTAATGCATATTCATATGATTTCGGAGGAGTAAACAGAATGGAACGCGTCGCGCCGTCTCACAATTCCTCCCCGGCGACGATTTTCGCGGCGAGGCTTTCCTCGTGAGCCGCCTCCCAGACCTCTTTCGCGGCCGTCACATTCACCACGATGATGACGAGCCCGAGCACGATGTCGGGCCAGCCGGACTGCAGCCACAGGGTGAACAATCCCATCGCGATGATGGCGATGTTGACGACGACGTCGTTGCGGGCGGCGAGGAACGCGGCGGTCGACATCGATCCGCCGTGGTGCCGGATGCGGGCGAGCAGCAGCGAGCAGGTGAGGTTCACCACGATCGCGCCGGCGGCTGTGACGATGAGGGCGAGCGGATCGGGCGTCTCGGGGTTCGCGAATTTGGAGATCGCCTGCCAGGCCGCGGCGAGCGCGGGGATCAGGATGATGCCTGCCATGACCTTGCCCATCCGCGCGCGGTTGGCGAGGCTCCAGCCGAGGGCGAGGAAGATCAGCAGGTTCACGGCGGTGTCTTCGAGAAAGTCGACACTGTCGGCGAACAGCGACACCGAGCCGATCGAGAGCGCGACCGTCACCTCGACGAAGAAGTAGCCAAAGTTGAGCAGTGCGACGACGAGCACGGTGCGGCGCAGTCGCCGCTTGAGGGTTTCGTCGATCTCCACGCCAGCAGTCTGCCACCGGTTCCGCCGGTCGAGAGCGCGCGAACGTATCCCGCGTCGCGACGCCGCGCCTCCTACGGCAGCACGAGAACCCGCTCGCGATCCGCCGGCTCCAGCATCCGCTCGATCCCGCGATCGAGTGTCGCGAGAACCGCCCCCGATGCCGCGGCGAGATTCACGAGGTGCACATCGGTCACTTGGCGCGAGGTCACAAGCCGGGCGACCGAGATCGTCGGCGTCGCGAGGCTCGAGGCGTCCGGCATGAACGTGTGACCCGCGACGCCGCGGATGGCGGCGAGCACCGCGAGCGCCTGGGTCATCGGCACCGCCTCGCCGACGACATTCGCGTTGGTGGACAGCCGCAAGAACCCGGCCTCGGTGATCGGAGTCGTGGCCCACTCGTCGGTGAGCGTGCCGAACCACTCGCGAGCGCGATGGTGATGCACGTGCTGTGGCCACGTCAGCGCGATCAGCACATTGAGGTCAAGCAGGTAGGTCCTAGTCGCCATCGCGGTGTTCGTTCACGAGATCGACGGTGATGGGCGCGGCACCCGGAGCCGGCGTGAACATCGGGAAATCGCCCGCATGCGCTGCCGCTCCGGCGCCTTCGAGCCCCTTGCGGGCCAACCGCGACAAGACGACGCCGATCGATGTGCCCTCGTCCCGGGCGATCGCCTTCGCCGCGTCAAGCACTGATTCTTCGATATCCACAGTGGTGCGCATCAACGCATCATAACATCACGGTCTCCATTGGGCTCAGCAGGCGATGCCGTCGCCATCGCGATCGAGGTCGTAGATGTCGGTGCCGACAACCGTGACCGGGCCCTGCACGTACGCGGGGCCATTGCCGCTGCCACCCTCGCAGTCGACGTCACTCGCGATCGGCACGCATCCGCCGCCGTAGTTCGAGTCGCACCCCGAGGGAGCGGGCGCCGGTGCCGGAGCCGGAGCGGGCGCGGGAGCAGGCGCAGGCGGCGCAACCAAAACAACCGGCACCGGCGTGAACACCGACGTCACCGCCGGCTCGCTCGTGCAGCTCCCGAGCACGCGCGCCATGGCGTCGTGTTCGGCCTGCGTCACCCAGAGTCCGTAGGTCGCCTTCACCGACACCTGCCGGGCGACATAGCTGCAGCGGAACGCCTTGTTCGACGGCAGCCAGGTTGCGGTGTCGCCGTCGCCCTTCTGGGCGTTGGACCGTCCGTCGACGGCGAGCAGGTTCATCGGATCGTTCGCGAACGTGATGCGCTGCGCCTGCGTGAGCTGCGCCGCGCCGGTCTGCCAGGCGTTCGACAGTGCGACCACGTGGTCGATCTGCACGAGCGAGGAGGTGTCCTGGCCGCGCACGAAGGCGATCGCCTCGGCGGTGAAGGGCGAGACGAGGTTGCCGGTCATGACCTTGCACGGCCCGGATCTGCCGATCGCGGTGAGGTCGCGGGCGAGAATATCGTTGCGCTGGTCGCATCCGTTCCGGTCCACGTCGAGCCAGGCGGTGCCGAACTTGCCGGTGCGCTCGTACCCGGTCTTCGGTGACTTGCCCTTGATCGGGATTGTCGCGAGCAGCGCGAGCGCGGTGGTGTCGGTGGTCGTCGTGTCGGGGGCGACGACCGAGGCGTCGGATGCGGGTGGCGATGCCTCTGACGGTTCCGCGGGTGCCTCATCCGTGAAGAGCGAGGCGGGCGAGGGCGTCGGGGACGGCGTCGGCTTCGGCCTCGGCGACGGGGTCGCGCTGGGCACCGTGAGCGCGACCTCGGCCGATGCCGGGGCGGGCGTGCTGGCCAGGAAGAGAGCCCCGGCAACCCCGCCCGATACCAGCAGGAGCGTCGCGACGAACCCGCCTACGATCCAGGTACTGAGCGTCGGCCGGAACCATCCGGTCGCGGTCGCCACGGGCTCGCTGGTCGCCTGCAGTCGTGCGGGAACTTCGGGCTTCGGCAAGGCGTCCTCTCCGGGGGTCTCGCCGAGCTTAATTCATTACTGCCGTGCGCCTCGACTCCCAGTAGAGGGGCCAGTCGAACGATCAGGCGTCGACAATCTGCTTGCCCAGCGGCAGCAGCGCCACCGGCACCAGCTTGAAGTTGGCGATGCCGAGCGGGATGCCGATGATCGTCAGGCACAGCGCGATGCCGCTCACGATGTGCTCGAGCGCAATCCACCAGCCGGCAAGAAGCACCCAGACAATGTTGCCGAGCATCGAGCCGATGCCGGCCGTCGGGGTATCGATGACGCGCTTGCCGAAGGGCCAGAGCGCGTAGACGCCGATGCGCGCCGCGGCAATGCCCCACGGAATCGTGACGATCAGAACGAACATGATGAGCGCCGCGAACATGTAGCCGAGGAACAGCCAGAACCCCGACAGCACGAGCCAGATGAGGTTGAGGAGAGTATTCATGGTGACTCCAGTCTCGCACCGCCGGCCCCACGCGCGATGCTGCGGGCTCGCTCTGCCTCCGCGCTGGAGTGCGC
This sequence comes from Marisediminicola sp. UYEF4, assembly GCF_040546025.1. Taxonomy (NCBI): domain Bacteria; kingdom Bacillati; phylum Actinomycetota; class Actinomycetes; order Micrococcales; family Microbacteriaceae; genus Marisediminicola; species Marisediminicola sp. UYEF4. The sequence goes on along the minus strand of NZ_JBEPNA010000001.1, from coordinate 141,338 downwards.
CTCCCGGGAGTCGTGTCGGTACCGGCACCTAGGCTGGTCGGATGACTGATCTCGAGACAGCCGACCTTGCGGGAGCCACCGACCCCGCCCAGCGCATCACGATGTTCGGTGCCGATTGGTGCGGCGACTGCCGTCGCTCGAAGAAGCTGCTCGACGTTCTGGGCGTCGACTACGACTACATCGACCTCCTGCTCGCCGATGATGGCGCGGACCGCGCCACGGCCATTAGCGGCCGAACCCAGATCCCGGTGATCGTTTTCCCGGACGGCACCCATGTGGTGGAACCCAGCGACTCCCTCCTCCACGCGAAGCTGACGCAGCTCGGCAGCATCGGGTAGCCACCCGCCTCGACATTCGCGTGCGCTGAGGTGTGCGCGAGGTGGGAAACTGGTGAGCGTGACCGACGACAGACTCCGCCTTCCCACCTCCCGGCTGACCGTCGTGCTGAACCTCGGCGCGAAGTCCGCGTCGCGGCTGCCGTTGCCGCCTGCGCTCCGGCATCCGGAACTCGATGCCGAGTGGGACGAGGAGAGCAACTCGACCGCCATCTACGTCGAATACGACCGCGGGCAGCTGCACCTCGACGCAACCGACGACGGCGTCGAGTACCACTTCCACAACATGCGCGGCGAGACCTCCGACCGCAGCCCGTTCGCCAAGGCCGACACCCCCGCGCTGCTCGACTGGGCGCGCGCGTTCGCCGCCGACGTGCACGCGCTCCTGCCCGAGCTCGAGGAGGACGCCGCGGAGGCCGCCGCGTGGCACGAAGAGGGCTACAGCATCTACGTTTGCGAGACCGAGCCGGCGCAGCTCGACCTGCTCGAGATCGAGATCGAGGGAGCGATTCTGACCCTCCCCTGGCTCGGCTCCGGCCAGGTAGATCAGCATCACGTCGAGGGCGAGAACCATCCGATCGAACTGCTCTGGAACCCGCAGGGCGAGGCCGACCGTCCGATAGCACGGGCCTGGCTCGACCCGCGCACCGACCAGCCCAAGTGCGCCGGGCTGCCCGGCGTCAACTGGGACGAGGTTGGGCTGTCCGAGTCCGAGGTGCTGACCTGGCTCGAGGGCGTGTACCTCAACAACCACGTGATCGAGGATCCGGCGTCCGCGGTGTTCATCGCGGCGCTGGAGCGCGTCGGCGGGCTCGGCGGCACCGGGGCCAGCAGCGGGAAGTAGCCGCTTCGCGGCCTTGGCCGTGCCGAGAGTAGGCGTTTCGGCTGCTCCGGGCTGGGTTTCAGAGCCGGGCGGCCCCGAGAGTACGCGTTTCGGCTGCTCCGGTCGGCTCGAACGAGCCAATTCCCGTACTCTCGAGGTCGGCGCGGTGCGCTTCGGCGGGCGGATGCTGCAATTCCAGGTGCGCCCGAGCCCCAACTGACTTGTAGTTCCGGTTCGAACCTGTTGGGGGCCCGCATGGCAAGCGAGCCGAAACCGTTCGAGGCCGGATGCCCCCGAAGAGCGCTTCCGGACTGCCGGCCGCACTGTTTAGTCGCTAAACTTAGGCCGTGAAGTCGCGTGACGTGAACCGGCGGATTGAGAAGAACGGCGGATTCATCCTCCGCCAGCGCGGCTCGCACCGGTTCTACACAGTCACCATCGACGGCGTCACCGGGCAAACCACGGTGCCGCAGCACACCGGAGACATCCCGATCGGGCTGCTCCGCAAAATCGAGAAGGATCTCGAACCAGTTCTCGGGAAAGGATGGCTCCGATGAGCTACACCGTCGAAGTGACGCGGGAAAAGGACGCCTGGATCGCGGATGTCGTAGGCCTACCCGGCGCCCACACCTACGCTCGCAACCTGACTGCTCTTGACAAGGCCGTCCAGGAAGTAATTGCACTCGTCGCCGACCTCCCCGTTGACGCCGAGCCCCAGAGCATCAGATACGTGTACCGCAACGTCGGCGAGGACTTCCTCGAGGCCGCGAAGATCGGTGAGCAACGCGACATGGTCGAGGCAAAACAGCGCGAGCTGGCCGCCCCCACCGTCGATGCGGCACACAAGCTGTCGAGCCTCGGATACTCCGTTCGCGATATCAGCGGAGCCCTGCGGATGTCGCCGGGTCGCGTCTCCCAGATCATGAAGGCACGGGAGTAGTCCGCAGCCGGCGCGGGAGGCTAGGGCGATGCGGCTTCGGGTGCTTCGTTCGGCGCCGCGACAGTCGCGGCGGCCTTCTCGTCCCGCTGTTCTGCATAGAGCGTCAGAGCGGAGACCGCGAGCCAGGCTATTCCGGCGAGCGCCCCGAAATTGAAGAGTGTGCCACCCAGACTGACCCAGACAAGCGCCTCCGCGGGGTTGTAATCCCACGCGTTCGGGTCGCCGCCAAGGCTCGCGTTCGCCACCCCGACGATGATCGCGCCGATCAGGATGCCCGCAGCCGCAAACACACCGAGCGCTGCCCGGTACCCGTTGTGCCATTTCATGGCCCGAGCATAGTGGCGAACAGAGCCTTACTCACGGACCGGTGGGCAGAAAGTGCGGCAGCGTTATTGATCCCCAGCGGCCACACGCCGCACCGCCGCCAGCAGGAACTCCTTCGGACGGGCATCCGGCAGCGCCGCGATGGCCTCGGCGAGCGCGTCGTCGATCGGAACGCCGAGGTGCCGCGCCGCATATAGCGCCCCGACCGACGGCGTGCGACTCTGCGCCTGAACGCAGTGCAGCAGCACCGTCTTACCCTCCGCACGGAACGCCGCCACGGCATCCGCCGCATCGGCCAGCACGAGATCGAGGTTCAGGTTCTTTGCCGGATCGGGGTCGTCGACGAGCCAGACCTCGACGTGGTCGCCGGCCGGCACGCGCGCCTGACCGCCACCGACCCGGCAGAGCGAGACGACGGCATCCGTCTCAACGATGTCGAGAGCGCCGACAGCGCCGAGCCACACGCCGTCGTCGTGCGGGTGCCGCACCAGGGCCGTGACGTCACCCCAGTCCGAGTAGTCGAAGCGGGCGGCGCTCGGCCAACCATTGCGATCGGGTAGCCCGGCGTTCGCTGCAAGCACGCCCAGGTCGATGAGCCCCCGGGCACGTAGACCGGACCAGCCATGCACGATGCGCCGCCAGCGCGACGGCACGGCGGATGATCCGAAGCTGGCTCCCGCGAGCGCGCCGGCGATCGCCGCGACGGTGTCGGTGTCCCGCCCGCCGCGCACCGCCCGCTCGAGGATGTCGACGAGGCCGCTGCCGTGAGTGATCGCTGACCACGCCCCCTGCAGCGCCTGCACGACCCAGCCGTTGCGGTCGAAGTCCCGCGGATGCTGCGCCTCGGCCTCATCGAGGCGCGCCGCCCACAGGTCCCGCCGCTCCACGGGCAGCGCGGTCAGCCCGACGCGCACATCGAGCGTCCCGTCGAGCACGGCCGATCGGATCGCGAGGCACCAGAGCACGCAGGCGTCGCCGGTATCCGCCTCGAAGTGGGTCAGGTCACTCACCCGCCGGGCGGCGAGCGCGAGGCCTGCCGGATCGTCGAGGTAGGCGAGGGCGAGCGGACCGGTGCGCATGAGCGAGCCGTTGCCGCCGGAGCGGCCGCTGGACTCGTGCACCGCGCGGGCAACATCCCTCGCCGCGGCCTCGGTCGGCGCGGCCATCGCCTTCAGCACCCGCCGGGTCTGGATGCCGACGTCGGTCGCGGTGCGCGCCCAGTCGACCCATTCGTCGACGATGCGGTCGAGCACGGCCGGGTCGTCGAAGCGATCGCCGCGGGAGGCCGCCCTCGCGATCGGTCCACTCCCCCGGTGCCCAGCCGAATCCGCCGCCGCCCTTCATGCTGACCGGTGCGTCGTCGGCGAGCGGGTCGCCGAACTCGTAGCCGGCGCCGAGGGCGTCGCCGCAGGCGAGTGCGAGCAGCACTCCCGCGGCCCGGTCGTTCTGTGCGGAGTTGAGATTCATGAGGCCTCCCGAGTTAGCGCTGATTTGATCTAACTCCACAATAGCTCAGACGTGCGACAATCGTCGAGTGACCGACCCCACTGACAGCCACGGCAAGCGCCTGACCGACTACCCGCGCCCGTCGGTCGCCGTCGACACCGCGGTGCTGACCGTGCGCGACGGCGTCCTCTCGATCGCCCTGGCCGACACTGCCGGCGGGCGCCGACTGCCCGGCACATTCCTGCACGAGGGCGAGACGCTCGCAGATGCCGTGCGCCGCTCGCTCGAGGTCAAGGTCGGCATCCGCGGGCTCGTGCCGCAGCAGCTGCACGTCTTCGATGCGCCGGGGCGCGACAGCCGCGGCTGGGTGCTGTCGGTCGCGCATCTGCTGGCCGTGCGCAGCGACGCGCTCGAGCACGTCGATCTCGTGCCGGTGGCTGATGCCGTCGGGCTCGCCTTCGACCATGACGAGATCGTGCGGCTTGCGCTCACCCGGCTGCGCGAGGTGCACCGCGAGCATCCGGACCCCTTCGGCCTGCTCGGCGAGGAGTTCACCCTGCTCGAGCTGCAGCGGCTGCACGAGGCAATCGATCCGGCCACGCCGAAGCGCGACACCTTCCGCCGCACGATGCTCCGGATGCTCGTCGAGACGGGCGAGATCCGGCAGCGCACCGTCGGCAAGCCCGCGCGGCTGTTCCGGCACGCGTAGGGCACGCGCAATGGAACAGCCGCGACCTCGTTAGCTCTTCGACTCGGACGAGCTCGATTCGCGCGGCGTGCGCGCGGGACGCGCGGCTTCACGCATCGACTGCAGCCGCTCGCCCGAGTCGAACCCGCGCTTGGTCTTGCTGCGCACGTCCTTCACATAGCGGCCCATCGAGGCGCTCATGCCCGCGACGCCTTCGGCTCCGGCCGCGTACGTCATCGAGCTGTCAGCGTCGAAGCCCATGCGCTGGCCGGCGAAGACGGCATCCTGGTTGGCGCCGAGGAACACGAAGTCCCAGGCGTACTGCTCCTTCTGCTGCGTGACGAGAGCGCGCACGGCGTCGCGACCGAACTCGCGGCTCGAGTTCTCGTCGCCGTCGGTGACGACGACGACCTGCACGGTCTCCGGGCGGGCGTGCTCCGGCAGCGCGGCGAGCACCCGACCGAAGGCGGTGACCGACTGGCCGACCGCGTCGTACAGCGCCGTTCCGCCGCGGGGGTCGAGGGTCACGGTGACGGTCTTCGGGTCGGCCATCGAGCACTGCAGCTCGATCTCGGTGTCGAAGGTGACGATGTCGACCGTCAGCAGCCCGGGCTCGGCGGCCTGCTCGGCGAGCATCGCGGTGAGTCCGCCCACCATGTCGTCGCGGATGCTCGCCATCGAGCCGCTGCGATCGATGACCAGCAGCATTGCGGTGTAATTCGGATCAGTCATGGTGTTCCTCTCGGCCAGGGCACTCCCGGGTTGGGAGTGAGATGAGTGTCTGTCATGCCACTGACATTGGTGTCCGCAGTGGGGCATGGGCCAGACGATCACCTGCGCGGAGCGGCAGGAATTGACGGATGTTGCCGACGGATTCAGCGCCCGTAACTACGCGCTGACAGGGATGAACCGCTGAAGATACGCCCGCAACCCCGGATCACACACGTACACGAACGTCCCCCGAATCCCTCGGGTCAGCAGCACCGCATAGATATTCGTGATGAACCGCAGCAGGTCGTCATCGGTGTACACCTTGCCACTGACGCGATTGTTCTCCTTGCCCTTCGCATCGAAATACGATCCGCGATCGACGAACAGCTTGCCAGCAACCGCGTCGTACCGAAGGTCGGGCCCCATGATGACGCCGGCGTAGTTCAGGTCGTAGCCCTGCACCGTGTGGATGGAGCCCACTTCGTCGAGCGACTTCGGCGAGGCAATCCAGTCGCGCTGCGTGCTGTTCCAGCGCAGCTGGCATCCGTCGACCTCGATGTCGTACGCGGTCTTGTCTGTCTTCGTCTTCCATGGCCAGGCGAATCCGGCGAGCAGGCGGGAGAGCCCCGACTCGGCGTCCTTGCGGCGGACCTCCTCGCGCATCTCGCCGAGGCTGCCGAAGAGGCGGAAGTCGTAGCCTTCGAAATCCTGAGGGGTGACCGGCGTGCCAGCGAGAATGCCCCTGACATAGCCCACATAGTCCGCGCCCGCCTGCACGCGCATCTGCGACACCAGCGGGTAGTGCCGCTCCGTGCTCCGTGCGCCGAGCACGAGCTCGCGGAGCAGCTCGGCTGGCACGTCGGCCGGGCGCACGCTCTGCGCGGCATCCAGCAGGAAGATCTGGTGCTTGCTCTTCGCCCGGATCCAGTCGAGCTGGGTCTTCGATGTGTCATCCCAGCCGAAGAGCTTCTCGGTGATGTCGCGGAACTTCTTGTTCTGCACACCCGAGGGCTGGTTGGCCCGCTGGTTGAGCCGGTGCGACTCGTCGACGACGAGCAGGTCGAAGTGCTCATCCGCCATCCCGACATCGAACGCGGTCATCACCATGTCGTCGCGCAGCCCGGGTGTTTTGCGGAACACCTTCTTGATCGACTCGCGCAACGACTGCTGCGGCACGACGAGGCCGATCCGGATGCCCGTGAGCTGGTCCCGATACTCCTCGGCGAAGAAGTCGGAGAACATCGTGTCGCTGTCGAGGTCGTCGGCGGGGGTCGAGCCGGCGATGTCGACAAGCAGCTTGATCAGGTAGATGGCGATGACCGTCTTGCCCGTGCCCGGGTCGCCCTGCACCACGATGGTGCTGTTGGTGTCGGCCGCGAGATCCTCGAACAGTCCCTCGAGGATCCCCTCGACCGCCACCGCCTGGTCGGTGGTGAGCGCCTTGAACGGCGAGAGTTTGAATAGGTCGCTGTTCTCAATCTGCGGGATGCTGCGGGTGAAGACACCGTCGCGCGCAAGCTCGTCGAACACCTCGCGAAAGGTCTCGCGGTACTTGTCGCGATCGTAATAGTCAGCCTCAGTGATGCCGTCGTTGCGGTTAAGCACCCGGTACGAGCCGTCGCCGGCCAGCATGCGGATGAGGTACGACTCCAGGTCGAGGCAGACCGACTTGTTGAATGTCTCGTCGACGATGACCCGGATCGTGCTCAGGTGCTTCTTCTCGGCGGAGCCGAAGTGCTGGCGCATCCGCGCCGCTGCGTTGCGCGATTCTCCGACGTAGACGTCGTCGAGTCGCTCGCCGCGGACCACTTTGCGCCCGCCCTGGGCGTCGTCCAGCACGTAGACCACTGGCCAGTTGGTATTGCGATGATCGATCGGGGCCCAGTTCGCTACGGCACTCGGGGTGAAGGCGATCCGTGCGATGTCAAAGGGCGTCATACTTCGCGCTTCGCCCCCGCGCCTTGTCGGCCGGATACTTCGCCCGCGTCACGGCGAGCTTCTCGCGAACGAGTTGATCCGGATCCGCCCCGAGGCGATCGGCGAGCAGGATGCAATAGGTGAGCACGTCAGCAAGCTCGCCGCGCACTCGATCGGTGTCGGCATCTGCGCTCCACTGAAAGCACTCGAGCAGCTCGCCGGCTTCGATCGCGATGCTCTTCGCGAGGTTCTCGGGGGTGTGGAACTGCGCCCAGTCACGCTCGGCGACGAAGGCGGCTAGTTCGTCGCTGAGCGAGGGGTCGGGCATGGCGTCAATTTAGCAGGTGAGGGGTTCTCGGCCCCGCTCAGCGCGTCACGGTTCGGTGAAAGTAGTCGAACAGCCCGGCATTGATGGGTTCATCGAAGTGAAGATTCATGGTGACGACGGAGAGCGGTCTACCGTCAGCCCCGGGCATGGTCGTTTGTACGGCGTCGGCCGACTGGGCCAGGCCGAGGTAGTAGAAATCCGCTCCTTCGGCATCATCCTTCTTCGCAAATACGTGAAGGTCCACCACGTTTTCAACGATCGGGCGCACATCAGGGCTCACGAGCGTTCGCTTGCTCTTCGTGAACCACAGCATGGTGCGCGGGTCTATCAGCTCGTCTTCATAGGCGGTGCCGGCCGAGACCTCGTGCGACTTGTCGAGAGTAACGAAGATTGGGCACGTGGCCGTGCGCGAATCCACCTTGTAGCCATAGACGGTCGAATACATGTTGCTCGACCAGTTGAGGAGGCGACATGCGTCCTTGCGTGAATATTGAAGCCCAGGCGTGAACGGACGATCCGGACGATAGCGGTGGGCGATCAGAGCCAGACCTGTGGCTATGACGTCGTCCATGTCGCGCCGGAATACCGCCGAATCCTGGTAGGACCGGGCGACTTCCGCCGAAAGGCGCAGTCCGCCGACCGCGGTGGTCTCAGCGAGCCCTTCGACTTGGAGGTTCTGCCGCTCGGTCGCGGTATTGAAGTCAAGCGTGAGGCTCCGCATCGCGCTGGCGGCAGTTACCTCCGCGGGCACAGCGGCTTCGGCGAGAGCCGTCACGATTTCACCCGAATTAACCTCGCCGTGCCTCAGTAGCTCCCGCAATAGAAGCAATTCGTGCTGGCGCTTGGCCGTGAAATATTCCTTGGAGATGGCACTGAGGATGCGCGACTCGGCGGGCGTTAGTCCGGACGCTTCCTTGAACAGCTTGACGAGCAGTTCAGGGTAGTTGCCCACCTTCGTCGCGAGCAGGACAGGGTCCACGGACTCGAAGCGCAGAAAGTCCAGGAGCAGTGGCATGTGCCCCACGCGGTGGCGCACGACTTCGATGGCTGCCTTCAGATTGTGGAGGCTGTCGAGTTTGGCCGTCGCGAGAGATTGCAGGACTCGCTCCTGGGCGATGCGATCGAATCGAACGCTCGAGAGCCCTGCAATCACGCCAACCTCCTCTGCCGCGATCAGGTTCTTGCGCAGCGATTCCCGGTTCAGCGAGTCGTCTCCGAATAGCGCGATGGGAATCATAAAGTTGTTCGCGTAATTACCGATGAAGTCGATGACGACCAGATAGTCCTTGCCATCGGCATTCCGCAGGCCTCGCCCCAGCTGTTGAACGAACACGATGCTTGATTGCGTTTGGCGCAGCATGACGACCTGGTTGATCGTCGGTATGTCGACCCCTTCGTTGAAGATGTCGACGGTGAGGACATAGTCGAGCTCGCCGGCTTCGAGCAGCTCAACCACGCGTTCACGTTCTTCGATCGAGTCGTCGCCCGTGAGCGCGACAGTTCTGAGCCGTGCGCCATGAAGGGTGCGCTCGTTGAGCTCGCGGGAGAGGGCATGAGCTTCGTCCTTCCGGCTGCAAAAGATCAGGCCGCGAGGAGCGACCCCTGCCTGCCCATATGCCTCCAAGGCGCTCATGACGTGCTCAACTCGCTTGGACCCCACGAGGTGCTCGAGGGACGTGATCTCCGATGTGGTGAATCCGTCGTCAAAGGTGACATCGGCTACGCCGTAGTAGTGGAATGGCGAGAGCATATTGAGTTCGAGTGCGCTCTTCAGCCGGATCTCGTAGGGCACGTTGTAATCGAAGATCTCGAATATGTTCACCCCGTCGGGTCGTTCCGGGGTGGCTGTCATACCAAGCAGGAATTCCGGTCGAAAGTGCTCAAATACCCGTTCGAAGCTCGACGCTCCAGCGCGGTGAACCTCGTCGATCAGGATGTAGTCAAATGCCGAAGGATCGAGTCCGTCGAGAACGTGACGCTGCGAAAGCGTCTGCACGGTCGCGAACACGTACCGTCGGTCAGTCTGCCGAGTGGCGCCGGCCAGTTTGCCGAAGTCGGTATCTGGCCCCCCGAGCACCCGTTGAAACTCGCGGATGGCCCTGTCGAGAATCTGCTCGCGATGCGCGACGAAGAGGAGGCGTTTGGGATTGACCGCGCGCACGTCGAGCGCCGAGAGGATCGTTTTGCCGGTTCCAGTGGCGGAGATGATGAGAGCTTTGTCATTCCCCATCGCTCGCGACTCCGCGATCGCACTTAAGGCTTCAATTTGCATCCCGTTCGGCTGGATGCCTGGTCCAATGGCCGCTGGAGCACCTCGGGGCGAAAGGGTGCGCGACGCGGGAACCTGCGGCTCCCAACCGCTCGCGTACGCGTCAATCCATTCCTGAGTCAGGGGAACTGAACGGAATAGCTCGTCATCGAGCAGATTGGTGAATTGCTCCGCAAGGTCGCCATCGCGCGCTGCCGAGACCCGCAGGTTCCACTCGTGGTTGCGCACGATGGCGTTCTCGGTGAGATTCGAGCTCCCCAGAATGGCTGTGACGCCGTCCGGGCGCTGGAAGACGTACCCCTTCGGGTGGAATGCCGAATCCGAGTGCAGTCGGACGTCGATTCCAATTCGCCGCAGGTTGAGCAGCTCAGCGAACACCTGCGGAGAATTGAAGCCGAGGTAGTCTGAGGTCACGATTCGACCGACGCCCTCGAAGTCGACCAGCTCCTGCTTCAAAAGTGCGATCGCTCGCGGGGTCACGAATGCAACCGAAAAGGTGAACGAGGTCGCGCGCTTCAGTTCATTGCGCAGCGCACGCAGCATCGAGTTGTTGGCCGTATTGAGCACGAGCTTTGGCTGCATCTGGCGGGGTGCGATGACGTCTCGATCAATGTAACCGAAGCTGACATCCTGCCCGAAACCGACGTCGTCCCGCCCGATAGTCACCGCGAGACGAACTTGTGCTGAATGAGCTCGACGGCAGGGATATCGGCGGGAGCCCACTCGACAGACTGAAACTCACCGGGGAGTAGCCATGCCAAAGCTTCGTGCTCCGACACTTCGGGTACACCCTCGGTGAGCTCGCAGTAGTACGTAGTCAGCGACACGACCGCAAACTCATACTCATGGGTGGTCGACGTGACTTCGTCTCCCACGCTGACATGGCAATTCAGCTCTTCGAGAATCTCGCGGGCCAGAGCGGCGCGAGGAGATTCACCGTTCTCGACCTTGCCGCCGGGGAACTCCCACATGCCCGCAAGTAAACCCGTTCCGCGTTGAGCGCACAGCACTGATCCGTCCCGCACAATTACGGCACCAACAACTTCGAGGTGCTTCTTCATTCTGGGTCCTTTCGGCGCGAGGAGAGCGTCCGAGTCGCACGCAGGAACGCACCAGTCGCCATCGGTTCCCAGCCTATTGGGGCACTGAGAACAATCGGAGCCACGCTCATAACCAGACCGGCTATCGAGCTCAAGCTCTTCCGGCGCCAAAAAGTGCCATATCCCACCCCGGAAGCGCGGGTCACGACGAAGGTGACCTACACGAGTCCCAAAGGGCAGAACTCCTACTCAAAACAACTCGAATGGGATTTCAGCCAACTGGCAGTCGGACTTCGAACGGCGCAGCTGAACCGAGCACGTCAATCGACCACGGCGGCTCTACGCCAGCGGGAGCGATCCCGCATGACAGATCGCGTACGGTCGGCAATTATGCGCCGGGACAACTATCCGTGCCGAATGTGCGGTGCGTCTCGGGTTGATGGCACCAAACTGCATGTTGATCACATGAGGCCCGTAAGCCGCGACGGACTGACCGAGGAAAGCAATTTGCAGACCCTCTGCGAGGCTTGCAACCTCGGCAAGAGCAACGTAACCATTGGCTGACATGAGCTCTGACGCAAGGACCGCGCTCACGCATCAATCAGGTCGCCCAGCGACCGCATCAAATTGCAGCCAGTAACTCCGATGTCACCGGACCTCGTCGCGCGATAGGCGTCGACGGTGCCTCGCAAATCGCGGGCAGGCTCACTCGCTCGGCTCGAAACTCAGTTGAGGGAGCTGCAGTGCCCCACTGACAGCAGCGATATGCCCAGCGGCGGCCCCTTGGCACCTCGGACTTCTCGGCGAGCGCCGCATCGCCGGAATTCTCGCCCTGCTCGGTGCCGGCACGACCGTGCTGCACTCCGTGCCGGTCGAATCGAAATTCAGCGACATTGACCATGTCGTCATCAGCCAGGCGGGCATCTTCACCATTAACACGAAGAATCACCCCGATCAGCCGGTGTGGGTGGGCGGCCGCGGGATGATGGTCGGCGGCAGCAAGGTGCATCATCTTGGCAACGCAGTTCATGAAGCGAAGAGGGCCTAGCGGCTGCTCTCGTCCGCAACCGGTCTGACCCTCCCGGTCACCGCGGTCATCGCCTTGGTCGGTGTGCGTCAATTCACAATGCGCCAGCCGCCCATCGGCGACGGCGTCGACATATCAGTGGTTCACGGAGGGCACCTACTGCCGCTGCTGTCCGGTCGGCCCGTCTTCAGCCCCGAGGAGGTGCAGCGGATCATGGATGCCGCCGTTCGGCCGCGTACCTGGAGCATCACGACACCGAGGGAGCCGGGAGTTGCCCAGCTCATCAGCGTCTAAGAGGCCTTCGAGTCGCTGACTGTCGCCCCGACCACCCCGCCGGCGTACCAAGGCAGCAGGCTCCTCCATCCTGCCGTTGTGGTTTTGCTCGCCTTGGGTGCGACGCCGGCTGGCGGTGTAATACTGCTCCTTGGTTCGGTGGCGCTCGCAGCATTGTTCAGCGCACGCTGACCCATTGGGGAACCAAGCAAAGTGCACAAGCAATTCGTGGTTGGCCTGGCGCATGCGACCTACGCCGCCGCTCCGCCTTAGATTCGATGGATCGACTGGCGCCTCTCCCCCTAAACGAGTGTCTATCATTTTCCCCCGCGCCTCGATACGTTGATCCCATGAACCCAGACGACATCATCGGCATTGCCGGCTACGGCGGCTTGGCGATCCTGTTCTGGATCGTTCTCCTAGTTGGAGGCTTCATCCTCTCGGCGTGGATCATGAGCCTTTACATCCGGTTGATCCTCAAGTTCTCTCGCAGCGCGCTCGATCGCGAGTACCGCTACATGCGTGGTGACTACTACGTTCCGGCTCGCGCGAACCGGCAGTAGACACGCACCCGGTCAAGGCATTCTCCGCGAGTTCCAGAAGCACGAAGGACACATCCGTGACTACACCTGTCTCAGGCTGGTATCAGGACCCAGCAGACCCGTCCGATCCTGAACAGTTCCGATGGTGGAACGGAATCAACTGGTCGGAGGAAACCCGGCGCCGAGTGCCCCCGCCGATCGAGCCAACGCCTGCGCCATTTCGGCCGCCATCTCCATCGTCGAGTGCTGTGCCATATGAGCCCGTTGCCCGCGTCTACGCACCCATGTCTGGCTACACACCTCGAGACATCCACGTTGAGACTGGGCCGTCCGCACCCCTGTCACGCAAGGAGAAAGACCGCGAACGCCGTCAGAGCAACCCGATGGCGTACACGGGACTTCTTTTGTCTCTTGTGGGGATGCTATTCAATCCGCTCGCACTGCTGAGCATTCTTGGGCTCGTGTTCTCGGCGGTCGGCCTTGCCTCGTCGTACCGCCTGGAGAGATTGGGCGCACGGACGACGGGACGCGGAACCGCGGGTGTGGGCATTGCACTGGGAGTCATCGGGGTCGCGCTCTTCCTGTGGTTGATCATCTAGTCAGCTAGCAGCCCCGGACAACCTCAACGGGAGCGCGGTACCCCTCGAGTGACGTCCCGCACTGAAAGAACACCAGCGGCAGCCCCCGCCAACGAGAGGAACTCCATGGCCGACCCCGTCGGACGCAGAGACATTGCCGTCTTCATCGACCTGGAGAACCTGTTCGGCGGGTACGGGGCGGATGTCTCTGGCGTGCCGCTCTCCCGCATCCTGAGCGAGATCCGGGCGGAGGTGAAGAGTCTCAAAGTCGGCTCTCTCGCCGCCACCACCCGGGCCTACGCGAATTGGGGATTCAAGGGGATGACGACCTACCACCGTGAGGTGCTCGAGAACGGGGTGGAGCCCGTTCACATCTTCTCGAACGACGGCCGCGCATCCGCCAACACCGACGGCCGGCGCAAGAATGCGGCGGACATCCAGCTTGTCGTCGACGCGCTCACGGTCGCGGTCGAGGCGCCTTGGGTGAAGGTCTTCGTCATCGTGAGCGGCGATGGTGACTTCGTGCCCCTGGTGCGACGCCTGCAGTACCTCGGGAAGGTCGTGATCGGGGTCGGCCTGAACGACGGACGCGCGGGCGGCGTCAGCAAGCTCCTGCGAACAGTGGTCGACCACTTTCTGGAGGTGAGGGTTGGCGACGACCTGCTGAGTCCAGTGCCGCCCCTGGCCCGCGCGAAGGCTGATGCGACGGTCACGAAAGCGGTGGTAGCGGCTCTGCCCTCGGTGCCATCCGACAGGATCCCGTCACTCAAGGAGTACGTCGCGACTGTGGTCCAGCTCACCAAATCGCACCCGAATGCGCTGAAGTCCGGCGCGGTGGATGGCGCGGTGATGGGCGGTCTGCTGCGCCGCCGCTGGCCGCGGGTCACCTACTCGGACTTCGATTACAGAACGCTCGGCAGTTTCATCGAGGACGCCTGCAAGCTCCCGATGTTCCGCCCCAACCTTGTGAACGCCTCGCCCACCGCCGCCCCGGCCGCCCAGCCCAAGGAGGCGACCCCTCCGTCATTGCGGGCAGAGCTCGAGGCGGTCCCGCCGCGCATCTCCTATCCCGAGATTGGGCCGCTGACGAAGGTGTTGACCGAGCTGACGCTCCAGTTCGAGCCGCTGCCGTTCGACGATCTGTCAGACCGCGTCGGGGGCGAGCTATCGGATGTGCCGGCCGAGCAGATCCGTCTTGCCCTGCGGCTGCTCCTCTCCATTGGGGCGTTCAGCGAGGTCGGCATGGACGGCCTCAACTTGAGCGACGACGTCGCATCCGTCGAGGACGGCATCAGCCTCGTGCTCGACGACGCACAGCGGCGGGCCCGGACGATCGATCGCAGCGTGACTAGGGCCGAGGTCGAGGCAGCTCTGTTTCCTGAGTGAACGGCACGTCGGGATGGACTTCACCTGCGCCAGCCCGATCGAATGAACCTCGCTTGAAACTCCCTGTCTAGGCCGTTGTCCCGAGTGCCCCCGAGGAGTACCTTGCCCGAAGGTGGGGCGGGACGCTGGCTCACTCGACGCCATGCGGGTCGCCTCTTGTTGAGAGGAACAACCATGAAACGCATGACTGTTGGGTGCGTCGTTGCACTCGGGCTCGTCTTCTTTGGCGCCAGCTCAGCTCAGGCAGGCGAGACCGCCGGCAACGGGAAGCCGATCCCCGGCGCACTGAACGCCAGTTCGGCGTGCGCCTATTCGGGTCAGGACCTCCCCGACGCCCAGGAGAACCAGCCGCCCCAGTTCAACGACGACTTCGTCACGGACGGGCGCGTGCAGAGTTATGGCCGGTACGTCAGCCACGGCCTAAAGGATGCGGTGCCGAGCCCGGGCGAAGCCTGCCGCGGCAACGTGGACTTCGGGGAATAACCTGCCGATCCATCGACGTAACGGAATTTGTGAGCGACGCCGCCCGAGGGAGCGCGTCGCTCACTTTTATGTTCGGTAGTTCCTCACCCGCCGCACAAAAATGGCAGTATTGCTCAATGGACCTGAACCTCACTCGAAAGACTGCACTCGTCACCGGCGGAACCAAGGGAATCGGGCGGGCCATCGTCGACGCATTCGTCGCCGAGGGCGCCAATGTCGCCTTCTGCGCGCGCGACGCCGATGAAGTCGCGGCCGTCGAGGCCGCCTACAAAGATGCCGGGCCGACGGTGCTCGGCTCCGTGCTGAACGTGCGCGACGCCGCCGACCTCACGGCCTGGGTCGACGACACCGCGGTGCGGCTCGGCGGCATCGACATGATCGTGGCCAACGTGAGCGCCCTGGCGATCCCCGACACGGCGGAGAACTGGGTCGAGTCGTTCGAGGTCGACCTCATGGGCACCGTCAACCTCGTCAAGGCCGCGCTCCCTTATCTGGAGAACAGCCCCGCACCCTCCATCGTCGCGATCTCGAGCGTCTCCGGGAGGGAGGCGGACTTCGCATCCGGCCCCTACGGCACCGCCAAATCCGCGATCATCGGCTACATCTCGGGGCTCGCCCTGCAGCTGGCCGACAAGGGAATCCGCGCCAACGTGGTCTCCCCCGGCAACACCTACGAACCCGGCGGAGTATGGGCGGGCATCGAGACCGGCAACCCCGACCTGTTCTCCCTGGCGATGGGGCTCAACCCGACCGGCCGCATGGGCACCCCGCAGGAGATCGCCGACAGCGTGGTGTTCATCTCGAGCCCGCGGTCGAGCCGCACGAGCGGCACGAACCTGGTCGTCGACGGCGCGCTGACCCGAGGCATGCAGTTCTGATGGATATCGCCTGATGGAGATCATCGAGTTCACCCCGGAGCGGTCGCAGTACGTCTACACGTTCGGCGGGGCCGAGCCGGTGATGCGTGTGAACCCCGGCACGGCTCTCGCCCTCTGGTCGGAGGACGCCTACAACCACGCCCTCCGCTCGGTCGACGACCTCGCGAGCGCGAACCTCGACGTGCGCTACCTCAACCCACAGACCGGCCCGTTCTACATCGTCGGCGCCGAGGCCGGCGACACTCTCGCCGTGCACATCGTGAGCCTCACCCCGGCGCGCAGCTGGGGAGCATCCGCCACCATCCCGTTCTTCGGGGGCCTTACGAGCACCGACCGCACAGCGATGCTGCAACCCGCGCTGCCCGAGGCCACTTGGATCTACGAGGTGGACACGGATGCCGGAACCGTCGGCTTCCAGTCGCGATTCGGCGACTTCGAGGTGGCGCTGCCGCTGGCCCCGATGCTCGGAACGGTGGGCGTGGCACCCGCCGGCAGCGAGGTGCGGTCATCGCTCGTCCCGGAACGGTTCGGCGGCAACATGGACACCCCCGAGATGAAGGCTGGCACCACCGCCTACCTCGGCGTCAACGTGGAGGGCGCCCTGCTCTCGATCGGCGACGGGCACTACCGGCAGGGCGAGGGCGAGGCCTGCGGCACGGCGGTCGAGGGCGCCATGAACTCGGTGATCATCGTCGAGCTGATCAAGGGCGCGGGGCCGCTGTGGCCCAGGCTTGAGAACGACGACTACTGGATGGTCGTCGGCTCGTCGCGTCCGATGGAGGACGCCTGGCGGATCGCGCAGCTGGAGATGACGCGGTGGATGTCGGAGATGTTCGACCTGCACGAGATGGATGCCTACCAGCTGCTCAGCCAGATCACCGAGACACCGATCGCGAACGTGGTCGACACGAACTACAGCGTGGTGGTGAAGGTTCCGAAGAAGTACTTCACCCGCGTGCAGGCGTTCGACGGAATGCACCGGGAGCTGCGGGGGCGCGCGCGGCGCGTGTGAGTATCTACCGGCAGCATCCGTCGCGCTCGCGCTGGTGCTGTTCACTCATGCCGTCAGCCGCGGGATGGCGCATCCTGAACCCTTTGACCCCCTCGACTTCTCCAACCATCGGGAGATATCATCTGATTGCATCAATCGAGAGGAGCCGGAGTGGCCGACATTCTGATCCGAAACCTGCCGGATGCGGTTGTCGCCGACATCGATGCGGATGCCGCCCGCCTGGGGCTCTCCCGAGTCGAGTACGTTCGGCGACAGCTCATCCGAGAGTCGCAGCGTTCACGTCTTCGCGTCACCGTCGAGGATCTTGTCGCATCGTCGAACCTGATGAACGACTTGCTCGATGACGACCTGATGGAGCGCGCCTGGCGGTGACCGGGTGGCTGATCGACAAGTCTGCTCTTGTGCGACTTGGCGCGAGCCGGGACCGAGCGATCTGGGCCGAACGAATCGAACGCGGGCTCGTCAGCGTGTGCTCCGTCACCCGGCTTGAGATTGGCTACTCCGCTCGGTCCGAGGAGGATCTGCGGACCCTGCTCGCGTCCGCCCCAGTGGCGGCGCTTCTAGTCGAGTACTTCACTCCCGACATTGAGGAGCGAGCCATCGAGGTGCAGGCCGCGCTCGCCGCGCGATCCCAACATCGTGCACCCTCGTTGGCCGACCTCCTGCTCGCAGCGATGGCCGAGCGTCGACGGCTCACCATTCTGCACGTAGATAAAGACTTCGACCTTATCGCCGCGGTCACCGGCCAGCAGGTCGAAACGCTGGAGATGTGACGGCCCTCAGCACGCGCCATCTCGCTAAGCCGTTGACTTCCGCTCACCGGTGGGCCGCCCGGCCAACAGATTCTCCGTGAACCCCGCGATGTCGTCCCGCAGCGTCGGATGCGCGCCCGCATCCGGTGTCTCCCCCTTCACAAACGCCGCGACCGCCTCAAGCACCTCCATGACCATTCCACGAGCCGAACCGAGCTTCCAGGACTCACCCTCGGCGATGAGGTCATCTGCCGTGATCGCGGCGTGAAGATACGTGCCGTTGATCGCCAGCGCCATCCGCCCGCCACTATCGAGGTGCGTCTGCGGAACGATGTCGTAGGCCGGGGCGATCGTCGTGGAGCCGTCGAGCAGGTGCAACATGCTGACGTTCTTTCCGTGCATGTCGAGGTTGCCGAGCGCCTGCGACAGGGTCAGCAGCCGCAGCAGCTGTTCGACGGATCGCCGATCGCCGCTGCGCCCCAGCACTCCGGCGATCCGTCGCAGCGAAACCTTGCCGCCGAACTCCTGATACTTCTCGTTCTTCGATGCCCCGAGGGCCTGGTTCATGTCCTCCTGGTGGATGCGGCCCTGCGGCGCCTCGTCCGACCTGTCGTAGCGTTCGATGACGAGGCCGCGCACTCCACCGAAGTCCTCCAGCCAGGCGTCGAAGCTGGAGAGTCCGACGGCCCTGGCCGCGCGGAAGCCGTACTCCTCGTCGAACGTGATGGTGGGATGCCGCAACGACGGCGGCTTCACGATGTGGGTGGACGGGTAGCCGTCGAGCACCTGGAACCAGTGCCCGTCCGCGCGCGCCAGCACGATCTTGTCCTGCACGCCGGCCAGCGAGGTGCGTCCGACGCCCGGCCGGTTTCCGAGCGGGGCGGCGCCGGGGTTGGCCAGCATCCGTCCCACCTCCTCCGTCTCGACCGGGGCGAGCCTGGGGGTGCGCGGCTCGCCCGGCGCCTCGGGGTCGTATATCTGCACGGCGCCGGCGACGTCGCGGCCGTACTGCGCCAGCAGCGGGATGATGTCGTCGTCCGAGACCCGCAATTGGGCGGCGAGATTGTCGAGCGCCGTGCCCTCGGGAAGCAGCTCGGCGAAGAAGTTGCGCCGTCGGCCCGCCCTGCTGCGGTTCGCGACGAGCTCGAACGGAACCGACTCGGAGAGCACCGTGCTGCCGAGCCCGAACGTCCCGATGGCGTTGGGGTCGGTGACGAAATCGAAGCTTCGGCGGTCGGTGCCGACGAGGTGGCCCACGAGCTCGCCGTAGAGCTCCACGCGCAGGTCAGCCATGCGTGTCGTCTCCGGGTTGCGTGGCGGGATCGACCTCCATGTACATCCGGATGCCCGTCTCCCGCATCATCGCGAAGATGCGCTCGAGCACGATCGTGTTCTTGCCCGACTCCAGCGCCCAGATGTACTTCTGGTCTGTTTCGAGCCGTTCCGCAAGGTCGCGCTGGGTGAGCCCGCTGACGAGGCGGCCCTGCTGCAGCATCCGCCCCAGAGCCTCCGGGCTTCTCACTTCTCCGCGTGCGGCCACGCTGCACCTCCTGACGGTGTTATTGACTTCACTGTATCTGACGGCGTTATCGCCGTCAAGTGGCCTGACGGAGTTTTTGCCGTCAGACCGCTCGTGCTGCAGGTTGACGGCATCCGCACGCTCGTGCTGCAGGTTGACGGCATCCGCACGCTCGCGCTGGTGCTGTTCACTCATGCGGGTGCGATTACAGGCGCGCGAGTGAACAACGACCGCATGAGCGGGCGGGATGCACGTGCGGGAAGCCTCTGCCGAATTCACAGCGTCTCGACAGCGGGATGTGTGCATCGGGTGCATCGATGCACTTAGTGTAAGTAGGTGACATCGACCACCCCCGCCCTCGATCGACGGGCCGCCCTCAAGGCGCGGCACCGCGAGGCGATTCTGGATGCTGCGGACGCCCTGATCCGCGAGCGCGGCAACTCGCGGTTCAGCGTCGACGAACTCGCCGAGCGCGCCGACGTCGCCCGGCGCACGGTCTTCAACCACTTCGCCTCGCTCGACGACATCGTCGTCACCACCTGCACCCGGCTGCTGACCGGCACCGCCGAACAGTTCCGAGT
Organism: Marisediminicola sp. UYEF4; assembly: GCF_040546025.1. NCBI lineage: Bacteria > Bacillati > Actinomycetota > Actinomycetes > Micrococcales > Microbacteriaceae > Marisediminicola > Marisediminicola sp. UYEF4. Next base: position 121,486 of record NZ_JBEPNA010000001.1, on the reverse strand, counting down.
GCTCACCGGGGAGACCCTCATCATCGAGGGCAGCCGCGCCACCTTGCTGCCCGACCTGGTCGCGGGCATCTCTCGCATCGACTTGCCCTCCGTGATCTCCTACCTCGCCGGCGTGCTGCACGACGAGGGCGCCGACGGTCGCTCGCACGCCGTGATGAATGACGTCTTCACCCGCACCACCGAGCAGCTGTCACGCGAGATGGCCGCGCGCAGCGCCCCCGCCCACCAGCTCGAGGTGGAGATTCTCGTCGGCTCGCTGATGCACGGGGTCAGCGTGATCGCGCGGCACTGGGTCGAGCGCACCGGCGGCACCGTCGACGCCGACTCGCGAGCACTCTGGGCCGAACTGCTCGACCGGCTCGTCACCACCCTCCGCTCCGGGCACGGCACCCACCCCTGATCCGTCCCCGGCTCGTCCCTCCTTCTCAATGACGCGCTGAGACAGAAGCATCCATCGCACCGCTCACATCGCAACATAAGGAAACCTGAGAAACATGGCATCCCTCCTCTACCGGCTCGGTCGGTTCTCCGCCCGCCGGGCCTGGCTGGTTATCGTTTCGTGGGTGGTCATTCTCGGCCTCAGCGGCGGCGCATTCGCGATATTCGGCGGCGCGCTCAGCTCAGCCGTGAGCATCCCGGGCACGGCGACGCAGGAGGTCAGCGACGAGCTGGCCGAGAAGTTCCCGTCCGCGAGCGGCGGGCGCGGATCCGTCGTCTTCACCACCAGCGACGACTCCGCGTTCACCGACGCGCAGAAGGCGGCGATCGGCGAGCTGCTCGCCGACGCCACCGACCTGCCCGAGGTGAAGTCGACGCTGAACCCGTTCGAGACGCAGGAGCAGATCGACGCGCAGGCGCAGACGATCGCCGACGGTCGCGAGCAGATCACCGAAGGCGAAGCACAGCTCGAGGCGGGACAGGCGCAGATCGACGCCGCCCAGGCACAGCTGGACGCCGGTCAGGCGCAGCTCGACACCGCCCGCGCCCAGGCCGAGGCGGCCGGACAGCTCGCCGCAGCACAGCCGCAGCTTGACGCGCAGCAGGCCCAGCTCGACGCCGGCGCCGCGCAGATCGCGGAGCAGCAGGCGACACTGGATGCCGGCCGCGCCGAGCTCGAGGCCCAGAGCACGACCCTCGAGGAGGGCGCCGACCTGCTCGGCCTCGCCTCGGCCATCCGCCAGGTCTCCTCCGACGAGACCACTGCCGTGGCCAGCATCCAGTTCGACACGTCCCTCAACCTCGTCAGCGCCGAGTCGAAAGAGAAACTCATCGAGGTGATGAACGACGCCGACATCGACGGAGTCGAGGTCGAGGTGTCGAACGACCTCGCGTCGACAATTCCCGAGATCCTCGGCCCAGGAGAGATCGGCGGAGTCATCGTCGCCGCTGTCGTGCTGTTCGTCATGCTCGGCACCCTGATCGGGGCGAGCCTGCCGCTGATCAACGCCATCATCGGCGTGGGAGTCGGCGTTCTCGCCTCGCTCGCCCTCTCCGGCAGCGTCACCATGCTCTCGATCACCCCGGTGCTCGGTGTGATGCTCGGCCTCGCGGTCGGAATCGACTACTCGCTCTTCATCCTCAACCGGCACCGAACGCAGCTGAAGAACGGGGTGTCGCTCGAGCACTCGATCGGACTCGCGAACGGCACATCGGGCAACGCCGTCGTCTTCGCGGGATCGACCGTGCTGATCGCGCTGATCGCGCTCAACCTCACGGGCATCCCGTTCCTTGGGCTCATGGGCACGGTCGCCGCGGTCTGCGTCTTCGTCGCGATCCTCATCGCGATCACGCTGACTCCGGCGGTGCTGCGCCTGGTCGGAACGAGAATCCTCACCACGAAGGCGCGCGCCCGTGTCGGCAGCGCCGACCACAGCGCACGCGTGCCCAGCAAGCCGATGAGCACGGTCCGCGCGGTCGTCACCGTGCTCGCGGGCGTCACGGTGCTGCTCATCATCGCCATTCCGGCACTGTCGATGCGCCTCGGACTCCCCGCCGGATCGTCCGAGCCGATCGGATCGAGCGCGTACAACGCCTACAAGCTCGTCGACGACAAGTTCGGTGCCGGGGTCAATGGGCCGTTGCTCGTTGTGGCCGACCTCGACTCCGCCATCACCGACGAGACCCTCGTCGCCGAGCAGGTGCGCATCGGCACCGAGCTCATGGCCGTCGGCGACATCGTGGCCGTCGCGCCCATCGGCGCATCCGACGACGACCTGCTGCTGGCCTTCCAGGTGATTCCGGAGGAGGGACCGACGAGCGAATCGACCGAGCAGCTCGTGCGCGACCTGCGCGGCCTCGAGGTCGAAGGGGTGAGCTCGCTCGGCGTCGCCGGCAACGCCTCGGGCAACATCGACGTCAGCGAGAAACTGGCCGACGCCCTGCCGCTCTACCTGCTCGTCGTCGTGGGACTCTCGCTGATCATTCTGATCTTCGTGTTCCGCTCGATCCTGGTGCCGGTCACGGCGACCCTCGGGTTCGTGCTGTCGCTGTTCGCCGTGTTCGGCGGCATCACGGCCGTGTTCCAGTGGGGCTGGCTCGCGCCGGTGTTCGGGGTGCACGACCCGGGACCAATCCTGAGCTTCCTGCCGATCCTGGTGGTCGGCATCCTGTTCGGGCTCGCGATGGACTACCAGCTGTTCCTGGTGAGCGGCATGCGGGAGTCCTACGTGCACGGCACACCGGCACGGCTCGCGGTGCAACGCGGGCTGCATGCCGGACGCGCGGTGGTCATCGCCGCGGCGCTGATCATGATCTCGGTCTTCGGCGGGTTCATGTTCTCGAACTCGGTGATGATCCAGTCCATCGGGCTGGGGCTGGCGCTCGGCGTGCTGCTCGACGCGTTCGTCGTGCGACTGCTGGTGATCCCGGCCGTGATGCACCTGCTCGGCGACGCCGCGTGGTGGATGCCCAAGTGGCTTGACCGCATCCTGCCCAATGTCGACGTCGAAGGGGCGTCGCTCGAGCGGGCGAATCCGGGCGTGGCGCCCGAAGCCGCGACGGATGCCGAGAAAGTTCGAGTCTGATCGGTCGGCGGGTTTCGAGACGCGCCAGGCGCCGGGCTCAACCGGCATCCGCAACGCACGCGAGAGTGCCCGGCTCAACCGGCATCCGTCGCGCTCGCGCTGGTGCTGTTCACTCATACGGGTGCGATTTCATCCGCGCGAGCGAACAACGACCGCATGAGCGGGCGGATGTCCGCGCGAGGAGGTCCCGCCGTCCCTCGATGTCGCAGGGGTTCGGTAGCCTCGATCCATGACCCGCAGCGATGCCGCCCTGGTGCAGAGCGCGGCCCGGTTCGACCGGGTTCGCCGAGACTCCGCGTGGTCGCTGCTGCGCGCCAGCCAGGCCCCCATCGTGCTCGCGATCCTGCACGCGAACTTCATCGGTTCAGGCGAGGCGCGGGTGCAGGCGACCGTTCTGTTCGAGCGGATCGGCGACGACCTCGAGGCGCTGCGGGTGGCCGGGCACGAGCTGCCGCAGTCGCCCCAGCGTTACGTGGCGGACTGGCTCGACGCCGGTTACCTCGAACGGCGCACCGGCGCCGCGAGCACCGGAAGCACCGCAACCAGCGCGGCCGAGACCTACGAGCTCTCCGCGGACGCACTCGCGGCGCTGCGGATCGCGAACGAGATCGTCTCACCGCCGCGGTCGGTCACCGAGAGCCGGCTGACCACGGTGATGGGCCAGCTCGAGCAGCTCGCGATCGACACCGACACCGACGTCGCTTCCCGTCTCGAGTCCCTCACCCGGGAACGCGAGCGGCTCGACCAGCGCATCGCGAGCATCCGCGAGGGGCGCATCGACGTCGTCGCCCCGGATGCTGCGCTCGAACGCATCCGGGACATCCTGCTTCTCGCCGAGCAGCTCCCCGCCGACTTCGCCCGGGTGCGCCGCGACGTCGAGTCGCTCAACGTGCAGTTCCGGCGCGACATCATTGAGAGCGACGGGGCGCGCGGCGAGGTGCTCGATGCGCTGTTCCGCGGCGTCGACGTGCTGCAGGACAACGAGGCGGGCCGCAGCTTCGGCGCGTTCTACGCGCTGCTGATCAACCCCGAGCGCAGCGCCGGGCTCGACCGCTCGATCGACGACGTGCTCACGCGCGATGCCCTCGGCTCGCTCAGCCCCGGCGAGCGCATCGCCCTGCGCACCCTCGTCGAGCGCCTCACCTCCCGCGGCGGCGAGGTGCACGAGGTCTACGCCTCCCTCGCCCGCAGCCTGCGCACCTTCGTGCAGCAGCGCGAATACGTGGAGGAACGCCGCGTCAGCCGGCTGCTCAAGCAGGCGCAGCGCGCGTTCGGCGAGCTCAGCGGCGAGGGCAGCCTGATCCGCCCGACCGGGTTCACCCTCAGCCTCAGCAAGGCGCAGCTGAGATCGGTCAGCCAGCTCACGATGACCGCGCCCGACACCGAGCGACCGCCGGGGCTGGTCGACAACGCCCCGGTCGAGCTCGACCTCGACCGGGTGCGCGAGCTCATCAACGAGAGCGACATCAACCTCTACGAGTTGCGCCGCAACGTCGACGCGACCCTCGACGACCTGCCGGTGGCGAGCATCAGCGATGTGCTCGACCGGTATCCGGCGACGCAGGGACTCGGTAGTCTCATCGGGCTGCTGTCGATCGCGCTCGAGCGCACGGTCGACGGTCGCGCCGTGCTCGTCGAGAACGAGCGCGACCTGGTGGCCTGGGGCGACGCCGGGCTCGCCGCCCGCGTGCCCACCATTCTCTTCACCCACTCGAGCGAGGAGCACCCATGACCCCGGCCCGCACCGCCGCGAACGACACCGCCAACCCGATCGAGGGCGACGACACCGCAGCATCCACCCTCTTTGTCGGCGACACCGGAACCCTTGACCTCGACACCCGCCTCGCCCTCGTGAAGCTGCTGCGCGGACCCTTCCTCGACGGCAGCCGCGAGCCCGCGCGATGGGCCGCCCTGAAGCGCTCCAAGGTCGCGGTGCGACGCTACCTGAGCGAGATCTTCCTGCTGCTCGTCATCGACGACGGCGAGCGGATCGCCTTCACCCAGCAGGCGAGCGAATCGGATGCCGTGATCCCCAGCGTGCTGCGCCAGGTACCGCTCACCATGATCGACAGCGCCCTCGTGCTCTTCCTGCGCGGGCAGCTCTCCGCGGTGGCCGGCACCGGGCAGCGCGCGATCGTCGGCTTCGACGACATCACCGCGCAGCTCACTCCGTACCGCCGCGAGGGCACGACCGACGAATCCGCGCACCTCAAGCGCATCAACGGCGCGGTGCGCAAGATGATCGACGCCGGCGTGCTCGCGAACACCTCCACCGAGGGGCGCTTCGAGGTCTCGCCGGTGCTGCGCATCCTGTTCCCGGCCGAGCAGATCGCCGCGCTGACCGCCGCGTACGAGGCGCTGCGCGGGGCGGATGCTGGGGACGCGCGGCTCGACGGATTCGACGCGGCACCAGGCTCCGGCAGCACCGGCTCCGGCAGCACCGACGACGACGCGACCGACGGCACACCCGACACCGACGACACCGAGGACGACGCATGAGCGACGACACCCTGTTCGACGACCTCGACGGCGCCCTGCGGAGCAGCCGCGGGCAGCATCGACTCACCGGAATCCAGCTCGTCAACTGGGGCACATTCGCCAACCACCACCGCATCGACGTGGCCGAGAAGGGGTTCCTGATCACCGGGGCATCCGGATCGGGCAAGTCCACGATCCTCGACGCGATCTCGGTCGTGCTCGTGCGCCCGAAAGATCTGAACCTCAACGCCGCCGCGGGTGACGCCGGCCAGCGGGTGCGCGACCGCACCGTGCTCAGCTACGTGCGCGGCTCGTGGTCGATCAACGCCGACGAGATCACCGGCGAGGTCGCGACCCAGCAGCTGCGCCCGGGGACCACCTGGTCGGCCATCGCCCTGGACTACTCCGACGGCCGGGGCGTCGAGACCACCCTGGTGCGGGTGTTCTGGGCGGCCCGCGGGGTCACGGACCCGAGCGGGGTGCGCAGCGTCAACCTCATCCTGGACCGCCGGTTCGACCTGACCGAGCTCGAGGCGGTGCTCGCCGACGGCCTCAGCCTGCGCACGGTGAAGGCGCTGCTATCACCCTGGTACGCGGGCGACCAGTACCCCGCGTTCCAGGAGAAGTTCGCCCGCAGGCTCGGCGTCGGCGGCGAGCGTGCCCTGCGCCTGCTGCACAAGACCCAGGCCACCAAGGGGCTCACGAGCCTCGACTCGCTGCTGCGCGACTTCATGCTCGACGAGCCCGAGACCTTCGCCATCGCCTCGCGCATGGTCGAGCAGTTCGACGAACTCTCCGCCGCGCACGAGGCGGTGCAGACCGCCCGCCGGCAGGTCGCCCACCTCGAGCCGGTGCGCGGGCTCAACGCCGACCTCGGCACCCTCACCGCGCGCGCCGCCGACCTCGAGGCCGAGAACGAGGCGACCGACTGGTACGTCACCGAGCGGGCCATCGCGCTGCACCACGACGAGATCGCCCGCACCCAGCGGGAGCGGACGGATGCTGCGGCCGAGGAGGCCACCTTCGAGGCCGACCTCTCACTGGTCACCGACCGCATCGACGTGCTGCGCGAGCAGCACCTCACGGCGGGCGGTGGCCGGCTCGACGGCATCCGCTCGGAGCGGGACGGCGCCGCCGGCGAGCTATCGTCGCGCACCCGCCGCCAGGGCGCGCTGCGCTCGCACCTGACCGTGCTCGGCGCGACCACACCCGCCACCCAGGGTGACCACGCCGAGCTGGTGAACCAGGCGCAGTCCGAGATCGACGCGATCTCGGCCAGCGGCGCCGAGGTCGACCGGGAGCAGTACGACGCCTTCGCCGGCGCCGACGACGCGAAGCGCAGGCTCGCCGCGGTGCGGGCCGAGATGGCCACCCTTGCCTCGAGCCGGTCGAACATCGACGGCGCCGACCTGAGGCTGCGCGACGAGCTCGCCGCCGCCGCCCGGGTCGACCCGAAGCGGCTGCCATTCGTCGCGGAGCTGCTCGACGTTCCCGAGGAGCACGCCGAGTGGCGCGGAGCGATCGAGCGGCTGCTCGGCGGGTTCGCGCGGTCGGTGCTCATTCCCGAATCGGTCTATGCCGCGGCATCCGCTTACATCGACAGCACCCACCTCGGACGCAAGCTGCTCTACTACCGGGTGCCGCGCGAGGTGACCCAGAAGCCCCGGGCCATCGGGCCGGACTCGGTGGTGCACCGGATCGAGGTCGCCGACTCCCCCGCCGCCAACTGGCTGCACGCCGAGCTGAGCCAGCGGTTTGACTACGCCTGCGCCGAGAGCCTCGCCGCGTTCCAGCGGGCCGAGAAGGCGATCACCCGCAACGGGCAGGTGCGGCACGGCAGCTCCCGGCACGAGAAGAACGACCGCTCGCGCATCGACGACCGGCGGCAGTGGGTGCTCGGCTTCGACAACGCCGCCAAGCAGCAGCTGTTCGCCGCCGATGCGGAACGGCTGCAGGCGGAGCTGGACGTGGCCGAGGCGCAAGTGACGGCCGTGCTCGGCCGGCGCACCGCCGCGCAGGCGCGACTCGACGCGTGCCGCCGCATCGTCGAGACCCCGTGGGACGACATCGACACGGCGAGCGCCGCGCAGCGACTGCACGGCCTCGACAAGCTCATCGCCGAGTTCGCGTCCACCCACCGCGACCTCGCCCGGCTCGACGAGCAGATCGCTATGCAGAAGGCGGAGGCGGCGGCGCTTGAGCAGCAACTGCGGGCAGCGGGCGGGCGCGTGCACGCGGCATCCGACTCGCTGAAGCGGCTCGCGCGCGGCCTCGAGGAACGGCAGGCGACGCGTGCCGAGCTGCAGCCGGCGGGGGCGACGGCGCTGTCGCGGCTCGAGGCCCGGTTCGCGGCACGGTCGCGCAGCCTGACCCTCGACCGGCTCGGCGACCTGCGCGCGGACGTGCAGAAGGAGATCGCGGGCGAGACGACGGCGGTGGAGCGCAGCATCCGCTCGATTCGGGAACGCCTCACCCAGCTGTTCACCGAGTTCAAGGCGGAGTGGACGGCGGAGGCCGCCGACGTCGACACGGACGTCGAGGCGACCGGAGAGTACCTGCGCATTCTCGAGCGGATCGAGCACGACGGGCTGCCGCAGTTCGAGACGAAGTTTCTGAACATGCTGCAGGACCTCTCCACGATGTCGCTCGGGCAGCTGCGCCGGCAGATCGACCAGGAGCGGCGGCAGATCCGCGACCGGATCGCGCCGATCAACGAGTCGCTCGCGCTGAGCGACTACGGGCACGGCACGATTCTGCGCATCGACGTGAAGGAGCGGCAGCTCGCGCTCGTGAACGACTTCAAGCGCGATGTCGCGGCGGCGACCGACGAGTCCCTCGTCAACGATCCGACCCGGGCGACCGAGCGGTTCGAGATTCTGCGGCGGCTCGTCACCCGGTTCGGCAGCCCAGAGCCGGAGCATCGGCACTGGCGCGAGCAGGTGCTCGATGTGCGCCGGCACGTGGAGTTCGAGGCGCGCGAGATCGGCGAGGGCGGCGAGACCGTCGAGATCCACACGTCCGGGGCCGGCCGCAGCGGCGGGCAGCGCGTCAAGCTTGTCACCTTCGCTCTCGCGGCGGCGCTCCGATACCAGCTCGGCGGGCGCAACGCGGAGCGCCCCGACTACGGCACCGTCGTCATCGACGAGGCCTTCGACAAGGCCGACGCCGACTTCACCGAGAAGTCGATGCGCATCTTCGAGCAGTTCGGGTTCCAGATGGTGCTCGCGACGCCGATGAAGCTCATCCAGACCCTCAGCCCGTTCATCGGCGGGGCGACCGTCATCCACATCCGCGACCGCAAGGAGTCGTCCGCGTTCCCGATCGATTTGGTCGAGCTGACCGCGACGCCTGCGCAGGAACGAGCCGATGCGCTCGATCGCTGACGCCCGGGCCGAGGCCCGGCGCGTGTGCGACCGCAACCTGGCCGGCTGGGCGTGGGCGACGGTGCGCGGCGAGCCGGCCACGCGCAGCCCGCTCACGATCGCCCTGCAGCCGCCGACCGGCGACGAGGCCCTCGACCGGGTCGCGGAGTTGCGTGAGTGGTCCGCGGCCTGGCACGACTTCGCCGGGCCGGGCCGGGTGGAGTTCGCGGTGCGCCGGTTCCGGTATGTGGGCGCGCAATCGGTGCCGGTGCGCCTCGTGCTCGAACAGCCGGCCGACGTGGCGGTATTCGTCGGCGCCTCCTCGCCGTGGGGCATCCTGGTGCGCCGGCTCGCGGAGCTCGTCGCCTCGTGGCCCGAGCTGTCGCGGCCGGATGCCGGTGCCATGCGCCGCCTGCTCGAGGCCCCGGCCTCGTCGTGGTCGCACGTCGTCGGATTCCTGCGCTGGTCGGCCGACCTCGACCTGTCCGAGCTGCTGCCGCGCCAGATCGCCTTCCCCGGAGTCGACAGCAAGTGGTTCGGCCAGTACCGGCCCCTGCTCGTGGCGCTACGGGCCGCGGGGGCGGGCGACCGGCCGCTCGAGACGCGGCGGATCGACGCGCGGATGCTGGTGCGCGTGCTCGACCCCGCGCTCCGCGCACACATCGGCGGCCTCGGCGAGTTCGCCGCCCCGGTCACCGAGCTCGCCCGGCTCGACTGGCAGCCGACCGAGGTCATCATCTCGGAGAACCTGCAGAGCGCCTACTCCTTCGACGACCGCCCCGGATGCCTCGTGCTGGCGGCACAGGGCTACGCGGTCGACGTCTACGGCCAGCTGCCCTGGCTGCGGCGCGCGCGCATCCGGTACTGGGGCGACCTCGACACGCACGGCTTCGCGATTCTGAACCGGCTGCGGCACCAGCTGCCGCGGGTCGACTCGGTGCTCATGGACGCCGCCACCCTGCTCGCGCATCGCTCCCTGTGGGCGAGGGAGGAGAAGCCGCAGTCGGCGCAGTTGCCGCTGCTGACGGCATCCGAGCGGGAGGCGTACGAGGTTCTGCTGGCCGAGCCGAACGCGCGGCTGGAGCAGGAGCGATTGCCGTGGGGCGTGGTGGAGGAAGCCTTCGGGGCCCGCTCTGGCCGCGAATCGACGGGGACGCTCGATGCTCGCCCGCAGCTAACCTCATTAGGGATGCCCCCAGACCTCGCCTGACCCTCTTCGCCGCACTCGACTCCACCCATCCGATCGGTCAGGTTCGCGCCCAGACCGCCTTCTCACGCTCCGCGAACTGGGCGAAGGTCGTCGCCGGCCTGCCCGTCAGGCGCCGGATGCTGCGGTTCGGGAGCGCCGACACGTTCGCCCGCACCACCCGGTAGATCATCTTCTGCACCTCGATGTAGTCCGCGGGGGCACCCTGCCCGGTGAGGCGCGCGACATACTCCTGGGCCGACGGTGCCGCGTAGCGCACCTCGTAGCCGAGGGCGGCGGTGAGCTGCCGGGCTACCCCGTAGTAATCGTGGGACTGCTCGCCCGACAGCGTATAGGCCTTGCGCAGGTGCCCGGGCCGGGTGAGGACCACTGCCGCCACCGCGCCGAGGTCGTCGGTGTCGACGAAGGCAGTGCGGCCGCGAACCGCCGGAACGAAGATCTCGCCCCGGTCGCGAATGTCGTCGCGGTACGAGGTCGACAGGTTCTGCATGAAGAAGTTCGGGCGCAGGAACGTGAACGGAGCCGACCGCGCCCTCAGATACTTCTCGACGGCATGGTGCGGAGTCTTCGTGTTGAACTGCACGCCCTGCAGCGAGAGGAAGACGATTTTCCGCACTCCGGCATCCAGCGCACTGTCGATCAGGGGGAAGAGATACCGCGCCACGTCGGAGATCTGCGGGGGTCGCAGCAGGAACATCCGGTCCACGCCGGAGCCCGCCGTCGGGTCCGCGGTATCGGCGCGCACCCCCGAGATCACCGTCTCCCCGGCGAGCACGAGATGCCGGGCGACCGCCCGCCCGACGTTGCCGGTCGAACCGGTGACGAGCACCGCACCGCGCGGGCCGCGCCGGCTCACTGGGTGTCCGGGTCGCGGAGCAGCGACAGGATGCGGTCGAGCTCGACGATCTCAGCGACGCTGAGCGCATCGAACCGTGGGGCGATGCCGTCGAAGTAGGCCCGCTGAAACTGGTCGACCTCGACGCGCGCCGCGTCGGTGAGCCGGATGATCCGGCTCCGCCGGTCGGCGGGGTTGGTCTCGCTCGTGACGAGGCCGACGGCGCGCAGCGCGTCGACCGTCTGGCTCACCGCGCTGCTGGTGACCCGCAGCCCGTCGGCCAGCTCGGACACGCTGGCGCCGTCGGACTGCGAAAGTGCGAAGAGCAGGTTCATGGGGCCGCGTCCGAGGTCGTACGACTTGAACGGGTATGCCCCGCTCGCCGCGAAATCGCGGGTGACGACACCAATGCGCGCAACCACCCGGTGCAGCGACGCCTCGCGCTCGCCGGTGGTCACCGGCTGGTCGCCCGGGGTCACCGGCTGACGAACGGCAGCTCGCGCACGAACTGCCGGTCATCCACTTGACTCAGGATGAACCTCGCAAGGTCCCCACGTGAGATCTGAGTGCTGGCGTTCACTCCGACCCAACCGACGCGGTACGTGCCGGTCACCGGGGCGTCGGTCAGGCGCGGCCCCCGAACGACGGTCCAGTCGAGGCCGCTGTTCTTCAGCACCTCGAGGTGCCGCCTCGCGTCGTCGAGCACCTGCGGCGCGAGTGTCTTCAACAGGAACCGGATGACGCGGTCCGCCACCCCGGGACGATCGTGCTCCTCGGCGGGCAGCCCCCCGCCCGACAGCGAGATGATGCGAGTGATCTGCTCCCGCTGCATCGCCTCGACGATGTTCCGGGTGCCATCGGTCTGCACCGTCGGCGGAGAACCCTTCACATGTCCGAACACGCTGATCACGGCATCCGTTCCGCGCAACGTTCGCTCGACCGCGGCGGCGTCGAGAACGTCGCCCGGCACGATCGTCAGGCGGTCGGATGCCTGGGTGATCGCCTCGGGACGTCTGGCGAGGGCCCGCACCGTGTGCCCATCCGCGAGCGCCTGGGCGAGCACAAGCCGACCGGTGCGCCCGGTCGCGCCGAAGAGGGCAATGGTGGAGTTGGTCATGGATTTATGTTAGCAACTTAAGCAAATGCGGCTCAGAAATCTCGATAAGCGCGCCCGTCTGTGGCGGTTCGCAGGGCTGCGGGTGGCGCTGGCTGCCGGGATCCCGCAGACAACAGCGCCCCAATCACAATCGCAGCCGGCGCAGCCGAAATGTCCGGCGGCGCACTGGCTCGTCGCCAAATCGGGCCCCCGCGGTCGTTATTCGCTCGCGCCTATGCGATTACAGCCGCTCGGGCGAACAACATGCGCGCGCGCGATCGGACCGCCGCCTGCGCTGTCCGCAGCATTCGCGCGAGCGAACAGCATCCGCTCAGCGCGGCGCGCGCCCCACCCGCGGACGCACCAGCGCGTGGCTGTCCCGCACCAACTGCTCCACGAGCTCGCCCGCAACCTCTCCCCCGACCACGATCGTGAGCCAGTGCTTCTTGTTGAGGTGGTAGCCGGGCGTGATTTCGCTGTGGGCAGCGCGGTGCGCGAGGGCCTCCTCCGGGTCGCACTTGACCGAGATCGTGAGGCGGGCGTCATCCAGCCCGGAAAGCGCGAAGATCTTGCCGTTGCCCGAGGTCTTGAACACCGACGTCTCCTCACCGAACGGGAACGTCTCGACGGCCTGCGGAAGAGACAGGCACAGGTCGCGGAACTCGTCGGGCGTCATCGCGCCACGGTAGCGCGGGCCACGCTCGTGCGCCACACGTCGCGCGGTGCGCCACACGTCGCGCGGTGCGCGACCTACGGCGTGAACAACTCGATGTACCCCGCGGTCAGTTGTGGTGCGTACTGGGCCAGCACCAGGATCCCCGCGACCGCCGCCGCGGTGAGGCCGGCGACCCACAGCATCCGTCGCCCTCTCGCCGCGCGCACCTCCCGGTCGAGGCGCTCGAATCGCACCAGCAGGTCGGGATCGGGTGCCGTGGCCACACGCCAGTTCGCGGGGGCGTCGAGCACCGCCACGACGTCGAGCACGACCTCGGGCGACAACACCTCCGCGCGCCGCGTGAGCCACCGGCTGAGGCGGCGCGCATCCACGACCTGCACACGCTTCGGCGCCCGTTTGATGGTGATCGACCTCGGATCGACCAGCGCGATCATGGGGACCACGGGCGAGGCGAGATCCCGCTCGAAAAGAAGACGCTCGACCCGGTCAGCATCGAACGCCGAATTGCGCAGGTGGGGCTTCGAGTGTCCGGACACCATGAACGTGCCCCCGGCGATCCAGACCGGCTTGTTGTTGTGGTGTTTGGTATTGATGACGAAGACGCCAGCGGGTCCGACGACGACGTGGTCGATGTCGGAGTCCCGCTTGCCGACCGGAAGCGCGTGAAAGACCGCCCACTCCGCGGGTAACGCCGCGAGCACGCGACCGACGGCGATCTCGCCCAGCGCACCGAGGTACCACGACAGGTTGTCGTCGGCGAGCGGCGAGATTCCCAGGAATCGGGCGATCCTCGAACGCGGGCGCGCTCCACTCTGCAGCTCGAGCAGCCGCTCGATCACGAGCTCGCCTGGTGCTCGGGCGCGCATAGTAGTTATCGGAATGGTCATCGTGCTCCCCGGGTTCCCTACAACGTACTGACGGCGCATGCCGTCGCGGCAGTCCCACAATTGGGGCGGGCTGCCCTCCCGGGCGCGCGGGTGCGGCAGTCGCAGCGAGCGGGGGCCGGCGGCCGCCAGCGCCGCGCCGCTGTCGGATGCCGGGTGCCGGGCATCGGCGCGGTCATTGTTCACTCACGCGCATGCGATTACCAACGTGTCAGCCTGTGGTGAGACAAACCGCGCGAGCGATCAACATGCGCGCGAGCTGACGTTGCGCGCCAACACCCGCGCGAGCGCTGCTCCTACCCGCCGGAGCGAGCGACGCCGACAGGCGCCCCGCGCGCCTCGGCGACCAGCGCCGCGAACGGCACCGGATCCGCCAGCATCCCGACGAAGACGCCATCCTCCAGATTGCGAAAGGCCAAGAACTGCCAGTCCCCCGCGCGGTCGCGCACGATGCGCCCCGCGTACCGCGAATCATCCGTCAGCTGAACCGCGCCGGCAATGTCGAAGGGGCCCGATGCCGACTCTCCGGTCGCCGCCCAGACGCCGCCAGTCCCGGCATCCGCATGCCGACGTGAGGCGATCTCGCTGCGCAGGCAGGAGAACAGCAGCATCCATTGGCCGTCGACGAACTCGACCTGCGGAACCTCGAGCTGGCCGAATCCGCCGTCCGGGGTGGAGACGGGCTCGCGCACGGTCCAGTCGAGCAGGTCGGGCGAGGTCGCGTGTCCGATTACCCCGCGCTCGCGCGCGGAGCCGGCGTTCGACCGCGCGGTAATGAGCATGTGCCACTCGTCCGCTCCGCGGTACACCCACGGGTCGCGCCACGCTTCGTCGAACCAGACGCCCGAGTCGCTTTTCTCGTACCAGGTCGGATCCGCCTCGATCACGAGGTCGTCGACCTTGGTGAACGTGACCAGATCGTCGGAGACCGCCACGCCGATGCGCTGCGTCGTGTGCGTCGGCACGTCGTTGCAGCCGGTGTAGAAGAGGTACCAGCGTCCGTCGTCGCCGCGGACCGTCGAGCCGGTCCAGGTCGCAACCTCGTCGAAGGCCGGGGCATCGCCGCGCACGAGCGCGTCGGGCAGCCGGGTCCAGTCGGTGAGGTTCGTCGACACGGCGTGGCCGATGGATGCGCGGCGATGGCGGCGGTCGGGGACGTGCAGGGCCTTCGAGGCGAACAGGAAGAACAGGTGATACTCGTCGCCGGTGTCGGCGATCCAGAAATCCCAGGTCCAGGAGTCGGGCAGCTGAAGCATGTTTCTATCCCTTCACACCGCTGGACGCGATGCTGTTGACGAATGAGCGTTGGAACGCGATGAACAGGGCGACCACCGGCAGCGTGATGAGCGAGGTGTACGCCATCACCTCGCCCCAGGAGACGTTGAGCTGGAAGAAGTACTGCACGCCGACCATGACCGGCCGCAACTCCTCGCTCTGAACGACCATGAGCGGCCACAGGTAGGAATTCCACGCGGGAAGGAAGGTGAGGATCGCAACCGTGGCGATCGCCGGCCCCGACAGCGGCATGACCACCTTGCGGTAGATGCGGAACCAGCCGGCACCATCCATCCGGGCGGCCTCGTCGAGCTCCTTGGGAATCGACTCGAAATATTGATGGAATAGGTAGATCGAGAAGGCGTTGGCGATGAAGGGGATGATCTGCACCTGATAGCTGTCGAGCCAGCCCTGCGTGAATGCGAAGCCGGAGGCATCCAACTGGAACGCCGGAAGCTGGTTCACCCACCACACGAGCGGCAGCGCGAGGGTCTCGAAGGGCACGATGAGCGTCGCGATGATGAGGGTGAGGATGACCGACTTTCCGCGTACGCGCATCCTCGACAGGGCGAACGCGGCGAGGCTGTTGATGAGCACCCCGAGGGCGACCGTGACGACCGAGATCCCGATCGAGTTGATCAGGAACCTGGCGGCCGGCACCCGGTCGAAGACGGCCACATAGTTGTCCATCGAGATGTTGCCGACCGGCAGGAAGGCGGCGATCGACGAGAGGTCGCCGAAGATCTGCTGGTCGGGTTTGAGCGACGAGACGAACATGAACAGGATCGGGAACAGGAAGACCACGGCGAGTGCGATGCGCGCGAGCAGGCTCAGGACGCCGGGACGGGAGCCGCGCGTGCGGGCCGACCTTGTCGTGCGGCGCCGTGCCGGTGGGCCGACCGGGGACGCGACCGGCGGGGCGGCGACAGGGTGGATGACGACCATGTCACACCTTCTCTCGGGTCAGGTAACGCTGGATCGCGGCGATGGCGAGCACGATCGCGAAGAAGACGAGCGAGATCGCGGATGCGTATCCCGTTTCCTGCTGCCTGAACCCGGATTCGACGGCTTCGTACACGACCGTCGTCGTCGAGTTGAGCGGGCCACCCTGGGTCATGACACTCACCTGGGTGAACAGGCTCAGCGCGCCGATCGTGATGGTGACGAGGATGAGGCTCCTGGTGGCGCTGAGGCCCGGCCAGGTGATGTACCGGAATCGCTGCCAGCGCGTCACCCCGTCGATGTCGGCCGCCTCGTACAGCTCGGCCGAGATCGTCTGCAGGCCCGAGAGCCAGATGATCATGTGGAACCCGACCCCCTGCCACACGGACATCAGGATGATCGCGGGCATCGACGTGGCGGTGTCGTTGAGCCAGTCCGGGCCTTCGATCAGCCCGAACGAGAGTCGTCCGATGATGATGTTCACCAGGCCGTCCTGGCGGTACATGAACAGCCAGAGGAGCGACACGACGACCATCGACGTGACGACGGGCAGGAAGTACACCGTGCGGAAAAAGGTGGTGCCCTTGGTCTGAACGTTGATGAGCAGCGCCATAACGAGCGCGAGACCAGCCTGCAGAGGCACGACGACGATCGCGAAATAGGCCACATTGAGCAATGCGCGGAAGAACGCCTCGTCGGCGAACAGGCGGGCGAAGTTCTCGAGGCCGCTGAACGATGCGGGGTACGGCGAGACCAGGCGCGCGTTCGTGAAGGCGAGCCCGAAGGCGAGCAGCGCCGGCACGAAGATGAAGACGACGAGCAGCAGCACTCCCGGCGCAAGCATCGTGAGACCGACGATCTCCTCGCGGCGTTCGCTCCTGCCGCGCTTGCGCTTGGTGCTGGTCGGGGCGGATGCCGAAGGTGTTCGCGCCAACTCTGGCGCCGTTGCGGAAGTCATGGTTTTCCTCTCAGCCGGAGTCGAGGGCGCGCCATACCTGACGCGCCCTCGAGACGGGCTATTCCTGAGTGAATCCGTCGTTGGACTTGATGTTCTGGTCGATCGCCTTCGCGGCGGCGTCCAGGGTCTTCTGCGGGTCTCCGCCGTTGATGATGTCCTGGGTCGCCTTGGCGAACTCGGTCGCGATGAACGGGTACGCCGGGGTCTCCGGGCGCAGCACCGCATAGGCCTCGGAGAACTCCCGGAACACGGCGAGCTCGCCACCCTCCTCATACCCGGGCACGAGCGCGGCGGCCTCGACCGTGGCGGGGATCGTGCCGGTCGCCTCGGACACCGCGGCGATGTACTTCGGCTGCAGCGAGAACGACAGGTAGTCCATGGCGGCTTCGGCGTCCGCGCATCCGGTCGTCACGCCCCACTGCCACGAGCCGCCGCCGATCTTCGGACCGGTGCCGAAGTCGACTGTCGGCATGACGACGAGGTCGTCGCCGAGCACCTCGCGGGTGCTGGTGGCGGCCCAGCTGCCGGTGTAGAGGATCGCGCTTTGGCCGTTCTGGAAGTCGAGCGTGGAGTCCTCGCCGCTCTTCGCCGCGGCGTACTCGTTCTCGATGACGCCCTGGAACCACTCGGCCCAGGCGATGGCCTCCTCGCCGTTGATCACTCCCTCGGCGCTCTGGAAGTCGGAGCGGTCGATCAGGTCGCCTCCGAAGGACTGGAGGAACGGCGAGTAGGCGTAGGGCAGCCATTCCCCGGTGCCGGCGGTGCCGAGGTCGAGCGGGTAGTCCCAGCTCCCGTCCGCCTTGAGGGTCTCAAGCGCGTCATCGAACTCCTCGGCAGTCCACGGCTCCTCCATCGTCGCGATGCGGATGCCGGCGTCCTCGAGCACGGACTTGCGGGCGAAGGTGGCCAGGGCCACGTCGTAGTAGCCCACGGAGTAGGTCTCGTCGTTCCAGACGCCGAGCGTGCTCGGCAGGTTCTTGTCGAGGTCGACGCTGAGTTCGAGGGGTGCGAGGTACTTGGCCCAGGCCCAGTTGGGCACGTTGGGCCCATCGATGTCGACGATGCAGGGCAGCTTGTTCGCGGCCGCGGCGGCCACGACGGAGTCATTGTAGGAGCCCTGCGGGAACGCCTGCACCTCGATCTTCGTGTCGGCCTGGCTGGCGTTGTAGTCCGCGACGATCGCCTCGATCGCCTCGAGCTCTGCCGGGTTTCCGGCATTGTGCGTCCACAGGGTCAGCACGCCGTCGGCGCCATCCGACCCGCCGGAAGGTGTGGTCGCGCAGCCGGCCAGGGTGGCGACGACGGATGCCGCGGCTAGACTTGCCGCGATCAGGCGCTTCTTTGCGAGCTTCATTCTTGGTTCCTTTGGTTGGGTGTCAGGGTGGATCATCGGCGGGAGTGGCCGATCGTCACGGTCGTTTCAGCGGCCGTGAAGCTAGTGCGGTTGCCCCGCGCTCGCGTCATCGCGGGGCGGGGCAACCGATTCTCGTTGCACAAGGGGACAGACGAGGCGCGCGTGTTCCGGCTGGAGGGTGTCGTCGGCATCGAGCTCGGCGCGGAGTCGACGGATCGCCCACTGCCCCATCTCGAAGTGCGGAAGTGCGACGGTGGTCAGCCCGGGGAACAGTGCGCCGGCGATCAGTTCGAAGTTGTCGACGCCGACGAGCGACAGGTCGTGCGGGATGCTGAGCCCGGCGAGCGATGCAGCCTGGTACGCGCCCATGGCCATCTGGTCGTTGAAGCAGAAGAGCGCGGTCGGCCGCTCGCGCCGAGACAGCAGGGCTGATGCCGCCGCGCGACCCCCTTGGGCGGTCGACCCACTCGTCGCGACGAGCGACTCGTCGAAGGCGATTCCGTTGGCGTTCAGGGTGTCGCGGTAACCAGCGAGGCGGCTGTGGGTCGCGGGGATGTCGTCCTCATTGGCGAGGTACCCGATGCGACGGTGGCCCGCTGCAATGAGGTGCTCGATCGCGATCCGCGCCGCGCCCCACTCGTCGGGAACGACCGAGGAGATCGCCACCGCATCGCTCTCCGCGTCGAGCAGCACGGTCGGCACGCTCGCGAGCGTATCGGGAAGAACGACCTTCTGGTGGTACATGCGGGCGTAGACAATGCCGTCGACTTGGTGCTGGAGCAGGGCGCGGATCTCGCGACTCTCGAGATCAGGATCCAGATTGGAGTTGACGACCATGAGCACCCAATCGAACTCCGCCGCTGCCTCCTGCGCACCGAGCACGACGCGGCCGGCGAACGGCGTGGTCGCAATTTCGTCGCTGACGAACCCGATGGTTTGCGACCGGCTGCTGCGCAGTCCGCTCGCAAGGCGGTTGGGGGCGTAGCGAAGATCCCTGGCGATGGCCCGCACACGCTGGCGGGTTCCCTCGCTGAGAGCGCCGCCGCCGCTCAGCGCGTGCGACACGGTGGTGACAGACACGCCGGCCGCGGCCGCCACGTCCCTGATTCCCACTCGGTTGCTCATCGTCGAACTCCTCCAAAAACGTTTTTGTGGTTGGTGGATTGAGGTTACATGAACGTTTTTGTAGATGTCAATGGAAATGTTTGCTCACTGCGCGTGTGCCTATCCCTTGACGCAGTTCGCCGGTCGATCCGGGGGCGCTCCTCGGCGACGATGTCCCGCACGACAGCAGATGGCGGCGGCACCGCAGTCGGTGCCGCCGCCATCAGCCGATCAGCGAGCCATTCGCTTCCTCATTCGGTGCAGTACACGTCGACGAAGTACGTGGCGTTGCCCGCGCTGTGGTTTTTTACAACGACCGGGACCAGCACGGTTCCGCCGGCGGGAATGTACGTCTTCCCATTCGCCCCAAGAACATAATCGATCGTGCAGCCGCTCTGGTCGCTCACCTGAATCGTGTGAGTTCCCTGCTCGGCAGCCTCGACGTGGGCCTCGTGGAAGGCGAGGATAGCCGGGTTGTACTCGGAGTACTTGTCGTTGCTGGCGCCGTTGGTGTCGGTCCACACTGCGAGCAGTCCGTCCACCGGCTCGGGAGAGCCGTGCTTCCAGAAGCGCGTGTCGATCTCCACGATTCGCGAGTCACGGACCTTGAAATTGTCGGTCTTGCTGAATCTCGGCACAAAGCAGTTTTTGTTGCCGGGTGCGGAACAATCCAGTTGCGAGGTCGGTGTCACCCAGACCTTGTAGACCCCCCCGTTGTTCGGAGTGTCGGCGTAGGGGAACATTTGCACCGTTGCACCGCCGTCCTCACCGTCGGAACCCGTGGCATGCACACAGGCACCGACGACGTCGTCTATGACGCCGAGGGCGTTGACGCTGAACTGTCGGCAGGAGACTGCATCGCTGGAGAGAAGCGTCCTGCCCGAGGGGTCAGTGACTTGGAACGAGTAAATGTCCGCGGGGAGCCCGGCGGCACTGTCCGGCGCGTTGATTCCGGGTCCGCCGTTCAGATAGACGTCCTGCTTATCCTGGTAGATATTCAGATTGACCGGTGTGCCGGAACTATCGGTCGTGAAGATGGCTCCGGAGAGTGGTGCGGCATACGCGGGAAGCGCGACACTCATCAATGCGACGGTCGCGACGCCGGCGGCCAAGGCTAGCTTTCTGAACATGGTTGTAATCCCATCTGGGTCAGCCCGATCCTGCGTGAGGTCGGGTGGCCCAGAGACAGGATCGGAAGCGCCACCAGTGTATTCTCGGCGCGGACTGTGGCACATGGGGTTGTTGAAAACTTTTTGACGATTCTCGTGCGGCCGTGACCACGGCCGGCGACGTGGGCGCAGGAGAATGGACGGCGTTCCCCTTGCCGACGCGCTCTGGCTGCGGGGAGGCCGTGACATTCGTGTGGGCGCCGGAATCCTCTGCCCGGGCCGACTGTCAGGTGCGAGTTGCGCCGCCTCGCTACCGGTTGACGAAGTCCGTGCCGCACGCGGCGATCGCAGCGGGCGAGCCCAGCACGTAGAGTTTCTGCTGCTCACCGGGTGTGCCCAGATGCACCAGGACGTGCAGCGGGTGCATCCGCCCGGCGACCTGGCCGACGTCCACGTTGGGGTTGTTGTCGAACACGGCCGCGGGAAGTTCGACCGAGGCCTCACCCGAGCCCTCGGCGATCACGACGCAACTCCCGTTGCCTAATTTCATGACGTGCGTGTGGGCGGCCATCGCCGGAGTTGCGCCGACGAGGACGAGTACCGCCGAGGCGACGGCGACGAGTCCCGCCGCTCCAATTGCCTTCATGGATTTCATTTTGCAACATCCCTTTCCTGGATCATGGAACGGGCATCCCGCGCATCCCCCCGAGCCGAACGGATGCCGATAGCGCACGGTAGCACCGCGCTCGGGGGGCCTGTCAAGGAGGAGGGAACTCGGGTCTTGACTCCGCTGCCCCGGCATCCGCCTACGCTGATTCCTGTGCCCCACCCGAACAGCCGCGCCGCCAAGGCCGCCCGCCGCCGCACGCGGCGCATGGCCCTGGTCGAGCACGACCTGACTCCGGAGCAGTGGGCGACCCTGCAGGAACTGTGGGGCGGATGCGCGTATTGCGGGGCATCCGACCGGGCGCTGCAGCGCGATTGCGTGCAACCCATCTCGCGCGGCGGGCGCTACACGCTCGGCAACATCGTGCCGGCCTGCGGGCCGTGCAATGCGAGCAAGAGCAATGACGAGGTGACGAGCTGGATGCGACGCAAGAAGCTCGACGAGCGCCGCTTCCTGGTGCGGTTCGTCGAGGTGCGGGCGGCGCTGGCTCCTGGCGATGGGCTGGCGTAGGTCCGCGGATGCGCAACGCTCGCGCGCATGCTGTTCACTCATGCGGGTGCGATAACAGCCGCATGAGTGAACAGCGCCCGCGGGAGCGGTCGCGGCCCGCGCGACAGCACCCGTGCGGACGAGCGCCGCGTCCGCAGCATCCGCTACCCGGCGCCCACGATCAGCATCGTCGCCGCGAACACGAGCCCCGCGGCCAGAAACGTCACAGTCGTGTAGCCCAGGATGTCGCGGATCTTCAAACCCGCGATCGCGAGCAGCGGCAGCGCCCAGAACGGCTGGATCATGTTCGTCCACTGGTCGCCATACGACACGGCCATGATCGCGACCGACGGATCGACGCCGAGGCGCTCCGCGGCATCCAGCATGATCGGCCCCTGCACGGCGAACTGCCCGCCTCCGGAGGGCACGAAGAAGTTGACGAGTCCCGCGGAGAGCAGCGCGAGCAGGCCGAACGTGGCCGGCGTCGAGATGCCGACGAAGAAGTCCGAGAAGACAGCGATCAGGCCGGAGCCGGTCATCATGCCGAGGATTCCGGCGTACAGCGGGAACTGCAGAAGGATGTCGCCGACGTTCGACGCGGCATCCTTCACGAGGCGGATCAGCTCGAAGGGGTTGTGCACCAGCAGGAAGATCAGGCCGAGGAACGTCCAGTTGACGATGTCGAGGGTTGGGGTGCCTCCGCCGACGAAGTGGACGACGAGGTAGGCCACGAGCGCGAGCCCGATGATGAGGGTCGGGATACGGCTCGCGTCGAGCCGGTCGGCGGGCGTCACGACCTCGTCGGGCGCGGCATCCGCTTCGCGGGCGTCGAAGGCCAGCTCGAAGATCGGCGCGTCCTTGCGCGGGGCGACGAGGGTGAGCGCGAGCGCGACAACAATGATGGTCGCGACGGCCGCACGGATGTTCCAGGGCGAGAAGGTGGTCTCGGTCAGCGGGATCGTGCGGCCGATCTGCTCGGCGAGGAACGAGCCCTCGGTCGCGGCGGTCAGCGGGGCCGATCCGGAGTAGCCCATGTGCCAGACGACGAAGCCCGAGTATCCGGCGGCGACGAGCAGTGGGAAGTGCAGCGGCACGCCGCGGGCCCGCAGCTGGGCTGCGACCTCCTTGGCGAGCAGTCCGCCGACGACGAGGCCGAGACCCCAAGTGATGAGCGAGGCAATGGATGCGACGATGAAAACGAAAGCATAGGCCTGAACGGCGTTGCGCGGCACGCCGCCGAGCTTGGTGAGCAGCCTGCGCACAAGCCGAGTGTTGGCGAGGGTGCGCCCGAGGAGGAGGACGAGCGCCATCTGGGTCATGAACGCGAGGAGGCCCACGAGGCCGTCGCCCCAGCTGCGGATGACGTCGACCGGGCCGGCGTCGGCCAGTGTGAGGGCCAGAATGGCCACCAGCACGGTCAGCACGATCACGAAGACAAGGGCGCTGGGGATGAATCTCTCAACGAGCGAGTTGATCGGCCGCATGAACGCGGCGACCGGCCCGGTCGCTCGCTTCTCGCTGCGTGTTGACATGGAAATCCCCCAGAATTGCTACGACGGTGTAGCTTCAGGGCATCCGCGCTGACCCTCGACGGTAACAGGGTGCTCTCAGGTTGATCGATTCGGGCCTCGCCCCGGCCCCGTCCACTCGCAGAGAAAGCGCACATGACCCACTACCTCGGCATCGACCTCGCCTGGGGCGAGGGCACCGCGACGCGCCCCGCGAAGGAGACCGGTCTCGCGCTCATCGACGAGACCGGCACCGTGCTGCACGCCGGCTGGGCGCGCGGCATCGACGCGGTCGCCGAGTGGATCGTCAAGGTCGCGACGCCCGGCGCCGTGATCGCGATCGATGCGCCGCTCGTGGTGCATAACGCTTCCGGCATGCGACTGTGCGAGCGGCAGGTCGGCATGGGCTACGGGCGCTGGCACGTCGCCGCGAACGCCAGCAACACCGCGCTGGGCTGGCAGGGCGGTGTGGCGCTGCGGATGAAGCTCGAAGCGCGCGGGTTCGTTTACACCGACGGCATCCGCCCGCCCGCCCCGCTCGAGCGCACGATGTTCGAGTGCTACCCGTACACGACCATCGTCGGAATGGCCGAGCTGGGCTATGAGGAGAAGCGTCCGCGGTACAAGCGATTCGACAGGTCGCTGCCCTCAGCGCTGCGGCGGCAGGCGAGGGCGGATGCGTGCGATGAGCTCATCCGGCGGATGGCCGAGCTCGGCACGGCCACTCCCCCGCTGCACCTCGCCTCGCACGAGGTGTCGCGGTCGCTGCTCGAGCCGTCGCCGCTGGTCGATGCCGCCTACAAGCACCGGGAGGACATGCTCGACGCGGTGCTCTGCGCGTGGACCGCCGCGATCTGGCACCAGCACCGCGAGCGGGTACAGGTGCTCGGTGCCGGAGACGCGCCGGATGCCGCGGGTCGGCGCGGGACGATCATCGCGCCCGCCCGGGATGGGCAGCGGGTCGCGGGGCGGGTGATGCGGGTTCTGCCCGAGGCGACGGCGCCGCAATTGGATGCGGCGGTGCGGCAGCGGCCGGCGGTGCGGCAGTGAGGGGCGGGTGGCGGGGCAGTGGCGGGCGGGGCGGGAGCGAGGGGCGGCCCGACAGTGGGGCGGGTGTTGTTCACTCACGCTGGTGCGATTACATGCACGCGGATGAGTAACACCCGCGCGAGCGGGGGGAAACCGTCACTCACCGAGCTCGCGAGCTACGGCTGCTCGAGCGGGTCGTGCCCCGCCGCGCTCTCGAGGTCTACTTCGATCGAGACCATGACGTCAGCGAGCTCCTCCGTGGAGGCGTCCACCTCCGCTTGGGGCACCGGCACGGCGACGGCGCCCAGAGTGGGGAACTTTGGCATCGGAAAGCGTTCCTCTTCGACGGCGTCGACCGGACCGTCGATCTCCGAGGTGACGAGCGCGCTCGCCGAACCGAGAAGTATCGTGTGCACCGCCACCGCGCCGTCATCCTCGAGCACCGGGATATCGATGGCCACGCGCTTAGCCCACCGCCCCGTCCGCGTTGCGTACTCAACCAGGGCGTCGGCGACTGCGCTCCCCGTGACGATCGATCCACCCGCGTGCGTGACCTTCTTCATTCTCGCCACGATAGACCCTCGAGCACTGACACCCTGCCCCTTGCAATCGCGTCGGTGCGTCTGGATGAATCGACCCCCGCGGGCGACGTATGGCCCTCAGCTGTCGTCGTTCGAAGCGAACCACACCGTCGATTCGCCGGGGAGCACGCCCTCGCGCGGCGCGGCACTGAAGATCAGGGCGTCGTCGCGGTCAAGCGCGAACGGTTCCGAGCCGAAATTCGTCACGACCTCCCATCCGTTGGGGCGACGGTAGCGGAGCACATCGGTGCGCCCGGTCCCGATCCATTGCAGCTTCTCGTCGGTCTGCAGAGCGCGACGCAGCTCGAGGGCGCGGCGGTAGATCGACAGCGACGACGCGGGGTCGCCCTGCTGGCCCGACATCGCGTAGCCGGCGAACCACGGCGGCTGCGGGAGGTGCGACCCTCCGTCACCGAAGCCAAATGCCCGCCCGTCGGCGTTCCACGGGAGGGGCACCCGGCATCCGTCCCGGCCCCGGTCGGCACCCTTGCTGCGGAAGAAGGTCGGGTCTTGCCGCTCGGCATCCGAGATCTCGGCGACCTCGTGCAGGCCCAGCTCCTCCCCCTGATAGATGTAGCTCGACCCAGGCAGGCCCAGCATGAACAGCGTTGCGGCGAGCGCCCGCCGGCCCCCGACCTCGCGGTCGAGCTCGGACGTCGCGCCGCCCGAGCGCAGCCACTCGAGACCGTGCTTGAGGGCGGGCCGCCCCTCCGCATCGCGCTCGGGGTGGGCGAGGCCGTAGCGGGTCGCGTGCCGCACCACGTCATGATTCGAGAGCACCCATGTGCTCGAGGATCCGGATGCCGCCGCCAACTCGAGGTTCGCCGTGACGACGCTGCGGAACTGGTCGGCGTCGAAGTCCGCCTCGAGGAGGTCGAAGTTGAAGGCTTGCCCGAGGCTCTCCGGGTGCGCGTAGAGGGGAACCCTGCCCTTGTCGACCCAGGCCTCGGCGACCGCCGTCCTAGGCGGGTCGTACGAGTTAAACACCTTTCGCCATTCCGCATAGACGTCGTGCACATCGTCGCGATCGACCATCGGATGCTGGCCGTCCCGCGGCATCGCATCGAGCGCGGCCTGCGAGGGCAACGGCTCGGTCAGGTCCTTGGTGAGCATGTGCGCAACGTCGATGCGGAACCCGTCGACCCCGCGATCCGACCAGAACCGCAGCGTCGTCACGAAGTCGGCGCGGACCTCCGGGTTCGACCAGTTGAGGTCCGGCTGCTCGATGGCGAAGTTGTGCAGGTACCACTGGCCGTCCTCGACCCGCTTCCACGCAGGTCCCCCGAAGCTCGAGTCCCAGTCGGCGGGCGCCTGCGCACCATCCGGCCCCGTGCCCTCGCGGAAGATGTAGCGTTCGCGGGCAGCCGACCCTCGGCCGGCGGCGAGCGCCTCCTGAAACCAGACGTGCTGATCGGAGCTGTGATTCGGCACGATGTCGACAACTACCTTGATCCCGCGGGAGTGCAAGGCGTCAACGAGGTCGTCGAAGTCCGCCAGAGTGCCCAGCCGGGGATCGACGCCGCGGTAGTCGGCAACGTCGTAGCCACCGTCGGCGAGAGCCGACGGATAGAACGGGCTTAACCACACCGCATCGATGCCGAGTTCGGCGAGGTAGTCGGCCTTCGAGATGATGCCGGGGATATCGCCCAGGCCGTCGCCGTTCGCATCCGCGAAGCTCCGAGGATAGATCTGGTAGACCGCGGCCTGGCGCCACCAGGGCGACACCTCGCTGATATCACGGCGGTTGGGGGTGTTCTGCACGTCGACGATGCTCACGGGCTCGGCTGCTCCTTAGCGTTCTTGCGGTGGTAAAGGCGAACCCGCCCGACGCGGGATGCGTCGGGCGGGTTGATGCCGGGTCAGCCCTTCACGGCACCCTGCGTCACGCCCTCCATCACCCATCGCTGAGTGAAGAGGTAGACGATGATGGCCGGCGCCATCGCCATGAGGTAGGAGGCGAACGAGACGTTGTAGTTGTTGCTGAACTGGGTCTGGAAGATGCTCTGCACGACCGGCAGGGTCTGCAGCGCCGGATCTGAGGTGATGAGCGACGGCATCATGAAGTCATTCCACGACGCGAGGAACGCGAAGATGCCGACGGTCGCGCTCATCGGAGCCAACAGCGGGAAGATCAGGTGCCAGAAGGTCTGCCAGGTGGTGGCCCCGTCGATCCGCACGCTCTCCTCCAGCTCGGCCGGGATCGAGCGGAGAAAGGCGGTGAACAACAGGATGCTGAAGCTCAGCTGGAACATGATGTGCAGGATCGTGACCCCCAGGGGGTTGTCGAGACCCACCAGCCCCGTCAGCTGGATCTGTGGGAGCGCGACGACCGGGAAGGGAATGAACATCGCGGCGAGCAGGTAGTAGAACGACCAGCGGAACAGTCGTCGATTCCAGTTTCGCGAGATGGCGAACGAGGCGAGAGCCCCGAGGATGATCGTTCCCGCAACCGATCCCGCGGTGATCAGGATCGACACGAGGAACGCCGTCGGGTAGTCCGTCAGGTTCCACGCGGTGACGAACCCGTCGACGCTGAAGGGGGCCGGCAGCGAGAAGGCATTGCCATCGACCGCCTGCCCCTGCGTCTTGAAGGCCATCGAGACGGTCACGTAGAGGGGGATGATCACGGTGACGGCGCACAGGAGCAACACAATGGTGAGCGACCAGCTGGACTTCCCACCACCTCCCTGGGCGCGATACTTTCTTCTTGCCCCCTTCCCCTCGAGGGTGGCGGCGGCGTCGATGTCCCTGGCGATGAGAGCGGGCTGTACAGACATCAGCGTGCGTTCCTTCCACGAGTGAGCCGGAGCTGGATCAGAGAGATCACCACGACGATGACGAAGAACATCGTTGCGTTGGCCATCTGATAGGCGTAGTCGCCTCCGGTGAATCCGGTGACGATCGTCATCGGGATGCTGCGGGTCGCCGTGCCGGGCCCGCCATTGGTGAGGCCCACGATCACGTCGTAGGCGTTGAGGAAGTTCTTGAACCCGAGGATCACGTTGATGACGATGTACCCGGCGACGAGCGGCACCGTGATCCGCAGTAGTTGCTGCCACTTGCCAGCGCCGTCGAGGTCGGCCGCCTCATACACCTCGCTGGGAATCGAAAGCAGTCCGGCTATGTAAATGAGCAGCGTGCCCGGGATGGCCTGCCAGGCGGTGACGATCACGATCCCGACCCAGGCGAGGTCGGGGTTGGCGAGGATGCTCTCGCTCAGTGCGTCGATCCCAAGCGCCTGCCCGGCCGCCGGCACCGAGTTCGAGAAGAGGAAGTTGAACACGTACGCGATGATGATGCCCGACACAACCATCGGGATCACGAAGATCGTGCGCAGCCCGGTCTTGATCTTGATCTGAGCCGTTAGGCCCACCGCGAGCAGGAACGCGATCGCGTTCACGAGGATCACTGTGACCGTCGCGAACCCAAAGGTGAAGAAGTAGCTCTGCAGGATGGCGGGGTCCGAGAACATCGCCACGTAGTTGATCAGGCCGACGAACTCCCAGTCGCCGAAGCCGATGGAGTTCGTGAAGCTGAAGAAGATCCCGATGACCGCGGGAACGGTGATGGCGAGGGTGAAGATGATCAGGCTTGGGAGAAGGAAGACGTAGTAGATTCCCTCGACCCCCCGTCGCTTCCTCGGAGTCGCCGCGTTGGCCCCCCTGGCGCGTGTGGCCTGCGGCGGCGCCGCTGTCGTCGTTGTCATGCTCGGCTCCTTCTAGATCGTCTCAACTGGGGGGTGGCTCGTGAAGAACTCGTGTCGCGGATCATTGGCGGAGCGCCAGTCGCGCCCAGTCCCCGTCGAGGGTGCTGAGGGTGCTCTCGACTCCCGCGCCGAGCGCGATGCCCTGCGTGTAGTTCTCTGTGGGAATCGTGAGCGGGATTGCCTTCGAGGCCCCTTGGTAGAAGTCGGCGTTGTCGTAGTACTCCTTCATGCCGAGGATCCGCGGGTCGGTGACCGGCGCCGCGTCGATCGTGGTGCCATAGCCGAGCTGCGCGGCGTTGTACTGATCCATCACGTCCTGCTCGAAGAGATAGCTCAGGAACGCCCGCGCACCCTCCTTGCTCTCCGAGGCCTCGGGGATCCAGGCGGCGAGGTCGATGTTGACACGCACCTGAAGGTCGGCCGGGTCGTCGGTCATCGGCAGGGGGAAGGTGCCGAGGTCGAGGTCGGGGCTCGTCTTCGCGATCTCGCCGAACGCCCAGGGGCCCTGCAAGTACATCGCGGCCTCGCCCTTGGCGAAGGCGAGGTTGCCGTCGCCGTAGCCCTTGCTGGCCGCGTCGCGGTTTGCGTAGCTGTCGATCAGCAGCTGCATCCGCTCGACCGGCTCGGCGAGCGTCTTCTCGAACGAGACCGGAGAATCGGGACCGACCTCGGTGCCCAAGGCGTTCATCTCCTCGTAGAAGCCGGCCACGTCGACCTGGCCGCCGACGGTGTAGTCGAACCAGCCCTGCGCCACTGTCCATGGATCCTTGAAAGTGCCGTAGAACGGCGTGATCCCCGCCTCGGCGAGCTGGTCGCAGGCGGCGATGAGCTCGTCGTAGGTCTCCGGAACCTCCACCCCCTGCTCCACGAAGATCTCCTTGTTGTAGATGACGGAGGCGGCCATCACCGAGTAGGGCAGCACGCTGGTGCGTCCGGGGTAGCTCGCGTACTGGTCGACCAGCTCCTGCACCTCGGGGAGGATGCGGTCGGCCTCCGGCATGTCGGAGAGGTCGCTCAAGGCGCCCCGCTCCATGAAACGGGCCATCTCCATGTTGTAGTTCAGCAGCCCGAGGTCCGGTGGGTTGCCGCGGAGGAAACCAGCCTGGAGATTCGACGACGAGTCGAGCACCACCTCGACGTCGTCCTGCGAGGCGTTGTACTCGCTGATGAGTTCGCGGAAGTACGGGATGGCTTCGGGCTTGCTGAGGTGGAAGCGGACCGTCTCAGGACCACCGCCTCCCGCACAGCCAACCAGACCGGAGCCGATCATGAGGAGGCCGAGTGATGCGGCCAGCACACGGGGTGTGCGGCGGGGGTGTCTGGGCACGTCGTTGTCCTTTTCGAGTCTCATCGTCGAGAGGCGCTCGTTTGTTCGTCGATTAGATTTAGCTATCAAATCAACTGCGCTGCAATAATAATGCAACAAGAGCACGAAAGGGTCAAGTACTTTGTCGACACCGCCGCACCCATCCCCCGCGCCCCCACGGGCGAGCCTCGACACTTTGCTGGCCTTCGCCTGGGAAGCGGGCGTCTTCGTGAGCACGGATGCCATGGCCGCGACCGGGCTGACACGCTCCACGGCGATCGACGCGCTCGACGAGCTCATCGATATCGGACTCCTACGTGAGTTGCCCAACGCGCGGGCCGTGGGCGAGTACCGCAAGGGACGCCCGTCGCGGCGGTTCGAATTGCGCGCCGACGCGGCCGTCGTCATCGGCATGGACGCTGGCCGTTCGCACCTCACAACGACAGTCGCCGACCTCCGCGGCGAGGCCATCGCCAGCGAGACGCTCGAGTTGGACACGACCCACGACAGTGCGGACGAGCGACGGGCTGCGGTGCTTGCGGCCGTCGACTCGGCCCTCCGGGCCGCGGGACGCGACCGGGAGAGCGTGCTCGCCGTCTGCGTTGGAGTGCCAGCACCGGTCGATTCCCGCGGCGAGTCCCCCGACCACCGCGACGGCTTCTGGCAGCGAATGAACCCCGCCCTGCGAAGAATGCTCGAGGAATGGGTGCCGATCGTCCGTCTCGAGAACGACGCCTCGCTCGCCGCCGTCGCCGAGGGGGCTGTCGGTGCGGCGATCGGTTGCCGCGACTACGTCGTGCTTCTCGCCGGCGATCGGTTCGGGGCCGGGGTCGTCATCGACGGTCGGCTGGTGCGTGGCGCCCATGGTGGAGCGGGCGAAATGGTCGCCCTCGACAACGTTGTCGGAGTTGAGAGTGCCGAGGGCATGGGTCTGAGGCTCACCGGCTGGGCGCGCGACGCGGCCGCCGCAGGCGAGATCCCGGCCGGCCACCCGCTCGCCGACGTGCCACCCAGCCAGATCACCGGGCGCGTAGTGCTCGAGCTGGCGAGAGCGGGCGACACCTGGGCGGGAAGCATCGTCGAACGCGCCGGCGCGTTGCTGGCGCGCATCTCGGCTGTCTTCGGCAGCGTGTACGATCCCTCCCGCGTCATTGTCGCCGGGGCGGTGGCAGAGAGCCTCGACCAGGTCGCCGAGGTGGCGCGCGCGCTCCTGCCGGGTGAGGTCGACCTCGCAGTTCCCGAGCTCGTCCTCTCCTCGCTTGGAGCGGGCTCCGTGGCCGCCGGCGCTGTCTGCGCCGCGGTCGAGTCGGCACGGGCGGGGGTGTTGCACCTCGGCGCATCCGGGCCGCGCCTGCTCGGCGAGGCCGTGTAGTTCCTCAACGTCGGCATCACAACTGCACTCCCGCCCGGCCGGGGCGCAACGGGTGGCCGGGCCCAACCTCTCTGCACCGGCCCTGTGGAGAAGTTCTTATCCCCATTTGGCCAAACCTCTTTCGAACATACATTCGAATGTGCGAAAATTGTGACATGGACGAAACCTCGCTCTCACCCTCGGAGACACTGCCGGAACCACTCCCGCAGTCGCTTTCCGAGTCGCTCTCGTCGTCACTTCGCGAGTCCGCTGCCCGGGTCGCCTCACTTGGCGATGAGTCGTTCGCCCTCCGCTGCCTCACCTCCGCCGACCTGCTCACCGCGCAGTCGGCCATCACGACCCTTCGCCGCTGCGTCGACCGGTACGCCGCCATGGCCGCGGGCGAGATCGCCCACCGCTCGACCCCCGAGTACGGCCACTCCGGACTCGCCCAGAAGGCCGGCTTCGTATCGCCTGAGGCGATGTTGCAGTCCATTGCCAACATTTCGCGCATCGAGGCCGTGAAGCTGATGCGGATCGGGTCGTTCATCGCCGAGTCCGAGGCCGCAGCGGAACTCGCGGCGAGCGCCGCCCGTCTCGATGACGCGGATGGCGCAAATGACGACGGAGCAGTCGCTGCGGCCGGCGGTCCGGATGCTGGGCTTGACGGCACCGGCGACGGCACCGGCGACGGCAGCATCGACGGCAGCGGCCGCTTCCTCCCGCAATTTCCACCGCCGCCGCCGTGGCAGGCGCCTCTCGCCGCCGCGCTCGCCGCCGGAACCCTGTCGATCGACGCGGTCGAGTCAATCAGGAGGGCGCTCGGTGACGTCGACCCCGCCGTTACCCCCGAAGCGCTCACGGCGGCGTGCGAGCACCTCATCGCGACCTCGACCGGCCTGACTCCCGAGCAGCTCTACCGCAGGGCTCGCCAGCTCCGCGACTCTCTCGACGAGGCTGGCATCGAGCGGCGCGAGAAGGAGCGGCGCGACCTCCGATCCGTGCGCACCTGGTGGGACCCGGCCGGCATGTATTGCGGTAGCTTCCGGCTGCCTCCCGAGGAGGGCATGATCGTGGCTACCGCGTTCGACGAGATCCTCTCCCCGCGGCGCGGCGGACCACGGTTCGTCGACCTCACGGCGAAGGCCTCGGCCGAGGAGCTGCTCAACGACCCGAGGTCAACCGAGCAGATCGCCGCCGACGGCCTTGTCGACCTGATCCGTCTCGCCGTCGACGCCGACCCCGGCACCATGTTCGGTCGCCGCCGCCCCGCCGTGCGCGTCATGGTCACCGACCAGCACCTTCATGCCGGGGCCGGACATGGCCGACTCGAAGGCCACCCCGACCCGGTGTCCTTCGCAACCGTGGAACGCCACCTGTGCGACACCGGCACGATCGCCGTCGGCTTCGACAACGACGGCCAGTGCGTCAACGTCGGCCGAAACCAGAGATTCTTCACCGAACGTCAACGGATCGGAATGACCCTCAGGGACGGCGGATGCATGTTCGCCGGCTGCGACCGTCCGCCCTCCTACTGCGAGGCTCATCACATCGATGAGTGGCTCCGCGACGACGGCAAGACCGACATCGCAGACGGAATCCTCCTCTGCCGACGTCATCACCTCCTCCTGCACAACAATGGGTGGCAGGTGATCCGAGAGGGGGCCGACTACTACATGCGACCGCCCGCCGATGTCGACCCCAACCGGGAGCTCATCCTCCTCGCCAGTCGAAACCCGGACATGCGGGCGCTCAAACAACGATCCGCCCAGCGTCGAGCGCAGTAGTCTGCCCACCGGCAGCCGGCGCCAATCGCGGCCCCGGCCCCGGCACCGGCACCACCCGCGATCACCCGCGATCACCCGCGATCACCCGCGCCGGGTGCGCGCGACCTGGCAAACGGGCGCGACCCGGCAAACGGGCGCGACCCGGCAAACGGGCGCGACCCGGCAAACAGGCCTGATCGAGGAGCCTCTCGACCTTCCATGCTGCAATTCCGAATCATCCGGACAAACGCGGGACGGACGGCGGCTTCTGACTGGTGTCTAGCGGAGTTGGGTTCGGGATTTCGCTCGTCACCATGCGCTTTCCACTACCCGAATGAAAAATCGTGATGAAGAAATCGCTGGACGCGGCCGGAGGCAAAACCGGAACCCCACCGTGATCCGGCGGGGTTCCGGTACTCGGCACTGATTTCCCCAGCACGCTCTGCGCGTGGCACGATGAGAATTGACGGCATCGGCTGCCCTCACTCATCCAGCACAGCAGAGGGTCCATCGTGAGTTCATCCGCAGCATCCGCCCCCGGCAGCGCCGCATGAGCTGGATCGAGGTCGTCGTGCTGTTCGTCTCGGGCACCCTCGCCGGGATCATCAACACGGTGGTCGGATCTGGCTCGCTCATCACGTTTCCCGTGCTGCTCGCCCTCGGGTATCCCCCGGTACTGGCCAACGTCACGAACAACGTCGGCGTCTTCCCCGGCTCGATCAGCGGGGCGATCGCCTACCGCAAAGAGCTCAAAGGACAACTCAAGCCGGTGCTCGCGCTTGCGACCTTCTCCGCGTTAGGCGGGCTCGCCGGTGCACTACTTCTGCTGCAGCTTCCCGCGGAGGTGTTCGACGGAGTCGTGCCAGCGCTCATCGTGCTCGCCCTGCTGCTCGTCGTATTTGGTCCCCGGATCAAGCGCACGATCGCCGCGCGCCGGCTCGCTCGCGACGAGGCACCGAAGAACCGGGTCGCGCTCTTCACAACGACCGCGCTCACCGGCGTCTACGGCGGGTACTTCGGGGCAGCCCAGGGCGTGATCCTGCTGTCCTCCCTGTCGATCCTGCTGCCGGGATCACTGCAGCGCGCGAACGCCTATAAGAACGTGCTCGCCGCCACCGCGAACGGCGCCGCGGCCATCGTGTTCGTGCTCATCTCGCAAGTCGCCTGGCTCGCGGCCGGCGTGATCGCCATCGGCGCGATCCTCGGTGGACAGATCGGCGGCTGGGTCGGCCAGCGCCTCCCCCCGCTTGTGCTGCGGATCGTGATCGTCGTCGTCGGCCTCGCCGCCATCGCGTACTTCATCGTCAACTAGCCGGCAACATCGGACCAGCGGGCCGCGCACAAGGCTCAGCGACATCCGGTCACCCTGTCGACGAGCTGCAGATCTGAGCTACCGGGCCGCGAGCCGCGTTTCCCAGCGCAGGTTGAGCTCGCGCATCACCATCGCGGCGAGATCCTCGAGCGTTGCGATCTCGTCCGCCGTCACCGTGCGCGGCTTGACGTCCATCACGCACAGGGTGCCGAGGCTGAAGCCGTCGCTGGTAGTCAGTGGGACTCCGGCGTAGAACTGCATCCCGAACTCGCCCGCGACGAGTGGGTTCGCGAGCGCGCGCGGATCGGTACGGGCATCCTCGACGATCCACGGCTCGTCTTGCAGGATCGCCGACGCACACAGTCCCGGGTCCCGCCCAATCTGCTCCGCATCGACGCCGTGCCTCGACTTGAACCACACGCGGTCGGTGTCCACGACGCTCACGATCGCGAAGGGCACACCGAACACCCGCGCGGCAACAGCGGTGATCCGGTCGAAGGTGCCGTCCGGAGGGGTATCGAGCAGGTCGTAGCGGAGAACGGCGTCCATCCGGCCCGCCTCGTTCGGCGCATCCATCGGGCCGGCGTGGCGGCCCGACTCGGCCGAGACCAACTGCCGGAACGCCTTGACCAGCTCGCCGGCATCGGGTCGATCGGCAGGCTCGCGCGCCGTCATCGCGGCGAGAACCTCCCGCCACTCCGGCGAGAGCACCGCATCGAGGCTCGGGGGTCGGATGAGCCGCGCGACGGCGGACTGCACCGCCGGGCCGGGGTACTCGAGCTTTCCGGTGAAGCACTCGAGCAGCACGAGGCCGAGCGAGTAGATATCGGTCGGAGCTCCCATCGGCTCGCCGAGCGCCTGCTCCGGGCTGATGTAGGCGACCGAACCGGTCACGGCGTTCTCCGCCGAGATGTGGGTCGACTCCGCGCGCAGCGCGATCCCGAAGTCGGTGAGCCGCGCGCGGGCCGTCGTCGCGTTGTCGTCGTAGTCGACCATGAGAATGTTGGCCGGCTTGATGTCGCGGTGCACGATGCCTCGATTGTGCACGAACTCGAGGCCTTCGGCGAGGTCGCTGGCGATCTGCGCGATGTGGCGCGACGAGACGGGCCCGCCCTTCTCGATGCGCTCGCGAAGGTCGATGCCCTCGACGAGTTCCATCACG
Organism: Marisediminicola sp. UYEF4; assembly: GCF_040546025.1. Taxonomy (NCBI): domain Bacteria; kingdom Bacillati; phylum Actinomycetota; class Actinomycetes; order Micrococcales; family Microbacteriaceae; genus Marisediminicola; species Marisediminicola sp. UYEF4. The sequence goes on along the minus strand of NZ_JBEPNA010000001.1, from coordinate 86,306 downwards.
AAGAAGATGCGGGGCTCAGCCGGAACCGTCTTGTCGACGGCGGCATCGAGCAGCGTCACGAGGCTGTGGTGGTTGAGCCCGGCGAGCACGTTGATCTCGTCCTTCTGGCGGCGCAGGTCGTTCTCGGCGACGGCATTCGACCGGAACACCTTGACCGCGACATCACGTCCGAGAAACTCGTCGTGGGCCTGGAAGACCTTCGCCATCCCGCCCTGACCGAGCAGCTTCAACAGGCGATACCGGCCATGCAAAAGTCCGCGGATCTCACTGCCCGACTGCTCGCCCATGCGGTCCTTTTCCCATTTGTTTGCATAATCATAGGCAGAATTCCGGATGCCGCCGCACGCGCTCTTCCCGCACGGGCACAGCCCGCTCGGGACCTTTGTCACTGGCCGCGCCCGCCGGTGCTGCGCAACATGGTTAACGGGTGTTGCACCCGAACGATCCCCCGCCAACGGTGCCGCGGTGTTGCGATCTCGATGCGGAGATTGCGGTATCCGTCGGCATCCGCATTCACGACCCGACGTGGTTGCCACGGCGGGGGATCAACGGGTTCCCTTTCGATCGTCGTGGCGGCAGGTCTGTGAACAGGCGCCGCCACGACTCTCGATCTGCGAGGCCCGCGGCCGCCGCCGCTCACGCTCCGTCGAGGTAGACCCAGCGGCGCCCCTCCCGCACGAAGCGACTCATCTCATGCTGTTCGCTCGCGGTGCCGGCGGCGCGAGAGTACGCCCGGAACTCCACGGTGCCCTCGGTGTCGAGCATCCCGCCGCGGCTCGTCGCCTCGATCTCGAGCCGATACCAGCGCTGGCCCGGATCGAGCTCGAGCTCGGACGGCCGGGTCTTCGGATGCCAGGTCGCGAGCAGATAGCCCGCGTCGCCGACAGCGAAGGCGGAGTAGCGCGAGCGCATCAGCCGCTCGGCCGTCGGCGCAAACGCCGAGCCATCGTGAAAGGGGCCGCAGCACTCGCCGTACTGCAGAGCACTGAGGCACGGGCAGCGGGCGGTTGCCGCGAGGCGCCACTCGGAATCGGTCACTCCCCCATTATCCGGGCAGGCGCTACTCCCGCGCCGCGAGCGCTGCGCCGAGAGCGGCCGCGGACGCGGACGAGCTGTCGATGCGCCAGTCGGTCTCCTTGTTGTGGTGGAACCAGACGAATCCGGTCACGTCGGGCTGCGCGGCGAGGTAGCCGACGAGCGCGGTGTTCCAGTCGGCCTTCGACCCGCCCGCCTCCGCCGAGGCCGTCTCCGCGATCAGGATCGGCGTTCCCGGCGCGATCGCGCGCAGCTGCGACAGTCCGGGGCCGAACAGGGCCGACGGAGATGTCCACGTGCTCCACGACGCGGACGCGCCCCAGTTGTAGCCGTCGAGGCCGACCGTGTTCACGTATCCGGCTCCGGGGTAGAGCTGGGTGAGCGGCGTCGACCCGGTATACGGCACGTTCGGACTCCACAGCCAGCTGACGTTGCTGGCGCCGGCCGCGGCAACGACGTCGTGCACATGCCGCCAGGCCGCCACGTAGTCGCCGGGCGAGTTGCCGTTGGCGGCGTCGGCCCACGGGTACCAGTTGCCGTTCGCCTCGTGCGCGTAGCGCAGGGTCACGGGCTTGCCCCAGGCCGCGAGCGCCGTTCCCCAGCTGGAGAGGTAGGCGTCGAAGTCGCCGGCGGCGATGCGGTCGGAGGTGAAGGCGGGCTGGTTCACTCCGTTCCCCCACCGCCACGGCTCCCACGTGATGATGCTCGTTGCGCCGCGGGCCGCGACGGCATCGAGCTCGGCGATCGGGGCCGGCTGGGTGAAGTCCTTGTACGACATCACGATCGACGGGGCCTCCCCGACGACGGATGCGACGTGGTCCAGTTCCGCGGACGCCGCGGCACCTCCCGGGGTTGTGACCCCGAACCGCAGCAGCGAGGCGCTGACCTGTGGGGCGGTGCCGGGCGCCGGGGTCGGCGACGGTGCGGGAGCGGGCGTCGGCGGCACCTCGACAGATACCGGGCTGAACGTCACCGTGAAGGTGGCGGTTCTCGAGACGGTGCCAACGGTCGCGGTGGCCGCGACGAGGGCAGCCGTCGTCTCGGGGATGACCCAGGTGACCGAGAACCAGCCGCTCGCTGAGGTGGTGAACGCCATCGACGACCACCCGTCGGTCAGCGTGCCCTGCTTCTTCTTCGGAAACCCGCTGCCGGTCACCGTCACGGCGGTGCCGACAGGCCCGCTGGTCTGGCTCAGCGAGACGGATGCCGATGGGGCCGCGTGCGCGGCCTCCGATGCGAATCCACCACCGAGCACTGCCCCCAGAATCGACATGACGAGCCCAAATACGCTCAGTTGAGCGCGATGCCTCTGTGTCACTGTTCCCCCAGGATGCCGTTCGCCACGGCAGCCCCCGCTGCCGATCCAGGCGACGGCCCCCGCCGGCACCTGGACAGTTCAACAGTAGACCGATCTGTCGCCCCGGGTGGTAACGATTTGCGCGAACAGATACCCCCATGGGTATAGTGAAAGTCATCCACCCAGCGAAGGAGTACTGAATGTGCCGAGCGGTTACCTGTAAGAAGTGCGGAAAGACGACCTGGGCAGGCTGTGGCCAGCACGTCGATCAGGTCATGCGCGGAGTCTCCAGCGCCCAGCGCTGCCGCGGACACCAGAACGACGCCCCCACCCCCGGCTTCTTCGCGCGCCTCTTCGGCCGCTAGAGTCCGAACGAGCGGCCGAGCCGGCCCAGCACCTCCTTGGGGTCGACCCCGAACTTCTCGAGCAGGCCCCGATCCTTGTCGGTGTCGACTTTGTCGGGGAGCTCCGAATCGGCCCTCGCCGCCTCGTCGTTCTTGCCGAGGCTCTTGAGGAAGTCGATGATCTGTTCTTTGTCGAAGAGCATGTCAGTGTCCTTATCGCGATCAGTGCGTGAGACCGACCCTAGGCGCACGCAATCCAGCCGAGTAGGGGTGGACCGGATGCCGCGCAGCCGTTAGGCGGCATGCGTTCAGACGGGGGAGCGGTACGCGGCCGCGGTCGAGACAGCCTCCGCGATCCGAGCCGACCGGGTTCCCTCGCGCTTGGCCTTCGAGATGCGGTAGAGCGCCAACTTGCGGATGGCGTCCGGCAGCGCGGTGAAGTTCCTCTCCGCCAGCGGGTCCGCGGCGAGCGCGGCAGCGAGGTCGCCGGGCACGATCATCGCCTCGCCGTCGTCGAGCGCGGTCCACGACCCGTCGGCCTTGGCGCGCTCGATCACCGCGATCCCGGCGGGGGCGAGTCGGCCCTCGCGCTCCAGCTCGGCGACCCGCGCCTTGTTACTGGGCGCCCAGTCGCTGCCGCGTTTGCGCGGTGTCATCCGCTGCAGGAAGCGGTCCTCGTCGAGCGATCGGGCCAGACCGTCGATCCAGCCGAAGCAGAGGGCCTCCCTCACCGCACTGTCGTAGTCGAGGGCCGTCACCGCGTTGCCCTTCTTGCCGATCGCGACCCACGCGCCGCGCGCATCGGCGTGGTTCGCGGCGAGCCAGTCCCGCCACTCCGCAACGGTCGCCGGCTGCACGAGCGGGAGGTCGGCGGATGCCGCGGGCGCCGGCTCGGGCTCGGGCTCGGGCTCGGGCTCGACATTGTCGGGGGTCGGATGCTGCTCGCGCGCGCTCACCGGCGACTCCTCGAGGGTCGTTCAGACTGCTTCTGATCAGCCACGATTTTACCCGCGGGCGCAGACCCCGCCAGCCCCCGGCATCCGCTCGGCCCCTCAGCCGATCGCCCCTTCAGCCTCTCAGCCCCTCTGCCCTTCAGCCCCTCAGCCGGTCAGCCCCTCAATCCCACAACATCGGGCAGGTCCGCCCCTCCCCCGCGCCGGATCGTGTGTCGGGTGACGTCTCCGTCGAGGATGTGGCCGTGGAACTCGATCAGGTCGCTGGTGCGCAGGTTGTCCGGCGAGGGGGCGAGCACGACCGCGTAGTTGGGTACGAGGCGCGTCTGCACGACCTGGCACCACCGGTAGACCTTCTTGCCCCGCACCCACTCGAGCTCGGTCGCGGGCGCGATGCCGATCAGGATGCTGTAGGTGCCGCCGGGGTCGACCTCGTGGGCCTGGTCGATCATCCGATCGATCGAGAGTTGCAGTTGCATGTCTTTCCTATCGGGTCGGCCCTCAGTGGGCGAAGTTGCCGCGAAAGTACTCGAACTGCCATCCGATGATCGTGATGAGCAGCAGCGGGAGGGAGAACATGGCGATCCACGGACTGATCGCCAGGCCGAGCACGACGGCTGAGATCGCGCCGCCGAGCAGCACCGGCCACCAGCTCCAGGGGCTGAAGAAGCCAGCCTCGGCATCGCCGTCGTCGATCTCGGCGTCGAGGCGGTCCTCGGCGAGATTGGCGCCGTCGCCGCGGAGCACCTGGCCGAAGTAGAACGCCAGCATGACGCACATGACACCCGAGAGCCCGATGGTCAGCAGTCCGACGAGCTCGAAGTTGTCGTCGGCGAGACTCCAGATCAGGTAGGCGGCGTCGACGACGAGAAAGCAGATGCCGACCACGTAGAGAACTGTCTTCATGCTCTTCACTGCGCCACGGTCCCAACTATTGATGAGTTCATAAATTCATCATATCGTGGATTCGAGGAAGCTCGGTTCGCGGACGCTTGCCGCCGCTACGCCCGCTCGAAGATCGCCGCGAGTCCCTGCCCGCCGCCGATGCACATCGTCTCGAGCAGGTAGCGGCCGCCGTCCCTCTGCAGCTGGCGTGATCCCGTCGCGAGCATGCGCGCTCCCGTGGCCCCGACCGGATGCCCGAGCGAGATGCCGGATCCGTTGACGTTGGTGCGCTCCCAGTCAGCCTCGGTGAAGCCCCACTCGCGGCTGACGGCGAGCACCTGCACGGCGAAGGCCTCGTTGAGCTCGATGAGGTCCATGTCGCCGAGCACCAGGCCGGCCCGTTCGAGCACTCTCGCGGTCGCCGGTACCGGTCCGATGCCCATCCGCGACGGCTCGACACCGGAGCGTGCCCAGCCGACGAGCCGCACGATCGGGGTGAGGCCGAGCTCGGCCGCACGCTCCGGGGTCGTCACGATGCAGGCGGCGGCGGCGTCGTTCTGGCCGCTCGCGTTTCCGGCCGTGACCGTCGCCTCGGCATCCGACTTGACCAGGATCGGACGCAGCCCCGCGAGTACCTCGAGGCTCGAGTCGGCTCGGGGCGTCTCGTCGGCGTCGATCACGACGGCACCCGTGCGGCCGGGCACGGTGACGGGCACGATCTCGTCGTCGAAGCGGCCCTCGGCCACGGCGCGCACCGCACACTGGTGGGAGCGCAGCGCAAGCGCATCCTGCTCCTCGCGGCCGATCGAGTACTCGCGGCGCAGGTTCTCGGCTGTCTCGAGCATGCCGCCGGGCACCGGGTAGTTGCGTCCGCCGGCGGTCTCGCGCCCGCGGCTGAGGGCGTCACGGAGCTGGATGCCGGCGGTGCCGGTAACGCCAAACCGCGAGTCGACCGTGTAGAACGGTGCCTGGCTCATCGAGTCGACCCCGCCCGCGATCGCGAGGTCGCTGACGCCGGTCTGGATCTGCATCGCGGCGTCGAGTACTGCCTGCAGGCCGGAGCCGCAGCGTCGGTCGAGCTGCATGCCGCCGACCGTGACGGGCAGTCCGGCGTTGAGCGCGGCGACGCGTGCGACCGACGCGGCCTCGGCGGTCGGGTACCCCTGGCCGAGGATCACATCGTCGACGACGGCGCCGTCGATGCCGGTCCGCTCGATGAGGGCGCGGATGACCGTCGCCGCGAGATCTGCGGGCGCGACGGAGCTGAACATGCCGCCGAAACGCCCGATCGGGGTGCGCAGCGGCTCGCAGATCACGACCTCCCGCAGGGTACGAGGGCCGCTCATGCCGCCGACCCTTCCGTCGCCAGCGTCGGGCCGGAGCATGTCACTCATTCGCCACCTCGATTGCGCGCAGCAGCAGCGCCGCGACGGTGTCCGGCCGTTCGAGTGCGGGCAGGTGCGCCACTCCCGAGATGGTCACGTGCCGGGCGCCGGGGATGGCGTCGGCGAGCTCCTGCAGTTGCTCCGTCGGGGTCGGCAGGTCGAATTCGCCGGACACGCACAGGGTCTTGACGCGGATGCCGGACACGGCGTCGGTGACGTCGAACGCCGCGAGCGCCTCGCAGCACAGGGCATACGACTCGTCGTCCACGTCGATCAGGCTGCGTAGCGCGGCTGACCCCGCGGCGGGGTCGCGTTCGAAGAATCCGGGGGCAAACCACCTGTCTGCACTTCCGGCAACAACCGACCCGGTGCCGCTCGCGCGGATCTCGGCGGCCCGCTCGATCCAGCCCTCGGCGGCGCCGATCTTCGCGCCGGAGCAGATGACGGCGAGTCCCCGCATCCGGTCCGGGTGGCGGAGCGCGAGCTCGAGGCCCACGGCGCCGCCGAGGGAGATGCCGGCGTAGTAGAAGGGGCCCCCGCCGACGGAGTCCACGAGCGTGATGACCGCGTCGGCGATGTCCGCGATGCTGAACTGCCCGGTTGCCACTGGGCTCAGGCCGTGGCCGGGAAAGTCGAAGCGCACTACCCGGTAGTGCTCAGCGAGGGCGGGCACGGCGCCGTCCCACAGCGAGGCGGTCATGCCGAGGGAGGGCCCGAGCACGATCGTCTGCGGCTGGACGACACCCCCCGCGACCTCGTGGATCGTGCCTCGAATGGTGGGCTTGGTCATGCTGCCGGGGTCCCTTCGTCGTCGGTCGGCGGTGCCACACGCTCGGTCGGCGCGCCTCCGTGGTGCTGCCGGATCACGCGGTGCTGCCGGAGCACGTGGTCGATGCCGACAGCCGCGATGAACCCGAGGGATCTCGGCGAGGCCTGCTGACCGAGCGTGCGCCCAGCCAGACGGGTGTCGCGGTTCTCGTCGGCGAGCAGCGCGAGGCGGTCGGACGCCGCGCGACGAGGCGGTGGGTAGTCGAGAGCGGAAGCCCGGTGCGCCGGGTGTCGTCGCCGCCGGACGTACCCGTCCGCGCTGGCTTTCCCGACATGGGTCCACGGTACTCGGGATGGTTCGGGGCCGACTGTCGGGTCTCACCCAGTTCCAGCGATCGGCGGCAACGAAAAAGCCCTCGACTACTCGAGGGCTTTTTGCTGCGAATCTGGCGGAACCGGTGGGATTTGAACCCACGGTGGGCTCTCACCCACACAACTTTTCGAGAGTTGCACCTTCGGCCGCTCGGACACGGTTCCGTCGTCAATCTTAGTACAGACTCGCGCGCGCCTCGGCGACGCTCCCGTAGCCGGGCGCGACGTGCCGGAGGATCCGGTCCCACTGCCGCGCGATGACGAGGTGCCCGGCGCCGGGAATCAGTTCGAGCTCGGAGTGCGGCACCTTGGCCAGGTGCCAGCGCCCATGCTCCTCGCCGGCAACCGAGTCGGCCAGACCGTAAACGAGCAGCGTGCGGGCGCGCACGTCGCCCTCGTCGAAGCCGAGGTCGCGCGCCGAATAGCTGACGATGTCCGCCGCCATGCCGCGCACCGAGTGCAGCACAGCCCTGTCGAGCATGGCGACGATGCGGTCGCGGATCTGCTCGAGCAGCGCGGCATCCGCCTCGTCGGCCGCGAGCATGCCCACGATGTCGGCGCCTCGCGGGTACTCCCCCACGAACCCCGCGAACTGAGCCCGGAGCGCGGCGGTGGCCTCGGCCGGCGGCAGTTCGGCGAGCCGGGCGTTCATCGCCCGGTTCTCCTCGCCGACCCAGGGCACCTCGACATCCGGCGCGGGGGTCGCGACGACCGCGATGCGGTCGACGACCTGCGGATGCCGGGCGGCGAGCGCGAGCGCCACCCGACCGCCGGCCGACCAGCCGACCGCGCCCGCCCGGACGATCCGGTGCGCCGCGAGGTACTCCGCGATGTCGTCGGCGGCATCGGCGACGGTGCCGGCCGATCCGTCCTCGTGCAGGCCCGAGGTGCCGTACCCGGGGCGGTCGAGGGCGATGAGGCGGATGCCGTGAGCCTCGGTCACCTCGGGGTCCGGGTCGAACAGCGCGGACCCGGGGGCCGGGTGCGACAGGACGACCGTGCGGGCGGCATCCGGATCCCCGAACTCGACCACGCCGATCAGCCGGCCGGAACTGTGTGCGAACTCCGTCATTCTCATGCGGTCACGATAACCGCTGCTGCGGCGACGGAACACGGGTGGCACTCGCGGGCCCGGGCCTCACGCGGAAGTCGGGACCGACACCCGTGGCAGTGCCGCCGCCCATCCGCCGCGGCTACAGTTCTCGCATGCCCTCCGCCCGCTCGATCGCCGCCGCCGCGGTCGGCTCGCTCGCGCTGCTCACGGGGGCCGCCGCGGGCGCGCGCTACCTCGTGATCCGCCGCCGCACCGCGGGGATGGTGCGCCTGGCCGACATGATCCCGGTGCACTCGGCGCACTGGCGGGAGCAGCAGAAGGCGAAGGGCGAGCTGCTCTACGTCGCGATCGGCGACTCCGCGGCGCAGGGAATCGGCGCGAGCCAGCCGGGCCGCTCCTATGTGGGGCTGCTCGCGCGCAGCATCCGCCGGGAGACCGGGCGCACGGTGCGCGTGGTGAACCTCAGCCAGTCCGGCGCGCGGCTGCGGGAGGCGCTCGAGCACCTGCTGCCGCGGCTGGCGAAGCTGCACCCCGACATCGTCACGGTCTCGATCGGCGCGAACGACATCGCGACCTTCGACCCGGAGCAGTTCGAGCGGGAGCTGCGCGCGCTGTACTCCGCACTTCCGCCCGGCGCGATCGTCGCGGACCTGCCCTCGTTCTACCTCGGCGAGTCCGAGCGCCGGGTGCGCGTCGCGAACGAGATCGTGCACCGGGTCGCCGCCGAGCTATCGCTCGAGGTCGCGCCGCTGCATCGGACGACCCGGTCGCGCACCGCCGCCCGCACCGCCTTGCGCGATGTGGCTGCGGACTTCTTCCATCCGAACGACCGCGGGTACGCGGTGTGGGCATCGGCGTTCGAGCCGCCCGTGCTGCGGACGGTGCGGAAGCTCGACCGCGGCACGCCGGCGCCGCCCGACTGAGCGGCGCGGGCCGCGGCGCGACCTCCCCCGGATACAGTCGGACAATGATGCGCGGACTGCCCACGTGGTCGAAGCGGCGATACGCCGAGTCGTGGCGCACCCGCGCCGCCGCCAGCCGCCCGAACGAGATCCGCTACGTCGCCCTCGGCGACTCGGCGGCGCAGGGCATCGGCGCGACCGCGCCCCGCAACGGTTACGTTGGACTGCTCGCGAGCCTCGGCGAGCGGCATTCGGCGCGGCCCGTCCGGGTGATCAATCTCAGCGTCAGCGGCGCGAAGACCCGCGACGTGATCGAGGGGCAGCTTCCGCGGCTCGCCGCGCTCGGAGCCGACATCGTCACCTGTGCGATCGGCGGCAACGACATCCGCCGGTTCGACGCGGACCGCTTCGAAGTCGAGATCCGGGAGATCGCCCGCACGCTCCCGGCGCATGCGCTGCTCGCCGACGTGCCCTGCTTCTACAGCGGACGCGGCGAGGTCCGCTCGCGAGAGGCGACCGCCATCGTCCGTCGCGAAGCGGATGCCGCCGTCCGCACGCTCGTCGAGCTGCACGCCGCCACCGAGAATCGCACCCGAGCCGAGGTGCGCGGCGACTTCGCCCTGGACATGTTCCACCCGAACGACCGCGGCTACACCGTGTGGGCCGCCGCGTTCGAGCCGGCGTTTCTGACCCGGCTCGACACGCTCGCATCCGACACGGCGCCGCTCTGAGCTGGACGCTCTCCGGCATTCGACACGGCCGCGCGGGCCCAGCGCGCACCCATCCACGCGCCGCGCTGTCAGAGCACCGCCGGAACCCTCGCCGCTGTGGAGTGCCGCGACCGGATGTCTGCGGGGTTCCCTAGGCTGGGGGGATGGTCAAAACCCAATCGAACTTCACCTGCACCGAGTGCGGTTGGGCGACCCTCAAGTGGGCCGGGCGCTGCGGCGAATGCCAGGCCTGGGGCACGGTCGTCGAGGCCGCCCAGAGCACGGGCGGCCTGCGCGCGGTCAAGCCGGTCCGGGTCAGCGAGGCGCGCATCGCCCGCTCGATCATCGACATCGAGTCGGACTCCGTGGCGCACTGGCCCAGCGGGATCAACGAGTTCGACCGAGTGCTCGGCGGCGGCATCGTGCCCGGCGCGACCATCCTGCTGAGCGGCGAGCCCGGTGTCGGCAAGTCCACGCTGCTGCTCGAGGTCGCCTCCCGTGCGGCGGCCGGCGGCGCGAAGGTGCTCTACGTGACCGCCGAGGAGTCGGTGAACCAGGTGCGCCTGCGCGCCCAGCGTACGAACGCGCTGCAGCCGTCGCTGTTCCTCGCGGCGGAGACCGACCTTGCCACCATCCTCGGACACATCGACCAGGTGAAGCCGCAGCTGCTCATCGTCGACTCGGTGCAGACGGTGTCATCGTCGCTGTCGGACACTCTCGCGGGCGGTCCGTCCCAGGTGCGGGAAGTCGCCGCCACGCTCATCCGCGTCTCCAAGGATCGCAACCTGCCGATCCTCCTCGTCGGCCACGTCACCAAAGACGGCACGATCGCAGGTCCCCGCCTGCTCGAGCACCTCGTCGACGTGGTGCTGCAGTTCGAGGGCGACCGGCAGACGTCGCTGCGTTTCGTGCGCTCGCACAAGAACCGGTTCGGATCCACGGACGAGGTCGGATGCTTCGAGATGACCGGCGACGGCATCGCCGAGGTCGCCGACCCGAGCGGCCTGTTCCTGTCGCGCGGCAAGGTCGCCGTGTCGGGCACCTGCGTGACGATCGCCGTCGAGGGGCGCCGTGCCCTCCCGGTCGAGGTGCAGGCGCTCATCGTCAAGTCGTCCGCGCCGCAGCCGCGCCGGGTCGTGAACGGCGTCGACGCCTCCCGGGTGGCGATGCTGCTCGCCGTGCTCGAGCGCCGGGCGGGCCTCGCGCTGAGCGGCTATGACGTCTACGTGTCGACGGTCGGCGGCATCCGCGTGACGGAGCCGGGGGCCGACCTCGCCATCGCCCTCGCGATCGCGAGCGCCTACAAGGACAGGCCCTTCGCCGGCAGCCTCGCCGCCGTCGGAGAGATCAGCCTCGCCGGGGAGGTGCGCGAGGCGTCGTCGTCGAAGCAGCGGGCCGCCGAGGCCGCGCGGCTGGGCTTCTCGACCGTCGTGGATGCCTCGGCCGGGCACCTCGGCGAGGCCGTGCGCCTGGCCTTCGCCACGGCGAGCGCCGCGGTCGAGCGGGTGGCGATCCCCGACTTCTAGGACCCACGGATCGCCGACCGGCCCGAGGGGGCTGACCCAGCGGGCCGCGCAGAGCCGCTGCGGGCCGCACGGAGCCGGTGCGGGCCGCAACGGAGGAGAAATGGCGACACGCCGGGTCGCGCCGTTCGCGACACCGGCGTGTCTGCGGAGTCTCCTCGGTTGCGTACCCAGCGGGTCGCGCAGCCCTATCGTGACTGCAGGTAGTCGTGGGCGGATGCCCGCAGCCGCGCATGCACGCCGCCGTACGCCTGCGCCGTCCCCACGCTCCACTTCGGGAGCTTCGCGACCATGGTGTAATTCGGGTCGCACACGTTCGCGGCCGGCGCCAGACCGAGCTGGCTCACGAGTTGGTAGGAGTCGAGAGCATCCATTCCAGTGAGGTCGCTCGTCCAGTCGACGAGTTCCTTCTGGCTTATCCGGAAGGCGTCCTCAAGCGGACGCACCGAACCGGTCGTCATCAGGAACTCGTCGCTCTCGAGCCGCGGCCAGGCGGGAGCGCCACCCTTGATCAGGTCGATCGCGATGACCGAATTCATGGCCGACTCGAGTCCGGTGCCGCAGACCTCACCCTCGCCCTGTCTGGCATGCCCGTCGCCGAGGGACAGCATCGCCCCCGCCACGTTCACCGGCAGGTAGAGCGTCGTCCCCGCCCGGACTTCGGGAGTGTCCATGTTGCCGCCGTGCGTCGACGGGGTCACGACCAGGCGCACCTCGCCGCTCGCCGGCGCGACGCCGACGGTGCCGTGCATCGGATCGAGCGGGAGGTCGATACGGTAGTCGGAGTTCCGCGCCGAGAACGTGGCAGTCCACGCCTTGAGGTCGATGTCGTAGAACCACACGCGTTCCTCAAGCGGAGCGCCGAGCATCGCCGTCTCGTGGGTGCTTGTGAGCGCCCCAAAGAACGGGAAGGTACACGAGATCGCCTGCGGCCGCGCGGGCACGATCGAAACGAAGTGCACGGCGAGCATGTCGCCCGGCTCCGCCCCGCGCACCTCGATCGGGCCGGATACCGGGTTCAGCTCGGCGAACGGCACCACCTCGCTCGGACGATCGTTGGGCGAGGTGACGCGGCCGCCGAAGCAGTCCTCCGTCGACACCTCGACGAGGTCACCCGGCGCGACCGAGAGCAGGGGCTCCCGCCCTCCGAACACGTACGAGTACTGGTCGGGGAGCGGGGCGAGGCGGTGAACCGTCATGGAACTAGCGCACCACCGGGCGGTCGGCGGGAACCTCGGCGAGCGGATCCCGGAGGCGTCCTCGCCGCGAAAGCACCGCGGCGAGGATGATTCCGACGACGAGCCAGATGACGCCGAGCAGCTGCGCCTCGGCCCGGGCGTTGTAGAGCACCACAGCCAGGATGAGGAACCCGAGCACGGGGAATACCAGGTGCACGAACCAGCGCCGCGACTTCTGCTTGACGACGTACCACCACACCACGGTGAAGTTGAGCGCGAGGAACGCGGTGAGGGCGCCGAAGTTGACGAGCGCCGAGATCGCGATAAGCCCGTCGGGGAGGATCGTGAGGTAGATCCCCAGCACGAGGGAGACGCCGGCAACGAGGAACGTCGCGTTGATCGGAACCCCGTGCTTCTTGTCGACCTTGCTCAGGAACTTCGGTAGCTGGCGGTCGCGGGCCATGGCGAAGAGGAGTCGGGAGGTCGCTGCCTGGGCGACGAGCGCGTTCGCGAATCCCCAGGCGATCGCGGTCGATGCGGCGGTGAGGATGAACATGAACTGCCCGCCCGCGTTTCCGGCGGCCTGGTAGAACGCGACGCCGGTCGGGTCGCCGTTGGCGATGAGCGCGGCGGGGTCGTCCACGAGCATGGACGCCACCCAGGTCTGCACGATGAAGAGCACACCGACGAGGATCAGCGCGGCGAACATCGAGCGGCCGAGGGACTTGCTGCTCCCGGTGTTCTCTTCCGCGAGGGTCGAGATCGCGTCGAAGCCGAGGAAGGACAGGACGGCGATCGAGGCGGCTCCGAACAGCAGCGGCATGGAGAACGTGTCCGGGTTGAAGAACGCGTCAAAGCTGAATCCCTGGCCACGGCCCTGCGCGATGGCGACGATGCCGACGACGAGGAAGATGGCGAGCACGACGAGTTCCAGGGCCAGCATGTACTTGTTGACGAGGGCCGTGAGCTGGATGCCGAGGTAGTTGATCACCGTGTTGAGGCCGACGAAGACAATCAGCCATGCCCAGAGCGGGATACCGGGGATGATGCCGTTCATCGCGAGAGCCGCCGCTAAGTACAGCAGGGCGGGGATAAGGATGTAGTCGAGAAGGATCATCCAGCCGGCAACAAACCCGACCGGGCCGGCGATGCCTCGCCCGGCGTACGTGTACACCGATCCCGAGATCGGGAAGGCCTGCGCCATTTGTGCGTAGGAGTTCGCCGACAACAGCATCGCGACGAGGGCGATCGCATAGACGAGCGGCGCCATTCCTCCCGAGGCCTGGAACACACCGCCGAAGATGGCGAACGGCGCGATGGGCACCATGAAGATGAGCCCGTACACCACGAGGTCACTGAATTTCAGCGTTCGCTTGAGTTCTTGGGTATAGCCGAACTGCTCGATTCCGGAGGCCCGGGTCTCGGGTACTCCTGCGGTCGTTGAGGTCACGCGATGTCCGTCCTGGTCCAGAAAGTATTTCCATGTGGAAATTTCTGCCAGACTAGCGCGCCGATTGGTCTCCTACAACGTGCAGCTCAGTATCGAGCGCCTGAGCGAGCATTACCGAACGTCGCGTGCCGAGCTCGCGAGGGCCCACGCTCATCCGATTCCTCGTCCCGCTCCCAGCAAACAATTGGCCGACAGCACTGGCCGGGGCGGTCGAGGGCAGCAGGCCACTCATCAGGAGAGCCGCCAGAATATTTACTCCGTCGTAACATCCTTCGGCGAAGGAACCGGGCAGCGGGGCCGTCTCCCCGAACCGGGAGACGTAGGACTCAAGAAGGCGCAGGTGTCTCTCATCCGCTTGCAGGATGAACGAAGGCATGGCGGCGAAGAGCCCGCCCGAGGTGTCACCACCGGCGGAGACGAGGCAATTCTCGTCGAGCGCCGTGCACAGCCGCACGAAAAGACCGGCGGCGTCGAGCTCGACGATACCGCGCTGGAATTCGATGAGATCGCGCCCGACGAGCGAGACGAGCATTGCGTCCGCCCCGAGAGCTCGAGCCGAATCGACGAGCTCGGGCACGTCGACTCGCCCGACGGGGACGAGGCGGTCCATCACCACTCGCTGATGTAGACCACGGAGTATCCGGGACGCTGATTCGTGAACCCGCCGCGGCCAGACATAGTCGTTGCCAATGAGGGCCCACCGCCCGACCTTGCGGTGTCGCGTGATCCACGCAAGAGGCTGACGGATCTGCTCGTCCGGATCGTTTCCGAGGAAGATCGCGCCCGACGCGCGGCGGGTCACCTCGTGAGACGGAGTAAAGATGTACGGCACCCGGTCCCCCAGCACCGCCTCGACCGCCGCGCGCACGTTGGAGGTGTGTGTGCCGACGAGCCCGTCGACCAGGCGGGCATCCACCAGCTGGCTCACCTCACGCGCGACCTCGGCAGCGTTCCGGCCTGCATCGATGAGGACCAGCTCGAGCGGGATAGGCGCGAGGTCGTTCGCCTCCTCCGCCGCCAGGATCGCGCAATTGAGGATGGCGGGGCCGGCGACGCCCATGAGCCCCGAGAGCGGAACGAGGAGTCCGATCGTGCGCGTTCGGCCCACGGGTCCACGCAGCAGCACATCTGCGGGGAGCAGTAGGCTGACGGAGGACATCACCTGCCCCAGTATTCACCCACTGTGGTCAGGAACACGCCACGGGAGGCAGCGATGCGAGCCACGAGTGACGACGGTGACGAACCGGCCATCGCGCCGTCGCTCGCCGAGATCGTCGGGCTGCTCCGCGAACTCGAGCTGGCGCTGTCGGCGGGTCTCAGCGTCACACTCTCCGAAGAACACACCACCGTTGACCAATGGCGGGTTCTCGAGGCCATCGCGCGTCTCGAATACCCCACCATGGGCGAGATCGCGGCCGAAACCGGAATGCCCAACGCGAGCCTGAGCCGCATTGTCGATGGACTCGAAGACGCGGCGCACGCCTACCGCCTGCCGGACGCTGCCGACCGGCGCCGGATCACGGTCCGCCTCACCGACCGTGGCCAGTCATTGCTCTCGCGCGTGACCACGATCGTCACGGACTGGGAGCGGGCGACCGCCCGCCGGCTCGGCGCCAGCACGGTCGCCGCGTTGCGCGACGGTGTAGTCGCGGGTGTCACCGCGATAGGCCTGCGGCAGGATCAAATACCGGCTTCGTAGTACACATGGGACTCGCCTCCCGACCCGCCCAGCATATTCCGCGTGAGCGCCTCACGCGCCGAGAGCAGGTCCTCGAGGGATGCCTGCAGGTCGGCATCCGTCACCTCGCGCGCATTCTCCGCCGCAGACAGCACCGCACGCCGCATCAGCTCCTTCGCGAATGACCCGGTCACCCCGTCGGCCCGGTCGGCTGCGGCATCGATCGCCGCCACCGACAGCGGCAGGTCGCGCGCGTAGAGCGCGAACAGCCGCCGGCGCGCGGCGGCATCCGGCAGTCCGATCTCGACGGCGAGGTCGACCCGGCCCGGGCGCTCGGCGAGCGCGCGCTCGAGCAGCTCGACCCGGTTGGTGGTGAGCAGGAAGGTCACGTCGGCGTCACCGTCGAGGCCGTCGAGCGCGTCGAGTACCGCGAACAGCAGCGGCTGCGGCCCGCCGTGCATCGAGCGGTCGCCGGCGACGAGGTCGACGTCTTCGAGCACGACGATGGCGGGCTGCATTGCGCGCGCGAGCTCCGCCGCCTCGGTGATGAACTGGATGCTCGCGCCGGTCAGCAAGACCGCCGTCGTTCCCGGGGTGCTCGCGAGCAGGTGCCGCACGGTGAGGGTCTTGCCGGTTCCGGGAGGCCCGTAGAGCAGCACGCCGCGCTTGAGGTGCTGCCCGGCCGCGGTCAGCCGGGCCCGCTGCTCGCCGATCCCCACCACGTGCCGCTTGACGTGCTCGAGCACCCCGTCGGCGAGCACGATCTCGTCGGCCGCGACGGAGGGCCGCGCCAGGAATGTGGCCCCGGCCGCCCCCTGCCCATACTCGTTGCCAGTCAGGGAGAGCACCTGGCCGCGCAGCACGCTCAGCCGGATCATCAGTTCCCGGATCTCGTGGATCACGGCGCTGGCGACGTCGGGGCTCGCCGCGAGCACTTCGATTCGGGCGTGCACCTGGCCGAAGTCGGGGCGGGCGGAGCGCTGCAGCAGGGCGATCCGGTGTCCGTCGAACTCCAGCATCCGCAGTCCGAAGGTCACCATCTGCCGCTCGCTGTCGGGGCCGGACGCGACCGACGCGTAGTCCACCGGGCCCGGAGCGAACGTCGCCCGGCTGACCAGCAGGCCGGGCAGGTCCTCCTGCCAGCGCATCTGCCCATTGGTGACGCCGACCAGGCGGGACTCCCCGCGTGCCGCGAGATGCGCCAGCGCGATGTCGGCGTCGATGAGGCGATGCCCGCCGATCGTCTCGGTGACGGCGGGCAGAGTCGCGATGTCGACGCCCAGGTAGTCCTGGACGAGCTCGCCGAGAGGGGTCAGGGCGCTGTCGCGCACCGACGTGAAGACAACCTCTTCGAGGAAGGTTCGGAAGAGCTCGATGAATGAGCGTTGCTCGGCGTCCATTACGACATCCTGCCCGTCTCGCGGAGATTAAGCGACTATCGCTCGGGTGACGCCGGATGCTGCGTCGCGCTAGCGCTGTTCACTCGCGCGGCCTCGATCGCATGCACGCGAGTGAACAGCGACCGCGCGCGGCCCGGGGCCGCGCGCCGACCGGTCGCCTACAGCGTCAGCGCCGCCAGCAGCTCCACGGGGTCGGCCTGCATCGGGTGCGGTCCGGCCACATCGAACCAGACCGTGCCGAGGGTGTCGAGGTGCTTCTCCATGAACTCGATGAGCTGTGCCCGCCCGTACCTCAGCACCCGCAGATCGGTCTCCTCCGGCAGCATCCGCACGTAATTCTCGGCGGACGAGAACAGGAGCAGGGTGAACGGGTCCTCGACGGATGCCCGGAAGACGCGCACCTGCGCGGGACCGTCGATCGGCAGCAGCGGCACGATCACGGCGTCATTGCGCAGCGCGAAGGCGACGGCGGCGGTGTCGGCGGCGGCAAGCGCCTCAGCGAGTTGCTTCGCGGCGGGCAGCTTCGGCTGCGGCCGGCGGGGATGGGGATGGCGTGACGCGTTCGGCATAGCGTCCAGTACAGCAGTCGGGGTGGGCCTACTGCGAATCAGCGCCCGCATTCGGACCGGCCGTCTGGGTGAATCGACCGTGGATCGACTCCGGCCCGACCGCGGATCAGTACAGCAGGAACGATGTCGGCACGGCCGGCGACGCCGCGCCGACGGTCACGTTGAGGCTGAAGGTCGCGCCACCGCCCGGTGCTGCGGGACGTGCACTGTCGCAGGTGTCGGCGGAGGATCGGGTGCGGTCCCAGGGGATCGGCGCGGACGACTGCGCGAGGTTCGGCTCGAGCAGGATGGGGGCATCCACCGCGCCGCTCTCACAGTCCTTCGACGACCAGTACTGGTCGGCGCCGCTCGTCACGGTGAACAGTTGCTGGGTCGTGCCGACGTTGTAGGTGCAGGAGACAACGCTCGTGTTGGTGATCGAGAACGACAGCTGCGGCTGCTCCCCCGCGGCATAGCTGGCCTTGTCGGTGATCGCCTCGACCACGATGTTCGCCGGGTCGCAGTCGGCACCCTCGACGGGCTCCTCCTCGGGCGGGGCGCTCGGCTCGGCCTCGGGTTCCGCGGCGCCCTCGGCATCCTGCGTCGGGGAGGGCGAGGGGGTCGGGATGCCCGACGAGGCCTCACCGGAGCCCGGCCGCACGATCAGGAAGACCACGAGCACGATAACGGCGACCAGGCCGAGGAAGACTACCAGGCGCCGACGCCAGTAGACACTCCTGGGCTGCGGGCCGACGGGATTGCGAAACGTCGACATGCGAACAGGCTAACTACAAGACTTTGATCATGCGGGTATTGCCGAGCGTGTTCGGCTTAACTCGCGCGAGATCGAGGAATTCGGCAACGCCCTCGTCGGGGCTGCGCAGCAGTTCCGCGTAGACCTCTGGAGCCATCTGTTCCTCGCCCATCGGCACGAACCCGTGCCCCGCGAAGAAGTCGACCTCGAAAGTGAGGCAGAACAGCCGGCTGAGGCCGAGTTCGCGGGCATCCGCCTCGAGCTGATCGAGCAGCGCGTGACCGACGCCGCGGTGCAGCCACTCGGGCTGCACCGCGAGGGTGCGAACCTCGGCGAGATCCTGCCACATGACGTGCAGCGCGCCGCATCCGATCGGAGTGCCGGAGGCGTTCTCCGCGATGCGGAACCCCTGGATCGTGCCGTAGAACACGACCGAGTCCTTGCCGAGAAGGATGCGTCGATTGACGAGCGGCTCCACGAGGGTCTGGATGTGCGGCACGTCGCTCGTGCGCGCCCACCGCACCGAAAACCCATTGTCGACCACGTCACGAGCCTACCCGGCGGCCCCTTTCGCCAGGGCGCCGGCCGGATGCCCTCCCCCGGCCCGTGGGACCGAACGGGAGTGGAGCGATCTAGGATCGAGGAATGGAACTGGCGTTGTTGATCATTGGCGTCGGAGTCGTTGGCGTCACGCTCCTTGTTGCGGTCCTGGTCGTCAGGTCCAATGCTCGCGCCGCTCGCCAGTTGCTCGCGCAGGAGCAGAGTGCCACCGACGAGCTCGCGGAGCTGACCCGGACGGCGGGTTCCGCCCTAGTGAGAGCGGATGAACGGGCCCGACTCGCCGACGATGAGCTTGGCTTTGCCATTGCCGATTTCGGCGAAGCGGCGACCGCCGAGTTCGCGGTCGCGATCCAGCGCGCACGACAGCGACTCGGTGAGGCGTTTCAGCTCAATCAGCAGCTCAGCGACCATGTCCCCGATACGAACGCGCAGCGGCGCGAGTGGACCGAGCGGATCATCTCGTTGTGCCAGTCGGCCGAGACCGTGATCGCAGACCAGCAGTCCGCGGTCACGGCCCGGCGCGCGGCGGTGCGCCGGGCACCATCCGATATCGAGAAGGTGCGTGCCGACATCCGGCGTGTTCGCGAGCTACTCCCGGACGCCAGGATCACGGTCGTGCGGCTGGCCGTGCGGTACACGGATGGCGCGCTCAAGCCGATTGCGGAGAATCCCGATCAAGCGGAGCAACTGCTCGAATTCGCCGAACGCACCGCGGCGGTCGCCGAGTCCCGGCTCGCTGCCTCCCGCATCTCCGAGGCTGACACCGTCGTGCACGCGGGCACCGAAACCGTGCGGCGGGCGGAGGCCCTCCTCGCCGCGGTCGGCGCCTTCGAGGTGGAGGCACTTCAAGCGGAGTCCACGCTCGCAGCCATGGCGGCAGAGTCCCGTGCCGAGCTCGCCGAGGCACGGTCTATTCCGGAGCCCGAGCGGCGGGGGCAGATCGATTCGGCGATCGCGGCCCTCGACCGCGAGCTTGTCGCCGTGCCCATCCCAGGATCCCGCCTCGACCCGGTCGGGTCCCTCTCCACCCTGCGCGGGGCGAACTCCGCACTCGACGACGCCGTCGCCGATCGCGCCGATCGCGCCGAACGGTCGGAGCGTCTGAGGACGCAACTGATGACCGCGATCAACGACGCCGAGCGGCAGATCGCCGCCGCCCGGGAGCTGATCTCCGACTACCGGGCACCGATCGGCCCGGACGCCCGCACCCGGCTGGCCGAGGCGGAGCGAGAACTCGCGGCCATGACCGATGAGCTCCAGCCGGAGCCCGCGATCGCTCGCGCGCGCCGGGCAGCGAGCCTTGCGGCCGACGCCGCGGCCTGTGCACGCGCGGACGTGGAGAGAGCCAGACGCAACGACGGGGCCGATCCGCGGCACGGCAATTACGGGCGCGGGGGACAGAACCTGCTCGGCGGCATCCTCGGCGGGCTTGTCATCGGCGGACTCCTCGACGATCTCGGCGACCTGGACGACCTGTTCGACTGATGACCGCGGCAGCCCGACCGGACCCGCCGCGGTGTGGTCGCGTACTGGTACGGCCTCGCACACGGAAGGGCCGGGAGCGTCACGCTCCCGGCCCTTCTTCACACGCGTCGGACCACTACGCCTCGAGGGCGGCGATCTCTTCCTCGAGCGAGGCGCGGCCCGGCTGGCGGCCGGTCGTGAAGACGAACTGGCCGTCGACGAAGTCCACGTGCACGTGGTCGCCGGCGTTGAGCTCGCCCTGCAGGATGCGCTCGCTCAGTCGGTCCTCGACCTCGTGCTGGATCGCGCGGCGCAGCGGCCGGGCTCCGAGCGACGGGTCGAATCCGACCTTGATGAGCTGCTCCTTGGCGGCGACGGTCAGGTCGGCCGTCATGTCGCGGTCGAGCAGGCGGTCGCTCAGTCGTTTGATGAACAGGTCGACGATCTGCAGCAGCTCCTCGGGGGTGAGCTGCGGGAAGACGATCGTCTCATCGACGCGGTTCAGGAACTCCGGCTTGAAGTGCTTCTTCAGCTCCTCGACAACCTTGCCGCGCATGCGGTCGTAACCGGTGGCGGTGTCGGTCGACGAGGTGAAGCCGATCGGCGTGCCCGAGATGTCCTTCGTGCCGAGGTTCGTGGTCATGATGATCACGGTGTTCTTGAAGTCGATCACGCGACCCTGGCCATCCGTCAGGCGTCCCTCCTCCAGAATCTGGAGGAGCGAGTTGAAGATGTCGGGGTGCGCCTTCTCGATCTCGTCGAACAGCACGACGGAGAACGGCTTGCGCCGCACCTTCTCGGTGAGCTGGCCGCCCTCCTCGAAGCCGACGAACCCGGGAGGGGCACCGAACAGCCGCGAGACGGTGTGCTTCTCGCCGTACTCGCTCATGTCGAGGGAGATCAGGGCGTTCTCGTCGTCGAAGAGGAACTCGGCGAGCGCCTTGGCGAGCTCGGTCTTACCGACGCCCGTCGGGCCGGCGAAGATGAACGAACCGCTGGGGCGACGCGGGTCCTTCAGTCCGGCACGGGTGCGGCGAATCGTCTTGGAGAGCGCCGAGATGGCCTCCTCCTGACCGATGACGCGCTGGTGCAGGGCCTTCTCCATGAAGACGAGACGACTCGTCTCCTCTTCGGTGAGCTTGAAGACGGGGATGCCGGTGGCGGCGGCGAGGACCTCGGCGATGATGCCTTCGTCCACGGTGCCGGTCGCGCCGGACTCTCCGCTCTTCCACTTCTTCTCCAGGCGCAGCCGCTCGCCGAGGAGCTTCTTCTCCTCGTCGCGCAGGCTCGCGGCCTTCTCGAAGTCCTGGTCCTCGATTGCGCCTTCCTTCTGGCCGCGCACGGCCGCGATGCGGTCGTCGAACTCACGCAGCTCCGGCGGGGCCGACAGGATCGACAGGCGGAGGCGCGCGCCGGCCTCGTCGATCAGGTCGATGGCCTTGTCGGGCAGGAAGCGGTCGGCGACGTAGCGGTCGGCGAGGTTCGCCGCCGCGACGATCGCGCCGTCGGTGATCGACACCTTGTGGAACGACTCGTACTTGTCGCGCAGTCCCTTGAGGATGTTGATCGTGTGCGGCAGGGACGGCTCGTGCACCTGCACGGGCTGGAAGCGACGCTCGAGCGCGGCATCCTTCTCGAAGTGCTTGCGGTACTCGTCGAGGGTCGTCGCGCCGATCGTCTGCAGCTCGCCGCGAGCGAGGAGCGGCTTCAGGATGCTGGCCGCGTCGATCGCGCCCTCTGCAGCACCCGCGCCGACGAGGGTGTGGATCTCGTCGATGAAGGTGATGATGTCGCCG
Organism: Marisediminicola sp. UYEF4; assembly: GCF_040546025.1. Classification (NCBI taxonomy): domain Bacteria; kingdom Bacillati; phylum Actinomycetota; class Actinomycetes; order Micrococcales; family Microbacteriaceae; genus Marisediminicola; species Marisediminicola sp. UYEF4. The sequence goes on along the minus strand of NZ_JBEPNA010000001.1, from coordinate 64,249 downwards.
CGGGTGCGGATCTCCTTGGTGACCTTCTTGAGGCGCTCCTCGAAGTCGCCGCGGTAGCGGCTTCCGGCGATGAGCGACCCGAGGTCGAGCGTGTAGAGCTGCTTGTCCTTGAGGGTCTCGGGAACGTCTCCGCGCACGATGGCCTGGGCGAGGCCCTCGACGACGGCGGTCTTGCCGACGCCGGGCTCACCGATCAGCACGGGGTTGTTCTTCGAGCGGCGGGAGAGGATCTGCATGACCCGCTCCATCTCCTTCTCGCGCCCGATGACGGGGTCGAGCTTGCCGTCGCGCGCGGCCTGGGTGAGGTTGCGGCCGAACTGGTCGAGAACCTGGCTGCCGGCCTGCTGTGCCTGCGAATCGTTGCCGCCCACGGCGACCTGCTCCTTCCCTTGGTATCCGGAAAGCAACTGAATCACCTGCTGCCGAACCTTGTTCAGGTCGGCGCCCAGCTTCACGAGAACCTGGGCTGCGACACCCTCGCCCTCGCGGATGAGGCCGAGCAGGATGTGCTCAGTGCCGATGTAGTTGTGGCCGAGCTGCAGAGCCTCGCGCAGGCTCAGCTCGAGCACCTTCTTGGCGCGCGGGGTGAAGGGGATGTGTCCGGTCGGCTGCTGCTGGCCCTGGCCGATGATGTCCTGGACCTGCTCGCGAACGGCATCCAGCGCGATGCCGAGCGACTCGAGCGCCTTCGCGGCGACGCCTTCGCCCTCGTGAATGAGGCCGAGCAGGATGTGCTCGGTGCCGATGTAGTTGTGGTTGAGCATCTTGGCCTCTTCCTGGGCCAAAACGACAACGCGACGAGCTCGGTCGGTAAATCTTTCAAACATGATTGCTCCCTAAGCACGGTGCAGGTTTCCGTGCCGATACATAAGAGAGTAACTACGCCAACCCCCCATTACTGCCCCTGTTCGCCCTAGGCGTGACGGTTAATGGCCTGCGCTCAGGCGGCGGGCTACCGGGTCGGCTGCGCCCCTCGCGCCCGGCTCTGCCCGCCAGTTCGACAGCGACGCGCTACGCGTCGGTCTTCGGTGCGGCGATGTCGGCCGGGAGTCCGCGGCGGGCACGCTCGGCCGATTCCATCTCGGCGTAGACCTTGCGCTCCGTGCGGTCGGCGCGCATGATCGTGCGCATCACGAGCCAGAAGATCAGGCCGACAAGGATGGTGGGCGTCACCGAGAAGGCGGCATTGGCCCAGAAGTTCTCTAACACCGTCTCAGGATACGCGGGCCTGCTGGGAACCGGCACCGGCACAGCATCCGGGCACCGCCGCATCCGTCCGTCAACCGCCAGCCAGGCCGCCGAGCACACCGGAGATCACGAGATACAGCCCGATGCCGCCCACGACGATCCACAAGATGATCCGGTTCTGGCTGATCTTCTTCGGATCCTTCTTCTCTGGCGGCAGATAGCTCATGGCCGAAACCCTACTTGATGCCGGCGGAGGGGAATGCGCTACTTGACCAGCGGGAACAGGATCGTCTCGCGGATGCCGAGGCCCGTGAGCGCCATCATCAGCCGGTCGATGCCCATGCCCATGCCCCCGGTCGGCGGCATCCCGTGCTCGAGCGCGCGCAGGAACTCCTCGTCGAGGCGCATTGCCTCGACGTCTCCTCCGGCGGCGAGCTGTGCCTGTTCGACGAAGCGCTCGCGCTGGATGACGGGGTCGACGAGCTCCGAGTAGCCGGTCGCGAGCTCGAACCCGCGGATGTAGAGGTCCCACTTCTCGACCACGCCGGCGGTGGTGCGGTGGTCGCGCACGAGAGGCGACGTGTCGACGGGGAAGTCGAGCACGAAGGTCGGGCGCACGAGGCCGGGCTTCACGTAGTGCTCCCACAGCTCCTCGACGAGCTTGCCGTGGGTCGGGTGCGGCACCTCGATCTCGAGGCGGGCAGCGTGCGCGAGCAGCTCGTCGAACGGGGTCTGCGGGGTGATCTGCTCGCCCGCGGCGGCGCTGAGCGAGTCGTACATGCCGATGCGGTCCCACTCGCCGCCGAGGTCGTACTCGGTGCCGTCGGCCCAGGTCACAACGTGCGATCCGGCGACGTCGAGGGCGGCGTTCTGCACCATCTCCTGCGTGAGGGTGGCCATCTGGTGGTAGTCGGCGTAGGACTGGTACGCCTCGAGCATCGCGAACTCGGGCGAGTGGGTCGAGTCGGCGCCCTCGTTGCGAAAGTTGCGGTTGATCTCGAACACCCGGTCGATGCCACCGACGACGGCGCGCTTGAGGAACAGCTCGGGCGCGATCCGCAGGAACAGTTCGGTGTCGAAGGCGTTGCTGTGGGTCGCGAAGGGGCGGGCGGATGCTCCCCCGTGCATGGTCTGCAGCATGGGCGTCTCGACCTCGACGTAGTCGTGCCGGGCGAAGGTCGTGCGCAGCGACGCGACCGCGGCGGCGCGCGAGCGCACCATCTTGCGGGCTCCCTCACGGGCGATGAGGTCGAGGTAGCGGCTGCGCACCCGCGTCTCCTCGCTGAGGTCGGTGTGCAGGTTGGGCAGTGGACGGATCGCCTTAGCGGCGATCATCCAGTCGGTGACCATGATCGACAGCTCGCCGCGGCGGCTGGAGATGACCTCGCCCGCGACAAAGACGTGGTCGCCGAGGTCGACGAGGTCCTTCCAGCCGTCGAGCTTCTCCTGGCCGACCTCAGCGAGGCTCACCATCGCCTGGATGCGCGATCCGTCGCCGGACTGCAGCGACGCGAAGCAGAGCTTGCCGGTGTTGCGGGAGTGTACGACGCGGCCGGCCAGGCCGACGATGTCGCCCGTCGCAGCATCCGCCTCGAGGTCGGGGAACTTCGCGCGCACCGCCGGGATCGTCGTCGTGATCGGCACCCCGACCGGGTAGGCCTCGCCGCCGGACGTGATGAGCCGCTCCCGCTTGGCCAGCCGCACGGCGGTCTGCTCGGAGATCTCCTGCAGCTCGGCGAGGGCCTGGGCTGCGGCTTCGGCTTCGCTCGGCTGGGGCATGGTGTCGGTCATGGGGGCTCCTGCACGGTTGTGGGTCGGCACGGCGGCGCGGTGGCGCGAGGGGCGCGGTGTCAACCGTCCCATGGTAGTCGGGCGGCGGCGGCGCGGCCGATTCGGGGTGTGTGGGCAGCCGGGTTGCGGGTGTGGCGCCGCGCCTCGCGCTGTCATTGTTCAGTCGCGTGAGTGTTATCGCATGCGCTCGAGTGAACAGCACCCGCGTGAGCGGAGCGGCGGATGCTGCGGCTCAGCCGAGGTGGATCGTCGCGTTGTCGATGAGCCGGGTGTCGCCGACGCGCGCGGCGACGAGGACGAGCGCCGGGCCGTGGTGGTTGTCGTCAACGGGCAGGAAGGTCGCCGGGTTGACGACCTGCAGGTAATCGAGCTGCACGGCAGTGTCGCCGGTGAGCACGGACTGGGCGGCCGCGAGCACAGCATCCGGACCCCGATCCGCCGAGGACTCCGCGGCCTCCAGCGCGCGGGGCAGCGCTCGGGCAGCGATGCGCTCGCGAGCGTCGAGGAAGCGGTTGCGGCTCGACAGTGCGAGACCGTCGTCCTCGCGCACCGTGGGCACGGTGGCCACCTGCACGTCGAAGTTGAGGTCGGCGATCATGCGCTTGACCAGGAACACCTGCTGGGCATCCTTCTTGCCGAACACGACGGTGTCGGGGTTCACGATGTGGAGCAGCTTGGCCACGACGGTGAGCACGCCGTCGAAGTGTCCGCGGCGGGAGCGTCCCTCGTAGAGGTCGCCGATGTCGCCCGCCGTGACCTTGGTCGGCAGGTCGCCGGCCGGGTACACCTCACTGAGGGTCGGGGCGAACACGAGCTGCACGCCGTGGGCACGCAGCCGCTCGACGTCGGACTCGACCGTGCGCGGGTAGCGGTCGAGGTCTTCGCTCGCACCGAACTGGAGCGGATTGACGAAGATCGACACGACCACGATCTCGGCGCGCTCCTGGGCGCGTTCGACCAGTGCCATGTGCCCCTCGTGCAACGCGCCCATGGTCGGAACGAGGGCGACCCGTGGCCGGGCGGGGCCCTCCGAGGCGGCGTGGGCCTTGGCCTGACGGAGCTGCGAGCGCAGGCCCGCGATGGTTTCGACGACGACGGGCACGACTGAATGCTACTCGCTCGGCGCACGGCGACCGAGCCGGGGCAACGCCGGCACCGGCTACGGCGCCCTGCGCAGCGCGTTCTCGACGGAGGTGCGCACGAGCGGCGCGAGCAGGCGTCCGGGCGCCTCGATGCCGATCTCGGACAGGATGCCGGTGGCCTGCTCAACGATCGCCGCCGAGAAACTCGTCGCGGTCGCAATCGCCTCGGCGTACGCGGGGCGGTCCGCCTCGGCGACGATGACCGGCTCGCCGCCCATCTCGACGACGAGCGCCTGGCCGATCGGCTGCACCGGGGCCGCCGCGGTCACCGCGAAGTGGCTCTCGACGAGCCGCGCCAGATCGACCGAGGTTCCCGTGAACGCCATCGCCGGGTGGATCGCCAGCGGGATCGCGCCGAGTGCCATCGCCGGAGCGAGCACGCCGGCGCCGAACCGGGCGACGGTGTGCATCACGAGCTGACCGGGCTGCCAGGCCTTCGTCGCGGCGAGGCCGGCGACGAGTGCCTCGAGCTCCGACTCGGGCACGGCGAGGATCACGAGTTCGCTGCGCTCGACAAGCTCCGGCACCGGCAGGATCGGCACGCCGGGAAGGATGGCGTCGGCGCGTTCCAGGCTCGCAGCGGAAATCGCCGAGATGCCGACGATCGCGTGGCCGGCGCCCGCGAGGGCCGCGCCGAGAATCGGGCCGACGTGTCCGGAGCCGACAATGCCGACGCCGAGGCGTCCGGACCGCTGGTGCGGGGCGGGGGTCACGGGAGTGGCCGGTCGCGTGAGTGCGCAGAGGGGGCAACCCAGCCGCCAGCATCCGCGCCGGGGGCCCGATCAACCAGACTCGCATCCAGCCCGTCGCGGTACTCAACCCCCTCCGCGGAACGCCACCGGTGCGAGGTGTCGCTGCCGGAGGCGCGCACAGCGGCCTCGGCCGTCAGCATGAACATCTTCACGGCGGCGTCCTCGTCGATGGCACCGAGCTCGGCGCTGATCGGGCCGGCGACCGTGTGCAGGCGCACCGCGGCGAGGCGCAGCATCCGCAGCACCGGTCCCTGCTGAACCGACACGCTCTGCAGCCGCGGGTGCGGCACGAGCACGAGCTCGCGCCAGATCGCCCCCTTGCGCAGCAACACCGCGGTCGGCGTGACGGCGAACCCGTTGCGCCGCCAAGAGAACCAGCGCAGCACGCCTGCGCGACGCGGGGAGTTCGTGAAGCCGTCGTCCGGCGCACCCGGTCCGGTCAGCCCGACGACCGCGAGACCCTCGTCGAGCAGGTCGGGCAGCACGAGGGTGAGCACGCGGGTGACGTCGGCGAGGTTGCCCACCGGCAGGATCGTCGTGTTCTGCTGCCCGGCGGCCCCATCCGTGGAGGACTGGCTGGCACGGTTGACCTTGATCTCCCACCACCCGGGTCCGCGCCAGAGCAGCGGCTGGCTCACCTTGACCGAGTGGATGCGGCCGGGCGGCAGCGTCTCGTTGCTCGTCGTGAGCAGCCCGAAGCCGACGCGCACGCCGTCGGGGGTGCCCGCGATGGAATAGCGCAGCGACTTCAGGAACCGCTGCACGTAAAACCCCGCAACACCCAGCACCGCGGGAACGAGGCCGAAGAAGGCGATAAGCGACCTAGGGGCGAAGACCGAGGCGACGATGACCACGATGACCGCGACGGCAAGGAAGATGGACGCGCCGCTCAGCAGGATCGACCCGATGAGCCGCCCGGTGCCGAGCTTGACGACTGACTCCGGCTCGGCGGCGTCGGGCTCGAGCTCGGGCGCGAGGAACTCGTGCATCCGCTGCTCGACGATCGAGGCGGCACCGCCGAGGGACGGGCCGGCCCCGACAGCGGGTCCGGCGCCGTTCGCGCGGGAGACGGATGCCGCACGCGTTCCCGACGCGAGCCGCAGGATCTCGCGGCGCAGGTCGTCGGCCGCGGTGGAGGCGAGGTAGTCCAGGCGCACGTTGGCGTCCTGTCCAGCCTGGTTGACCTCGAGCCGCGCAGCCCCGAACAGCCGCGCGAAGAACGGCCTCACGATGTTGATGCCCTGGATGCGGTCGAGTCGGGCCTTTCGGTTGGTACGGAACAGCACGCCGGAGCGCACCTCGACGACCTCCTCGGTGATCCGGAAGGTGTGCATGCGCCAGGAGATGTAGAAGCCGAGAACGAGCACTGACAGCACCCCGAGAAGGGCGAGGAGCGCCCAGCCGAAGACGCCCTCGCGGAAGAGGAGCTCGATCGGGTCGTTGCCGCGGAAGTTCGCGCCCGGCATGAAGTTCTCGAAGAAGCGCTCGCGCAGGTTCGAGATCACGATGCCGATGACCGCGATGAGCACAATGCCGCCCTTGAGCAGCGGGGAGGCCGGATGCAGGTGGCGCCACTCACCGTCGCTCAGCGAGGCGGCGAGCGCCGTGACGGGCTTGCCGCGGTCGAGGGGAACACCGGCCGCGCGCCGGCCGTGTGCCGGGCGCTCGCCTTCGTCGGTCACAGCCCCGCCCGCCTGCTCTCGGCGAGCTCGACGAGGGCGTCGCGCAGTTCCTCCGCCTCGGCGGCGGGCAGCCCGGGAATGGTCACGCCGGTCGAGGCGGCGGCGGTGACGAATCGCAGCTCACTCAGGCCGAGCGCACGCGACAGGGGTCCGCGGTTGATGTCGATGAGCTGCATGCGCCCGTACGGCACGGCGACGAACCGCTGCTGCAGCACCCCACGGCGGAACACGAGGTCGTCGTCGCGCAGCTGGTACCCGATGGCGCGTACACGGCGAGGCGTGAATGCCGCGAACAGCAGCACGAACCCGACCGCGGCGAGCGTCGCCAACGGGGCAGCGTCCCAGCCGATGATGTAGAGCGGGGCGGTCGCGCCCGCGAGCACGACCGCGGTGACGACGAGTCCGAGCAGCTCGGCGACGACATACTTGCCCGACACGCGCCGCCAGGTGATCCCCGGCAGGTCGACTCGATTGGTCACGGTGCTCACGGTGTCCTCACTGGGGTTCTGCTCGGTCACGCCTCTGGGCTCGCGCGGAGGGGCTTGTCATCATCGTTGTCGGCGTCGGGCGGGATGCGGCACATGAATTCGGCGATGAGGCCGCCGGCTAGCAGCACCCCAGCGCCGACGAGCGCGGCGATCGTCAATCCCAGCGAGCCTACCCCCGGCGCGACCGATCGACTCAGCAGGTAGACAAGCAGCCCGATTCCGCCCCCGGTGAGGAGCCCGCCGCCGAGAGCGGATGCCTTGGCGAGCATCGCGACGCGGGTCGCGTAGAACGGGTCGACCGGGCCGCGTGGGCTCGAGGTGCCCCGCACCATGCGGCTGATCGGTACAGCCATCAGCACCACGATGACGCCGATCGCGGCGAGCGCGACGGGCAGCGTGAACGGCGGGATGATGATGGGCCGGCCCACGGAGGCGAGCACCGCTTGCAGCAGTCCGGCACCCGCCGCGCCGATCGCGACGAGCAGCAGAAGCGTCGATACCGTGGTGCGCTTCACGTGCGGACCGCCGCCATGAGGGGTGCAGCGGGATAGGGCAGGACCACGTCGCTCGTCGCGGCGGCGAGCTCGGCGACCGGGCCGTGGCCGGGCAGCTGCGCGCCGGGGTTCATCTGCGCCCACGGCACGAGCACGAATCCGCGCTGCCACGCCCGCGGGTGCGGCAGGGTGAGCCGTTCGCTGTTCTCGTGCGGCCCGGCCGCGGTGATGATGTCGAGGTCGATCGTGCGATCGCCCCAGCGTTCGGTGCGCACCCGGCCGAGCCGCTGCTCGATCTCGTTGAGGCCGTCGAGGAGCTGCTCCGGGCTGACCGCGCTGCGCACGGCGATGACCGCGTTGAGGTAGCTCGGGGCGCTCTCGTCGACGCCGTCCGGCTTCAGCGCGGGCGACTCCACGATCTCTGACGCCGCGCTGACGACAACGCCGGGAAGCGCGTCGATCGCGTGCACCGCATCCCGCAGAGCCTGCTCGCGGTCGCCGAGGTTGCTGCCGAGGGCGATCACGGCCGGAAGCTCGACCCGCATCCGCTCCTCGCGGATCACGGGCGCGCCCGCGTGATGGTCACGGCGACGTCAGCGAACGGCACCGTGATCGGTGCCGACGGCTTGTGCAGTGTCACGCGCACGCGGCGGGCCTGCCGGTGCTCGAGCACGACGGCGGCGATGCGTTCGACGACGGTTTCGATGAGGTCGACCGGGTCTCGTTCCACCGCGGCGACGACCTCTTCGGCGAGCACTCCGTAATGGATCGTGCGCTCGAGAGCGTCGCTCGCCGCTGCCGCCGCAAAGTCGAGCCACACGGTGACGTCGATGACGAACTCCTGGCCCTCTGCCCGCTCGTGCTCGAAGACGCCGTGGTGTCCTGCCGCGCGCAGCCCCGTGAGGGTGATGGAGTCGAGCGGCAGCGGTCCGGATTCGGGCTCGGGCCCCTCGCCGGTGGGCTCGGGCCCGGTGAGCTTCGGGGATTCTCCCTGGCTCGCGGTCACCGCGTTGCTCCGTTCATGGCGCTCCACACGTCAAGGGCCGCCTTCGTCGCGGGCACGTCGTGCACGCGAACACCCCAGGCGCCCGCCTGGGCCGACAGTGCGCTGATCACGGCGGTTGCCGCGTCCCGTTTGCGCGGCTTGGCGCCCTCGGGAAGCAGCTCGCCGAGGAACCGCTTGCGGGAGGCGCCGACGAGGAGGGGGTGGCCGAGGGCGCGCAGTTCGCGCAGGCCGCCGAGCAGCTCCCAGCTCTGCGCGGAGTCCTTGGCGAAGCCGATGCCGGGGTCGACGATGATCTGCCGCGGGTGAACCCCCTGCATGATCAGCGCGGCGACGCGGTACTCGAGCTCGAGGCGCACCTCGCCGACGACGTCGCGGTAGGTGGTGCGCGCGTCGCTCGGCCCGCGCGAGTGCATCGCGATGAACATGAGACCGGTCTCGGCGGCGACCCTGCCCATGTCGGCGTCGGCGGTGCCGCCGGACACGTCGTTGATGATCGCGGCCCCGCGCTCGGCGGCCGCCGCCGCGGTGCTCGCGTTCATCGTGTCGATGCTGACCGGGATGCGCCGCTTGGCCAGCTCGTCGAGCACGGGCAGCACTCGGCGCTGCTCCTCGTCGATCGGGAGGCGCTCGGCTCCGGGCCTCGTCGACTCGCCGCCGACGTCGATGAGATCGGCGCCGCACTCGCGCATGTGGACCGCATACTCCACGGCCGCGCCGACGGAGCCGTGAGCTCCGCCGTCGCTGAACGAGTCGGGGGTGACGTTGAGGATGCCGAGGATGAGCGGCCTGACCGGGCCGGTCGGACGGGATCCGGCCGGCTTCGCGCGCCGGGACCGCTTGGGTGCCGCAGCAACGTGGGTGTCGGACTGGTTAGTCACGGGGCGCTCCGATCATCATGATGATTTCGGCTCGCCCGACGGGGTCCGCGAGCGTGCCGCGCGCTGCCATCGTCACCGTCGAACTCCGCGTTTGGCGCACACCGCGCGCCGAAACACACTGATGGGCCGCGTCGATGACGACGAGCACCCCACGGGGATCAAGACCTGCTTGAACAGCATCCGCAATCTCCTCGGTCAATCGTTCCTGGAGCTGCGGGCGCGAGGCAAGCGTATCGACCACGAGGGGTAGACGGCCAAGTCCGATGATCTTCTCTCGCGGAACGTAGGCGATGTGGGCCACTCCCGTGAACGGGAGGAGGTGGTGCTCGCACATCGAGCGCACCTCGATGTCGCGCAGCAGCACCAGATCGCCCGTCGCGGAATCCACCGGAAGCGTGTCGGCGAGGTGCTCGAGAGGATCGCGGCCGAGCCCGGAGAAGTATTCGGCGTGCGCCAGCGCGACCCGGCGCGGGGTGTCGACGAGCCCGGGCCGCGTCGGATCCTCGCCGATCGCCGCGAGAATCTCTGCCACCGCGGCGGCGATGCGATCGGTATCGATGCCGGCCACGGGGCTAGGCCGGGGCGACGCCGGGCGACGGGCGGCGCGGGGCACGCTTCGCCGCCGGCTTGGGCGTCGAGTCGATGGCGCCCTCGGTCGAGCCGGCGTCGATCGGTGCCTTCTCCGGCATCAGGATCGGCGGACGATCAGACACGGGCCGCTTCGTGCTCGAGAGCCACTGCGGGCGCGGAGCGAGCTTCTTGACTCCGGCGAAGATCTCCTTCAGCTGGGTCTGGTCGAGCGTCTCCCGCTCGAGCAGCTCCTGGGCGAGGGTGTCGAGGATGTCCCGGTTCTCATTGAGCACTCTCCACGCCTCGTCGTGCGCGTTCTCGATGAGGGTGCGCACCTCGGCATCCACCTGCTCGGAGAGCCGCTCGGAGTAGTCACGCGTTCCGCTCATCTCGCGACCGAACATCTCGTTGTGGTTCGAGCCGAGCTTGACCGAGCCGATGCTCGCGCTCATGCCGAACTCGGTGACCATCTTGCGCGCGGTCGCGGTGGCCTTCTCGATGTCGTTCGACGCGCCGGTGGTCGGGTCGTGGAAGACGATCTCCTCGGCAACACGGCCGCCCATTGCATAGGCGAGCTGGTCGAGCAGCTCGTTGCGGCTCACCGAGTAGCGGTCCTCGAGGGGCATCACCATCGTGTAGCCGAGGGCTCGGCCGCGGGGCAGGATCGTGATCTTGGTGACCGGATCGGTGTTGTTCATCGCGGTCGCCACGAGCGCGTGCCCACCCTCGTGGTACGCGGTGATGAGCTTCTCCTGGTCGCGCATGACACGCGTGCGGCGCTGCGGGCCGGCCATGACGCGGTCCACGGCCTCATCCAGCGCACGGTTGTCGATGAGCTGCGCGTTCGAGCGTGCCGTCAGCAGCGCGGCCTCGTTGAGCACGCTGGCGAGGTCGGCGCCGGTGAAACCGGGGGTCTTCCTGGCGAGCACCTCGAGGTCGACGCCGGCGGCCATCGGCTTGCCAGCGGCGTGCACCTCAAGGATCTTCTTGCGACCGATCATGTCGGGGGCGTCGACGCCGATCTGGCGGTCGAAGCGTCCGGGGCGCAGCAGGGCGGGGTCGAGGATGTCGGGACGGTTGGTCGCGGCGATGAGGATGACATTGGTCTTGACGTCGAATCCGTCCATCTCGACGAGCAGCTGGTTGAGGGTCTGTTCGCGCTCGTCGTGGCCGCCACCCATACCTGAGCCGCGGTGCCGACCGACGGCATCGATCTCGTCGACGAAGATGATCGCGGGCGAGTTCTCCTTGGCCTGGGTGAACAGGTCGCGCACGCGGCTGGCTCCGACGCCGACGAACATCTCGACGAAGTCCGAACCGGAGATCGAATAGAACGGCACGTTCGCCTCGCCCGCGACGGCGCGGGCGAGCAGGGTCTTGCCGGTTCCAGGAGGGCCGTAGAGCAGCACCCCCTTGGGGATGCGGGCGCCGACGGCCTGGAACTTCGCCGGCTCCTTGAGGAAGTCCTTGATCTCGCGGAGCTCCTCGATGGCCTCGTCGGCCCCGGCGACGTCGTCGAAGGTGACCTGCGGGGTCTCCTTCGAGACGAGCTTGGCCTTCGACTTGCCGAACTGCATTACCCGGTTTCCGCCGCCCTGCATGCGGCTGAGCAGGAACCAGAAGATGAGCCCGATGATGATGAACGGGATGATCAGCCCGAGCAGCGAGGTGAAGAAGTTGGTGGTGGCGACCTCATCGTCGAACGTCGTCACATTCGACCCGTTGATGGCGGTGATGACCTCTTCGCCGCGGGGAGTCGCGTACTTGAACTGCACGTTCTCGCCGTCGTCGCCGGCGCTCTTGAGAACGAGGTCGACCCGCTGCTCACCGTCGATCACGGTCGCGGTCGCGACCTTGTTGTCCTTGAGGAGCTCGAGGCCCTCCTGGGTCGTGATCTCCTTGAAACCGGACCCGGTGAGCAGGCTGAACCCGATCGACACGACGACGACCGCCAGCAGGATGTAGACGAGCGGTCCGCGCAGGAACTTCTTGAAATCCATAGTGTCCCGGGTGTCGGCCCGGCGCCTTCCTTCAAGGTGTGAGGTGATTTCTGCAAGGCTACCGCCGCCCGGCTGGGTGCCTCCCACGTGTTTGCTGGCGGCGTAATGACGTGGCCCCGCGGTCAGTCTCGGTAGACATGGGGCGCGAGCACGCCGATTCCGCGCAGGTTGCGGTACTTCTCGCCGTAGTCGAGCCCGTAGCCGATCACGAACTCGTTGCCGATCTCGAAGCCCGCGTAGCGCACGTCGACGTCGACCTTGGCCGCCTTGGGCTTGCGCAGCAGGGCGCAGATCTCGACGGATGCCGCGCCGCGGCTCTCGAGGTTGGCGCGCAGCCAGGAGAGGGTCAGCCCCGAGTCGATGATGTCCTCGACGATGAGCACCTTGCGCCCGGTGAGGTCGGTGTCGAGGTCCTTGAGGATGCGCACGACGCCTGACGACTGCGTGCCGGAGCCGTATGACGACACCGCCATCCAGTCCATCTCGATCGGCAGGGTGAGCGCCCGCGCGAGGTCGGCCATCACCATGACCGCGCCCTTGAGCACGCCGACGAGCAGGAGGGTCTCCCCCGCATAGTCGGCGTCGATGCGGGCGGCGAGCTCGGCGATCTTGTCGTGGATCTGCTTCTCGGTGTAGAGCGTCGAGTCGAGGTCGTCGGCAATGTCGGTGAGTTGCATGTTGCTCCGGTGGGTCGTGTCAGCCGTGAGGGTGGATGGCGCCAGCGCTGAAGACGATCAGACCGTGTCGCCGTTCCACCCTAACGCCGGGCAGGTCCAGCGGCCCCTGCCCGTGCCACTCGGTGACGAGGCGGGCGACCTCGAGTGTGTGCGCGCGGCCGAGCGAGACGTCGAACTCGGCCCGCACGGCCAGGCGGATGAGACGCTGGCGCAGCGCGGGCGGGTTCGCCGCGAGCGCGGCGACGGGCAGCGAGATGCCGGCCTCGGCGGGTTCGGCCAGTTCCTCGATGATCTCGGATGCGAAGTGGTCGAGCGCCTCGGCATCCTCCCGCAGCTGCTCGGCGGTGCGCGCGAGCGCCTCGGCGACCCCCGGCCCGAGCTCGTGCTCGAGCGTGGGGAGCACACGTTGGCGCACGCGCACTCTCGTGTACACGGAATGGGAGTTCTGCGGGTCGTGCCAGGGCTCGAGCCCGGCATCCGCGCAGGCCTGCTCCGTGATCGGGCGGCGGATGCCGAGCAGCGGGCGCAGGTAGGCGCCGGATTCGCGGGCCATGCCCCAGAGGCTCGAGGCGCCGCTGCCGCGCGCGAGGCCGAGCAGCACGGTTTCGGCCTGGTCGTCGAGGGTGTGGCCGAGGAGCACGCGGGTGGCTCCGGTCTCGACGAGTGCGGCGTCGAGGGCGGCGTAACGGGCGTCGCGGGCGGCCGCCTCCGGTCCCCCCGCGCCGTCGACAGTCACCTCGCGAACGAGAACCGGGTCGAGCCCCAGGGCGGCGGCGGCACGGGCGGCCTGCGCCGCGACCTTCGCCGATCCGTGCTGCAGCCGGTGATCGACGATGACGGCGCCGGCCCGCAGCCCGAGCCGGGGCGCCTCGAACGCGGTCGCCGCAGCGAGGGCGAGCGAGTCGGGGCCACCGCTGAGGGCGACGAGGACGAGGGGACGGCGGGGTTCGGTCGACTCGGCCGCAGCGGGCAGCGCCGCCGTGATCGCCTCGCGCACCGCGCGGCGCACATCCGCGATCGCGGGAGTCAGACGGCGGCGGATGGTCATCCAGTAACGTTATTGCAGCGCGCCGCCGGTCGGTCCCGCGCATCCGCTTCCCGAACCAGCATCCACTTCGCCGTTCCACGAAAGGTCCAGCCATGTCTAGCTACGACGCCGTCATTGAGATTCCCAAGGGGAGCCGTAACAAGTACGAGGTCGACCACATCACCGGTCGCGTGTACCTCGACCGCGTGCTGTTCACCGGGTTCGTGTACCCGACCGACTACGGCTTCTTCGAGAACACTCTCGGGCTGGACGGCGACCCCGTCGACGTGCTCGTGCTGCTCGACTACCCCCTGTTCCCGGGCGTCGGCGTGAAGGTGCGCCCCGTCGCCGTGTTCAACATGACCGACGACGGTGGATCCGACGCCAAGGTCATCGCGGTGCCGGCAACCGACCCGCGATGGTCGCACATCCAGGATCTGAACGACATCCCGGAGTACACCCGCAAGGAGATCGAGCACTTCTTCGAGCACTACAAGGACCTCGAGCCCGGCAAGTGGGTCAAGACCGAGGGCTGGGGCGATGCGGCCGAGGCCGACGCGATCGTCGTCGCGGGCATCGAGAAGCTCGCCGTCGAGGGCGCGCACTAGGCACCGCGCCGCAGGTCGGCGGCGGGGCTCTCGCGTCGTCGCCGCGCCGCGCCGAGTGTGACGGTTCGCACCCAGAGTGCCCGGTGCAGCAGGCACGCTCGGCGGAGACGAGCACACTCGGCGGCGGGGGTCCCGTCCGGCGCCGCGAAGCACCGCGTCGCACCGCGTCGCACGTCGGCGGCGGGGCAGTCGCTCCGTCGCCGTCGCCGCGCCGAGTGTGACAGCTCCCACCCAAAGTGCCCGGTGCAACAGGCACACTCGGCGGAGACGAGCACACTCGGCGGCAAGCGGTCCGGCCCGGTCGCGCTCAGCCCACGCTGCCCAGCACGTTCAGACGCTGGCCGGCATCCGTCCTAGAACGAAACGCCCTGCCCCCGCATGAACTGCACGGGGTCGACGGTGCCGCCGCCGCGGCGCACCTCGAAGTGGAGGTGGCATCCGGTCGATCCGCCGGTGGTGCCGGCGAGCGCGATGAGCTGCCCGGCGGCGACGGACTGCCCTCGAGAGACGAGCAGCCCGCCGTCGAGGAGATGTGCGTACGCGGTGGACATGCCGCCGCTGTGATTGATCGACACGAAGTTGCCGTAGCGGCCGTTCGGGCCCGAGTAGGTGACCGTTCCCGACGAGGCCGCGTAGATCGGGTAGCCGCAACCAGCGCCGACGTCGGTACCCGCATGGAACGCGTAGATGCCGGAGTACGGATTGACACGGTTGCCATAGGAGCTGCTGACATACCCGGAGGACGGACGCACCCAGGCGCCCGACGGCGACGGCGCTCCGCCCACTGCTGCGCCGCCTCCACCGCCGCCTCCACCGGCCGGCGAGCTGGGGCCAGCCTTTGCGGCGGCGGCAGCTGCCGCCGCGGCGGCGGCGGCCTCGGCGGCGCGCGCGGCGGCGATGGCAGCCTGGCGTGCCGCTTCGACGCGCCTCGCCTCCTCTTCGCGGGCTCGCACGCCTGCCTGATAGTCGGCCTCAGTTGCCACACGGTTCTCCGCGAGCACCGAGAGCTGCGCGCGCAGCACGGCCTCGTTCTCCAGCTGCTCGGCGAGGGCGGCGGCGGCGGCATCCGCGGCGACGGTCGCAGCCTCGAGGGCGGCGGCGGCAGCATCCGCGAGGCCCTGCAGGGCGTCCTTGGCGACGTTCGCCTGGTCGGTGAGCGACTGCGCGGTGTTCTGGTCTTCGATGGCCTTCTGGTAGATGCCGGCCGACTGGTCGGTGATCTTGCTCGCCATGCCGAGCTGGGAGAGCAGGTCGGCGGCGGACTCGCCGTCAAAGAACAACGAAGCCGAGACGTCGCCGGCGCCCGAGCGGGCGAGACGCGCCGCGAGCTGACCGGCACGGAGCTTGGACTCCCCCGCCTTCAACTGGGCCTCGTCGGCCTGCAGCTGCAGCTGACCGGCCTTGTAGTTGGCCTCGTCGAACGCGAGCTGGGCCTTCTCGTAGTCCTCGCCGCGGGCAATCGCTGCAGCCTTGGTCTCCTCGACCTTGGTTGCGAGCTCCGCGAGCACCGCCTCGATGCGGGCGACTTCAGCCTGCTTCGCGCTCTCGTTGTTGCGTGCGTTCTCGACATCGGCCCACGTGGGGTATTCGATCGCGAACGCGGGCTCGGATGCGTTGCCCGTGATGCCCGCGGTGGTTGCGACCGCGATCGCGGCGATGACGGACAGGATGCGCACGCGCGCGCTCATTCGTGTCCCCGTGTGGCTACGTGAGCCCGTCGCCCCCCGGCGGCGTTCAGCGTTTGTCATATATCCCCGATTTGTGTGATTCCGATGGATCGATATCACGCGGTCACTTCTCTCAAACGCCGCCAATCATGGCAACGCCGGCGCACAGAGCACCACAAAACTCTCAACAAGCACTTGAATGTATCGCGTGCCGTGCAGAAGCGCCAACTTCTCATCAGTGTGGCGTCAATCGCGTCGCCACACCACGGTTTTGCAATTCGCCTCAGCCCACGTATGCTTACGTCTCGGTTGCTACGAAGTTCTTTTGCTTCATGGCCCCATCGTTTAGTGGCCTAGGACGGCGCCCTTTCACGGCGTTAACACGGGTTCGAATCCCGTTGGGGTCACAAAAACATCAGAACTAAATAGCATGGCCCTGTAGCGCAGTTGGTTAGCGCGCCGCCCTGTCACGGCGGAGGTCGCCGGTTCAAGTCCGGTCAGGGTCGCAAAGGCACGGATTTACTCTCGCCAGTAGTCCGTGCCTTGTTGGCTCTGTAGCTCAGTTGGTAGAGCGCACGACTGAAAATCGTGAGGTCACGGGATCGACGCCCGTCGGAGCCACCAACTCAACCCTCGCTCAGCGGGGGTTTTTTTCGTTTCCCCGCGCCACGTGGCCTCGCGCGGCGCCGTGCGCCAGTCCCCGATCTGGGGCGGACCCACAACTGGGGGCACGATCACGCGCACGCAGCCCCGGGCGCCACGGCTCGCGGCAGGATCATTCGCCGTGTTCGCGGTCGTGCCGGGACAGGCACGCGGCGATCGCCTGCGGTACGGGCTGCCCGGTGCGGTCGCTGGCGAACAGGTACTCCCCTCCCGGGTTCACCTCGAGGAACACGTGCTCGCCGTCGGGCGTCACCCGGAAGTCGGACGCCCCGTAGGCCAGGCCGAGCCGATCATGCAGGGCAAGAAGCGCCGCTGCCACCTCGTCCGGCAGCTCGTATGTACTGAACTTCGCCGACCCGATACCGGGGCGATAGTCGGTGCGGTACTCCGGCTCCGAGAGGATCGCGGCGGCGAAGATCTCGTGCTCGACGACGATGACCCGCAAGTCGAGGTCGGCCGGTACAAATTCCTGGAAGGTGACCGGCGCGTACCGCACGTCGTCGAGCCGCGCCCGGTCGTCGGCCGTGACGACGGCGGTGGACCGCGGCGCCTCCGCGATGTTGCGGAATGCCTTGCGAATCACTCCCCCCTCGTCCCGGGCGGCGATGAACTCCAGCGCCGCGGCCGGGTCGTTGGTAATGAGGGTCTCCGGCACCGACAGCCCGACCTGGCGGGCGACCTGCAGTTGGCGGATCTTACGCTGGCCGGCCTCGTCGCCGGCGGGCGGGTTCATCCAGAAGCACTCCATCGCGTGCCACAGGCCGGTCAACGCCTCGGTGCTCTCCGACCACGCGAACAGGCGGCTCGTGGCATCCGTCAGTGCGGGGTCAAGCCCGATCGGCCGCACACGCCGGTACCAGACCGCACCGATCTGATCGATGGGGATCGCGCCCTGCCCGTGGGGCGTGAGGGTTATCCGGTCGGCGGAGGTCCCGAATCGCACGTCGAGACGGGTGCGGTGCGGAAAGTCGGCGATGTCGAAGACGACCGCTGGCCGGTCGAGATGCTCGAGTACCCGCTCGACGTGGGCGTTGTCGGGAAAGCTGACGATGAGGATCATCGCGCCCTCCCCGGCACCACGAGCGCGCGCCTGGCGCGACCCGCCACGGGAGGGCGGATGCTCCCTCCCGCGGCGTGCATCGTGTCGACCCGCTCAGCCGAGCAGCGCAATGATCTGCGCGTAGACGCCAGCGAGCTGCTGCCAGCGCGCGACGTCGGCCGGCGACAGCTGCCCCTCCGCCGCTGCGCTGCTGTACTCAGACAGCATCCCCCCGAGCTGCTCGGCGATGACCGCGAGCGGCGAGACCTCCTCGGGCTGGCCCGCGCCGTACTCCGTCTCGTCCCGTCCGCCGATCACGAACGGCGTCGCGCCGCCGCCGAACAGACCGCCGAACCCACCGCCGCCGAGCGCCGGGTTGATGAGCGGGCCCGGGTCGATCGGTCCGATCTCCCCGCCGAGCTCCTTCACCGGATCGCGCAGCTGCTTGGGAATGTCGTCGGCGAAATCCTTGATGCCGTCCTTCGGGGCGTCCTTGATCGCATCCTTTGGAAGATCTTTTATCCCCTCCTTTCGCGGATCCTTCATCGGGTCCTTCGCGAAGTCCTTCATCATGTCTTTGCCGTAGTCCTTCGGACCGTCTTTGCTGAGGTCCTTCGGCCGATCCTTGATGAGATCCTTCGGCCTGTCCTTCACCCCGTCCTTCGGCTGGTCCTTGACGAGATCCTTGGGGTTGTCCTTGATGAGATCCTTCGGCCTGTCCTTCGGGAAATCCTTCACCCTGTCCTTCGGCTTGTCCTTCACCCCGTCCTTCGGGATGTCCTTGGCGACATCCTTCGGAATGTCCTTCGCGCCGTCCTTCGGGAAGTCCTTGATGCCGTCCTTCGGCTGGTCCTTGATGACGTCTTTCGGAAGGTCCTTCGGCAGGTCCTTGACGAACTCCTTGACCGGCTTCCCGAGACAGGGACCGCTGACGCCGATGCTCGACCGTGGCCCGTCGAGCGCCGCCTGCATGCGGTCGACCTGTCCCCTGGTGAACATGAACATCGCCGCGTCGTCCGTGTAGTCCATGTAGTTCATGAACAGGTCGCCGTTGGGGCCATTCGAGCACGACGACGACGGGAAGGTGGGCGTGCCATAGTTCGGTCCGCCCTGATTCGGGGTGTCGGCCACGAAGTCGCTTCCGGAGCATCCGGTTCCGTCGTCGCCCCAGATGTGGCGGAGGTTGAGCCAGTGGCCGATCTCGTGCGTCGTGGTGCGGCCGAGGTTGAATGGGGCGGCCGCGGTGCCGGTGGTGCCGAACCCGCTGTGGATGACGACGACCCCGTCGGTGGCGGTGGGCCCTCCCGGGAACTGGGCGTACCCGAGGAGCGACTGTCCGGACCCGCTGCGCAGATTGCCACAGACCCAGAGGTTGAGGTACCTGTCGGACGGCCAGGCATCCGCCCCGCCCGTCGCCGCGGACTTCACGTTGTCGGTGGCCGAGTTGAACGGCGTGGTGGTGGTCGAGGTGCGCGTGATCCCATCGGTCGGGTTGCCGTCAGGGTCGGTGGTCGCGAGCTTGAAGGTCACTCTCGCGTCGCCGATCAGTCCCTGGAAGGCCGTCGGGGTGGATGCCTTGTCGGCGTTCGTCGCCCGGAAGTCGGCGTTCAAGACGGCGATCTGGCTGTCGATCTGGGCGTTGGAAATGTTCTCGGTGGCGTTGCGGTAGACGACGTGCACGACTACGGGGATCTGCGTGCATCCGGTGCGCAGGGCGACCTGGGCGTCGAGCACGCGGGCGGTGCGGTTCTCGATCTCGGCTCTGGACTCGGCGTAGCCCTCGACGGTGCGGAGCAGTCTCTCGTTGACCTCACCTGTCGCGCAACTGCGATGCAGCGGCGCCTCGGTGGGCGATTCTTCGGCCTTGTCGGCTTTGGTGACCATTGCGGTTCACTCCTTCGGTGGGGAGTCAGTGCGGTCGCAGCTCCAGGTGGCTCGGGTCTGCGGAGAGCACGTCGTACGTCGCAGACCCGCCGGGGCTGCGAATGGTGAGAACGGCACCGTCGATTCTCCAGCTGCCGCCGCCGGTCACGCCTCGGTCATCGGGGCCTGGTTGCCCGGTGATCGCGCTGCCGTCGGCCCGCAGTGTGAACGACATCCGTCCGCGTGATGGCGGGAATTCGTACTCCTGAGTGCGGAATACCTGCACCCCGTCGCGGCCTTCCTCGTGGGAGTCAATCCACGTGCCGACGAGCTCGTCTGCCGTCATGGGGACCTCCTCGTCGCGCCCCGCCCACGCGGGTCGCGTTGATCCTCACATAGCCGTTCGCGCACGGTCAAGGGGTCGAGAATTCAAGGGCCATCGGGGGCGGCCGCCACAGTTCCTTGGGACGGGCGGGCGAAAATGGCCAGCAGTTCTCCAACCCGATGGTCGCTGTCCAACGGGTGCCGCAACGGCATCGCCGTGTGCAACCGGTAGCTGTTGCGACGACCTTCGCGCTCGCGCTCCAGGTAGCCGGCCTCTTCGAGCTCTGTGACGATCCGCTGGGCGGCGCGCTCGGTGATCCCGACTTGCACCGCCACGTCGCGCAGCCGCACGTTGGGATTCTCCGCCACGCACATCAGCACGTGCGCGTGGTTGGTGAGAAACGTCCATTGGGCCATCGGTGCAGCCTAGCCGTCACCTGTCATGAGACTCAGCACAGCGTATTCACGCTCTCCATTACCTGCTATCGTTTTCGTGTATTGAGTTTCAGGAAAACGAGGTAAGTGTGGACAACTGGTTGTTGGTGGCATCGGTCGTCACGTTGCCCTTCGTCGCCGCCCTGTCATCAGCGGTCGGAGGTCGCGCTGGCATCGACCGTGACCTGCTGGCTCGAGTCGCGTGCGGGCTCGTCGGAGTCGGATTCGTCGCCGCGCTGGCCGCCGGCTGGCTCGTTCTCGCCACCCGACAGCCGGGCATCGATGCCGGCTCCGGCCCGGTGCGACTGGACCCGCTCGCCGTAATTATGGCGATCCTCGTGCTGGGGCTGAGCGGGCTCATCCAGTGCTTCGCAGTGCGCTACCTCCGAGGCGACCTCCGGCAGGGATGGTTTGTCACGATGACGAACCTGCTCACCGGTTTCACCGTGTTGCTGGTCTGCGCCGGCTCTGTGCTCACCTTTGCCGCAGCGTGGGTCGCCGCGGGCGCCGCACTCGTGCTTCTGCTGGCGACCTACCCGTCGGCGCCACTGGCCCGGGCCGGCGTGCGGCGAACCGCCGTGCAGTTGGCCATCGGCGACACGGCCGTCCTGTCGGCCGCTGCTGTCATTACCGTCGGGGCCGGTGGGGACGTGCCGTTGAATCGTCTGGGATCGCTCCTGGCCACGCTGCCAGAGCCGGTCCAGATTCTGGTGGCGCTCCTGCTCGTCACCGGGGCACTGGCGCGTTCCAGCCAGATCCCGTTCCACACGTGGTTACCCAGTACTCTCTCGGCCCCCACCCCGGTTTCGGCGCTCATGCATGCCGGGGTGGTGAATGCGGGGGCGATTCTGCTGATCCGATTCGCCCCGGCGATCACTGTGCACCAGTCCGTGATGACGGTGGTCTTCCTTGCGGGTGCGGCAACGCTTGTGTACGCCTCCGCGGTGCGCATGGTCAAACCCGACGTCAAGGGCCGCCTGGTGTTCTCGACCATGGCCCAGATGGGGTTCATGGTGATGGCGTGCGGCCTGGGTGCCCTCGCCGCCGCGATCTTCCACCTGATCGCCCACTCCCTGTTCAAGTCCACTCTCTTTCTTGGCGCCGGAATGGGGGTGCGTACGCATGCCGCATCACGCGATCTTCCCGTGCGCCCGCCGACCCGGCGGCGGGTGGTCGTCGCGGCCGTCGCCGGCTCCGGTCTGCTCACCCTCGGCGCGCTGTTCGCCGCGCAGGCGACGATCAACCCCGGGGTGTCCCCGGCGAGCATCGGGTTGCTCCTCTTCGTTGCCGTCACCGGAATCGTGACGCTGGCGGTCGGGCTCGCGACGAACTTCTCTCGCCTGACCGTCGGTCTCGGCGTGCTGTCCATCGTGGGGATTGGCTTTGGCTACACCGCATTCCTTGCCCTCTTCGCGTCGGTGCTCGACGCCGAGGCCTCCGTCGCGGCGGCTCCCGTGTGGATGCTGGTCCTCCCGGCGCTGGGCCTCGGCGCCGTCGGACTGCTGACCCGCACCGGCAGGCGGTGGGGCGGCCTGCGCGATCTCGCATACAGCCGCGCGCTCGCCGCCTCGCTTTCCCCCACATCCTTCTCGAAAGGAACACCGTGAGCCTTCTGCTTCGCGTGGCCGTGGCCTCCGCCGCCCACGACATCGTGCCCTCCTGGCCGTTGGACTCCTTCATCGCCGTCAATCCGCTTGCCGGCAGCGAGTCTCGACCATTCGAGTCCGCGCGGTCGCTCGGTCCGCTCACACGGCAGCGGACCGACTACCTGGCCGACCACAAGCGGGGTCGAATCGTGCTCGCAGATCTCGAGGCTGCGGTGCGTCTGCGGATCCCCGAGCTGACGGGCACTGTCACGATCGGCGAGACCACCCTGCCCGCCGCTCGCCTGGCCGCACTGGAACTGGAGCTCGACCAGTCGCACGACACCGGCGCGAGCCTCCGCACCTCCCCGCTGAGCCGCCTTGACGAGATAACCAGCCGGTGGGTTGCGGCGTTCCTGACCCCTGATCCCCTCTGGCCGATGCCGCACCGGCAACACGGGCTCTACGCGGCGTGGCGCACGCTCATCCGTCACGACCCCTCCCTGGCGCCGGGAGCGCGGCGTCGCCTTCGCGGCTTGCCGGAGGGGCCGGATGCCGGGCTGGGGTGGGCGCTGGACCAGCTCGGAGTCGAAGCGGATGATGTTCAGAGGGTCCTTGCGCTCGAGCTTCACCAGCTGCCCGGGTGGGCCAGTCACATCAAGTGGCGCGCCGAGAAGGTCGGCGACATCGACCTCACCTCGTTTCTGGCGGTCCGGTTCGGCACCAGGCACGCCCTGCAGATCCCGCCGTCGCTCACCGGCCCGATCCCGCGCGAACACGAGCCAGCCACCGAATTGCAGCGTCGAGCCGAACTGCTGGCCGGCCGCCTCGTCGGCACCCACGTCGGCCCCGTCGATATTTCGACGGTGGCCCGGGTGCTGGCGGCGCACCCGACCCGGGACCACCTGTTCACCTGGCAGCTCGCCTACGAGTTGAACTACCGCAGCCGGCTCCTCTCTTCGCTGTCCACCGCACACGCACCCACCGAACGCCCGGGAATTCAGGTCGTCATGTGCATCGACCCGCGGTCCGAGGGTGCCCGCCGGCACCTCGAAACGGCCTCGACCATCGAAACCTTCGGCTTCGCCGGATTCTTCGGCGTTCCGATCCGGTTCGTGCGCCACCGCGGGAAGGGCGCCGTCAATTCCCTGCCGGCCCTCCTCACACCGCGGCACACCGTCACGGAGGCTCCCCGCGACGACGCCACGGCGACGAGGCGGGTCACCGCCGCGCGTCGACGCGACGCCGTTGACCGGGCGCTGCACGCGGGGGAATCCGGCACCGCGACCTCCTTCGCATTCGCCGAGACCGCCGGCTGGTTCTACGGGCTGACGAGCGTGCTTCGCACGTTCGCACCCGGACTGCTGGCGCGGATCCGGGAGGAGCGGCTCGCCGGCCGGGCGCTCGAGTCGAGCGTCACCGTCGCCGATGCCTTCACTCTGGAAGAGCGCGCGGTGCTGGCCGAGACGTCCCTGCGGATGATGGGGATGGCGCGGTTCGGCCGGCTCGTGGTGCTGGCCGGGCACGGGTCGGACAGCCGGAACAACCTCTACCAGTCCGCCTTGGACTGTGGAGCGTGCGGCGGAAACCCGGGGGCAGCGAACGCCCGCGCGGCCACCGTGATCTTCAACGATCCCGGCGTGCGCGAGCTGCTCGAGGCTCGCGGGATCAGCATCCCGAAGGACACGGTGTTCATCGCCGCCGAACACAACACCGTCACCGACGCGATCACGCTTCTCGACACCCACTCCCTGCCCGCCTCCCACCGCGCTCTGGCGGACGACTTCCTCCGGCGGCAGAGCACGGCGGCGGACCGTCTGGTTCGTGAACGCGCCCGCGACCTGCCCGGGGCGTCCCCGCGTCACTCGACGACACGCCTGCGCCGGCGCGCCCACGACTGGGCCGAGGTCTACCCGGAGCTCGGGCTGGCCGGCAACGCCGCGATGATCATCGGTCCGCGCGAGCTGACACGCGGCGTGGACCTGTCCCGCCGCGTATTCCTTCACTCCTATGTGCCGGAGTTCGACGCGCACGGCACGGGACTGGAGACCGTCCTGACGGCGCCGGTCGTCGTTGCCCAGTGGATCAACCACCAGTACTACTTCTCCAGCATCAATCCCGACCTTCACGGAGCCGGCACCAAGACGGTCCACAACGCCATCGGCACCATCGGCGTGCTCGCGGGCCAGGGCGGAGACCTGCGGCGGGGGTTGCCGTGGCAATCGGTCGGCGTCGGCACTGCCCTCCTGCACGAGCCGCTCAGACTGGCCGTCATCGTGCAGGCACCCCTCGAGACCATCGGCCAGATCATCTCCCGCAACCAGGTGCTGCGAGACCTGTTCGACAACGAGTGGATCACCATCACCGCTCGCGAACGGAGAACCGACCCGTGGATGCACTACACCCGGTATGGCTGGCACACGGCACCCCTGCCGCCAGCAGAAGGAGCA
Organism: Marisediminicola sp. UYEF4; assembly: GCF_040546025.1. NCBI lineage: Bacteria > Bacillati > Actinomycetota > Actinomycetes > Micrococcales > Microbacteriaceae > Marisediminicola > Marisediminicola sp. UYEF4. The sequence goes on along the minus strand of NZ_JBEPNA010000001.1, from coordinate 39,922 downwards.
CAGCAGTGAACAACCTCACCAAGATGACGAGAATCGAGATCGTCGTATCGGCGCGAGAGGCGCCAGCCATCCGCGACCTGATCACGTCGGCCGGAGCCACCGGATACACGGCGGTCTCCGGCGTCTCCGGCATCGGGCATCACGGCCAGCATTCCGGCGCGCTGCTGTTCAACGAGTACGACACACTCACGATGCTCATCACCGTGCTGCCCCCCGACAAGGCCGGCGACCTCATCGATGCGGTGCGCGAAATGCTTCACAGCTCAAGCGGGGTCATGTTCGTCGCCGACACCTACGTCAGCAGGCCCGAATACTTCCGCTGACGGTCGCCGGCCAGGCGATGCGTGCGCGGTCTGAGCCCGCGACCGAAACGTGGTCGACTCACCCGCTGGATAGTGTGGGCGTGCCCGTCGGGTTCGGGGCCGCAGCGGAAGGAACCGGATGCTCACCGCGATCCTCGGGCTGGGCACAGCCGTCTTCTTCGGTGCCGCGGACTTCCTCGGCGGGCTCGCCGCCGGCCGGATCCTCGCGATCCGGGCATCCGCTCTGAGCGCTCTCGCCGGGCTCATCCTGCTGACCGTGGCGCTGCCGATCTTCGGCGGCACCTGGTCGACGGGAGCGCTCGTCTGGGGAGTCATCGCGGGAGTCGTCGCAGCCTGCACCGTGGCACTGCTCTACGCGAGCCTCGCGATCGGGCCGATGAGCATCCTCGCACCGCTCCTGGCCGTCGTCGCGGCGATCGTGCCGGTCGCCTACGGACTCGCGAGCGGCGAGCAGCTCGCTCTCACCGGCTCTGCGGGCATCGTGGTCGCCCTCGCCGCGGTGGTCCTCGTCGGCGTCGTGCCACACACGGAGGCCGTGCGCCCTCTGGCCAGCGGCATCCTGCTGGCGATCCTTGCCGGTGCGAGCATGGGCACCGGCATCATCGTGCTCGACAACACCCCGGGCGACTCCGGCATCCTGACCCTCGTCGTCGGCCGCGGCGTCGCGGTGACCGTGCTGCTCGCCGCGGCCGCCTCGGTGGCCGCACGGGGCCCGCGTCGTTCGGGCAGTTGGCGCGGCGGCTGGGCCGGGGGCGTTCGCCTGGGCCTGGCCGGCGGGGTGCTCGCCGCGGCCGCCGATGTCTTCATGCTGACCGGCGTGCGCGTCGGCGACGTGTCGATCATCGGGGTTCTCGCCGCGCTCTGCTCGCCCATCACGGTCGTGCTCGCCGCGCTGGTCCTGCGCGAGCGGCTCGCTCCCCCGCAGGTCGTCGGCCTCGTTCTCGCGGTCGCCGCGGCGGGGCTGTTCGCGAGCGGCTGACCGCGCCGCCTTCTACCGGCGGAGCTTCCCGACGCCGGGAATGAAACGGCCGACGTCGGCGGCGTAGTTCTGATAGTCCGGATGCTCGTCGAGCAGCATCCGCTCCTCCCACCGCGACTTGAGCGCGAGCAGCACGAAGAGCCCCAGCCAGAGCACGAGATGCCAGACCGAGGCGCCGAGCAGCACGAGGCCGCTGCCGCCGACGAGGAGGCCGGTGTAGATCGGATGCCGCACCCATCCGTAGAGCCCGCCCGTGACGAGCGGCGCCCGGTCGCGCGGGATCGGGCTCGCGGTCAGGGCCGGTCCGAGGCCGAGCACGCCGAGAATGGCGATCACCAGTCCGGTGATGCCGAGCAGGATGCCGAGCGTCAGAACGGCCGGCGAGAGAGGCCAGAGCGCTCCGTGCGGGATGAGCACGAGCGCGGCGATGAGAAGCAGTTGCACGGCAACGAGCCCGGCGGCGAGCGAGCGCTTCATGGGTCGAGGCTACGCCCTCCCGTGCCCGTGACACGCGACGGCAATCCGGCCGGTGGCGGCCGCCGGCCCGACACCGCGCGGCGCCGCGTGCGCACGGTCTGCTCGCCGCCCAGCAACTGGTGACAGACTGGGGCTACAAACAGGCTAAGGAGACACCCGTGCCAGATTCCGCAACCACCGCGTTCACCGAAGGCTCCGTCGCAACGGCGGGCACGCCGAAGCGCCACTTCGATCTCGCCGAGACCGACGCCGCTGCCACCGCCTCCGCGCGCGACGACGCGCCGAGCGTCATCCGTACGACGGCCAAGCCCGCACTACCGGAGGCCGCCCCGGTGACCCCGGCTGTCGTGGCACGCAAGCCCGTCACGATGATCCCGCTGCTCGCGGCATCCGCGCCTTCCGCCGCGACCTCCGACGCTGCGTCCGACGCTGCGTCCGACGCTGCGTCCGACGCTGCCGACGACAAGGCCGAGGGCGGATGCTGCGGAGGCGGCTGCTGCTCCTGAGCCCGGTGGGCCGCTGACCTGCGGCACCACCGCTACAGCTGGTCGGCGCTCACCGCGAACGTGTCGCACGCCGCCGGCCCGTTGTCGTACCCGGTCATGAACCACCTCTGCCGCTGCTCGCTCGACCCGTGTGTCCAGGTCTCGGGGTTCACCCCACCGCCGGCCGACTCCTGGATGCGGTCGTCGCCGACCGCGGATGCCGCGCTCAGCGCATCCTGAATCTGCTGCGGGGTGACGGGGTCGAGGTAGGGCGTTCCGGACTCGTCCTCGGTCTCGGACGCTCCCCGGACCCAGGCACCCGCGAAGCAGTCGGCCTGAACTTCGAGGCGGATCGCGTCGGAGCCGGGTCCGGTGTCGGAGCGATCGGTTCCCTCGAAGAAGCCGGCGGTCTGCTGGATGTGGTGGCCGTACTCGTGGGCGACGACGTAGAGCTCGGCGAGCGGGCCGCCGCTCGCGCCGAACCGCTCGCGCAGCAGGTCGTAGAACGTCGTGTCGATGTAGATGGTCTCGTCGGGCGGGCAGTAGAACGGACCGACGGCGCTCGTGGCGTTGCCGCAGGCGGTCGTGGTGGCGCCGTCGAACAAGACGAAGTCCGGCTCGCGGAATTCCACGCCGATCGCCGGTGCGGCCTCGATCCAGTAGTCGTCGAGCGACAGCAGCGCTCCTGCCATGCGGCAGTCGACGCTCTCATTGGCGTCTGCACCGGTCTGGCACTCGCTCAGCGCGGAATCCTCCGGGGCGGGGCCGCCTGCGCCGCCGCCAGCGCCTCCTCCGAGGATGCCCGACAGGTCGACGCCGAGCAGCTGCGACAGGAGGAGGATCGCAACTACCCCGATGCCGCCCCCGCCCACCGCAAGTCCGGTCGTGCGGCCGCGGCGTCGCACACGGCTATTGCTGATGTTCGAGTCGTCGTTGAACGTCATGGATGCACGTTACCGACTGCCGGCCCACTTTCATCACTTTCATCATTCAGGAGTCAGGCCACCCCGGCGACTTTCATCATTCAGGAGTCAGGCCACCCCGGCCTTCGCGCTCACGCAGGAATTTGCCGACTCGGGGCGAATAGCCGCCTGAAGCGCGGTATCGCGCCAGATTGTTGCCCGAGCCACCGGCATCCGCCCCCCGGCTCCTGAATGATGAAAGCCGAGGACCAGCGTTGACCAGTACTGGCACACCCAAACTCCTGAATGATGAAAGCCCAGTGGGGAAGATTTGACCGACCGCCGCCGTTGTTGTGGACTAGACACCCGAACATCCACAGAAAGGAGGACACCATGGCCACCGTCGAACTGACAAACGAAGTGTTCGAAAAGACCGTCACGAGCCCCGGCATCACCCTCGTCGACTTCTGGGCGGAGTGGTGCGGGCCGTGCAAGGCCTTCGCCCCGATCTACGATGCCGCGAGCGAGCAGCACTCCGACGTGACCTTCGCCAAGGTCGATACCGAGGCCGAGCAGGCGCTCGCCGGCGCCGCGGGAATCACCTCGATCCCCACGCTCATGGCGTTCCGTGACGGCGTGCTCGTCTTCTCCCAGCCCGGAGCCTTGCCTGCCCCGGCGCTCGAGCAGGTCATCACCGCCGTGAAGCAGCTCGACATGGACGTCGTCCACGCGGAGATCGCCAAGCAGCGCGGCGCATCCGAGGGCACCGAATAGTCACCAGCGCCTCGCGGGCGATGCCGCGATGATGTCGAGCAGTGCGCGCCTGAGTTCCGCTGTCTCCGGCGCCGGCGGAAACATGTTCGCCTCGAGGTGCTGCGCTCTCTCCCAGATGACACTCCCCGCTGGCGTGCGCGTGACCAGGCGTCGGCGGGCATCGCCCGGCGAGCGCACCCTCGCGATGTAGCCGTCGTTCTCGAGCCGCTCGAGAGTGCGAGACAGGTTCTGGTTGTTGACTCGCGCGCGACGGGCGAGCTCGGCCTGGCTCAGCGGCTGCTCGCCCAGATGGTGCAGGGCCACGAGGCCGGCGTGGCTGAGCCCGAGGTTCTCGAGCGAGTCGTACCACGCGTGTTCGACGAGCCGCGCCGCCGTGGAGAGCAACCGGCCGGTGGGCCACGATTCGATGCTCGCCGCCCCGAAGACCTTGGCTTCTGTCGATATTCTGTCGTTCACTGTGCTCTCCCTTACAGGATCGTCACTGGGCTACCGTCAATGCTAGCTTCGTTCCGCAGCCAGATCACGGACGGGGACGACATGACCAGCTCCATGGTTCACACGGGCCGCGACCTCCTCCGCCAGTGCGTGGTGGCGGCGAGCGCCGTCGCCGCGATCGTCGGGTCGTTCATCGGCTCGGGGGCTGCGGGCGGCACCCCCATCCAGGATGCCGCGGGCGGCGCGCTCGCGACGGATGCGACCCCGATCGCCCCCGGCGGCGCCGCCTTCGGCATCTGGTCGGTGATCTATCTCGGCCTCATCGCCTACGCGATCTGGCAGTTCCTGCCCGCCCAGAGGTCCGACCCACGCCAGCGTCTGCTCGGCTACCCCATCGCGGCGAGCCTCATCCTCAATGCCGCCTGGATCCTCAGCATCCAGTTCGACCTGCTGCCGCTCAGCGTTCCCGTGATCGTGCTGCTTCTCGCCGTTCTCGTCTACACCTTCCGACTGACGATCGTGACGCGGCCTCGCACGCTCATCGAGGCGCTCGTCGCCGACGGCACCGTCGGCCTCTACCTGGGCTGGGTCTGCGTGGCGACGGCCGCGAACATCACCGCGTGGCTCGTCACGACCGGATTCGATGGGTTCGGCCTCGGCTCGGATGCCTGGGCCGTCGGGGTGATCGCTGTCGCGGGCCTGGTCGGCGTGCTGCTCGCCTTCCGCGGCCGCGGCCGGCTCGGCCCCGCGATCTCCCTCTCCTGGGGACTCGCCTGGGTCGCCGTCGCCCGCGTCACGGGCGACCTCGTCTCGCCGCCCGCCGCGGCCGCCGCGCTCGTCGCCGTGCTCGCGGTCATCGGCTTCACCGTGGCGCTGCGGCTCATGACCCCGAAGCTGTCCGCATCGGCCGTGACCGCGTGAGCGAGATCGTCGCGCTCCCTCGGGTGCAGTCCCCGCGGGCTCGCTGGATAGGCCTGCTCTTCATCAGCATCGCCGTCGCCGTGATCATCGTCGACTCGACCATCATCAATGTGGCCATCCCGTCGATCGTGGCCGATCTCAGCATCACCTCCACCCAGGTGCAGTGGGTGCAGGAGAGCTACACCCTGGTCTTCGCCGCGCTGCTACTGGTGTTCGGCACCCTCGCCGACCGCTACGGCCGACGACGGATTCTACTGACCGGCGTCGTGGTGTTTGCCGCGGCATCCGTCCTCGCCGCCTTCGCCTCCAGCGGAGATCTGCTGATCGGATCGCGCGTGATCCAAGGCGTCGGAGGAGCGATGGTGCTGCCGACAACACTGTCGATCATCAACGCGACGTTCCGCGGTAGGGATCGGGCGATCGCCTTCGCGATCTGGGGCTCGACGATCGGCGGCATGGTCGCCGTCGGGCCGCTGTTGGGCGGCTGGCTGACCACCTACTACTCGTGGCGGTGGGCGTTCGGTATCAACGTGCCGCTCGGGATCATCATCATCGTCGGCGTGCTCCTCTATGTGATCGAGACGAAGGATGCCGGCGAGCCGCGACGCATCGACGTGGTTGGCGCGATCCTGTCGGTGATCACGAGTGCGAGCCTGGTCTTCGGACTCATCGAGGGGCGCACCTTCGGCTGGTGGACCACGAATGATGCACCGACGATCGGAGCCTGGACCTGGCCGTTCGCACTCTCGCCGATTCCGCTGGTGTTCCTCGTGACCGTCGTCTCGGGAATTGCCTTCGTACGCTGGGGCATCCGCCGGGAACGCGCCGGAGCGTCCACCTTGCTCGCCTTCAAGCTGTTCCGCATCGCCTCCTTCCGCAACGGCAACATCGCCGCGCTCATCGTGTCGCTGGGCGAGTTCGGCATCATCCTCTCGCTCCCGCTGTGGCTTCAGAACGTGCTCGGGTACACGGCGCTGCAGACCGGGTTCGTGCTGCTCGCTCTCGCGATCGGCTCCTTCGTCGCGAGCGGTGTCGCGGGGGCGTTCGGCAACCGTGTCTCGCCCGAGACCATCGTGCGCATCGGCCTGATCGCCGAGATCGTCGGTGTGGTGGGCCTGGGCGTCGCCATCTCGCCCGGGGCGACCTGGCTCAGCATCGTGCCGTTCCTCTTCGTCTACGGGCTGGGCGTTGGCCTCGCCACGGCGCAACTGACGAGCGTGGTGCTGAAGGACGTTCCGGTCGCCCAGAGCGGGCAGGGATCCGGTACCTCGAGCACCGCGCGCCAGATAGGCTCGGCACTCGGCATCGCCGTTCTCGGCACCATTCTGTTCACCTCTGTCGGCACCTCACTCGATGCGAAACTGAGCGACCTGCCCGCCGAGTCCCGCTCGCAGATCGTGGCCGCCGTCGTCGACAGCGCCGGCGCCGCGATTCCCTCGCTCGATGCTCGGGGCGCCGAGGTCGCGGATGCTGCCCGAGCGGCGTTCAGCGACGGCACCAGGTACTCCGCGTTCGCCGCCGCGGGGTTCCTCGTCGTCGGGCTGATGGCGACACTCCGGCTCTCGGCTCGCCGGCACGAGCCGGGCGAACCGGACGGGCCCGGCGAGCCTGCGGCCACCGACGAGCAGAGGGGAACGGTAACCACCTGACCCGGGCGTCACCCGATCGCAACCGCCACAACGCGGGCCAGCCGTTTGCGCACGAGGTGATCGCTCGCGTCGACCCTGTGCACGGTCACGTGCCGCATCTGCTCGACGATGCGCAGGCCCCCGGGCATCAGGAACGGATCGAGCGCGCCGTAGACGATCTCGACCGGCACGGTCACCGAGGCGATGTCGCTCACCGTGGTCTGCGACTCGATCGAGTTCTCGAGCGAGAGCACGAATGCCGTCCAGTTGCGGGCGTTCACCTCGAGCACGTTCTTGATCGGCGAGATGCGCGCGAGCATCGCGGCATTGCGCATCGTGAAGTTCTGGTTCGTGCGCAGAAACTCGTACGCCTTGAGGTACAGCCCCATCGCGGCACGCTCGATGGGATCGCCGAGGGCCTCCGGGTTCACATACACGGGCGGGCTCACGAGCACGAGCTTGGAGATGCGCTTGCGGTTGGTCGCGGCGTAGCGGCTCGCGATCAGGCTCCCCATCGAGTGCCCGACGAGCACGAAGGGATGCCTGAGGCGCAACGCGTCGAGGGTATCCTCGAGCGCCCTGACGTGCTCCTCGATCGTGAAGGTTGCCGACGCCGGGGCCACAGACTCGCCGAAGCCGAGCAGGTCGACCGCGATCACGCGGTGCCGGTCGGTGATCAGCGGAATCAGGTTCTCGAACGTGACCGCCGACGACGCGATCCCATGCACGAGCACAACGACCGGGCCGGTGCCCTCATCGATCGCGACATGCAGCGGCGGGGTCTTCACCCGCCGGAGTCGATCGAAAAAGGTCACTGCTCGATTATGTCTGCCGCGCGTTGACTAACGGTTCGTATCGCCTCGTAGGGTGGAGGGGTGGACAGCGGCGGAACGAACTCACGGCCGCCCGGTCTCGTGCGGCGGTTCCTCGGCGGGATGGGCTACCTCGTTCGCGGGCTCCGACTCTGGGCCACGTCACCGCGGCTGATGCTGCTCGGCGCGCTCCCCGCCCTCGTCGTCGGCCTCGTCTTCGCCGCGGCACTGGTGCTGTTCGCGATAAACCTCGAGGCGCTCGCCGCCTGGATCACCCCGTTCGCGGACCGCTGGGAGGACCCCCTCCGCGCCGGCACCCGGTTCGCCGCCGGCACCGCGCTCGTCGCGGTGACCGTGCTGCTCGCCGTGTACACCTTCGTCGCCGTGACGCTCGCGGTCGGCGACCCGTTCTACGAGCGCATCTGGCGTGCGGTGGAACAGCGGATGGGCGACGCCCCGGCAGAGATCGACGAGCCGTTCTGGCGGTCGGCGGCGCGCGGCATCGGCAGCGGCATCCGGCTGTTCGCCCTCACCGCGTCGGTCGGCCTCTCGCTCTTCGCCGTGAGCTTCATCCCCGTCGTCGGCCAGACGGCGGTCCCAGTGCTCGGCGCCCTGCTGGGCGGGTGGTTCCTCACGCTCGAGCTCACCGGTTTCGCGTTCGACGCGCGCGGCCTGCGACTGCGCGACCGGAGACGGATGCTGGGTGCGCGGCGCGCCTCGACGCTCGGCTTCGGGGTGCTCACCTACCTGCTCTTCCTCGTTCCGTTCGGTGCGATCGTCATCATGCCCGCCGCCGTAGCCGGCGCGACGATGCTCAGCCGCGACGCGCTCGCCTCCCAGTCACGGGCGGCCCTGCCTGCCGGGTGAGCAGGTCGCGCTGGGGCTGGGTGAGCAGCTCGCGCAGCGGCGTCGGTCAGTCGTCGGTCGGCACCGCGAACCACGGCGGGTGCACGGCGACGCGCGGCGCGTGGGTCGAGCCCGCGAGTGCCAGCTTCACGGCGTCGCGGGCCCGGTCGTGCGGCACGCCGATGAGGGTCACCGCGTCGAACGTAACCGAATCCTTGACGAGGAATTCGGCGCTCAGCAGGGCATCCGATTCGTCGTCGGAGATCAGCCGATACAGCATCCGCTTCCAGGTCTCGTCGGTCGCGGCGAACCGGGTGAGCTCGCCGGCCGGGTCGCCGTCGGTCATGACGATGGAAGCCTCGTCGGTCGCGACGGTCTTCACGGTGCTCACGAGGATGACGAACTCGGCGGCAGCGAGCCCATGGGCGGTCGGCGCGAGGCGGGGGTCCGTTGATCCCGCGCGCATCGACTCCCAGAGCCTCGCGTTCGGCGAGAGGTAGAACGGCACATGCTCAGCGACGGTTGCGCTGTCCGGGCCCGCGACGGTCGTCGCACGACGGGCGGCGCGCGCCTGGTCCGAGGAGATGTCGGTGACCGGGCTCGCCTCGGCGTTCAGCGCGCCGCTGCCGAGAATGCCGGGGAGGTTGCTCGCGTGGGTCACGTGGTAGATGCGCTGCTCGCCGAGGTTCGGCACGGGCTTCGCTGGAGCGGCGGGGGCGGCCCGCTTGGCCGCAGGGGCCTTCTTGACCGGAGCCCTCAGGCTGCTTGGAGTGGTGCGGAGGCTGGTCGTGGTTCGTGCTGCAGCCCGTTTGACGGGCGGCTTTGCGGAGGCTGGCGTGGGGGGCGCCTTAGGGCTGCAGGCGTCGCAGCGGTCCCGGTCAAGTCCATGGATACATTCGTCGATCACAACGAAACACTACGCGCGTCGGGCGCCTCCCCGAGGCGCTGTTCCCTCAGTTTGCGGTGACGGCGGTGGCGGGGCACGGGTCATGAGCGAGCCCGGCACGGCCTGGTAGCGGCCGTCGGAAGGCGATCCGAATCGCTTCAGCGCAGGAATCCTGTGCGGCATTCCCCACCGGGTGCTGGCATGCTTGACGCATGGTCACGGTTCAACCAAAGGTCAAGCAGCAGTTGTCGTGGGGGCTCATTCCGGCGGCGGGGGTCTCGGCATCCGCGGTCCTCCTCTTCGGCCTGCTGAACCTGCCGGCCGGGTACGCGGTGCTCGTCGGGAGCCTCATCCTCGCCGTCGTCATCGACCGGTCGCTCGCGAGCGACCTGCTGCTCATAGGGATCGGCATGGGCATCATCTCGACCATCTCGGTCGCCGCCGACATCAGCTACGGAAACATGCTGCTCATGGGCACCGTGCTGACGCTCGCGGTGCTCGTGCCGTTCCTGATCGACCGGTACGTCTACAAGCGGCGCACCATCGTGTTTCCGATCCGCACCGGCCAGAAGTGGTCGACGCTCGAGCGCTCCTACCTCGCGATCGTGCTCGTGCTCGGCTGGACGATCCTGCCGTTCTACTTCATCGGCTCCGGCTCGTACCAGAACTGGCCGGCGGTCAGCGCGCCTGACGAGATCGCGCGATTGTTCGTCGGGGTCAACGCGGTGGGCATCTGGGACGAGCTGTTCTTCATCTGCACCGTGTTCGCGCTGTTGCGCCGCCACTTCCCGATGTGGCAGGCGAACATCCTGCAGTCGGTGATCTTCGTGTCGTTCCTGTGGGAGCTCGGCTACCAGTCGTGGGGGCCGCTGCTCACCGCCCCGTTCGCGCTGCTGCAGGGCTACATCTTCTCCAAGACGAAGTCGCTCCCGTACGTCGTGAGCGTGCACCTGTTGTTCGACCTCGTCGTGTTTTTGGTGCTCGTGCACGCGCACAACCGCGGGTGGTTGCAGGTCTTCTTCTACTAGGAAAGCCGTCGCCAAAGTCGGAACCCAGCCCTCGGACTCCGGATGCTGCGCGGCAGCCACCTCCGAACGACGGGGCCTCACCTCGCCCGTCCCTCCAGCTTCCGACTTTCGCGACATCCGACCGCTCCCGGCCCGGCCCTCGCGCCACGGCCCGATGCCCGAGCTCCCGCGCCGGGCTCCCGCGCCGGGCTCCCGGTCCGATACTGTCGAGTCCGACCCATCACGGGCGCGGCAGCGGGCATCCGCTCCCCGACAGGAAGCGGAATCAGATGGCACTCCCCTGGAAGCTCCATGGCGACGGCAAGAATGTCGCCGCGAACGAGATCGTGCAGCCGGAGGAGCGCCTCACCTGGCCACGCACCATCGGCTTCGGCGCCCAGCACGTCGTCGCGATGTTCGGCGCGACGTTCCTGGTGCCGCTCATCACCGGGTTCCCGCCCGCGACGACTCTGCTGTTCTCGGGCGTCGGCACGCTGCTGTTCCTGATCATCACGAAGAACAGGCTGCCCAGCTACCTCGGCTCGTCGTTCGCGTTCATCGCGCCGATCGGCGCGGCGGTCGGATCCGGCGGGCAGTCCGTCGCCCTCGGCGGTGTCATCGTCGTCGGCGCGCTGCTCGCGCTCGTCGGCGTGGTCGTGCACCTCAGCGGCACCCGTTGGATCAACGTGGCGCTGCCGCCCATCGTGAGCGGCGCGATCGTCGCCCTCATCGGCTTCAATCTCGCCCCGGCCGCCCGCGACAACTTCGCGGCATCTCCCCTCATTGCGACGATCACGCTGCTGTCGATCATCCTCGCCGCGGTGCTCTTCACGGGCCTGCTCGGGCGCCTCTCGATTGTTGTCGGCGTCGTCGTCGGCTACGTCGCCGCCGTCATCGCCGGGCAGGTCGACTTCTCGGGCGTCGGCGCGGCCGCCTGGGTCGGGCTGCCGCAGTTCACGACCCCGAGCTTCTCGCTCGAGTACGTCGGCGTGTACCTGATGTTCCTGCCGGTCGTGCTCGCGCTCATCGCCGAGAACGTCGGACACATCAAGGGAGTCGGCCAGCTCACCGGGCGCAACCTCGATCCGCTCACCGGGCGCGCCCTCTTCGCCGACGGACTCGCCACCGTCATCTCCGGCATCGGCGGCGGCTCGCCCACCACGACCTACGGCGAGAACATCGGCGTGATGGCGGCGACCCGCGTGTTCTCGACCGCCGCCTACTGGGTCGCCGGCATCACCGCGATCCTGCTCGGCCTGTCGCCCAAGGTCGGCGCCATCATCTTCTCCGTTCCGCCGGGGGTGCTCGGCGGGGTCACGACCGCGCTCTACGGCCTGATCGGCATCATCGGCGTGCGCATCTGGGTCGAGAACCGCGTCGACTTCAGCCTGCCGAAGAACCAGCTGACCGCGGGCATCGCCCTCATCATGGGAATCGCGAACTTCACCATCGTGCTCGGCGACGTCGAGTTCACCGGCATCGTGCTCGGCACGGTCGCCGCGATCGTCGTCTACCACCTGATGAACGGCCTCGGACAGCTGCGCGGCACTGATGGCGCACGGGCGGATGCTGGTGCTGACGGTGCTGCTAGCGGTGCTGCCGACACCGACGAGCGCGCGGCTACCGGCGAGCGCGCGGCTACCGGCGAGCGCGCGGCTACCGGCGAGCGCGGGACTACCGACGAGCGCGCGGCTACCGGCGAGCGCGGGGCTACCGGCGAGCGCGGGGCGTAGGCGGCCGGGCCCACCAGCATCCGCCCGCAACCCCCGCGCATCGGCGCCCACCCGCGCTCACCCGCGTTCGCGCGGGTGTCGTTCACTCGTGCGGGTGCGATTCCGCCGCACGAGTGAACAACACCCGCATGAGCGCCGCGCACGCGGCTGCGACGACGCTCGTACCGCGCCAGCACCCGCATCCGCTCATCCGAAGGCCGCCAACCGCTCGCGCCGCGGGACCGGCCGTTGCGCGCAACACCCGCGCGGGCCGCGCCCTGTCGTCCGCCACCAAGCCACAACCGCAACGGTGGTTTGTCTCGCCGGCCGTGCCTTTTAGCGCCGAGTGTGCCCGGTACAGAAGGCACACTCGGCGCTAAAAGGCACACTCGGCGCTAAAAGGCACACTCGCCGCGAACGGGCACACGCGCCGCCAGCGGGCACCCGCAGACAAGCACACGCGCCGCCATCCGGCGCTCGCCCGCGTTCATGCGGGTGTCGTTCACTCGTGCGGCTGCGATTACGGCCGCACGAGTGAACAACACCCGCATGAGCGGGGACGCGGGCGGCTCGATGCCGCCCCTACAGCGCCACCACCCGCATCACGCCCGCATCGACGGCACCGCGCACGTGCCCGAATTCGGCCGCCGCCACCGCCTGCACGAAGTCGATCAGCTCGCGGGTGATCTCCTCCCCCGGCATGACGTTCGGGATGCCGGGAGGGTACGCGGCGAGGGAGTCCGCGGCGACGCGCCCCACGGCATCCCCGGCGGCCACGATCTCGTTCGGCGCGAAGAAGGCGTCGCGCACGGTCATCCGCGCCGTGCCCCAGGCCGGAAGCGGCGGCATCCGCGACTCGCGGCGCGCGACCGGGTCGACCGGGAGCGCGTGCAGGGCGGCGACGAGCCCGTCGATCGACGGGGCCGCGGATGCCGCAAACAGCGCGACAATGCCGGCATCCGTCGCCATCTCGACGAGGATGCCGTGCTCCTCGGCGAGGATCGTGCGCGCCCGGTGCCCGTTGATGCCTCCCACGCGGGTGTCGATGGGGATGCGGAGCGGGTCGACGCCGCCGAAGCCCGGCACGATCGGGAACCCGTCGGAGACGATACCGAACCGCCCGCCCGAGCGCACCCGACCGCGGAGGGACTCCGCGACGCCGAGCGCGTCGCCGATCTGTGCGGCGCCCGTCGCGAGCCGACAGCGGGCCAGGTCGAGCGACGCGAGCAGCAGGTTGCTCTCGCTCGTGCTCTGCACGATGCTCCGAGCGCGGTCGACCTGCGCCTCGAGGGCGCCGGCGAACGGACCATGCCCGAGGTGGAGCATCGCCGACTGGGTGAGCGATCCGCCGAGCTTGTGCGTCGACGACACCACGAGGTCGGCACCCTGGCGCAGCGCATTCTGGGGCAGTGAGGGGTGGAATCCGAGGTGGGCGCCCCATGCCTCGTCGACGACGAGGGGCAGCCCGGCCGCGTGGGCGACCTCGGCGAGCGCTGCGATGTCGGAGACGAAGCCGAAATAGCTCGGGCTCACGACGTAGACGCACGACAGGGTGGCGCCCCCGGCAGCACCGATCGCCGCCGCGACATCCGACGCGACCAGGCCGTGAGCCATCCCGTCGAGAACGACCGGCGCCACGAACCGGGCCGAGCCGCCCGTGAGCACGAGCGCGTCGATGACCGAGGAGTGCACCGACCGTTGCACGAGCATCTGGCCGCCGGGGCGCAGGCCCGCGATCGCGAGGGCGGCGATCTGGTTGCCCTGGCTGGCCCCGTTCGCGAGGAACCAGCTGCGCCGTGCTCCCCACGCCGCGGCCGCGAGCCGCAACGATCGCTCGAGCGGGGTTGGCGTGGCACCCATGTCGATGCCGTGCATCATCGGCATGAGGTCGAGCGACAGCATCCGCTCGCCGAAATAGTCGCCGAGGCTGTCCCCGGCGCCGCCGTGACCCGGCAGGTGGAAGCGGGTCGGATGCGACGTGGCATACGCCCGCATGGCGTCGGCGTAGGGGGTCTCGCGCTGGTCCATGCCTGAAGCTTAGGATCGCGTCGGTCAGCGCCCCGCCGCGCCGACACTCTTCAGCACCTCTCCGATGAGCAGCGGATGCCCGAGCGGCCGGAAATGCCCGACGAGCGGAAGCCGCACGTTCTCGGCCCCCTCGAGGGCGCTGCCGCCGGGAATGTACTGGTCGAACGAGCTGAACAGCGACGTGATGCGGGAGTTCACGCCGTCCGCGCGCAGGAGCGTCAGCACGATCGGATGCTCCGGCCGGAACTCGCGCATCGCCCGGCCGAGGGCGTACCTGGCGAGCGGCGACCCGGAGAATGGCGTGTTGATCGCGATCATCCGCTCGATCCGTCCCTCGACGTCGTCGACGGTCATCATCCGCTTACCGATGAGCCCGCCCTTGCTGTGCGCGACGACGATGACGCCGGTCAGTTGCCTCTCGCGCAGGAACTGCTGTGCGAGCGTCGCCGTCTCGTCGATGGCGCGACCGTTGAAGCCGAGGGCGTGCACGAAATGGACCGGATGCCCGTGGGCGTTGAGCGCGTCGGCGAGCCGGTCGAGATAGTGCCAGGTCTCGAACACGCCGGGGATGAGGAGCACCGGGGCCTCGGTGCCCTCGTGCAGCTGTGGCGGGCGCAGCCCGTGCCGCACGCTGCGCGCCCTGGCCTGCGCGACATAGCCGTAGTCGCGCAGCAGCCCGCGGGCGAGCATGCGGTTGCGCGCGCCGAGACTGGCACCGATCGCGCCACCGCCGATCGCAAGGCGCGCACCAATCGGCGCCCGCGCACCACCCTGGTCCCGCTTACCGGGAGGCGTGATTCTCGATTTCTTCGGCGAGGTCCTCGACCTCCTCCGGCCGCACCTCAATCCCGGCCCGGCGCAGTCGCTCCGCGAGCACGTTCGCGACGTCGTCGTCGATGTGTCCCAATTGGATGTCGGCCAGAAGGTCGCCCACGATCCCCTTGATGGTCTGCCCAGTGCCGGTCTGCCCAGTGCCGGTCTGCCCAGTGCCGGTCTGCCCAGTGCCGCCACCGCTCACGCCCCGTCCCGTCATGGCCTCACCTCTCCCTGTTGCCCTTTAGAGTGCGCGCCGTTTGCATCGGCTTCAAGCCCCTTGGCCGAAATCGGTAACCGCCGCGCGCAAGATACTGCGACGATGGACCATGGCTGACTTGCAGAACGAACCGATCCAGGATGGCACCGGCGCCACCGCCGACGAGAAGACGCAGGGGATCGCCGACCAGGTGAAGGCCGACGTCGACCTCGGCAGCGCGGATGCCGATGTTTCGGCCGAGCTGCAGCAGCGCGCCACCGAGGCGGGCGTACCGATGACCGCGACCGACGCGGACGCCATCGCCGACGATATCGCCGACTCGCGGTAGCGCATCTGCCGGCCGCCCCGCTACGGCTGCGAGAGACGCGCGACGAGCTCGAGAAACTCCGGCGAGCTGAACGCGATGAAGGCCGTGACGTTCAGCGCGACCGTGCCCCAGAACGCCAGCTGGAAGCTCATCTTGCGGGTCTTGTGGCGCAGCGTCTGCTGGGCGACGACGGCTCCCGGCCAGCCGCCGACGAGTCCGAGCGCGAGCAGCGAGCCCTCCGGAGTGCGCCAGCGCCCGGACGCCGCGGCGGACTTGTCATCGGCGTAGACGAGATACGTGAGGACACTCGTGCCGGCGTAGAGGCCGATCACCCAGCCGGGCAGGTCCCGCTCGGTGGCGATGAGGGCGAACAGCACGACGAAGGCGGCGACGGCGAGGTAGCCGGCAAAGCCCAGATTGAGCGAGCGTTTGATCGGCGGAGGAGTGTCGTCGAGCGTCTGGCCGAGCGCGAGCACGCGGCGAGCCCTGATCTTCCCCTCCGGCGTCGCCCCCATCTCGAAGGTGAACGTCTCACCGAGGAGCGGCCGTCTGCTCGCATCGACAAACTCGGAGATGTGCACGAACACGTCGGCGCCGCCGTTCGCCGGTGCGATGAAGCCGAAACCGCGCGAGTCCTTCCACGAGACAAGAGTGCCTTCCATGCGCTCTGCTCGGGATGCCATCCGCCGATGCTATCGCCGCGCGGCGGCATCCGTGAAAGTGACCGGCGCGCTCCCGCCGCCAGTGTCGGCCGTGCGGGTTAGCGTCGGACACATGCGAATCCTCCACACCTCCGACTGGCACATCGGGCGCACCTTCCACGCGCATTCGACGGTCGAGAGCCTCCGCGTCGTGCTCGCCGCGCTCGTCGACGAGGTGCGGCAGCGCGCGATCGACGTTGTCGTGGTCTCCGGCGACATCTTCGACTCGGCCACGCCGGCCGCGGACTTCTACACTGTGCTCACCTCCACCCTCCGACAGCTGCGCGAGGCCGGAGCCACGGTGATCATGACGAGTGGCAATCACGATTCGGCCACGCGGCTGGGCTTCCAGTCCGAGTTCGCCCAGCTGGCCGGCATCCACGTCATCACGAGGCACGACCAGCTCGACATCCCGGTGACGCTCTCCGACGAGCACGGACCGGTGCACTTCTACGGCATCCCGTACCTCGAGCCTTCGCTCGTGCGACACCACTACCCCGACGCGAAGCTCGGCACACACGAGCAGGTTCTCGGCTTCGCGATGGACCGGGTGCGCGCCGACCTCGCCGTCCGCGGCGGACGCTCGGTCGTGCTCTCGCACTGCTTCGCGGTGGGCGTCGAGGCGAGCGACGTCGAACGCGACATCACCTCGGGGGGCATCGACTACGTGCCAGCGGGAGTCTTCGGCGGACCCGACTACGTCGCGCTCGGCCACATCCACTCCCGCAACGCGATCAGCGAGCGCGTGCGCTACTCGGGCGCGCCGCTGCACTACTCCTTCGGCGAAGCGGACCGCCCGCGCGGGGCTTGGCTCGTGCAGCTCGACGCCGCCGGGCTCGACCAGGTGACCTGGGTCGACCTCCCGATCCCGCGCCGGCTCGCCGTCCTGACCGGCACGATCGAGGAGCTGTTGACGGATGCTGGTCTCGACGCCCACGCCGACGCCTGGGTTTCGGCCGTGCTCACCGACCAGGTGCGGCCGCTCGACGGCATGCGGAGGCTGCAGCAGCGGTTCCCGCTCTGCGTGAACCTCCAGCACCGGCCGCTGGTCACTTCCGACGCCGGAGACGACAGCTACGCCGAGCGGGTGCGCGGAAAGTCCGACAACGAGATCGTCGCCGACTTCCTCACCTTCGTGCGCAATGGTTCCGGGCCGAGCGACTACGAGCGGGAGAGAATCCGCGACGTGATCGCCGTTCAGGCCGCATCCGACGTTCTCGATGAGGCAGTCGCGTGAGGATCCGCACGCTCGAGATCGAGGGGTTCGGCCCGTACAAGCAGCGTCAGCTGGTCGACTTCGACCGGTTCGCCGGGGATGGCCTCTTTCTCATCACGGGCAAGACCGGGGCGGGCAAGTCGAGCATCCTCGACGCGATCTGCTTCGCCCTCTACGGCAGCGTGCCCCGCTATGACGGCACCGAGTCGAACCTGCGCAGCGACCACTGCGCCGACGATGATCCGACCCGGGTCGAGCTCGTCTTCACGGTGCACGACACCGACTACCGGCTCTCGCGCAGCCCGGCGTACGACCGTCCGAAGAAGCGGGGCGTCGGGATGGCGCTGGAGAAGGCCACCGCGGAGCTGGCCGTCCGCCGCGACGACCACTGGGAGGGCGTCGCCGCCATCCCGGCCCAGGTCGGCCCCGAGGTGCTGCGCATCGTCGGGCTCACCAAGGACCAGTTCCTGCAGGTGATCCTGCTTGCCCAGAACCGGTTCCAGGAGTTCCTGCTCGCGAAGAACGACGACCGGCAGAAGGTGCTGCGCAGCCTATTCGGCACGCACCGCTTTCTCGACATCGAGACCGCGCTCGTCGACCAGCGCAAGGCTCTCGAGGTGCGCCTTGCGGCCGCCCGCGAGGCCATCGCCGTCGACGCGGCCCACGCGGCCGCACTGCTCGGCGTCTCCGAGGCGGGAGGCGGGCTCGACGAACCCGACTCGTCGGCCGGAGGAACCGGTGTGGCCGGCACGAGCATCCCGACGCCACTCGATCCCGACCTCCCCTGGTTCGAGCAGGGGCTCGCCGCGATGACCGACCGGCTCCTCGCCGCGACGGATGCCGTGGCGCGAGCCGACGCCGAGTTCACTGCCGCCGACGTGGCCCATCGCGCACTCGAGAGGACGCGCGAGCAGCAGGACCGGCGCGACGATGCGCGGCTGCGTCTGGCCGAGCTCGAGGCCGAGCGCGACACTGTTGCCCTGGACCGCGAGGCGCTCGACCTCGCGCGCCACGCGGCCGCCGCGACGCCGCAGGTGACCGCGAGGCGCACCGCCGCCGCCGCTCTCGACTCAGCCCGGGCCATCGAAGCCGTCGCCGGCGAGGGGTATCACGGTCGCTTCGCAGACGATCACTCCCCGAGCACAGGCGACCTTCGCGCTGAGATCGACGACCTGAGGCAAACGCTCGGCACGCTCTCCGACGCTCTCGACGACGAGGCGGCGCTCCCCGCGCTGACCGCCGCAACCGGCACGCTGCAGCGCGGGCGCGACGACCTCGCGACCGAGGTCGCCGAGCGGGAGGCCAGGGCCAGGTCGCTGCCTGCCGAGCTCGAGGAAATCCGCTCCCGACTGGGCGAGGCGAAGGGGCTCGCCGCGACAGCGCCTGACGCCGCCGAGCGCGTCGAGCGGCTCACCGCCGCCGAGAAGGCCGCCTCGACGGTGGACGGCCTCGAGCCGAAGCTCGCCGCCGCGCTTGCCATCGCGACCGCCGCGAGCGGCGAGGCCGCCGCGTCCGCCACGCTCGTCCACGATCTGATGACCCAGCGGCTCTCCGGGCATGCCGCCGAGCTCGCCGGCCAGCTGCGGGAGGGCGAAGCGTGCTCCGTCTGCGGCTCGGCGGAGCACCCCGCCCCGGCTACCTTCGACGGCGCCCCGGTCACCCCGGAGGACATCGAGCGCGCCCGCACCGCCGCCGCCGCGCGGCAGGCCGACCTCGACGCCGCGCACGAGGCCACGACGGATCTCGACCGACGGGTGGCGGAGGCGCGCGCGGCAGCGGGCGGCAAGGCGAGCGACCAGCTGCGGGTCGAACTCGCCGAGGCACGCGACCGGCTGGCCGTCGCCGTGGCCGCCGCCACAGACTCGAGGGAGCTTGAGCTGGAGCTGGCGCGCCTCACGACCGAGCTCGCGGACGCCACGACCGCCCTCGACCGGATCCGGTCCGACCGCGACGACGCCGAAAGGCAGCTGGTCGAGAGCCACACCCGGTGTTCCTCGCTCGAGGCGCGGATCGCGACCCACCGCGGCGACTTCGACTCCGTCGCGGCCCGATCTGCACAACTGCGACAGCAGCTGGACGCGGCGTCAGCCCTCGCCGACGCGATCGCGGCGGTTTCCGCGCGACTCGAGACTCTTGACACGGCGACCACGGCGGTTCGCGAGGTGCTCGACGAGCATGGCTTCGCCGACGAGTCCTCCGTCGTCGACGCACGACGCGACGTCGACGTGGTCGCGGCGATCCAGGCGCGCATCCGCCGCTTCGACGACGCCCTCGCCGCCGCGGCCGCGACTCTCGCGGAGCCCGCGATCACGGCCGTGCCCGACGACGCGGTCGAGCTCCTCCCGGCCGAGGCCGCCCGCGACGCCGCGGCGGCGGCACGGGACGCGTCCCTCGCCACGAGCACCGCGCTGGGCACCCGGGTCGAGCAGCTCGGCACCATCGTCGCCTCCGCGCGGCGCCGGATCGCGGCATCCGGGGCGCTGCTCGACGAGCAACGCCAGCTGCGGGAACTCGCGAACGCTGTCGAGGGCAAGGAGCCCAACGACAAGCGGATGCGTCTCGAAACCTACGTGCTCGCCGCCCGCCTGGAGGAGATTGTCGCGGCCGCGAACGCGCGCCTGCGCACCATGACGAGCGGTCGGTACGCGCTTGAGCACGACGACGCGATCGCCTACCGCAACGTTCAGTCCGGGCTCGGCCTCGCCATCCGCGACGAGCACAGCGGACGCGCCCGAGCAACCCACTCCCTCTCCGGCGGCGAAACCTTCCTCGCCTCGCTCGCGCTCGCTCTGGGCCTCGCCGAGGTCGTGCAGAACCAGGCCGGTGGCATCCGGCTCGACACGCTCTTTATCGACGAGGGCTTCGGCTCGCTCGACGGCGACACCCTCGAGATCGCCATGAGCACGCTCGACTCCCTGCGAGCGGGCGGGCGAACGATCGGCCTGATCAGCCACGTCGAGGCGATGAAGGAGCAGATCACGGCGCACCTCGAGATCACGGTGTCGGGCAACGGATGGAGCGAGATCGCGGAGGCCAGGGCTTTCGCCTGACCGGACGTGCCGCCCCTCCCCGCCACACACCCGGCCGGAGTTATGCACACATCGCCGCCGCGCTGCCCCCGCGCAGCGCCCCCGGGCGACTCTGGGCCAATGAAGCCGCAACAGTATGACCCCGACCAGCTGCTCCCGCTCTCGACCCCCGAACGCATCGAGGGCCGCGTGCTCTCCCTCATCGGACGCGCCACCCGGCGCGAGATCTGGTTCCTCTTCGTCAACCATCGCGATACCCAACTGCCGATCATCCTGCCCCTCGAAGACCACCCCTCGCTCCCCGCGCCCGGAGACCCCGAGCGGTTCACCCGCATGCTGTCGCACGTCGGCGAGGCCACCGGTGCCGCCGGCGTCATCGTCGTGATCGAGCGCTACGCCGACCCCCGGCTCTCCCCCTCTGACCTCGCCTGGGCCAGCACCCTGCACGCCGCGGCGGTCGAGTCGACTTTGATCCTGCGCGGGATGCTGCTGAGCCACGCCCGCGGGGTTCGCTGGGTTGCACCAGATGACTATCTCTTTCCCGCCGGCGGCGCGACGGTCTGACGGTCGAGAGGCAGCGCCGCTAGCATGGGCCGCATCATGCCCTTCCTCTCCGAACCCTCGCGCGCGGCACTCGATCGACTCGCCCAGGACGAGTCCGCCGCGACGCCACCCGATCCGCTCACACGGGTGCGCGGTATCCGCGCGCTCACCGTCGCCCTGGAAACCGAGTCCGCGATTCTGCAGAGCGTGCGGGAGGCGCTCGAGGGCGGAAGCTCTTGGAACGAGGTCGCCGACGCTGCCGGGCTCGGACCGGCGGCAGCCAAGTGGCGTTGGCAGGGCACCGACAGCGAGATCGAGGCACGCCACGAGGCAGGGCGCAAGCGTGCCGTGAGGCCGAGCAGCGTGCCCACCGACCTGCCCGGGCTCTCGGTCTCGGATGCCGCGGCTCGGCTCGGGGTGACCCCGCAGGCCGTGTACCTCAAGGTGACCCGCGGAACGCTCACCGCCCGAACGGTCGATCTCGCCGACGGCCGCAAGTACAAGCGGGTCTTCCTCCCGGACGACCCGGAGGCCTAAGGGCGCCCGAGGCCTTCCCCGGCGAGCGCACACCCGGCCGCGCGCCGTCAGCCGACCGGTGCCAGGAACGCCTCAATCGCGCCAGTCAACGCTGCGGGGTCGTCGACGCCGCAGAGCTCGCGGGCGGAGTGCATCGACAGAAGCGCGATTCCGACATCGATGGTGCGGATACCGAGCCTGGTCGCGGTGAGCGGCCCGATCGTCGAGCCGCACGGCAGCGAGTTGTTCGAGACGAACTCCTGGTACTCGACCCCCGCCTGACCGCAGGCGCGCGCCCACTCGGCGGCACCGAGCGCATCCGTGGCGTACCGCTGGTTCGGGTTGATCTTCAGCAGTGGCCCGCGGCCGACGACAGGGCGATTCGCGGGGTCGTGCCGTTCGGGGTAGTTCGGGTGCACGGCGTGCCCGGCGTCGGCAGACAAGCACCAGGATGCGGCGAGCGCGCGCGCTTGGTCCGAGACCGAGACACCCTCCTTGATGCGCGCGAGCACGTCCGACAACAGCGGGCCGCTCGCCCCCGACCGCGTCGCCGAGCCGACCTCCTCATGGTCGAAGGCGGCGAAGACGAGGATGCGCTCCGGGTCCTCCGGCATTCGCAGCAGCGCGGTCAGACCGGAATGCACCGAGGAGAGGTTGTCGAGCCGCCCCGACGCGAACAGGCGCCCACCGATGCCGAACACCGTGGGCGGTGCGGTGTCGGCGACAACGATGTCGTAGCCGACGACGGCCGATCCGCGCCGGCCGGCGAGCTGCGCGAGGTGGTCGACCACATCGGCATCTGCCGGGTCACCGACGCCGATCACCGGGTTGAGGTGGACCTGTGGATCGAGCTTCAGCCCCTCGTTGACCGCACGGTCGAGGTGCACCGACAGCTGGGGGAACCGCAGGAACGGTCCGGTGCGCACGAGCACGGTCGAACCGTTGTCGAAGACGAGCCGGCCGGCGAACTCCAGCTCGCGGTCGAGCCAGGAGTTGAACAGCGGGCCGCCATACACCTCGACCCCTGCCTGGACCCAGCCGTGCGAGCTCGTCGTCGGCTTCGGCTTGAGCTTGAATCCGGGCGAGTCGGTGTGCGCGCCGAGTATGCGGAACGGGGTCGTCGCGGTTGCCGAGGCGGGCTCGATCCAGGCGATGATGGCACCGTCGCGGATGACGAACCGCTTGCCCGCGCCGCCCGCCCAGGCATCCGTCTCGTCGACGGCACTGAATCCGGCGTGCGTGAGCCGCCTGGAGCACTCGGCGACCGCGTGAAACGACGATGGGGATTCCCGCACGAAGTTGGCGAGGTCGTGCAGGTGGTCCAACGAATCGCTCATGTGGCCATTCAAGCACCCGCCGGCCCGGCCACTGCCCTGCCGTCCTCGGCCCGCAGGCGCTCCAGCACGCAGGTGTGCGTGAGGACGAGGATCCACAGCGCGGCCCAGCCGCGGTACCGCTCGCCGAGCGGGGCCGCCTGCCAGATAGCAACGAACACGTCCCGCACGATGTCGTTCGCGAGCGCGTCGTCGATCGTGAATCGGCGCACGAGCGCGAGCACGTCCCGCACGGTGAGGTCGTAGACCAGCGCGAAGGCAGTCTGGTCGCCGTGGCCGGCGCGAATGAGTAACTGCTCGAGCAATCCCGTCGCCGCTCGTTGATCGACGGTCTCAGTAATTTGCTCGCTGATAACCCACCCCCGGGACAATCGTGAAAAGTTCACGTCTGACAGCGGGGTCCGGGCTGCAGGCTTACTCAATTATGCGCGCAAAGCCGCTACGCGCGACGAATGCGCGTGAATTCGTATGGTCCGGTTGCCGAGATGCGCACTGCCCGCGAACTTTCCCCCCGGCGATCGCGAACAGCGCGCGTTGCAACGGGGTCCCGGCTGCGGCCGGATCCGGCTCCGATCGTGACCCCTCTGCGGTCCTGATGGAGTCGAATCCTGCTCCGGGGCCAGAGTACTCCTGCCAGTAGCCTGAAACCATGACCGAGTACCTGAGTCTTCCGATCGACGACGAATCAGCCGAACGGATGCGCGCGGGCGGGCTGCGTCTACACCTGGTCGACACGAGCGACGGGGCCGCCTTCGGGCACTGGCTCGAGGCCGATTCCCGCGGGTTCCACCAGCCGAGACCGTCGGCGGAGTCCCTCGCGGCCCAGATTCGGGGGCTCGCCGACCGCCGCACGACCGGCGTCTACGACGACTCGGCCGCCGACTCCGCATCGCCCGTCGCGACGGTGAGTTCGTGGCTGGCACGGCTCACCGTGCCCGGCGGGACGGACACCTCGGCGTGGGCGATCAGTGCCGTCACCGTCGCGTCGACCCACCGGCGGCGCGGCATTGCGAGCGCGATGCTGACGGCGGAGCTGCGCACGGCGCGGCGCCTCGGCGTCGCCGTCGCGATCCTCACGGTGTCGGAGGCGACGATCTACGGCCGCTTCGGTTTCGCACCGTCGGTATTTGCGGCCGACTGGAAGATCAATACCCGCAAGGCGAAGTGGGCGGGGCCGGCGGCATCCGGTCGCATCCACATGGTTCCGCTCGAGCGGGCGCGCGAGGACGGGCAGGCCATCATGGAGCGGATCCGGCTGAACGGGCCGGGCGAGATCGACCTGCGCGGGCACCTCTGGGACCGGCTGTTCGGGCTCGCCGGCGACCCGGACCGCAAAAAGTTGCTGCGCGCGGTGCGCTACGACGACGCCGACGGTGTGCCGCAGGGCTTCGCGATCTACTCGTTCACGCAACCGAACCCCGACTTCTCGGCCCAGACCCTCAACGTGGAGTATCTGGCCACCGCGACGGACGACGCCTACGTGGGGCTGTGGCACTACCTGCTCGAAATCGACCTCGTGTCGACGGTCGCCGCGCCGCTGCGCCGGGTCGATGAGCCCATGGTCTGGCAGTTGACCGACTTCCGCTCCGCCAAGAAGGACGACGAGCAGGACCACCTGTGGACCCGCATCCTCGATGTGAAGGGTGCGCTCGAGGCCCGCCGGTACCGCGCGCCCTGCCGCATCGCGCTCGAGGTGAGCGATCCACTCGGCTTCGCTCACGGTCGCTTTCTGCTCGACGTCGCCGCCGACGGCACCGGGGTTGTGTCCCCGCTCGACGGAGAGGCTCCGGATGGCGCGGCCGCGGTCGCGCTGGGTGTCGCCGAGCTGGGCGCGCTGTACCTCGGCGGCGTCTCCGCGGCGGTGCTCGAGCGGGCGGGGCGGATCACCGAGCTGCGGCCGGGATCCGCGGATGCCATCGACGCGGCCTTCCGCAGCGCGGTCGCCCCCTGGCTGAGTATCTGGTTCTGAGGGCCTCGCGGTTCGCGTGATCGTTGTTCATTCATGCGGGTGCGATTTCTGCAGCGCGAGTGAACAACGGCCGCGCGAGCGAGGGGTGCGTCGGCTGGCGGCCGCGCGAGCGAGGGGTGCCTCGGCTGGCGGCGACACGAGCACGGCGCGGCTGGCGGCGACACCAGCGTACGGTGCGGCTGCCGGCTGCGAGAGCCCGACGGCCCGGTGTGCGCGTTACCGCCCCGAAACCTCCACCGCGAATACTGGTCTCATGAGCGCGCCACGAGCAGGCTTCCCTTCGTCCTCCCCCGTCACCGTGTCGATCACACGCAACGTCGACCCCGAGCGGGTTCCCGACGTGACCCGATGGGTGCAGGCCGGCGTCCGGCTCGCGAGCACCTGGCCCGGATTCCTCGGCTCCGGCTGGGTGCGCACCTCGGCGGGCTCCCGCGAGTGGCACATGCTCTACCGTTTCCAGGATGCCGCGACGCTCGACGCCTGGGACACCTCCGCCCAGCGCGCCGAGTGGCTCGAGACCGGGACCGGGCTCGTCGAGGACCGCCAGGTTCGCCGACGCACCGGCATCGAGGGCTGGTTCGACACCCCGACCGCCGCCCTCGACCTCCGCGCGATGCAGGCCGGCCAGGGCGAGGCGCGGCCCCCGCGCTGGAAGCAAGCCGTGAGCATCTGGCTCGGCTTCTTCCCGGTCAACCTGGCGTTCACGCTGCTCGCGGTCGCGTTCATCCCGGGCTGGGACGACCTGTGGACGCTCGCCAAGGTGCTTGTCACAACGCTGGTTCTCACGCCAATCATGGCCTACTGGGTGCTTCCCCTCGTGACGCGGATGCTGCGGCCCTGGCTCACCGCGCCGTCGAAGAGCCGCCGCGCCTGAGCATCCGCGGGATTGCGGCGCCGACGGCACGGCCCAGCGCTAACTCGCCGAAAGTACGCGTTTCGGCTGCTCCCAGTGAATCCGAGGAGCCAACATGCGTACTCTCAATGGCGTGCCGAACATGCACGGCCGCCACGCGACCTCGGCGCAAGATGTCCTCGGCGCCAGACGTCGGGTGCGCTCAGCAGCAGGCAGATCGCCCCACTTCGCGCCGACTGTGCCCAGACGCGCCGAGAGTGCCCGGTCGATCAGGCACACTCGGCACCAACAGGCACACTCGGCACCAACAGGCACACTCGGCACCAACTCGGCACCAGCTCGGCGACGCCGCCGCGCACCAGAGCAACCTTCGCGCCGACTGTGCCCAGACGCGCCGAGAGTGCCTGATCGACCGGGCACACTCGGCACCAACAGGCACACTCGGCGCGCGGACGCACGCGCCCGCGGGCGCGGACCCGCCGCGGGTGAGCACCCGCCCGCCTACTCCTCGAGCAGCCCGCGGATGTCGTCGGCCGTGAGTGACTCGCCGAACTCGGCACCGTCGTCGAGCACCGAGTCGAACAGCTGCGCCTTGCGCTGCCCCAGCGCCACTACCTTCTCCTCGATCGTGCCCGCCGCGACGAGCCGGTAGACCATCACGTTGCGGGTCTGCCCGATGCGGTGGGTGCGGTCCACCGCCTGCGTCTCGGTCGCGGGGTTCCACCACGGGTCGAGCAGGAACACGTAGTCGGCCTCGGTGAGGTTGAGCCCGAACCCGCCGGCCTTGAGGCTGATCAGGAACACCGGAGCCGCCCCCGCCTTGAACCGCTCCACGATCTCGGCGCGCCGCGTGCTCGACCCGTCGAGGTAGCAGTACTCGATCCCGGCAGCATCCAGCCGCGCCGCCGCCTTGCCGAGGAACGACGTGAACTGGCTGAACACGAGCGCCCGGTGCCCCTCGGCGACGACGTCGTCGAGCTGCTCGAGCAACGCGTCGAGCTTGCGCGAGCCGATGCCGGCGTACTGCTCGTCGATGAGCGACGGGTCGAGGCTCAGCATCCGCAGCAGGGTCAGCGAGCGGAAGAAGATGATGCGGTTGCGGTCGATGTCGTCGATCAGCCCCATGAGCTTCTGCCGCTCGCGCTGCAGGAACGTGTCGTAGAGCTGCTGATGGGCGGGGCTGAGCTCGATGCGCAGCTCCTGTTCCTGCTTGGCCGGCAGCTCCGTCGCGACGAGCGCCTTCGTGCGGCGCAGCATGAGCGGACGGATGCGACGGCGCAGCCTCGCGAGCGCCTCCGGGCTGCCGCCGTTCTCGATCGGGTTGCGGAACTGCTCGGTGAACAGCCGCGCCGACGGGAACAGTCCCGGCGCCGTGACCGCGAACAGCGACCAGAGCTCGAGCAGGTGGTTCTCCATCGGCGTGCCGGTGATCGCGAGCTTGAACGGGGCGCCGAGGTCGCGGGCGCACTCGTGCAGCCGGGAGGCGTGGTTTTTGACGAACTGCGCCTCGTCGAGGATCAGCCCGGCCCACGCGCTCGCCTGGTACGCCTCGAAGTCCAGCCGGAAGAGCGTGTACGAGGTGACGACGATGTCCGCTCCCGCGATCGCCTCCGCGAGCGCGGTGCCGCTCGTCGCCTGGGTGCTGCCGATCGTGTGGACGACAAGGCCCGGCGTGAAGCGGGCGGCCTCCAGCGCCCAGTTCGCGACGACGGATGCCGGGGCGACGACGAGGAACGGGGGCGCGGTCACGGGTGGCGCCGCGTCACGCGCGACGGGCGCATCCGCTGAGGCCGCCGCCGCATCCGCCGGCTCCCGCGCGTGCAGGATCAGCGCGAGCGCCTGCAGCGTCTTGCCGAGCCCCATGTCGTCGGCGAGGATGCCGCCGAGCCCATGCCGCCAGAGGAATGCGAGCCACTCGAAACCCTGCACCTGGTACGGGCGCAGGGTGGCGCGCAGGCCGGTCGGCAGCGGCACGGCATCCACGGTCCCCTGCGCGCCGAGCGCCGACACGGCCGCGCGCCAGCTCGCGGCCTGCTCGGTCTCCTCGGCGAGATCCTCGAAGTCGGACCAGAGGCTCGCCTGGTAGCGGCTGATGCGCACCCCGGTCTCCCATTCGGGCAGCGCGCGAGCCTCGGCGATGAGGTCGAGCAGCCGTTCGAAGATCGGCTGCCGCAGCGACAGGTAGCTGTGGTCGATGAGCAGCAGCTTCGTCTTGCCCTTCGCGAGCGCCCGGAAGAGCGGGCCGAACGGCACGTCGCGCCCGTCGATCGTGACGACGACACCGAGGTCGAACCAGTCCCGATGGTCACTCTCGACGGTGCGGAAGGTCAGGCGCGGTGTGGCGGTGAGCTCCCGGTAGTCGGGGCGCTCCCCCACGGCGTCGACCCGCACTCCGTCGAGGGCCTCGAGCGCGGGCAGGGCGTGGGTGCAGAATTCGGCGGCGTCGATGCCGCGCAGGATGCCGGTGGACAGCGTCGGCGTCACTGCGGCCTCTGGCGCGTAGTCGAGGGCGGATGCCGCGAGTTGCCGGCCGGCCCGGTCGAGGAGGTCGTGTTCGGCGGCGGTGTCCCTCTCGGTGCCGGATGCTGGCTCGGAGAGCGCCGGCAGCGGCATCCGCCTCGCCTCTCGACCCTCGGCGTATTCGAGATGCCAGGCGAGCCGCAGGGTCTGTTTGGGCTCGAACGTCGCGGTGAGGACCAGCACGGGGGCGGCAGGCGGCGGGAATCCGACCGAGCCGTCGGAGCTGGCGATCGGGATCGACCGGCGCATGCGCGGATAGTAGTCGCCGAGGAACTCCTCGACCTCGCCGGCCGGCACGGTGAGCGTGCGCGCGTCGCCCACGAGACGGCGCTGCTCCGGCGACAGTCGCTCCCGCGTCGGGGCGAGCACGAAGGCGGCGCCGCGGTTCGGCGCTGCCGCCCGACCTGTACCCGGCCCGGTGCTCCGGCTGGGCGCGCCCTCGATTCCGGCCTCGTAGCAGTAGACACCGTGGTCGCCGATCGCCGCGGTCGCCGCGATGGCGTGGGTGCGGGAGTCAATCGTGACGCGGGGTACGAGCTGCAGGCCGGTGGCTGGTGCGTCGGGGGCGGTTGCGGCAGCGACGCGCACGGCATCCAGCGTCACCTCGGCCTCGGCGCCGACGAGAACACTCACGCCCTTGGTCGTCGAGACGAGCTCGATGCCGAGCCGACGCGCCTCCCCGAGCAGGTGCCAGAGCAGCGGGCTCGCGAAGTCGTCGAGGTACAGCCAGTCGACCTCCTGCCCGAGCTGCGCCTCGGTGCTCGCGCGATGCAGCGGCACGAACTGGCAGAACCAGCGGTGCTGATGCGGATCGAGGGCGAGACGGTTGAGCTGGTGGGTGACATTCGCCCAGGTCAGGGTCGACTTGGTCCACCCGGTGGTGCCGCTGCGGATCACGGGGCGCACCGCGAGCCGGTAGTCGGCGTGGCCGGTCCAGGTCGGCGCGGCCTTCTTCGCGGTCGGTCCGTTCCAGCGGTCCGGTGTGCGGGGCGTCAGCTCACGCAGCTCGAACTGCAACGCCATCGCCGTGCGACCGCGTATGCCATCGATGGAATGTGCGCCGGGCACCGCCGTCTCGTGAGCGGTGAGCGCCTCGAGGGCCGCCTTCCAGGAGGGCTTCGGCATCCGCCCATGCTCTCACGGCCGCGCGGTACCGGTTGCGCAGGTCGCACGGCGACCGTGCCGGGATTCGCCCGACTCGCTCAGAGACACAGTCATCCTGGTCACGCGCGGGCATCCCGCGGCGTCGGTGGTGCGCGCTAGCGTTGCCATCATGTTCCTCCTGGATGACCGCGCCGTCACAAGCGCAAGCGATCTCACCACCGCCTCCCACTGCGAATTCGCGTTCCTCCGTGCCCTCGATGCCAAGCTCGGCCGCACTCCGAAGGTCGTTGAGAAGCCGGATGCGATGCTCACCCGGGCCGCGGAGCTGGGGGATGTGCACGAGAAGCGCGTGCTCGAGGCGTTCAGAGTGAAGTTCGGCGCCGGCGTCGTCGAGATCGAACGACCAGACATCCGGGTCCCTGGCGCACTCGAGGCCGCCGCCGCCGCGACCGAGCGGGCGTTCGCCGACCGCGCCGACGTCGTCTTCCAGGCCACCTTCTTCGACGGCACCTTTCTCGGGTTCGCCGACTTCATCGTGCACCTCGGTGACGGCGTCTATGAGGTGCACGACACCAAACTCGCACGCTCGGCGAAGATCACCTCGCTGCTGCAGCTCGCCGCGTACGGCGACCAGCTGCACCGGCTCGGCGTCAGCACGGGAGAGTCCGTGCGCCTCGTACTCGGCGACGGCCGCGTCAGCGAGCACCGGCTACGCGACATCCTGCCTGTCTACCTCAATCGGCGGGCCCGGCTTGCCCGGCTCGTCGAGGAGCGGCTCGCCGCCGACCGAGCGGTCGCGTGGGGTGACACCCGGTACAGCGCGTGCGGCGCGTGCGACACCTGCACACCCGAGGTCGAGGCCAGCCACGACGTGCTCCTCGTCGCCGGGATGCGGCTGACCCAGCGCAAGCGACTGCGCGAGGGCGGCATCACGACGATCGAGCAGCTCGCCGCAGCATCCGCCCCCGTCGCCGGCCTGGCCGACGCGACCCTCGCGTCGCTGCGCGCGCAGGCGAAACTGCAACTCGACGGCGCCCTCAGCTACGACGTCTTCAACCCCTCCGCGCTCGCCGCGCTGCCGACGCCCGACGCGGGCGACATCTTCTTCGACTTCGAGGGCGACCCCCTCTACAGCGAGAACGGCGGCCCCGAGTGGGGGATCGACTACCTGTTCGGACTCGTCGAGGCTCCCGGGCAAGGCGGGTCCACCCCGTTCCGCGCATTCTGGGCGCACACCCACGAGGAGGAGCGCCAGGCGCTTATCGACTTCCTCGACTACCTGCGCGAGCGCCGCCGGCGGCATCCGGCGATGCACATCTACCACTACGCCTCCTACGAGCGCACCCACCTGCTCTCGCTCGCCGCCCGGCACGGGGTTGGCGAAGACGACATCGACAACCTGCTGCGCGAGCACGTGCTCGTCGACCTCTTCCCGATCGTCAAGAAGAGCCTGCGAGTCGGCTCACGCAGCTACTCGATCAAGAAGCTCGAGCCGCTCTACATGGGCGACCACCTGCGCCACGGGGTCGACAAGGCGGCCGACTCGATCGCCGAGTACGCCCTCTCCCGCGAGCTGTCGGCGAGGGGCGAGACGGATGTCGCGAGCGCGAAGCTCGCCGACATCGCCGACTACAACGAGTACGACTGCGTCTCGACGCTGCGCCTGCGCGACTGGCTGCTCGCCCGCGCAGCCGAGGCCGGCACCCCGCTCGCGTCGCCCCAGGACCTTGAGCTCGACCCGGCGTTGATCGAGAACGTGGTGCGCGAGCCCAGCCCGGTCTACCTCGCCCTCGCGGCGGCCGTCGCCGAGATCCCTCCGGTCGACCGCACCGCCGACGACACCGCCATCGCGCTCGCCTCCGCCGCGATCGACTACCACAGGCGCGAGGGCAAGAAGTTCTGGCAGGAGCACTTCGACCGGCTGCGCAACCCCATCGAGCAGTGGTGCGACACCCGCGACGTGCTCGTGGTCGATGCCGACAGCACGACAGTGCACCGCGACTGGGGCCTCGCGCCGCGCGCCCGCAACGAGTCGCGGGTGCTCGCGATCCGCGGCGAGGTCGCCCCAGGAAGCTCCCTCAAGGTCGGCCACAAGCCCTACCTCGTCTACGACGAGCCGTTCCCGCCGATCGAGCAGAGCAGCGAACCGGGCGCCCGCTACGCGCACGCCCGCGCCGAGATCACCGCCATCGAAGACGACATCTTCTACCTCACCGAGAGGCTCGCGAACGGCGCGCCGGCCTACGACGAGCTGCCGATGGCACTGACCCCCGGCACTCCGCCGAACCCCGGCAGCCAGGTCGAGGCGATCGCAGAGTGGGGCGAGAGCGTACTCGATGCCCTGCCCGGGATGCTGTCGGATGCCGCGCTCGACATCCTGCGCCGCCGTCCGCCCCGCGGTGAGCTGGCGACGCTCGCCGCGATCGCCGCCGATTCCCGCGGCGGCGAGATCACCGCGGCGATCCGCGACAGCCTGCTCGGCATCGACCACTCCTACCTCGCCGTGCAGGGTCCCCCCGGAACCGGGAAGACCTACACCGGGTCGCGCGTGATCGCCGACCTCGCCGTCAACCACGGCTGGCGGATCGGCGTGGTCGCGCAATCGCACGCCACGGTCGAGCACATGCTCGAGGCCGTCGTGAAGGCCGGGGTCGACAAGCACCTCGTCGGCAAGAAGCCGAAGGACAAGACCGACGCCACGGCCGTGCCGTGGACGCGGCTCGACCCAAAGGATTTCGCCACCTTCACCGCGCAGGAGGGTTTCGTGCTCGGCGGCACCGCCTGGGATTTCAGCAACCCCGCCCGCGTGCCCCGAGGCAGCCTCGACCTGCTCGTGATCGACGAGGCCGGCCAGTTCTCGCTCGCCTCGACGATCGCGTCGGCGGTCGCCGCGACCCGGATGCTGCTGCTCGGCGACCCCCAGCAGTTGCCCCAGGTCAGCCAGGGCACGCATCCGGAGCCCGTCGACGTCTCCGCGCTCGGCTGGCTCGCCGACGGCCACCAGGTACTGCCGCCGGAGTTCGGCTTCTTCCTCGCGAAGACCCACCGGCTGCATCCGGCCCTCTGTGCGCCCGTGTCGCGCCTGTCCTACGAGGACAAGCTCCTCTCGGTGGCCGTCGAACGGCACCTCGACGGGATCGACCCCGGGCTGCATCCGGTTCCGGTGCATCACACCCTCAACTCGACCTCGTCGATCGAGGAGGCCGACCGGGTCGTCGAGATCGCACAGTCACTGCTCGGGCGGCCCTGGGTCACGGGCCAGCGCGCAGGCGAGCCGGCGGCCTCCCCGGTACCCCTCAGCGAGAGCGACCTCATCGTGGTCGCCCCGTACAACGCGCAGGTCGACCTGATCCGGCAGCGGCTGCAGCATGCCGGGCTCCGCGCGATCCCCGTCGGTACCGTCGACAAGTTCCAGGGCCACGAGGCCGCGGTCGCGATCGTGTCGCTCGCGGCGTCGTCGGCCGAGGAGGTGCCGCGCGGACTCGAGTTTCTGCTGATGCCGAACCGGCTCAACGTGGCGATCTCGCGCGCCCAGTGGGCGGCGTACCTGCTCTACTCGCCGGCGCTCACCGAGCACCTGCCCACCAACGTCACGGTGCTCGCCCGGCTGAGCGCGTTCATCGAGCTGGTCCGCTCCTAGGCTCGCCCACCGAGCAGCGCCGGGATGTCGATGGTCTCGAGCTCGTTGAGGCGCTCGAAGCGGTTGATGAGATAGTCGGGCTCGTGCTCGAAGCCCTGCGCGATGAGCCGCGAGGTCAGCGCCTGGGCGATCTCATCGCCGGCGTCGACGCGCGCCGTCTCGACCAGTGCCGCGATCCGCTCCTCATCGACCGAGGCGGCACGCAACGCCCTCGCCAACGCCTCGTAGACCCGGCGGCGCAGGGCGAGCTGCCGCACGTCGCCGCGCCGGAAGTCGCCGAGCGATTCGGTCCAGCGCAGGTTCAGCAGCTTCTTGCGGGCCCGAACCACGCGCCGGGCATCCGCCTCGTTCTGCCGGGCAATCCGGCACAGCTCCTCGCGGGCGGCGCGCGCGTAGTCCTCCGGGCTGAAGTCGTTGTGCTCGCGCAGGGCGCCGACGATGATGCGGTTCTTCACCGCCATCCTTACCGCGAAGAGCGACATGAGCAGGCCCTCCTCGATGATTTCGTTGAGGGTCGGATGCCCGGGCGCCGTCGTGGGGCGCTCGCCGCGGCGCGCGTCGCGCAGCTCTCGCATCCCCACTCTCATGATCGCGCCACTTTCCAAGCCTTCCGAGCCGTTCGTCGAGTACTCCATCATTTTAAGCTGTCATGGCAAGCTTGAGCGCACGTTAACACGAACCACCGACCAGGCGGAGGAGCCCCATGTCGCGCAAGACCCGGCACACCGCCTCGTCGACCGAGGTGTCGGTCACCCGCGTCTACGACGGTTCGACCTACGCGCGGGTCAATTCGATCGGTCACGACGGCGAGCGCGCGTTCGTGCTGGTGCCCGGCATCGGGGTGTCATCGAGCTATTTCGAGCGCCTGGCGCCGATCCTCAACGGGTTCGGGCCCGTGCACGCGCTCGACCTTCCAGGATTCGGCGGGGTGCCGCATCCGGGGTCCGCCCTGTCGATCCGCGGCTACGCCGACCTGCTCGACAAGGTCATCGACGAGCTCGGGCTGCACGATCCGGTGATCGTCGGGCACTCTATGGGAACACAGATCGTGACCGACCTCGCCTCCCGTCGTGCCGGGCTCTCGACGATCGTGTTGATCGGTCCCGTGGTCAATGCGGCCGAACGGCACATCGGGCGGCAGGTGCTGCGGTTCGCGCAGTCCGCCTGGCACGAGACTCTCCGGGTGAAGGTGCTCGCGGTGAGCGGGTACATCTTCTGCGGTCCGAAGTGGTTCTCGCGGGTGCTGCCCGAGATGATGCGATATCCGATCGAGGAGCAGTTGCCGCGGGTGACCGCGCACACCCTGGTGATCCGGGGCGAGCACGACGCCGTGTCTCCGCGGGACTGGGTCAAGCGCATCGGCGAGCTCCTGCCACGTTCGCGCTCGTGGGAGATGCCGGGCGCAGCGCACTCCGTCATGCACGCGCACGCCGAGGAGGTTGCCCGGCTCTGCGTCGACCACGTCCGCCAGCCGCCAGGCGACGACGACAGGTTGCATCACTTCCCCGAACACGCCCTCGACCCGGGAGACGACTCGCTCACCCTCGGGCAGGCGGTGCGCGCCACCCGGGCCCGGATCACCGAGACGATCGGCATCCTCGCCGGCGACGACGAGATGCTCGAGCGGGGCAAGACGGCGCACGCCGAGGCGCTCCAGGAGCCGCGCGAGGACTGAGCCCCCGCGCATCCGGGCGCCCGCGAGTCAGGCGGGCCTCACTCCATGTCCTGCGCCGTGGTGACCCGGTTGCCCCGGATCAGTGCGTTGGGGTTGTGCTGACTGGGCCCGGTCGACCCTGGCCGGTCGTGCTCGGACCCGTGGTCGTCGGAGTCGCTCGGGTTGCCGTGCGCGGTCGATCCCGGAGACAGGGACCCCTCAATCAGCAGTGCACGCTCGTCGGGATCGTCGGTGCGGCCGGAGCCCGCGGTTCGCTCCCCCTCCGGGGCGGTCTCGTCGACCATGCCCGCCTCGGTGACGTCACCCGAGTTCTCGTCCCAGTTGTGATTGCCCATATCTGTACGATATGCATTCCGAGGCGCGACGGCACCCCCCGAGTAGAGGTGTGCCGCACCGCCTCCCAGCCGGAACTCCCGCGTGACCCCCGGCGCGAGCACGGCCTCCCGTCCGTCGACCACGACAGTGATGGGAGCGGCGTCTCCGGCGCTGAGGCTCAGCCGCGCGGTCGTCGCGGTCACCTCGATGCGCACCGGCTGGTCGCGATAGGTGATCGTGAAGGCGACCTCGCCGAGCTCGGGCGGGATGAGCGGATGCAACCAGAGCCGGTCGCACCTGATCTCGAGGCCCGGGTAGCAGCGCACGACCATGTCGACAGCGCCCGCCATCGCGCCGAGGTGAACGCCCTCGTTGGTCGTGCTGTCGTCGCCGTGGGCGAGGTCGCTGTCGAGTGCTCCTTCGAGGAACTCCCACGACCGTTGCCGGTCGCGGCGGGCCTCCACCCAGGAGTGCACGACGTTGCTGAGCGTCGACCCGTGCGTCGACCGCGCCCCGTAGAACTCGACCGTTGCCACGACTGCCTCGGGCGGGAGCGGATAGCCCATGTCGGCGAGCAGCTCACGCAGCTCCTCGGCCGAGAAGAGGTAGAGCAGCATGAGCACGTCGGCCTGCTTCGAGATGCGGTAATTGTTGGTGGAGTCGCCCTCGGCGTTGAGAATGAGATCGAGCCGGCGCAGCGACGGGTACTTGGCCCGGTAGGCGTGCCAGTCGAACTCGGCCAGATTCTCGTAGCCCTCGAACTGGCTGATCACCCCGTCGGCGTGGAAGGGCACTCGCAGCCTCGTGCTCAGGCGGGTCCAGCGTTCGGTCTCGTCCGGCCGCAGCCGAAGACGATTCAGCAGCGGGCGAGCGTAGCGCGTGCCGATCAGCGCGACGGTGTCGACCGCGCGGCGCAGCATCCACGCCGTCATGACGTTCGTGTAGGCGTTGTTGCGGAGCCCCTCGCCGGGCGCCGCGGGGTAGCCGTCGTGGAACTCGTCCGGGCCCATCACCCCCGAGATGTCGTAGCGATCGGATGCCGCGTCGTACTCGGCGATGCTCGCGAAGAACCGGGCAACCTCGATGATCAGCTCGGCGCCCTGCCGGATCATGAACTCGGTGTCGCCCGTCGACTGGTAGTACTGCCACACGCTGTAGGCGACGGCGATTCCCACGTGGCGCTGGCGGGACGACCTGTCGGCCATCCATTTTCCGGAGCGCGGGTTGAACAGCTCGGTCGGGGTCTCCTCGCGGCCGTCGATTCCGCTCTGCCACGGGAACATGGCCCCCTCGAACCCGGCCGCCCGCGCGGCCTCACGCGCCTCGTCGAGCCGACGGTAGCGGTAGCCGAGCAGGGCCCGGCTGAGGTCGGGGCGGCGCAGCGTGAGGATCGGGTACACGAACACCTCGTCCCAGAACACGTGCCCGCGGTAGGCCTCGCCGTGCAGCCCCCGCGCCGGCACGCCCGCGTCGAGGTCGCTGTCGACGGTCGCCACGGTCTGCAGCACATGGAAGATGTCGAGGTTGAGCGCGAGCCGCTGCCGTTCGCTCGTGTGCA
Organism: Marisediminicola sp. UYEF4; assembly: GCF_040546025.1. Classification (NCBI taxonomy): domain Bacteria; kingdom Bacillati; phylum Actinomycetota; class Actinomycetes; order Micrococcales; family Microbacteriaceae; genus Marisediminicola; species Marisediminicola sp. UYEF4. Next base: position 3,394 of record NZ_JBEPNA010000001.1, on the reverse strand, counting down.
GGTGCACCCCGAACTCGTCCCAGAGGATCTGCCACGCCCGCTCCTGCTCGGCGAGCAGCGTGTCGGCGTCGGCGGCGCGGGCGATCCGGGTGGTCGCCGCGATGGCGGCGGATGAGATGGCCCGGTCCCTGGAGGTCGCCACGGTCACCGTCTTCTCGATCGTGACCGGATGCCCGGGCTGGAGCTGCAGGTCGAACTCGTGGCCGATCATGCCGGGCTCAGTGAGCAGGCGCCGGTGCGTGGGCACGGCACGGTCGCCTCCTCCCGCCGGCGGCTCGCGCCGCACTCGCGTTCGGGCAGCCATGGCGATGTGAATTCCGGACTGGTTCGTCTCCATGTCGAGCAGCACGGTCTCAGCATCCAGCTCCCCCTGCCCTCGCGCGAGGAGGTGGCGATCGGCGAGCAGCCAGTACTCGGCGACGTTGCGGTTCGCGACGCGGCCCTCGAGCGCGGACCGCACGGTCAGGGTGCCCGCCCAGTCCTCCGCTTCGACGGTCGACTCGAGCACGGCGATGCCGGGCGCGGCGGCCGAGAGGAAGCGGCGGTCGGTGACGCGTGTCGTGCGTCCGGCCTCGTCGCGGTAGCGGATGCTGCGGCTCAACAGCCCGCGTCGCAGGTCGAGCTCCTGGCTGTAATCGAGCACTCGACGGTCGGGGCGAAGCCATTCGCCCCCGTCGATTCTGAACCTGAGCGGAAGCCAGTTGGGCGCGTTGACGAGGTGCTCGCCCTCCACCTCGTGGCCGTCGAGTGCGGTGCGCACCCGGTTGTAGACCCCCGCGAGGTACGTGCCCGGGTAGTGAACGGCATCCGAATCGCACTCCGGCGCGGCACCCCTGGTGCCCCAGTAGCCGTTGCCAAGCGCACACAGCACCTCACGAAAGCCCTCGGTGGCTGGGTCGAAGCTGTCATAGCGCAACACCCAGGGGTCGCTTCCGCTCTCCCCTCCTGCCCAGCATGCGGGCCCGCCGGGCTGCCCACCCGGCTCCCCGCCGCGGCTCCCGCGGGGCTCCCCGCCGAGGCTCACGTCGAGGTCGCCGAGGTCCGCCAGCACCCGGTCGGCCCCCGCGATGCGCAGGCGGTCGCCGCCGGTGCGATCCAGGGCGACGACGAGTCCGAACCTGCCCTGCGCCGCCGCCCGAACACCCGCCTCGGCATCCTCCACGACGACGACGAGGCTGGGCGTCACGCCGAGCCGCCGGGCCGCCTCGAGGAAGATCGCCGGGTCCGGCTTGCCGGGCAGGCCCAGTCGCGCGGCCTCGTTGCCGTCGATCCGCACGGCGAAGAGATCGGCGACCCCCGCCTTCTGAAGCACCCGGTCGGCGTTGCGGCTGGAGGTGACGAGGGCCACGGGGATGTCGGCGGCCCGCAGCCGATGCAGCAGCGCCACCGCATCAGGAAACACATGAGCGCCGAGCGTGCCCAGCTTCTGCTCGAACAGCTGCTGCTTGCGGGCGGCGAGGCGAGAGATCTCGTCGGGATGCGGGTGGATTCCCCTCGAGGCGAGGAAGGCGCGGATGCCGTCCTCCCGCGGCCTCCCATCCACGAACCGCTCGTAGTCGAGCACGTCGTCGAACGGGGGCTGCGGGGGATCCGTCCGCTGCCGCAGCACCTCGTCGAACAGCGTCGTCCACGCCGCGGCGTGCACGATCGCGGTGTCGGTGACGACACCGTCCATGTCAAGGATCACTGCGTCGTAGAGCGACTTCGCGCGTGGCGGGTGTGCGGGCGGCGGTGCTGTGTCGGGCGGGTGCTGGCGCGGGGCGCGCGCAACCGAGAGTGTTGCATCCGGTGTCGTGCCTGACTCCATGGTTGCTCTCAGCGTCGTGGTGGCGCCCATACTACGAACTCGGGCGCGTCGGGCGACAGTGCCGTTCGACTCCTGCGCGGCGACACCCGGTCCTGCGGTAACCGGGTCAACCAACACAGGAGAATCGGCGACTCGCCGCCTCAACTCGCCACCGATACCGGCGTGTCCGTCCGATCTCCTCGGTTACGCGCGGACCAGCATCCGAGCGGCGGCGGACCAGCCCGATCCTCAGCCAGACCGCGACTCAGCCGGCCTGATCCGGGGTCGAAATGCGACTCAGGCGCGCGCGAGGCCCGACTCGATCGCCGCGATGACCTCAGGCGCATCCGGCTGGGTCGTCGGGCGGAACCGCTGCACGTCGCCAGTCGGCGAGATCACGAACTTCTCGAAATTCCACTTGACCCGGCCGGCCTTGCCGGCGGAATCCGCGGTCTTGGTCAATTCCGCGTAAAGGGGATGCGCCGATCGTCCGTTCACCTTGGTTTTCTCGAACAATGGGAACGTCACGCCGTACGTCATCGAGCAGAACTCCTGGATCTTCTCTGCACTTCCCGGCTCCTGCCCGGCGAACTGGTTGCAGGGAAAGCCGAGCACGGTGAACCCGCGGTCGCCGTAGGTCTTCTGCAGCTCCTCGAGCTTCTCGTACTGAGGAGTGAGGCCGCACTTCGAGGCGACATTCACGACGAGCACGACCTGGTCGGCGTAGGCGGCGAGCGTGGTGGGCTGGCCCTCGGCGGTGGTGAGCTCGATCTCATTCAAAGTCATACGCCGACGATAGGCGCCCATCCTGAGGCTCCGCCGGTCGTGTCCCGCGAGCGGCCCGACCCCTCCCTCACCGATACGCACCCTCCGCCGTTCTCCACCGGAACTGCCGGATGCCCGCCGCGAGAGTTCGCGAACGCCTAATTTCGCTGCATGGCGAGAAATCAACGAGCGAAGCGCACCGGCCCGACGGAACCCCTCGTCGAGGGGGAATCGGCGCGGCTGATCATCGATACCCTCCGAAGCTTCCCGCTCACCGTTGGGCCGACCGGCAGGGTCGTGATTCACGACACCGCGACCGGCGAGGCCAGAGCGGCTCTCGACCGCGCCTACCTGCGTGCCGAGCTGACCTTCATGACTGACACCGCCAACTGCAGTTGTCCCGGAGAACACCGCACTCTCGACCCCGATGAGTTCCGCAGCCTCGTCATCAGCATTCTTGCGGACGACGCGCGAAAGGCCCTCGGCGAGGAGGAGTACCTCGATCCCCTGTGGATGCCGTGGCCAATGGGACCTGCGCCACCGCTTCCGCCGAGGGTGCCGTGGTAGCCGTTGTATTCGTGGTAGCCGAGGGTAGCCGTGGTAGCCGTGGTAGCCGAGGGTAGCCGTGGTAGCCGAGGGTAGCCGTGGTAGCCGAGGGTAGCCGTGGTAGCCGAGGGTAGCCGTGGTAGCCGAGGGTAGCCGTGGTAGCCGAGGGTAGCCGTGGTAGCCGAGGGTAGCCGTGGTAGCCGAGGGTAGCCGTGGTAGCCGAGGGTAGCCGTGGTAGCCGTGGTAGCCGTGGTAGCCGTGGTAGCCGTGGTAGCCGTGGTAGCCGTGGTAGCCGAG